>NZ_JBIAQP010000026.1:0-143195 GCF_042889145.1 Streptomyces sp. NPDC002680
GGCTGGAAGGTGGCGGCGGCCGGGGGAGGAGGTGGCAGGTGGGTGGGTGGGAAGGTCGCGCTGAACGCGCTCGTCCTCAAACGCCGGACGGGCTGGAGGGTGCCGGTCGGTGCTGAAGGTGCGGCGGGGTGGGTGGGAAGGCGGGGTGAACGCGCTTGTCCTCAAACGCCGGATGGGCTAAAAGGTGCCGGCCTGCGCTTGAGGAGTGGCGTCTGTGCTGTGGAAGTGGTGAGGGTGGGCTTGGGGTCAGGCTGCTGTTGGGCGTACGAGGCCTGACTCGTAGGCGAAGACCACCGCCTGTACGCGTGCGCGTGCGCCGATCTTGGCGAGGATGCGGCTGACGTGGGACTTGACCGTGGTCGGGGAGATCGACAGGCGGGTGGCGATCTCGGTGTTGGACCAACCGGCGGCGACCGCGGTGAGGACGTCGCGTTCGCGTCGGGTGAGGGCGTCGAGTTCCGTCTCGCGGTGGAGTGGGCCGGTGGTGTGTTCGTGGCGGACGGTGTCGATCAGGGCGCGGGTGAGGCTGGGGGTGGTGACGGCGTCTCCGGCGGCCACTATGCGGACGGCCGCCGCCAGTTCCTCGGGGGTGGCGTCCTGGGGGAGGAAACCGCCGGCTCCGGCGCGCAGGGCTGCGTAGGCGTGCCGCTCGTGGTCGGTGGGGGTCAGGAGCAGTACGCGCGGGCGGTGGTGCTTGGTGGTTCTGGCTGACTCCGTGATCGGGAGCAGGGTGGGAGGGCGGGTGATGCGGCTGATGACGTCGACCCCGTCCGTGTCGACCACCGAGGTGTCCATCAGGACGACATCGGGGCTGAGTGCGGCACTCATGCGTACCGCTTCGGCGCCGTTCCTCACCTCGCCCGCGACGGTCAGGTCGGGCTCGGCGGCGAGGAGCATGCGCAGGCCGAGACGCTGCAGGGACTGACGGTGGGCGACGAGTACGGAGGCCATGGCGGGCACTCTCCTTGTACGAAACCGTTTCGTTCACTTCGGTATTCGTCAGCCTAGCTCTCGGCGCTATCGAAACGGCTTCGTTTCGGGTGTGGTCTGGGTCACTTCTTTTTGGGGGTTGTCGTTCGCGCTGTTCCGATATATCGTTGACGCATCGCGACAGATCAACGACAAGACAACGAATGGAGTGGTTGCGATGCGTTCCCATGGAGAGGAATTCGGTCCGGGCTTCGGTTCCGGACGCGCACACGGTCATGGTGGTCCGGGGCGGCGAGCCGCCTTCGGTCCCTTCGGGCCCGGTTTCGGTGGTCCCGGGGGTCCTGGTGGTCCTGGCTTCGGCCCGGGTCCCTGGGGCGGGCGCGGCGGCCGGGGCGGACCGCGGGGCAGGGCGCGGCGCGGTGATGTCCGCGCGTCGATCCTGGCCCTGCTGAAGGACCGGCCCATGCACGGCTACGAGATGATCCAGGAGATCGCCGAGCGCAGCGGAGGGGCGTGGAAGCCCAGCCCCGGCTCGGTCTACCCCACCCTTCAGCTGCTGGAGGACGAGGGCCTGATCGTCAGCGAGACCGAGGGCGGCAAGAAGCTGTTCTCGCTCACCGAGGCCGGCCGTACGGCGGCCGACGAGGGTCCCGACGCACCCTGGGAAGAGGCCGGGCGCGGCGTCGACTGGGAGGCGCTGAACGACATCCGCCAGGCCGGCTTCGGTCTGATGGAGGCCTTCGGCCAGGTCTGGAAGACGGGCAGCAAGGAGCAGCGCGAGAAGGCGCTCACGGTCATCAACGAGGCCCGCAAGAAGCTGTATCTGATCCTCGCCGACGAGGACTGATGGGCCGCCCTCGGAGACATCTCCGCCGTCGGCGGCGTGTCCCCCTGGTGCGTACAGGCGCCCCGCGGAAGTGTCCGCGGGGCGTCTTTGTGCTGTCGTGCGGCGTGCATGGGCGGGCTCAGGACACCAGGCCGGCCAGTTTGCGCAGGGACTCGTTCAGTGCGGCCGTCCCCGAGTCCTTCAGCTTGCCGGCCATCAGGGAGACCGCCGCGCCGGTGAACTCGCCGTCGATCCGGACCGTCGTGGCGTCGCCGTCGGGCGTGAGGGTGTAGCGCGTGGCGACGGTCACGGCCATCGGGCCCTTGCCCCGGATCGACAGGGTGCGGGCGGGCTCCAACTCGTCGATGGTCCACTCGACCTCGGCCGGGAAGCCCATCAGCTTCATGTTCTCCTCGAAGGTGCCGCCGACCTCCAGTGCGGCGGGGCCGCCCTTCGGGAAGCTCGTGTGGGTCGCGTTCCACTCTCCGTACGCCGACCAGTCCGTCAGCTGCGCCCAGACCTTCTCCGCCGGTGCCTGGATGCGTGCCTCCGCGCTTATTTCGGCCATGCGACCACCTCTGTGTCTCGGGCTGCGGTGTCGCGGAACGTAGTCGTAAGGGCCTGAACATTCAATACTGATGAGGTGTCAGGTTCGCATCCGGGGGTCGGGCTCAGCTCACCCGCCGTATCACCGCCGCGTCGAACAGGTCCCACGCGCGCGGGAAGGGGCCTTCCTCGTGGCAGTGCCATGCCTCCCAGAACAGGTCGGCGAGCAGTGCGTCCGCCGGGGCGTAGACCCGGTAGACGTACTGTCTGCCGTCCGTGGCCGGCAGCGCCACCAGCCAGCACCCGCTCTCCATGTTGGAGTGGGACGTGCGAGGGAGTGCCCCGGTTGCGCCCGGGGCGTGCGGCAAGGGCCTGTGCGCCCCTTGCGTCGGCTTCGGGTCGGAGCGGCGTGATGTCATCCGTAAGGAGGAGATTCCGTCCCCGATGCCCACCTTCTGTGGGACGCGGAAATGGTGCGTCACGGGGATGACCGGATCGACTGGGACTGATGGGGTGGGGGATGTGCAACCCCGAATTCCCCGGCAGTCGACCACTGAGCACGGTGCGAACCGCGTGGACAACGATGCCAGGCTCACCGTAGAGCTGGCAGCGGTGGTGGCCGGTGCGCGCAGACGGGCGCTGCGGGACGGGGACCGGCAGATCGACACGGCCCATCTCCTGCACACCCTCCTGGAGTCCGATCCGGAGGTGCGCGCGGTGTTCGAGGGCGACGGCCCGCAGGTCGCGCGGCTGCTCGGCTATCTCGTGCAGCGCAGCATCGGGTACGGACTGCGCTGGCAGGGTTCCGTCGAGGATTCCGGGGCGCTGCCCGTACTCCCAGGGGCGGCGGGTACGGCCGTCGGCTGGTCGCCGGTCGCGGCGGGGGCGCTGGAGGAGGCGTGCGAGCGGGCCGGGCGGCGCGGTGACGCACGCGCGCGTGGCGTCGATCTGCTCGCGGCGATCGTCGGGGAGCCGGAGTCCCGGGCCGTCGAGGTGCTCGGGCGGGGCGGAGTCGACGCGGGGGAGCTGCTGGCCCGGCTGCGGCAGGCCGAATCGACGGTGGTGGTGTGGGAGGAGTACGTCTGGGGCGCTGACGGCGGTGGCTGAGGCGCGGGTGCGCTCGGCGGGCTCCGGCGGGCCGTCCAGCTCGTGAGACAGGTGTCATCGGGGATGACGGTCATGTCGTCGCCTGTCATCATGTGCCGGTGCGTACGTCAGGGAGCGGTGAGGTCGGTCGGGGCAGGGGTGTCGGGCTCGGGCTCGCACTGGTGTCGGCGGTCGCGTTCGGCGGTTCCGGGGTCGCGGCCAAGCCGCTGATCGAGGCGGGACTCGATCCCCTGCACATGGTGTGGCTGCGCGTGACGGGCGCCGCTCTAGTGATGCTGCCGCTGGCCGTGCGGCACCGCGCGCTGGTGCGCCGGCGGCCCGCGCTGCTCGCCGGGTTCGGACTGCTCGCGGTGGCCGGTGTCCAGGCCTTCTACTTCGCCTCGATCTCCCGCATCCCCGTAGGGGTCGCCCTGCTCGTCGAGTACCTCGCGCCCGCGCTCGTGCTCGGCTGGGTGCGGTTCGTGCAGCGGCGGCCCGTGACCCGCGCGGCCGCCCTCGGTGTCGTCCTCGCGGTCGGCGGGCTCGCCTGTGTCGTCGAGGTGTGGTCCGGGCTCAGCTTCGACGCGATGGGGCTGCTGCTCGCGCTCGCCGCCGCCTGCTGTCAGGTCGGCTACTTCGTCCTGTCCGACCAGGGCAGCGACGCGGGCGACGAGGCACCGGACCCGCTCGGCGTCATCGCGTACGGCCTCCTGGTCGGCGCCCTCGTGCTGACCGTCGTGGCGCGTCCGTGGGGCATGGACTGGTCCGTGCTCGGGGGCAGCGCGGACATGGACGGCACACCGGTCGCGGCCGGGCTGCTGCTGGGCTGGATCGTGCTCGTCGCCACCGTCGTCGCGTACGTCACCGGCGTGCTCTCCGTGCGGCGGCTCTCGCCGCAGGTCGCCGGTGTCGTGGCGTGTCTGGAGGCGGTCGTCGCGACCGTGCTGGCGTGGGTGCTGCTGGGCGAGCATCTGTCGGCGCCGCAGATCGTCGGGGGCGCGGTGGTGCTCGTGGGCGCGTTCATCGCGCAGTCGTCGGCGCCCGCCAAGGGGTCGGCCGAGCCCGTCGCCCGCGGACCCGAAAAGGATGTGGCGGCCCGTCGTACCGCCGCGTAGGGTCGCGATCATGCACGCGCGCGCACTCGTCCTTCCGCCTCCGGCCGCCTGAGGCGGGCTTCCCCGAGAACATGTCCGACGCATCGACTCGACGTCGGGCTGAACGGTTCTGCCCGCAGACGAAGTCCGAGGAACCCCGTCGAGCCGTCGCGCCTTGAGGGCCCGGGTCCTTTCGTCATCTTCCGCGCGGTCGTCGCCCTTCGGCCGGTCCCCGCGCGGCTGCGGAGAGACTCTCGTGTCGAACGTGTCGAACGCCGTTTCCGGCCTGCCCATCGGGCGAGGCCTGCTCTTTCTGATCGTCGCCGGTGCCGCCTGGGGCACCGCGGGCGCCGCCGCCTCCCTCGTCTACCGGGTGAGCGACATGGGCCCCGTCGCCCTCTCCTTCTGGCGCTGCGCGGGCGGCTTCGGGCTGCTGCTCATCGTCCGGTCGCTGCGCCGCCGCACGGCTGTCAGGCCCGGGCCGTGGCGCCGCAAGGCCCTGCGCGCCGGGGTCACCGGGCTCTCGCTCGCCGTGTTCCAGACCGCGTACTTCGCGTCCGTCCAAGCCACCGGCCTCGCGGTCGCCACTGTCGTCACCCTGGGCGCCGGGCCCGTCCTCATCGCGCTGGGCGCCCGGCTGACCATGGGCGAGCGGCTGGGCGCCGGCGGGACCGTCGCCGTCACCGGGGCGCTCACCGGGCTTGCCGTGCTGGTGCTGGGCAGTGGTGGCGCCGAGGTCCGGCCCTCGGGTGTCGCCTGGGCCACGCTGTCGGCGGCCGGGTACGCCCTGATGACCCTCCTCACCCGGTGGTGGGGGCGGGACGGAGCGACGGACGCCTTTGGTACGTCCGTCAGGGCCTTCGGCGTCACCACGCTGTGCCTGCTGCCGTTCGCGCTCGCCGAGGGACTCCTGCCGCACACCGGCGACGGCCTGCGGTTCATCGGGTTGGTGGTGTACGTCGCTGCCGTGCCGACCGCCCTCGCGTACGGGCTGTACTTCGCGGGGGCGGCCGTCGTCCGCTCGGCGACCGTTTCCGTGATCATGCTCCTGGAACCGGTGAGCGCGGCGGTCCTCGCCGTCACCCTGCTCGGTGAGCGGCTGACGGCGGCGACCGTCGTGGGCACCCTGCTGATGCTGGGCGCGGTGGCGGGGCTCGCGGTGGCGGAGACGCGCGGTGCCCGTGCCGGTGTGCTGGAGCGTGTGGAGCCCGGAGGGGTGTTCGACTGAGGCTCAGGCGTCCTGTGAGGCGCCCTTCGCGTCGCCGATCGCGTCCAGTTCCGCGATGGCGTCCGCCGGCAGCGTCAGATCCGCCGCCGCGATGTTCTCGCAGAGGTGGGTGCGTGAGGAGGTGCCCGGGATGAGGACGATGCTCGGCGAGCGCTGGAGCAGCCAGGCCAGGGCGACCTGCTGCGGCGAGGCGCCGAGACGGGCTGCGACCTCGGTCAGGGTCCGGGACTGGAGCGGAGTGAAGCCGCCGAGCGGGAAGAACGGCGCGAAGGCGATGTTCTCCGCCGCACACCGCTCGACCAGCGCGTCGTCCTCCCGGTTGGCCAGGTTGTAGAGGTTCTGCACGGTGACGACCGGGGCGATGGCCTGCGCCTCGGTCAACTGGGCGGCGCTGACCGCACTGACCCCGAGATGCCGGATCAGGCCTTCCTTCTGCAACTCGGCCAGGACCCCGAACTGCTCGCTGAGCGGCTGCTCACCGGCCATCTCGTCCGCACCGACCCGCAGGTTCACCACGTCGAGCACGTCCACGCCGAGGTTCCGGAGATTGTCGTGGACGGCCGACCTGAGGCTCTCGGGGTCCAGTGCGGGCAGCCAGCTGGCGTCGCTGCCGCGGCGGGCGCCAACCTTGGTGACGATGCGGAGATCGGCGGGGTAGGGGGACAGAGCCTTCCTGATGAGTTCGTTGACGACCGTGGGTCCGTAGAAGTCGCTGGTGTCGATGTGGGTGATGCCCCGGTCGACGGCCTCGCGCAGCACCGCCACGGCCTCGTCGGGGTCCTTGGGCGGCCCGAACACATGGGGGCCCGCCAGCTGCATGGCGCCGTACCCCATACGGGTCAGGGTCAGGCCCTCGGCCGGAGTGAGGGTTCCGCCGGAGACGGTGTCGGCCATGGTGATGCCTTTCGTCGCGTACCGCTGAAGTCGTCGTCGGACGCTGTGAGGCGTCGTGAGTCGTCGTCAGCCGTTGTCGTTCGTCGTTGTCCGGACCGACTCTGCCGCGATCCGTACCCGGGTGGCAGTACCCCGCTGTTCCTGGGGGCGACAGGGACACCCACATCCCGAGCCGTCCGAACTACGGTGGTGGGTATGGACGCCAACAACGTGCTCGGTGAGTTTCTGCGGGCCCGCCGGGAGCTGGTCCGGCCCGAGGACGTCGGGCTCAGCGGCGGCGGTCTGCGGCGGGTGCCCGGGCTGCGCCGGGAGGAGGTCGCGACCCTCGCCGGCATCAGCTCCGACTACTACCTGCGGCTTGAGCAGGGACGGGACCGCAATCCGTCCGTCCAGGTGCTCGAAGCGCTCGCCCGTGTGCTGCGCCTGGACCCCGACGCGACCCGCCACCTGGTCGGCCTGACGGGAACCGGGCGGCGGCCCGGACCGCGCGGGCGGGCGGCGAAGTCGGCTCAGGTGCCGGTGACCATCCGGAAGCTCATCGACGGCTGGACCACGAACCCCGCCTATGTGCAGAACCGGTACACCGACGTGGTCGTGGCGAACGCGCTGTGCCGCGCGCTGTCCCCGAACTACGTCCCCGGGGTGAACCTGCTGCGGACCGTGTTCCTGGACCCCACCGCGCGCGAACTGCACCGCGACTGGGAGGACCTGACCGCCGGGATCGTCGCGAGCGTGCGCGCGAGAGCCGGCGCCGACGTCGACGATCCGCGCCTGGTCGAACTGGTCGGGGAACTGTCCGTACGCAGCGAACGCTTCCGGGGGCTCTGGGGGCGTCACGACGTCGTCCCTATGCGCTCACGCGTCAGCAAACTGTCCCACCCTCAGGTCGGCGACCTCGACCTGTACTGCGACAAGCTCGACATCGGCGATTCGGACGGCCTCCTTCTCGTCGTATTCCACGCCGAGCCCGGCAGCCGTGACGCGGAGCTGCTGGGCCTGCTGGGGAGCCTCAACGCCCCGGAATTCGCAGGGCGTACGAAGGCCGACGAGCAGCAACCGCAGCAGCGGCGAGGCGATGCGCCGACCGCCGACGAGCCGAGCGCCGACGGGAGTTGAGGCCCGCTACAGCCCCCGCCTGCGTCGCTGAACCGCCAGCGCAGCCGCGTCCCGTGGCCCGCCCCGCGCCGCGAGGCCGGTCGCGATACGGTCCTGGACCTCCACCGGCTTCTTCTCGGCGTACTTGAACTTCGCCCGTACGTCCGTCACTTCGAGCCTGATGCCACGGATACCGGAGAGCATCCGCCCGTACGGCTCCTCGCCCGCCGCCACCCGTGCCGAGCCGCCCTCCGGCTGGAAGTGGCCCATCTGGCGGTTGAGCAGGGCGGTCTTCTCCGCCGGGTCGTCCACGACATGGGCGGTGCAGCGGAGTTGGACGGCCGCGTAGAAGCTCGTCGGGGTGCCGTGCTCGGGCGGGCCGTCCGGTGCGGCCTGCCACGGTCCGGGGATGAACGTGTAGTCGTCGACCACGCTGAGCAGGACGACCGGGTTCGCCTTCAGCGCGGGCCAGAGCGGGTTGGGGCGGGCCAGATGGGTGACCGCCTCGGCGCGCTCGGGGTCGTAGGCGAAGTGCAGCGGCTGGACGTACGGTGCTTCGCCCGGCAGGCCGTTGACCGCGAGCTGGCCGAAGTCGTGGACGGACAGCCACTGTTGCCACTCCGTGTCCTCGCGCGGAGCGTCCCAGGGATGGATCAGCATCGGGATCAGAGAGCCTTGAGATAGTCGGGGAGCTGGGTGCCGGGCGCCAACTCGGCGTCCGCGAGCGGGGTTTCGTATCCCTTGCGCAGCGGGACCACACCGGCCCAGTGGGGGAGGGCGAGGTCCTCGGGTTCGTCGTTCACCCCGCCCGTGCGCACCTTCGCGGAGACCTCGGCGAGGTCGATGCGGATCACGGCGGTGGCGGCCAGTTCCTTGGCGTTGGCGGGCCGTGAGTCCGCCGAGCGGCCGGCCACGACGTTGTCGACCAGGACGTCCAGGGCCAGCCGCTTCTCGTCCGGGTCCGTCACCTGGTGGGCGAGGCCGTGGACGACCACCGAGCGGTAGTTGATCGAGTGGTGGAAGGCGGACCGGGCCAGGATCAGCGCGTCCACGTGCGTGACCGTCAGACAGACCGGCAGCCCCGGGTCCGCCTTGCCCGTCATCCGCAGCGGGCGCGAGCCCGTCGATCCGTGCACGTAGAGGCGCTCGCCGATCCGCCCGTACAGCGTCGGCAGCACGACCGGCGCGCCGTCCCGGACGAAGCCGAGGTGGCAGACGTACCCCTCGTCGAGGATCGCGTGCACCGACTCCTTGTCGTACGAGGCCCGGTTCGCGGAGCGGGTGGGGACCGTGCGGTCGGTGGGGCCGTAGGTGTCGTCGGCCGTGTTCTGTGCTGTGTCCTCTGCGGTGGTCCCCGGCATCGCGGTCTCCTTGCGGTTCATATTGCACTAGTGCATAATCTATGTTGTGCTAGGAGAATATCTGATCGAAGGTCGGGGCGCAGCAGAGATTTCCGCGAGCGTCGAGCGCGCGGTGGGTGCGGGTGAGCTGGAACCCGGTCAACTGCTGCCGCCCATGCGGGAGTTGGCGGAGCGGCTCGGGGTGAATCCCAATACCGTCGCCGCCGCCTATCGCACGCTGCGTGAACGCGGGGTCATCGAGACCCATGGGCGGCGCGGCAGCCGGGTGCGCTCCAAGCCGGCCACCACCGGGCGTGAGTACATCCGGGTGGAGGTGCCGTCCGGTGTGCGGGACGTGGCGCACGGCAATCCCGATCCGGCGCTGCTGCCCTCACTGGCGGGGGCGTTCGCGGCGGCCGGCGAGCTGAGCGACCGGGTGCCGGTGCTCTACGGCGACGCCACCGTGGAACCGGAGCTGGCCCGGATCGCCCGCGCCGACCTCGCCGCCGACGGTGTGCCGGACGGGCCCCTCGCCGTCACCTCCGGTTCGCTGGACAGCATCGAGCGCGTCCTCGCCGTACACCTCAAGCCCGGTGACACCGTCGCCGTCGAGGACCCCGGGTGGGGCGGCCTGCTGGACCTCGTGCCGGCGCTCGGGCTGCGCATGGTCCCGGTGGGCGTCGACGACGAGGGGCCGCTCGCCGAGGACGTACGGCGGGCGCTGGCGGGCGGGGCCCGGGCGCTGATCGTCACGGACCGGGCGCAGAACCCGACCGGGGCCGTGGTGAGCGCCACGCGCGCGCGTGCCCTGCGTTCCGTGCTCCGGGAGCACCCGGAGACCCTGCTCATCGAGGACGACCACGGCTACCGGATCGTCGACCAGCCCCTCCACCCGCTGGCCGGGGTCACCCGGCACTGGGCGTTCGTCCGCTCGGTCGCCAAGGCGTACGGTCCAGATCTGCGCCTCGCCGTCCTCACCGGGGACCCCGTCACCGTCGACCGGGTCCTGGGGCGGCAGCGGCTCGGGCCGGGGTGGGTCAGCAGGCTGCTGCAACGGGCCGTCGTGCGGCTGTGGGCCGACGACGCGCTGGACGCGCGTGCGGTGGCCTCGGCGTACGGGCGGCGCAGGGACGCGCTGATCGACGCGCTCGCGCGGCGCGGGGTCGAGGCGCACGGGCGCAGCGGGCTGAACGTGTGGATCCCGGTCCCTGACGAGACCGGCGCGGTCGCCCGGCTGCTGCACGCCGGCTGGGCCGTCGCCCCCGGCGCCCGCTTCCGGATGAACGCGCCGCCCGGGATCCGGGTGACTGTCGCGACGCTGACGGAGGTGGAGACGGGGTCGTTGGCGGATGCGATTGCTTCGGCGGTGGGGCCGGTGGGGTCGGTGGGTGCGCGGACCTACGTCTAGGACTGGTCCGCTCGCTCGTGGTGGCTCGGCAGGCCGCGGTGCTCCGGTTGGGTGCCGGGTGCCGGGTGCCGGGTGCCGGTGGGCGGGTGGGCGGGTGTGGTGCGTCCGCCTGTCAGGCGGAGGTGGTGTTCGCATCAACCGGTGCCGAGGTTGCGGGCCCCCGGCCGGGCGAAGTCGCGAGTGGGGGAAGCGGCGCCACGGCAACACCGCTGGGCCCTCCTGGGGGAAGGCGCCCGCTGGAGCGGCCGAGGTTGTCGGCACCCGGCGTCTCCGGCGTGAGCCGCCGCAGGCTCCAGGGATCGGCGGCGAGCCGCTCAGGAGTCGGTCAGCGGGCAGGCCGCGCCCGGCGGCCGGTGCCGGCCTGGGTGAGGGCTGCTCCGGCCAGCACTATCACCGCGCCCACCGGTGTCGACCACGTCAGGGTCTCGCCGAGCAGGGTGACGCCCGCGACCGTGGCGATGACCGGGATGAAGTACGTGACCATCTGAGCGGTCGTCGGGCCCGTCTCGGCGACCAGGCCGTACTGCAGCAGCATCGCGAAGCCCGTGCCCAGTGCGCCCAGAGCGACGATCGCGAGCAGCGGGCCGACGGGGAGGCCGTCGGGTATGGAGGTGAACAGCGGTGTCACCACGGCCAGTTGGAGTGTGGCCAGCAGCAACTGGGCGCCGCTGAGTGACAGATGGGAGTGGCTCGAACCCGCCAGGGTGCGGCGGACGTAGATCCAGCCGATCGGGTAGCTGAGCGAGGCCAGCAGAGCCAGCGCCGTGCCCTTCGCGTCCAGGCCGTGGAAGCCCTGCCACGCGCCGAGAACGGTCAGCACACCTATGAAGCCCAGGCCGAGACCGGCCACCCGCACCCGTGTCGGACGGTCCTCGGAGAGCGCGACCAGGGACAGGGCCATGCCCCACAGCGGCGAGGTCGCGTTGCAGATGCCGGCCAGGGTGGACGGGATCGTCAGCTCCGCGTACGCGAACAGGGAGAACGGCAGTGCGTTCAGGAGGAACGCGGCCACCGCCAGGTGTCCCCACGTGCGTGTGCCCCGGGGGAGTCGCTCCCGCTTCACGGCCAGCGCCGCCGCCAGGACCGCCGTACCGAACAGCAGCCGGCCGAAGGTGACCTGGAACGGGGCGAATCCCTGTGTGCCGACCTTGATCAGCAGGAAGCTGAAGCCCCAGATCAGGGAGAGGACGCCGAAGCGGATGCGCCAGTCGAACGCGGGGTTGCGGCGGCGGGCCGCGGAGGTCGTGGGTGTGAGTGCTGGTGTCGTGGGGTTTGCGGTGGTGGGGCGGCTCATGCTCCTACGGTCCCCGAGTTGATCTCGTAGCACAAGCGAGCATTTGTTCGGCTCATCTCGTAGAATCGCTTACATGTTGAATCTGGAGCGCCTGCGTACGCTCGACGCCCTCGCCCGGCACGGCTCGGTCAGTGGGGCGGCCGAGGGGCTGCATGTGACGACGTCGGCCGTCTCTCAGCAGATGTCCAAGCTGGAGCGGGAGGTGGGGCAGCAGCTCCTCGCCAAGAACGGGCGGGGAGTGCGGCTCACCGACGCCGGGCGGCTGCTCGCCGACCATGCCGCGCGCATCCTGTCCCAGGTCGAGCTGGCGCAGTCCGATCTGGAGGCTCAGCGCGGGCAGGTGGTGGGCGAGCTGCGGTTGTCGGCGTTCCCTACCGCCGCGCGCGGGCTGTTCCCGGCCGCGCTCGCGGCCCTGCGGGCGGAGCATCCCGGGTTGCGGGTGCGGTCGTGCGAGCTTGAACCGGAGGCGGGGGTCGCCGGGGTGGTGCGGGGGGATCTCGACCTGGCGGTCGTGCTCGACTGGTACAACAAGCCGATGCCGTTGCCCGACGGGCTGGTGAAGGCGGCGATCCTGGACGATCCGGCGGATGTGGCGATGCCGGTCGGGCATCCGCTCGCGGGTCGGAGCGAGGTGGATCTCGGGGAGTTCGCCGAGGACGAGTGGATCACTTGGGCCGAGGGGGAGTTCTGTCATGAGTGGCTGATGTTCACGCTGCGGTCGAAGGGGGTCGAGCCGTGTATCGGGCATCGTGCGGCGGAGACGCATACGCAGTTGGGGTTGGTCGCGGCGGGGCTTGGTGTGTGCATCGCGCCGCTGCTCGGGCGGCATCCTGTGCCTGACGGGGTTGTCACCGTGCCGCTTCGGCAGCGGGTGCGGCGGCATGTGTACGTGGTGTGGCGGGCGGATGCTGATCGGCGGCCGTCGATTCGGGCGGCGGTGGATGCGTTGCGGGTGGCGGGGCGGGGGGTTGGGTAGGGTTTTCGCCCCCGCCGCCCTTACCCGTCCCATCCCTGGGGGCTGCGCCCCCAGACCCCCCTTTCGGCCTGAACGGCCTCGTCCTCAAACGCCGGACGGGCTGAAATGACTACTGCGCCGGCAGTTTGCGGAAGTCCCAGGAGACGATTTTTTCCGGGGTCAGGCGTATCCAGGCGTGTCTGCCGTCGTGGGGCATTTCGTCCAGGCGGAAGTTCTTGCGGGCGAACAGGGTCTCCGGGACGTCCAGTTCGGCGCGCAGCTCTCCCGTGCGGGGGGACTCGCCCACGAACTCGACCGCGCCTGACAGCTCGACGCCGCGCAGTTCGTCGTACTCCTCGCCCGTATCGACGACGATCGCGACCCGCGGGTCGCGGCACAGGTGGGTCCAGCGCTTGCTGCGGACCACCGAGTACAGCCACATCGAGGTGCCGTCCCAGGCGAACCACAGTGTGCTCACATGCGGAGCGCCCTCCGCCGAGACGGTGGCGACCCGGCAGGTGCGCTGGGTCGTCAGGAACTCGTCCAGCTCGCCCGGCGTCATCATGATCTTCCGGCCTCGGCGCTGAGTGACGGTCATGCGTTCCCCCCTCTTGTTCTCCCACGTCGTGTCAGAGGGGATCCTCTGACATCACGTCAGAAAAGAAAATGGGTCGTCTTCCGCCCATCCGTGACCAGCGTTACTCTCCATCGCCATGCCGTCGTACGAACAGCTCAGCGAACTCCTCGACCCCGCCACCACGGTCCTGCTCACCGTCGAGTGCCAGCAGGGCGTCGTCGGGCCGGACAGCGCCCTGCCCGAACTCGCCGCGGAGGCGCGGTCGTCGGGGGCGCTCGCCCGGGTCGCCCGGTTGGTCGCCGCCGCCCACGAGACCGGTGTCCAGGTCATCCACGCGGTCGCCGAGCGCCGGCCGGACGGGCGCGGCGCCAACCGCAACGCCCGGCTGTTCCGCGCCGCCGAACGGCTCCCCGTCCAGCAGCTCTCCGGTACCACCGCGGTGCGTGTCGCACCACCCATCGAGGTCGCCGACGAGGACTTCGTCGTACCGCGGCTGCACGGCCTGTCGCCGATCCAGGGCACCGACGTCGACGCCCTGCTGCGCAACCTCGGCTGCCGCACGCTGATCGTGACCGGGGTCTCGGCCAACGTCGCGATTCCCAACGCCGTGTTCGACGCCGTGAACCGCGGATACACCGTCGTCGTCCCCAGGGACGCCATCGCGGGGGTGCCCTCCGACTACACCCCCGCGATGATCCGCAACACCCTCGCGCTGGTCGCCACGGTCGCTACCACCGACGAGGTGCTGGCCTGTCTCAGGGGGAGGGTCAGGCGAGTGTGATCGAGTCCCCGGAGACGGTGATCTCCTCGGCGGCCAGCGCCTCGGTCGCGGGGCCCTTCTTCACGCTGCCGTCCGTGACCGAGAACTCGCTGTTGTGGCACGGACAGGTGATGACGCCGTTGGTGACCCCCGTCACCGCACAGCCCGCGTGCGTGCACTTGGAGGAGAAGGCCTTGTAGGTGCCCGCCGTCGGCTGGGTGATCACCACACCCTGGTCCTTGAAGATTTTGCCACCGCCCTCCGGGATGTCGGTGGTCTTCGCGAGGGCGGTGCCGGCGGCGGCGCCCTGTTCGGTGGCGGAGTCGGACGAGTCGTCCTCCGACCCGCAAGCGGTCAGCGCGACGGCGAGCCCCGCCGCGCCGGCCGCCGCCATGACCGTACGACGGGCCGGTCCCGATAGGGGCTGAAGCGAGGCGCTGCTCATGCTGGCGTTTCCTTCCGAAGGCGTTTTCAGGATCTGTGCGGAGATACGAACCCCGTGTGCGCGCCGTTCAGACGCGCGGGCATCCGGCCGGGAACAGCCCCAGTAACCTGGGGCGATGCTCAAGGAAGTCATCGCGACCCGCTACATCACGCCCCTGCGTGAGGGCGGTTCGCTGCCGGGACTCGTCGAGGCCGACGATCTCGGGACGTATGTGCTCAAGTTCAGGGGTGCGGGACAGGGGCGTAAGACGCTCGTCGCCGAAGTCGTGTGTGGCGAGCTGGGGCGGCGGTTGGGGCTGCGGGTGCCGGGGCTGGTTGCCGTCGAGCTCGATCCGGTGCTGGGGCTCGGTGAACCCGACGAACAGGTGCAGGGGCTGCTCAAGGCGAGCGGTGGCACCAATCTCGGCATGGACTTCCTGTCGGGGGCTCTCGGGTTCGATCCGCTCGCCTTCGGAGTGGGCGCCGAGGAGGCCGGGCGGGTGGTGTGGTTCGACGCGCTCGTCAACAACGTCGACCGGTCCTGGCGCAACCCCAACCTGCTCATGTGGCACGGCCGGTTGTGGCTCATCGACCATGGCGCCACGATGATCTGGCATCACCACTGGCCCGGCGCCCGGGCCTCCGCCGCCAAGCCGTACGACGTCTCCGAGCACGCCCTCGCGCGGTTCGGCCCCGACATCGCCTCGGCCGCCGCCGAACTGGCGCCGCTGGTCACCGAGGAACTGCTCGCCGAGGTGACAGCCGAGATCCCCGACGCCTGGCTCGCGGACGAACCCGGGTTCGACTCGCCGGACGCGCTCCGACGGGCCTACGCGGAGCCGCTCCTCGCGCGCGCGGCCGTCATCCACGAGCGGATCACCAATGGGGGGACCGCATGAGCGAGCGGGACGTCTTCGAGTACGCGCTGCTGCGGGTCGTGCCGCGGATCGAGCGCGGCGAATGTTTCAACGCGGGTGTGCTGGTGTACTGCCGCGCCAAGTCCTTCGTCGCCGCGCGAACGCATCTCGATGAGGGGAAGCTGCGGGCGCTGGACCCCGCCGCCGACATCGACGGCGTGCGGGCCGCACTGCGTGCCGTGGAAGGGGTCTGTGCGGGCGGTGACGCCGCGGGCCAGGCCGCACCCGACGATGCCGGGCGGCGCTTCCGCTGGCTGATCGCCCCGCGCTCCACGGTCGTACAGCCGGGGCCCGTGCACACCGGGCTCACCGCCGACCCGCGGGCCGAAGCGGAGCGACTGCTCGACCTGCTGGTCAGGTGATGACAAGCAATGACGGGTAATGGCTCACACCGGCCTGACATGCCGTTGACACGGGGTGCCAGGACTTCTAGCGTCACATGCACCGAAGGTACTAAGCGGTCGCTCACCTGAGGGCGTACCGTGGGCCGCAGGCTTTTCAAGGGCGAGGAGAACCAGCAATGTCCACCACTGAGCAGCGGGTCGCCGTGGTCACGGGCGGTGCGCGTGGCATCGGCGCCGCGACCGCCGTACGACTGGCGGCGGAGGGCCGCGCCGTCGCGGTGATCGACCTCGACGAGGCCGCCTGCAAGGACACCGTGGAGAAGATCACCGCCGCCGGTGGCAGGGCGATCGCCGTCGGCTGCGACGTCTCCGACGAGGCCCAGGTCGAGGCCGCGGTCACGCGTATCGCCGAGGAACTGGGCGGACCCACGATCCTCGTCAACAACGCGGGCGTCCTGCGCGACAACCTGCTCTTCAAGATGAGCGTGTCCGACTGGGACACGGTCATGAACGTGCATCTGCGCGGCGCCTTCCTGATGTCGAGGGCCTGTCAGAAGTACATGGTGGACGCCAAGTTCGGGCGGATCGTCAACCTGTCCTCGTCCTCCGCCCAAGGCAACCGCGGCCAGGTCAACTACTCCGCCGCCAAGGCCGGTCTCCAGGGCTTCACCAAGACCCTCGCCCTCGAACTCGGCAAGTTCGGCGTCACCGCGAACGCCGTCGCCCCCGGCTTCATCGCCACCGACATGACCGCCGCCACCGCCGAGCGTGTCGGTATGGGCTTCGAGGACTTCAAGGCCGCCGCCGCGACCCAGATCCCCGTCCAGCGCGTGGGCAACCCCGACGACATCTCCAACGCGATCGCCTTCTTCACGGGCGAGGCCGCCGGATTCGTCTCCGGCCAGGTGCTGTACGTCGCCGGCGGACCGCTCGACTAGGGCCGGGGGACACGAACATGAGCACTGTGGAACTCTCGGGCAAGGTCGCCCTCGTCACCGGCGCCAGCCGGGGCATCGGCTACGGCATCGCCGAGGCGCTCCTCGCGCGCGGTGACCGGGTCTGCATCACCGGACGCAACGAGGACGCCCTCAAGGAGGCCGTCGAGGCACTCGGTGCCGACCGGGTCATCGGTGTGGCCGGCAAGGCCCACGACGAGGCCCACCAGGCCGTCGCCGTCGAGCGCACCCTGGAGGCGTTCGGACGCGTCGACCACCTCGTCAACAACGCCGGTACGAACCCGGTGTTCGGGCCGATCGCCGACCTCGACCTCAATGTGGCGCGCAAGGTCTTCGAGACCAACGTCGTCTCCGCGCTCGGCTTCGCCCAGAAGACCTGGCACACCTGGCAGAAGGACAACGGCGGCTCGATCGTCAACATCACGTCCGTCGCCGGCCTCTCGGCCTCGCCGTTCATCGGCGCGTACGGCATCAGCAAGGCCGCGATGGACAACCTGACACGGCAACTGGCGCACGAGTACGCGCCGCGGGTGCGGGTCAACTCGATCGCGCCGGCCGTCGTGAAGACCAAGTTCGCGCAGGCGCTCTACGAGGGCCGCGAGGAGGAGGCGGCCGCCGCCTACCCGCTCGGCCGGCTCGGCGTACCCTCGGACATCGGCGGCGCCGCCGCGTTCCTGACCTCGTCGCAGGCCGACTGGATCACCGGCCAGACGCTCGTGGTCGACGGCGGCATCTTCCTGAAGGCCGGACACAGCTGACGTAACCGGATCGGTACGAAGTGGGGCGGGCGCTCGTCGGGAGACGGGCGCCCGCGTCGGTTCCCGGTTCACCCGGGCTCGGACGGGTGTTCGCCCACCGTCGATTTTTACGTCTGCTTTGCCATTTACCGGAAGATGAGCGGCCAAAAGTCCCTATGTCGACCGACGCAAACTTATGCGCCCCGACTGACAGAAAAAGCTTCTGTGTCGACGTGCGAGGTCACGCGGTCCGAGGGCGGCACTGTCCGATACGCGCTGATCAAGTGGCCTACCAGGAAGCTGGACCAGCTACTGGGGCACTGCGGTATGGTCTGCCGACCGTTGGCTTGGTATGGCAGATCGAGGAGCGTGCACGTGTTCAACCGGAACCGGGGCCTGCGGCAGGTTGCGGCAGCCGCGTCCATATCCATGGTCGCCGGATGCGGAGTCTTCTCCTCCGACTCCTCCGGCGACGGGAAGCCCATCGTGGTGGGGACGACCAGTGAGCCCAGCACACTGGATCCGGCGGCGTCCTGGGACAACTCGTGGGAGCTGTTCCGCAACGTCCACCAGACGCTGCTCAACTTCGACACCGGCGGGTCCGAGCCCAAGCCCGACGCCGCCAAGAGCTGCGAGTTCACCGACAGTTCGAGCACGGTGTACAGCTGCGAGCTGCGTGAGGGCCTCACCTTCTCGGACGGGCACAAGCTGGACGCGAAGGCGGTCAAGTACTCGATCGACCGGATCAAGGCGATCAACGTCAACGGTGGCCCCGCCGGTCTGCTTACCAGCCTCGACCGGATCGAGGTGAAGGGTGACCGCGGGCTCGTCTTCCATCTGAACCAGGCCGACGCGACCTTCCCCTTCGTGCTCTCCACGCCCGCCATGTCGATCGTGGACCCCGAGGACTACCCCGCGAAGGCGCTCCGCGAGGACGGCAAGGTCAGCGGCTCCGGGCCGTACACCCTGGAGTCCTACGACGAGGGCGACAAGGCCGTACTCGTCAGGAACGACAGCTACAAGGGCATCGCGGACCCCAAGAACGACGCCGTCACCATCCAGTACTTCCAGCAGTCGTCCGAGATAGCCGACGCGCTGCGGGAGAAGAAGATCGACGTCATCTACCGCGGTCTCGCCGCCGCGGACATCGTGGACATCCAGGACAACGAGAAGGAGGAGGGGCTCCAACTCGTCGAGAACGCCACCACCGAGATCAGCTACCTGGTGTTCAACCCCAAGGACCCGTGGTCCAACAAGCGCTCGGTCCGCAGGGCCATCGCCCAGATCGTCGACCGCCCGGCGCTCGCCCACAACATCTACAAGGACACCGTCGAGCCGCTGTACTCGATGATCCCCAAGGGCCTGGTCGGCCACACCACGGGCTTCTTCGACGACTTCGGCAACCCCAGTGCCGCCAAGGCCAAGCAGATCCTCGTCGCCGACGGCATCACCGAGCGCGTCCCGCTCACGCTCTGGTACACGAGCGACCGTTACGGCTCCCAGACCAAGCCGGCCTTCGAGGAACTGAAGCGGCAGCTGGAGGCCTCCGGCCTGTTCACCGTCACCCTCGAGAGCCGCCCCTGGAAGACCTACGTGGACGGCTACCAGAAGGGCGAGTACCCGGTGTTCGGGCGCGGCTGGTTCCCCGACTTCCCCGACGCCGACAACTTCATCGCACCCTTCGTGGGCGAGCAGAACGCGCTCGGTACGCCGTACACGTCGCCCGAGATCACCGGCCAGCTGCTCCCCGCGTCCCGCAAGGAGAGCGACCGCGGGGCCGTGGGCGAGGAGTTCGAGGAGGCCCAGCAGATCCTCCTGGACGACGCCCGGCTGCTGCCGCTGTGGCAGGGCAAGCAGCATGTGGCGGCGAACGAGGAGATCGGCGGCGCCGAGGTGTCCATCGACCCGGCGACGATGATGGTGATGTGGGAGCTGTACTGGAAGACCAGCTGGTAGCGGAGCCGACGGTTCGAGTACGGCGGACTTCGGGGCCCGTTGTCAGTGGGCGCCGGTAGGTTCTTCGGTGAGTGGAACACACCGCACATCGGAGGAAGTTCACGTGACCGACATCGCCATGCTGCCCGAGTCCTGGCGCGGCGTCCTGGGTGACGAGCTGCAGCAGCCCTACTTCAAGGAGCTGACCGAGTTCGTCGAGGAGGAGCGCGCACGCGGTCCTGTCTTTCCTCCGCGCGACGAGGTGTTCGCCGCGCTCGACGCGACGCCGTACGACAAGGTGAAGGTCCTGATCCTCGGTCAGGACCCCTACCACGGCGAGGGGCAGGGCCACGGCCTGTGCTTCTCCGTCCGGCCCGGGGTGAAGACCCCGCCCTCGCTCCGCAACATCTACAAGGAGATGAAGGAGGAGCTGGGCACGCCCGTCCCCGACAACGGCTATCTGCTGCCGTGGGCCGAGCAGGGCGTGCTGCTGCTCAACGCGGTGCTCACGGTCCGCTCCGGCGAGGCCAACTCGCACAAGGGGAAGGGCTGGGAGAAGTTCACGGACGCGGTGATCCGGTCCGTGGCCGACCGTCCCGACCCGGCGGTCTTCGTCCTGTGGGGCAACTACGCGCAGAAGAAGCTCCCGCTGATCGACGAGGAGCGGCACGTGGTGGTGAAGGGGGCGCACCCGTCGCCGCTGTCGGCCAAGAAGTTCTTCGGCTCGCGTCCGTTCACGCAGATCAACGAGGCGGTCGCCGGCCAGGGGCACGAGCCGATCGACTGGACGATCCCCGACCTGGGCTGATCCGGAAGAGGTGAGGCGGGTCGCCCGGCCGGTGCCGTACCGGCCCGCCTGACCGGGATTGTCAGTGCCTGCCGTTAGCGTCGCCAGGGACAGTGGGCAGCGGACAGGGTGGAGGGCGCGGTGACGGAACGGCAGGAACAGGTGGTGCCGGACGCCATGATGACCCGGATCGGGCAGGCCGTCATGTTGCACCACGGCGGTGACCGCGAGGAGGCCAGGGGGCGCTTCCTGGGGCTGTGGGCGGAGATCGGCGAGGACGGCGACCCGATGCACCGCTGCACCCTGGCGCACTACATGGCCGACACGCAGGACGACCCCTCGGACGAACTGGCGTGGGACCTGCGGGCGTTGTCGGCGGCCGAGGAGCTGTCGGACGAGCGGGTCGCGGAGGTCGTCCAGCACGAGGGGGCGCTCGCGGTGCGCGCCCTGTACCCCTCACTGCATCTGAACCTCGCCGCCGACTACGTCAAGCTGGACCGCCCCGAGGCCGCCCGCACCCACCTCCGCCGGGCCCGCGGCGCGGCCGACGCCCTGGGCGACGACAGCTACGGCGACGGGGTCAGGGCGGCCATCGGGCGGCTGGAGCTCCGGCTGGGGGAGGGGGGATCCTCCGGAGGGGCGGGCGGGGGAGGGGGCGGGGGTTCTGGAGGGGGTACGAGCGGCGGATCCGGAGGGAGACCGGGTGGCGGTTCGGGCGGGGACTCGTGGGGGCCGCCGCGACAGCGGCCCTAGGCGTCCCCGGAACTCCCCGGCCTGAGGTGTCCCGGCACCCCCCGCCCTGGGCGGCCCTGGCACATCCCCGTTCTGAGGCGCCCCCCCACGCCTCGCTGCCCCAGGCGTCCCCGGAACTCCCCGGCCTGAGGCGCCCTCGGCACCTCCCCGCCCTCGGGGCCCCGGACGCCTCAACGCCCGTACGCCTCCTTGCAGATGACCGTCTGGGGGCTGTCCTTGCCCCAGC
This sequence comes from Streptomyces sp. NPDC002680, assembly GCF_042889145.1. Lineage (NCBI taxonomy): Bacteria > Bacillati > Actinomycetota > Actinomycetes > Kitasatosporales > Streptomycetaceae > Streptomyces > Streptomyces sp. NPDC002680. Next base: position 21,112 of record NZ_JBIAQP010000026.1, read on the forward strand.
CGCCGTACTTCCTGCCGAGGGCGCACACGTCCGTGTTCTCGCGTACCGGGCGGGACACGTCGGGGAGTTCGACGCGCGGCTGCGTGTGGCGGCGCTCCGGCTTGGGCGGGCGCTGCTTCGGCTTGGTCCGGCGGGGCGGGGGTGCCGGAGCGGCGGCCGGTGCGGGCGGAGGCGTCGCGGCGGCCGGGCGGTGCGGCTCTTCCGGGGCCCGCGGTGCCCGTACGGCCTGCGTGGGCGTGTGGTCGGGGCCGATGAGCTCCAGGGCTTCCCGGGCGGGCGCCTGCACGATCTGTGGTTCGGCCAGGACGGCCGGGCGGGGCACCGACGGCTGGGACGGCGCCGGGGGCGGGCCGGGAGCGATCGGGTGCTGGACCGTGACGCAGCCGGAGAGAGCCGTGACAGCCACGGTGACAAGGAGCGTTGCGGTGGTCGTCGTTCGATGCACCCGCGCAACTCTGCTGTGTCCGGCCCGATTCGGAACCCGTGGACCAGCGGAGGATGCCCCACACGGGTGATCTCCGGCCCCGTACGGAGGGTGCGGAGCGGCCCCGGCTGACGTCCGTCACCGTCCGGGGCGCGCCCGCCGCAGGCTCGGTTCAGTCGCCGGTCGCTCCGTCGAGCCGTTCGCGGATCAGGTCGGCGTGGCCGTTGTGGCGGGCGTACTCCTCGATCATGTGGGTGTAGAGCCAGCGCAAATTGAACGGCTCGCCGGTGTGTCGGCTCTTGCCACGGGTCAGGTCGTCCAGGCCGAAGTCCGCAGCGTTGCGCCGGGCGATCCCGATCTCGGCCTGCCAGGTGTCGTACGCCTCCTGCCAGCTGTCCGCCTCGGTGAGATGGAACTCGCCGTCCCGGTCCTCCTCGGTGTAGTAGATCGGCCCCGCGTCGTCGCTCACCAGCACCCTGCGGAACCAGCTCCGCTCCACCTCCGCCATGTGCCGCACCAGACCCATGAGGGACAGTTCGGAGGGCTCCACCGAGGCGGTTCTGAGCTGGGCGTCGGTCAGGCCCTCGCACTTCCACGCCAGGGTCTGCCGGTGGTACTCCAGCCAGCCCTCCAGCATGGTGCGTTCGTCGGCGTTGAGGGCGGGTTCACTGCGCTGCGTCTGCGGCTCTGTCATGCAGGCATGGTGCCCTGTCTCGACCGCCCCCACCACGCGTTTTCCGGCGGCCGTATGCTTCCGGCAGGACCCCGGCAGGCAACCGCTGAAGGAGACCCCGTGAAGGTCGGCTGCATCGGACTCGGTGACATCGCGCAGAAGGCGTATCTGCCGGTGCTCGGCAGCCGCCCCGACGTCGAACTGCACCTCCAGACCCGCACACCGGCGACGCTCGCCCGGGTCGCCGACGACCTCCATCTGTCCCAGGAGCGGCGTCACACCGACCTGGACGCCCTCCTCGCCCAGGGCCTCGACGCCGCCTTCGTGCACGCGCCCACCGTCGTGCACCCGGAGATCGTGACCAGGCTGCTGGAGGCGGGCGTACCGACGTACGTCGACAAGCCGCTCGCGTACGAACTCGCCGCGTCGGAGCGGCTGGTGGAGCTGGCGGAGGAGCGCGGGGTCTCGCTCGCCGTCGGGTTCAACCGGCGCTTCGCACCCGGGTACACGCAGTGTGCCGACCATCCGCGCGAGCTGATCCTGATGCAGAAGAACCGCATCGGGCTGCCCGAGGAACCCCGCGCCATGATCCTCGACGACTTCATCCATGTCGTGGACACCCTGCGGTTCCTGGTGCCGGGCCCGGTCGACGACGTGACCGTGCGCGCCCGCACCGAGGGCGGACTGCTGCATCACGTGGTGCTCCAGCTCGCCGGGGACGGGTTCACCGCACTCGGCGTGATGAACCGGCTCAGCGGCTCGGCCGAGGAGATCCTCGAGGTGTCCGGGCAGGACACCAAGCGTCAGGTGGTCAACCTCGCCGAGGTGATCGACCACAAGGGCCAGCCGACGATACGGCGGCGCGGCGACTGGGTGCCGGTGGCACGGCAGCGCGGCATCGAACAGGCCGTGCTGACGTTCCTCGACGCCGTGCGCGCCGGCAAGGTGCTCAGCGCCCGGGACGCACTGGCGACTCATGAACTGTGCGAGCGGGTGGTACGAGCGGTGCGGGAACAGATCGACGCCGCCTGACCCCGCGTACGCCCTCGACGCCGCCCAGGACGAGGAGGACGAGCACGGCTCCGTACACCGGCCAGGCGCCGAAGCGGACGTACGGCGTCTCACCCGTGGCCAGCGGTACGTCGTACACCGCCGCGGTGCTCGCGTCGGTGCCGAGCCAGGAGCCGACGCGCTCGCCGCTCGGGCCGTAGACGGCGGAGACGCCGGTCAGCGTGGCGTGCACCATGGGGCGGCCGGTCTCGGCGGCGCGCAGGGCCGCGATCGAGGCGTGCTGCTCGGGGGCCCAGGTGTGCTGGAACGACGAGGTCGACGACTGGGCGACGAGCACCTGGGCGCCGTCCTGGGCGAGATGGCGGCTCATGTCCGGGAAGGCGGACTCGAAGCAGACCATGGGCCCGATGCGCAGCCCGTCCCCAACGTTCATGATCACCTGCTCGGTGCCCCGCCTGCGGTCCTCGCCCGCCGCCTTGCCGACGGAGGTGGCCCAGCCCAGCAGCGAACGCGCCGGAATGTACTCACCGAAGGGCACGAGCCGCATCTTGTCGTACCGGTCACCGGTGGGGCCGTCCGGACCGACGAGCACCGAACTCTTGTAGATACCGGGCCGGTCGGAGCGGCGTGCGTCCACGTTGACGAGGATGTCGGTGCCGGTCGTGCGGGAGAGCGAGGCGAGCCGTTGTGCCAGGTCGGGGCGGTCGGCGAGGTCGTAGCCGACGCTGCTCTCGCCCCAGACGATCAGGTCCACGTCCTGGCCGGCCAGCCGCCGGGTGAGCGCCTCCTCGCGCGCGAAGCGTTTCTCGGCGCTGGCGGACCCGTCGACGATCCCCGGCTGCACGACCGCGATCCGCACCCGGCCGTCCGCCTCCGGTCGCGGTGACCACACCCAGGCCGCGGAGGTCAGGGCGGCGGTGGCGACGAGCGCGGCCACCGCCGGAACCCGGGACTCGCGCACCGCGACCAGGACGGCGACCGCGACGTTCACGGCCACCACCAGGAAGCTGAGCAGCCACACCCCGCCGACCGAGGCCAGCCGCAGCGCGGGCGCCACCTGCCACTGGCTGGATCCGATCATGCCCCAGGGCCCGCCCAGCCCCTGCCACGAGCGGACCAACTCGACCATGAGCCACCCCGAGGGCAGCACAACGAGCGCGGCGGCGATCCGCCCGGCCGGGGGCCGTCCCGCCAGGAACCGGCGGACGAGGACACCCCAGGGTGCCCACAGCGCGCCCAGCAGCGCCGCGATGACGAGCGTGAACACATGCAGGCTCGGCAGCAGCCAGTGATGCACGGCCAGCATGAACCCGAGTCCGCCGAACCAGCCGTCGTACGCGGCCCGTTTGGCGGTCGGCGCGGACCGGACGAGCAGGATCCAGGGGACGAGCGCGACGTACGCGAACCACCACAGGGCAGGCGCGGGGAAGGCGAACATCGGCAGCGCACCGGCCAGCGCAGCGGCGAAGGAACGGCGCCACGGGGAGGCGATCCAGTGGCCGGGCAGTTTCATACGGCGCCTCCTACCAGTCGGTTCCCCGGACAACTACCCAGTCGGTTACCCAGCCGGTACGCCCAGTGTGCGCGGTGGGGACGATCTCGGGCCAGCAGGACTCCGGCCAGGAGCGGCGGATTCCTCGTATTGGCGTACGGGAGGTCGCCCGGGGGAGGCGAACGGGGCCGGTCGGTCAGTGCTTCGGCGTGCGCCGCCACTTCTCCTGGACGACCACCTCACGCAGCCGCCAGCCGTCCCGCGTACGGATCAGCCCGAAGGAGTACCGGCCGCCGCAGACGAAGTCGGGTGCGGTGGAGCCGGTTTCGCCGTCACGGTCCGCGAGGCGCATGGGGTTGATGTAGTCGGCCTGGACCCGGGCCGTGTCGCCGGTGTCCTGCTCCAGGAGGCCGAAGCCGACCCGGCGGTTGACGATCAGATGCTGCCGCATCGGGAACAGTTCCATGCTCTGCGCGAGCCACCCGGCGACCTGCCGGGCCTCGCCCTCGATACCGCCGGCCGAGCGGTAGTCCGCCCGCCCGTCCGGCGCGAACAGTCCCACGTACGCCTCCCAGTCACCGTCGTCCACCGCCACCGCGTACTCGGTGACGAGTCCGTCCAGGGAGAGCCGGTCCATCACGGTCGCTAGCTCCACACGCTGCGTCATCGGCTCAGTGTTGGGCACGGGGAGGGCGGAGCCAAGAGCATCGTGGATATTCGGTGGCCGACGGGCGTGTCCGCCTCCGAAGCTGGTCACGTGAATGATCAGACAGTCGAATTTTCCGACGAACAGGAATCCGTCGCCTCCGACGAACGGGAACCCAGGTTCCGCGTACGCGCCCGTCATACGGCGTCCACGGTGACCGTCTATCAGGCCTACCGCCCGGAGATCGGGCTCGCCGCGGCACGCGACGGCCGGTTTCCGGGGGCGTGGAAGCGGGACCGGATGACATGGATCAAGCCGTCCTTCACCTGGATGATGTACCGCTGCGGCTGGGGCACGAAGGAGGGGCAGGAGACCGTGCTGGCCGTCGAGATCAGCCGGGAGGGGTTCGTCTGGGCGCTGCGGAACGCGTGTCTCTCGCACTACGTCGCCGACCTGCACGAGGACCATGCCTCCTGGAAGCGGCAGCTGAGGCGGGCCTCGGCGCGGGTGCAGTGGGACCCCGAGCGGGATCTCCGGCTCAACCCGCTGCCGTACCGGTCCTTGCAGTTGGGGCTCTCGGGGGAGGCGGCGGCGCGGTACGCCGACGAGTGGATCGTCGGGATCGAGGATGTGACGGCACTCGCCGCCGAGATTCATGGGCTCGTACGGGTGGGGCAACTGGATCGCGCGGCCGGGCTGTTGCCGGTGGAGCGGCCCTATCCGCTGGACGCGGACGTGCTCGCGCACCTGCGACCGTAGACCCGTCGCTCATCGCTCATCGCCCATTGCGGAAGAAGGAGGTACGTCCTTGAACGGGTCGCTCGTCACGGTGGTCACCGGTGGCAGTCGGGGGATCGGTGCCGCGACCTGTCTGCGGCTCGCGGCGGACGGGCACGACGTCGCCGTGGGGTACGTGCGGGACGCCCGGGCCGCCGAGTCGGTCGCCGAGGGGGTGCGGGCGGCCGGGGTGCGCTGTGTGACCGTCGCGGTGGACACCTCCGTCGAGGCTGATGTGGAGCGGTTGTTCGACACCGTCGAGGAGCGGTTCGGACCGGTCACGGGGCTCGTGAACAACGCCGGGGTGACTGGCCCGTTGGGCAGGCTCGCCGACGCGGATCCCGCCGATCTGCGGCGCGTGGTGGAGGTCAACCTGCTGGGTACGCTGCTGTGTTCGCGTCGGGCCGCGAGGTCCATGACGGCGCGGGGGACCGGCGTGATCGTGAACGTGTCCTCGGCGGCGGCCACCCTCGGTGCCCCCGGCGAGTACGTCCACTACGCGGCGACCAAGGCGGCCGTCGACGCGCTGACCGTGGGTCTGGCGAAGGAGCTCGGCCCGGACGGCATTCGCGTCAACGCGGTGGCCCCGGGCGTCATCGACACCGAGATCCACGCGGCGATGGGCGACCCGGAGCGGGCGAAACGCGCGGCCTCGACGATTCCGCTCCGCCGGGCGGGACTGGCCGAGGAAGTCGCGGCCGCCGTCGCCTGGTTGATGTCGGCGGAGGCCTCCTACGCGACGGGTGCGGTGCTGCGGGTGTCGGGCGGGCGGTGACGCCGGCTGAGCAGGGCGGGGAGTGACTCAGCGTCACCGTCGGGGGTTGCATACGAGCCTGTCGGGCAGGGCGTCCCGGCCTTCTGGCGTCCGCCCCGGCGGTCACGCCGCCTCGATGACCTCGCCGCGTATCGCCGCGGCCCACCTGACCACCAACAGCTCGTACTCCTCCCGCTCTTGGGCCGAGAGGGAACCTCCGGCGCGGAGCCAGAGCGCACGGATCTGCTCGTTCAGCGCGGCAGCGGACCGCACGGAACCAGGGGTCAGGGAGTCGGGGGACATGCGCACCAGCGTAGGGGCAAGGACTGACACTGCGCTACCGGATGGCTACTCGATCGGTATGCGGTTGGTCACGGTCGCCGGAGTCGTACGGATCGTACGGACTCAGCCCGACGACTCCGCCGCGTGCGGGCTCAGCGCGCCCGTCGCCACCAGGGCGATGATCACGATGCCGAGGGCGATGCGGTAGTAGACGAAGGGCATGAACGACTTCGTCGAAATGAACTTCATGAACGGGTTCAAGCGTAGATAGCCTGAGCGGCTTTGACCTGCTGTTTTCCATCAGTCCTCAAGATCGAATGCGAGAGCAGTGGGAGATGATACTTTCCAGTGCTCTCCCTCGCTGGCCACGAAGCGCAGCCACCTGGTTTGCAGCGAATCGGCAATCTCCTGCTCCATGGTCAGGGTGACGTGCGAGTAGAGACCTTTCAGCCGGCGACTTCGTGGCCCATGCGGGTCTCCACGGCGATGCGACTGTGTCGATCTTCGTCCAGTCACTCCTTGCCGCCGTGACGAAGCAGGTACAGCCGCTTCCCGGCGTACGTGGTCGCGGGGACCTCCGGAAGGGGACGGCGGGAGGTGACCAGCTGGGGCTGCGGGAGGCGGTGCGCGCCCACGAGCGGGCGGCGACCGCGCCGGGCCCCGAACGGGACGACGAGGCGCTGTACCTGGATCAGTGGGGGACGAGTCTGCGGCTGAGCGCCCGCCGTCTCGACGACGCGGCCGAGGCGCACCGGGCGGTCGGGCTGCACGAGCGGGCCGTCGCCCTGACCGGCGACGGCTCGCCCGATCTGCCCCTGCGCCGGGGCAACCTCGCCGCGGCGCTGCGGCTGCACGCCGAACTGGCCGGGGACCGCGCCTCCTTGGAGCGGTCGGTGGAGGTCCACGAGCAGGTCCGGCGGACGGTCGGCGAGGAGTCGCCGTACACGGCCGCGGTGTTGACCAACCGCGCCGCGGCACGGCGTGCCTCGGCGCGGCGGACCGGGCAGCGCGCGCCGCTCGACGAGGCGATAGGGACACTGCGCCGTGCCGTCCGCGCCACTGCACCCGACGCTCCCGAACGGGCTGGCAGGCTCAGCGAGTTGGGTCACGCTCTCGCCGACCGCGGACAGGTGGGGGACGCTTCGGAGGCCGTGCGTGCCTACCGGGAGGGCTGCCGACTCGCCGGGAGGCCCACGAGGAGGCCGCGGAGGCCGCGCACGCCCACGCGGCGGCAGGCGCCCCCGCGCGGGCGGTCCTGCGCCTCGAACAAGGACCCTCTGATCATCCCACGTGGCGTCCACTTCCAGAAGGCATTGGTCTGTAGTCGGCGTCTTGTCCCTCATGGCGATCACACCCCGGCAGGGGCTGCTTACCTTGCCTGCGAACTGCATCAGAGCGGGGCCGGTGTGTTCGCAGTCCTGATGGATTTCCCGGCCCAGCAGGATCAGCTTGTACAGGCTCTCAGCCTTGTCGACGATGAGGACCTTGCCCTCAGAGTCTGGTCGGGTCTGCGATTCCTCGCGCGCCATGCCCGGGGCCGAGCGGCGGCAGGCGGCCATGCCGCAGTTCGAGCGAGTATCTGGCCTGTCTCGTACGACAATCCCGCAGGTCTCGTCCAGCTTTGGAGCCTCGGAGGATCTCCCACTCCACTGGGCCGTCAGCTTGTGATCACACGGCCTGTTGCCACAGGGACGTTTGCCCCGGACGACCTCGCTGAAGACGGAACCCCCCTCGTGGCAGCCACCTCGGTCCTCACCCCCGGGTTGATCCAGTACTTCGGATTCTCGGAGACGCTGCAGATCGATTCCGACGGCGTCATCCGGACTCGATACTGGATGTCCCAGCGCTATGGGACGCGAGTTCAGCAGTGGGTGGATGAAGCCGGGGTGAAAACGACCAACGACGTCTTTGACTGAGCCGTCCACTGGCAATGGCACCGGTGACCATCCGCTCGTAGGCTGTTCGCCTTGCACGCCCTGGAGATCGGCTCTGCGCTGTGGGCCCTTCGGTCTTTCACCCAGCTCAGGCGGCGACGCCGAGTTCCTTGCGGGTCCGCTGGACGAACTCGCGCACTGCGGGTTCGCGCCGCCAGGGCGCGAGGGCGGTGTTGAACTCGCGGACGTAGTCCTTGGCGCGGGCGGACTGGACGCGGGCGAGGATGTCGACGGACCGGTGGCCGAGTTCGAGGCCGTGGTCGAGGTCGCGGGTCTGGAGGTGGGCGGTTGCGACGATGGCGAGGCGCATGCCGACGGAGCGGGTGAAGGCGCCGGACGGCATGGCGGCGGCTTGTCTGTTCCAGGCGAGGGCTGCCTTGGGGTTCTTCAGGTCCCGGAAGACCTCGGCGGCGTCGGCGGACAGGCGGGAGTGCGTGTAGAAGTCGATCCACGCGGGCTCGTCACCGCTGTCGGTCTTCGCCTGGCCCAGCAGGTCCTCGGAGGCCGCCAGGGCTCGTGAGGCGGCCCGGGGGTCGTTCCCGCGGGCGTGGGCGCGGGCTTCGATCAGCTTGGTGAACGCCAGCACTCTTGGTGCGGCCTGGCCCTTGGCGCGGTTGTAGGCGCCCTGGGTCATGTCGATGGCTTCGGAGGCAAAGCCGCGCATCAGGGTCTGCATGGCCATGGTGGTGAGTACGTAGCAGCCGAGCTGTACGTCGCCGCCGGCGCGGGCGAGGCGCAGGGCCTGGATGAAGTGCCGCTGGGCGGCTTCGTGCTGGCCGACATCGAATGCTGTCCATCCGGCCAGCCGGGACAACTCGGCGGTGACGGAGAAGAGTTCGCGGCCGATCTCGTCGGAGAAGGTGCCCTGAAGGAGCGGGGCGGCCCGGTGGTCGAGGCAGTCGGTGACCGAGTTGGCCTTCCAGTTCCCGCCGCCGTACTTGGAGTCCCAGCGGCGGGCGTCGTCGGCGGCCTCGCGCAGTTCGTCGAGGTCGGCCCGGCCGACCTGCTTTCCGCCGCTGTGATCGGCGGTCTCGTCGGCGGGGGTGACGAGCCATCGGGTGACGGGCGTGGTGAACGCGGAGGCGGCGAAGCCGGATCCGGCCAGGAAGTCGCGGCGGTTCACAGAGCTCCAGAACATGGTGGCGACGCGGACGGCGTCGGCGGGGTCCCTGGGGAAATCCAACCCCACCGAGGCGTCGATTGTCTCTGCCTCGCCCATACCGATGTCGCCCAGGTCGACGGGCCGTCCCAGTCGCTCGCCGATGGCCTGTGCCAGGAGTTTCGGGACCGGCCACTTCGGCGTCATGCCGCGGCGGCACCAGTTCGCCACGGACGTGTGCGAGTAGTCCGTCTCTATTCCGGAGCCGTGGGCGAGCTGGTTGACGCGCAGAGCCAGGGACTTGTGGCTCGCGCCGCAGGCCTCGATGAGCCGGGCCAGGTCCGTGTTGGGCGGACGGGGCCGGCGGACGGTCGATGCCACGACCTTCTCCCTTGCCGGTGACGGGAACACGAGTCAGGTCCGCTCGAACAGATGGCTGAGCGCGAAGAACCTTACGCATTCCGCGTGTTGGGTCACTGAGGGTATTGCCTCTGGCTGCCGGGTGAACCGTGTCTGCGAGTTGTGAGCCCCCTTGCGAGCCCTCCCGGTACGTCTTTCCGGCGGCTGTGATGAGGGTCCAGGCCGCCGCCGGAACTGGACCGATCTCCTTCCGGCGGCGGCTTCCGTCAAGGCATCACCACACCCGGGGGTGACTCAGAAATGTGCGGAATCGCAGGACTGGCCGGAGCCGACGCCGTCCGCCACGAGCACACGGTGGGCGCCATGGGTGCCTCGCAAGCCCACCGTGGTCCGGACGGCACCATGCACGCAGCGTCATCAGACGGGCGGGCGGTGCTGGCCATGAACACGCTGCTGATTGTCGACCCGCAGGCGGTGCCCGGCCCCTATCTCGACCGCGCCAGCGGCGTACTGCTGGCCTTCAACGGCGAGGTCTACAACTACCGTCAACAGGCGAGTGCTTGGGGCATCCCGCTTGCCGCCCGGGAGACGGACGCGCACTTCGTGCTGCGGGCCTGGGCGAAGATCGGGCCGTCCTGCCTGGACGGGCTGGACGGCATGTTCGCCCTCGCGGTCTACGACCCCCGGGTCGGGAAGCTGTTCCTCGCGCGGGACCGGCTCGGTGAGAAGCCGCTCTACTGGCGTCTGGACGGCGGTCGGCTCGCGTTCGCCTCCGAGGTCACCACCCTGACCGGTTACGGACCGGCCCCGCTGGTCTTGCGGCCGGAGGAGATGGCGCTGGAGACGCCGGTCGGCGTCGACACTCCCTTCCAGGGCATCCAACTGCTGTCCCCTGCAACTCTGTTGGCCTTCGACGTTGCCACCGGTTCCCTCGACCAGCACACTTGGTGGTCGCTAACCGACCGGCAGCCCTTCGCCGGCACCTACGCCGAGGCCCTGGCCGACTTCTCCGTCGTCCTCGCCGAGCAGGTCCCGCTCAGGGCCCCGTCCTGCGACTTCGCGCTCTTACTGTCCGGGGGACTGGACTCGTCGGTGCTGGCCCACCTGCTGCGGCCGCCGGTCTGCATCACCGTCAGCTACCCGGGCCAGGACCGGCTGGACGAGTCGCAGATCGCCACGACGATCGCCCGGGACACCGGCGCAGAGCTGGTCGTCGTCGAGCCGGATCACCTCGACTTCACCAAGGCCCTGCCGCACATGATGGGCGCGCTCGACTACCCGATGGGCAACGCGTCCACGTTCTCCGAATACATGGCCTACCGGAAGGTCGCAGACCTCGGCCTGCGGGTCGTGGTCGGCGGGCTGGGCCCGGACGAATTCCTCATGGGCTACGTCCGTCACGCCCTGGTCCTCTTCGGCCCCGACGCCGTGCTGAACGCCGGGATGGACGCCTACCGGCCACTGGCCGCCAAGCTCATGCACACCGCCGGGGAGAACCTTGATCCGGCGGAGGCGCTCACCCGGCTTGTCCTGCGCGGCCCCGACCCCGACGGGCGAATCCGGGACCTGATCGCGAGCGTGATGGGCCGCACCGATGTTGATCCGACCCGCGCGCTCACCCTCGCGGACCTGGCGACGGCCTGGCGTCCGCTGGTGATGACCAGCGACAAGCTGGCCTCTGCCTTTGCGTTGGAACGTCGGTCCCCCTATCTGGCCCGGGAGTTGGTAGAGCTGTCCTACCGGCTGCCCGCGGAGTACAAGATCTGCCACTCCGCCGAGGGCAAGCGGATCCTGCGGGACGCGGCGAAGGCCCTCGGGCTTCCCCGCGAGGTCTGGGGCAGCCGGGACAAGCTCGGCTTCGCCAGCCCGGTCCCCACCTGGCTGAACGGCCCCCTCGCGGCCTGGGCCGACGCCCAGATCCACACCGCCCTCGCCGAGGCCCCGGCCTCATGGCGGCCCTTGCTGGAGGGCGGCCTCAAGCAGGGAGGCCGGTTCGACCGCACACGGATGCAGGCCTTGATGGCGTCGGCCTGGTTTCACGACCAGACGGTGAGGGCTGCCGCATGATCTGCAACTCCCTTACTACGGTGTCGGGATGCACCAGGACACCACCGCCGAAGTCCCGGCCACCGCCCGCGGCGCGGTCGCGATCATCACCAACGGTCGCGGAGAACTCCTCCTCCATCTGCGGGACGACCTGCCGGGCGTTATCGCCTGGCCGAACCACTGGTCGGTCCTGGGCGGCGGCTGTGACCCCGGCGAAGACCCGCGCGAGGCAATCGTCCGCGAGCTCGACGAAGAAGCCGGCCTGGCCGTCACCGGCCTCACCGCGCTCTTCGAGATCCGCGACGAACACGGCTCCGGACAGTTGATCACCTTCTTCTGCGGCACCTGGGACGGCGACGAGACCGTCCTGCCGCTGGCCGAGGGCGTCAAGCTCCAGTTCTTCGCCCCAGAACACCTCGACATCCTCACGATCCCGCCGTTCATCAGGGACGGGATCCACCGCCATCTGGCCACCCGGCCCGCCTGACCGTGTCCTGCACGGGGCCGCCGGGCGGCGGCCCCCACCAGGAAGGACACGCTTATGAAGCTCACCGTCATCGGCTGCGGATATCTCGGCGCCACCCACGCGGCCTGCATGGCCGAACTCGGCCACGAAGTCCTCGGTATGGACTGCGACATGGACAAGGTCGCGATCCTCAACTCCGGCAAGGCCCCGTTCCACGAACGCGACCTCGACGACCTGCTGGCCAAGCACACCACGAGCGGCCGGTTGCGGTTCACCGCCTCGTACGCGGAGGCCGCCGCATTCGCCGAACTGCACTTCATCGGCGTCGGCACCCCGCAGCAGCCCGGCGAGATGGCCTACGACCTCACCCACCTGTTCAACGCTGTACGCCAGCTCGCACCGCGCCTCCGTGGGCCGGCCGTGGTCGCCGTCAAGTCCACCGTCCCGGTCGGCACCGCACCCCGCGTCCGCGAACTGCTTCACACCTACGCACCCGCAGGGGATTCGGTCGAGGTCGCCTGGAACCCGGAATTCCTGCGCGAGTCCTTCGCCGTCGAGGACACCCTCACCCCGGACCGGCTCGTCCTCGGCTTCGACGCCGAGCACTCCTGGGCCGAGGCGCTGCTGCGCCAGTGCTTCGAGGAGATCATCGAGTCCGGGACACCGACGATCGTCACTGACTGGGCCACCGCCGAACTCGCGAAGGCCTCCGCGAACGCCTTCCTCGCCACGAAGATCTCGTTCATCAACGCGATGGCCGAGGTCTGCGAAGCCTCCGGCGCCGACGTCGGCCAACTTGCCGACATCCTCGGCCACGACGCCCGCATCGGCCGCCGCGGCATGCGGCCCGGCCTCGGCTTCGGCGGCGGCTGCCTGCCCAAGGACCTCCGCGGCTTCATGGCACGCGCCGGCGAACTCGGCGTCGACCAGGCCCTGACCATCCTGCGCGAGGTCGACGCGATCAACAGCCGCCGCCGCGAGCGCATGGTCGACCTGGCCCGCGAACAGTGCGACGGCGACCTCACCGGCAAACGGATCACCGTCTGGGGCGCCGCCTTCAAACCCGAGACCGACGACATCCGCGACTCACCCGCACTCGCCGTCGCCCACAAACTCCACGAACTCGGCGCCACGGTCACCGTCACCGACCCCAAGGCCCTCGACAACGCCCGCAAGCTCCACCCCGAACTCGACTACGTCGACGATCCGATCGCCGCCGTCCAGGACGCCGATCTGCTGCTGCACCTGACCGAGTGGGCGCAGTTCAGCCGCATCGACCCCGACCGGCTCGCCGCCCGAGCGGCGAGCCCGAAGGTGATCGACGGCCGGGGCACCCTCGACTCCGACCGTTGGCGGGCAGCAGGCTGGTCCGTCCGCGCCCTGGGCCGCCTCTGACGCCGGGACGCAAAACGCTGAGCTGTTGCCCTCACACGTCCCACCACATCCAGCGAGGACACTTCTGTGCTGGCGCTCGGTGACCAGACACCACCGGCCTCCAACGCCTGAGGGCAACGGTGTTGCACATCGTGGGACGCCGCCTTCCAACCGCGGTGAGGGGCCCGGATGACCGGGCCCCTCACTGACCTCAGCCGATCTGGATCACCTGTCAGGCTGGGGTGCCTGGAGGGTGATCTGGCCGGGATAGGTGTTCAGCAGCGGATCGGTGACCGAGGCCGGAGCGTCGGTGACCACCACCATCCGGTCGCTCCCGTCGTAGCTGACCGACACCCTGTATGTCTCGTCGGCGTCGGGCGCGATCTGCTCGTAGGCCGCATCAGTGATCTTCTTGACCTGGGCGGCGGTGAAGAGCGGGCTCTTCGCGGTGGTGGGGGTGGGCCAGCTTGTCGGTGTCTGCCCGGTGGAGTCGGTCCAGTCGGTCCGAGTCTGCAGGTTGTCGAGGTCTCCGGCGTAGTCCGACGGGAAGGTGATCACCGGCCCGATGTTGGGGTCATTGAAATACGCGAGCGCGCAGTTGTAGTTGGCCAGCTCCTGCAGTTGCTCCCAGTGCTTCGCGGGCTCGTTGGCCCTGTCCTGGACCTCGGTCAGGGTCAGGGCGTGGTCGTAGACGCGGAAGTCCCGTATCCGGCCCGTGAAGTACTTGTCGTTGGCGTAGAGCGAGCGGCCGATGTAGTCCGCGGTCGTTGTCCCGCCGCCGATCGCGCCGGGGGTGATGGTGACGTTGGTGTTGCGGGCTTTCTCCACGCCGTTCTCGTACAGGATCCCGGTGGTGCCTGTCTGGGTGTACGTCACGTGCTCCCAGGCGCTGCGCGGGAGTTCGTAGGCGGCGCCCGAGGGCTGGATGTCCTGTTTGGCGGTGTAGTCGGTCAGGGAGAGTGAGGTGCGGAAGGTGTTGCCGGTGGTGAACAGGTAGCCGTTGCCGTTGGCACCGCTGCTGTTGCCGAGGCCGTAGAAGAAGTACGGCGTGCCCATGGCGGGGTCGATCCACACGTCGAAGTCGACGCTGATCGAGTTCAGCCCGGTCATGATGTTGTCCGGCATCTTGACGTAGGTGTCGGTGCCGTTGATGGGTGCGATGGTGCCTATGCGGCTGATGGTGACGCTATGAAGTACGTATTTCGTCGGCGTGGCGGACCCGTCACGAATAATTTCGGAACTTGTAGCGAAAACGAGCGTCGTTGATCTTCGCCGAGGTTGTGCTTCTCCATTTGCCCTGGTCGGGGTACCTGCTCGCAGTTCGGTGGGCGGACGTACATCAGGCCGGAGGGCGCGACGGGTCTGTGGAGGCGGGGTGGTGGCCCAGGAGGTCGAGGAGGGCGATCGCGTCGTGGTCGGGGGTGCCGGGCTCAGCGCTGTACGCGAGCAGGTGGTGGCCGGGGGTGCCTTCCAACTGCAGAGACTGGTAGCCGAGGGTGAGGTCGCCTACCTCGGGGTGGTGGAAGGACTTCGTGCCGTACGAGCGGTTCTTGACGTCGTAGCGCTTCCACAGGCGGGCGAACTCAGGGCTCTTCAGCAGGAGTTCACCGACCAGCCGGGTCAGGTCGGGGGCGTCGGGGTCGGTGCCGGCCAGCGCGCGGAGGTGGGCGACGCAGCCCCGCACCTGGGCGTCCCAGTCGGCGAACAGACTGTGGGCGGCGGGGTGCAGGAAGACGAAGCGGGCGATGTTGCGGTCTTTGGCCGGCCACTCCTCGATCCCGGCGAGGAGCCTGAGCCCGGCCGGGTTCGCGGCGAGCAGGTCGTTCGTCCGGCTGACGACGTACGCGGGGGCCGGCCGCAGATTCTCCAGCAGGAGCTTGACCCCGGGCCGTACGGTCCGGCTCGGTGCGGCCGGAGGCTCCGGTACCGTCCGGGCGGCGACGGCGGCCAGGGTGCGCAGGTGCTCGGCCTCGTCCGGTTCCAGCAGGAGCGCACGGGAGAGCGACTCGACGACGGAGGGGCTGGGCCGGGTCTCCTTGCCGCGCTCCAGCCGGATGTAGTAGTCGATGCTGATGCCGGCCAGCATGGCCAGCTCCTCTCGGCGCAGGCCGGGGGTACGGCGCAGACCGGCGCCGGCGGGCAGGCCGGCCTGCCCGGGGGTCACCCGGGCCCGGCGGGCGCGCAGGAAGCGGCCCAGCTCGGTGCCGTACTGCTGCTGAGATGTCATGTCTTCGAGTGTGCGGGGCCTCATGTACTGCCCGGTAGCCGGTTGGGGGGCCCTGTCGTACCCCGGAACAACGCTCCCCGGCACAGCCCGCCCTGCCACGCGGCGAGCCCGGCCAGCAGGCTGGGCCTGACTGAGGAACAGGCTTCTCGCGCGGGGAGACCCGCAGGCACCCGAGCAATCCACGGAGCGGCACGCATGAAGCACATCAAGCTGGGCGACCTGGAGGTCTCCCGCATCGGCCTCGGCGCGATGCCGATGAACGCCTTCTACACCGGGAAGGACACCGACGAGGCCGAGGGGATCCGCACCGTCCACCGGGCGCTCGAGCTGGGCGTCAACCATATCGACACCGCCGAGGTCTACGGCCCCTTCACCAACGAGGAGTTCGTGGCCAAGGCCCTGAAGGGCCGCCGTGACCAGGTGGTGGTGGCGTCGAAGTTCGGGTTCATCTCGCACACCGGTGGCGAGGGCCTCGACAGCAGCCCGGCCAGCATCCGGATCGCGGTCGAGGGCTCGCTGAAGCGTCTCGAGACCGACTACATCGACCTGTACTACCAGCATCGCGTCGACCCGGACACGCCCATCGAGGACACCGTCGGGGCCCTCGCCGAGCTGGTCCAGGCGGGCAAGATCCGCCACATCGGCCTGTCCGAGGCCGCGCCCGACACCATCCGTCGCGCCCATGCCGTACATCCGATCACGGCGCTGCAGACCGAGTACTCCCTGTGGTCGCGCGACCCGGAGGCGGAGATCCTGCCGACCACGCGGGAGCTGGGTATCGGCTTCGTGCCCTGGTCGCCGCTCGGCCATGGCTTCCTGACCGGGGCGATCCGCTCGACCGACTGGCTCGACGAGGACGACTTCCGCAAGAACAACCCGCGGTTCCTCCCCGGCAACTTCGAGCAGAACCTCCGGGTCGCCGACGAGGTCAAGGCGGTCGCCGACGAGGCCGGTGCCACCCCGGCGCAGGTGGCCCTGGCCTGGCTGCTGGCCCAGGGCGACGACATCGCCCCGATCCCCGGCACCAAGCGGGTGGCCCACCTGGAGGACAACACCGCCGCCGACGGCGTGGAACTGACCGCCGCGCAGATCGAGAAGCTGAACAACCTCACTCCGGCGTCGGGCGAACGTCTCGACGAGGCGGCCATGGGGCTGTCCAACCGCTGATTCGCCCCCCGACCCGACCCGCCCCTGCCTCGCCCGTGACACAGGGGGCGCGGCAGAGGTGGGTCCCGGTCTCTCGCCGCCCGGCCCACTCGCCGCCCCGCCGTCGACGTCCGCAGGGCAGCAGATCTGGCCGGCCGGGGCTCGGGTGCGGGCCTCGGCTGGCGTGGCGTCGCGCTTGGTCCGCCGAGGGACGGAGAGATCCTGGCTGTGTACGGGGCGTGCACCCACCAGTAGTCGGTAGGGCGGGCGCTGTCGGGCAGCCGTCGCGTGTGTGCCGTGTCGGCCACAAGGCCGATTCGTCGTGTCACGTGCGGTGCGCAGCGGCGGCTCGGCGGTGCCAGGAGGAGTGCCGGGCGAATGCCGTCCCGGCCGGAACTCCCTTTGACGTACGGGAGTTCGGCCGGGCGGCACGATGATGTCCTGTCCTGTTCGGCTCCGCCTGGTTGGTCAGCGGGGCGGTGCTTCGACGCCCGTCATCGCGAGGGCCTCCGGTGGGAGCCGGTCGCCGTGGATGGTGATGGCGGCGACGGCGGTGTTCAGTTCCTGGAGTTCGGCGGGGGTGAACCTGACCTCCTCCGCGCCGATGTTCTCCAGGAGGTGGGACAGGCGGGTGGTGCTGGGTATGGGCACGATCCACGGCTTCTGGGCGAGCAGCCAGGCGAGGTCGATCTGGGCGGGTGTGGCGCCTTTGCGTACGGCCCACTCCTGGAGCAGCTGGACCAGGGGCATGTTGGCGGCCAGGTTGTCCTGGCTGTTGCGGGGGAACACGGGCCGGCGGTCGTCCGCCGTGAACCGGAAGTACGGGCTCATCGCGCCGGTCGTGAAGCCCATGCCCAGCGGTGCCCAGCACACGAAACCGATGCCGAGTTCCTCGCAGAGCGGCAGGACGTCCTGTTCCGGGCCGCGCCACAGGGTGGAGTACTCGTTCTGGATCGCGGTGAGCGGCAGGATCGCGTGTGCCCGGCGGACGGTCCCCAGGCCCGGCTCGGACAGGCCCCAGTGCAGGACCTTGCCCTGGGCGACGAGGTCCTTCACCGTGTCCGCCACGTCCTCGATCGGGACGGTGGGGTCGACCCGGTGCTGGTAGAGCAGGTCGATGTGATCCGTCCGCAGCCGCTTCAGCATGCCGTCGACGGCTCGACGGATGTGCTCCGGACGGCTGTTGAGGCCGTTGCGGGCGCCGGTGTCCGGGTTGATGTCCCAGCCGAACTTGGACGCGATCACCACGTCGTCGCGCACGGGCCGAAGGGCCTCGCCGACGATCCGCTCCGACTCCCACGGCCCGTACGCCTCGGCCGTGTCGAAGAACGTCACCCCCTGGTCGACCGCCGTCCGGATGAGGGTGACCATGTCCTTGCGGCTGGTGACGGGGCCGTAGAGGTTGCCCGGCATGGTCTGGGTGCCGAGGCCGATGCTGGAGACCTTCAGGGAGCCGAGCCTGCGGCGACCGGTCTGCGTGACGGACGCGGTGACGGGGTTACGGCGGCCTGCCGGGCCCCTGGCCCCTGTGGCGGACGGTGCCGCGGATGCCTGGGAGGCTGCCCCCGACACGGCCACCAGTGAGGTCGCTGCGAGTGCGGCAGCGCTGAGGAAGCCGCGACGGCCGCGGTCTGTGGGGGTGCCGTTCGGTGTGCTGTCCTGTTGATGCATGCGTTATGTACCTCGTGGTCGTCTGTTGAGTGTCCGCCTGGGTGGGTGACCGTCGGCGGCTGAGAATCGAAGCCCTGAGTGGACGCGCGCCCGAGACGAATACCTGGGCATTCGGCCGACTGCGTTCCGTGCACGTCCGTGACTCCGGGCGGTGCCCGTGCTCGTCCGGCGACGGGCGTCCCGACGGTTCGGTAGGCGCCGGGCGGTGAGGCCGAGTCAATCAGCGGGCCCGTCCGGGTGGGAGGGCGCGCTCCGCCGGGTAACGGCAGTACCCCCCAATTCCTCAACCCCGTTCTTGACTTGCCGCCTTTCCGGATGAACTCCGTTACGGGCGTGGAGAGTTCGCCACGCCACTGGATAGTCGGCCGGAGCCTCATGCCTGCCTCGACGCGAGTTCGACGACGGTGATGTCGGACGGATGTTTTGACTTCACGCGCGAGCCTTTCTAGATTTTTTCATCGACATTTCTCCCTGTTGGTGCATTGCGGTGGTGTTGCCAGTGGTGTATGCGTCACCGGCAAAATCTGTGCAGGACTCGGCGATGCCTTGGCGAAGGTGAGCGGATCCGTTCGATGGTCCATGGCTCCGCTGGAGCGCCCGGAGGCTCGGAGTGCAGGCCCAGTAGCCCTTCCGCCGGATGCTGGTTCACACCGGAAGTGGCGTCGGCCAGGTCGCCAATTCGCGTCAGCGCGTCGACGGCGTCTCAACGCCAGCCGGCTCTTCCGAAGGAAGCCGAGCCGAAAATGGGGGAGTAAGCACCCCATGGCGCAGAGAGCGTCGGATCGGCTTTCACATCCGGTTCAACAGCGGAATACCTGAAGTGACGCCAGTGGGTGCGTGGCTGAGGATCTCGACGCAAAATGCGACACCGCGATGCCGCCTGGGGGCAGAGCGGCGAATTCGTACTCCCGGACCCCGCCCACGGAGGGCGCTGCGGCCTGGCGGTGGCGGTCACGTCCCGCCGGCCAGGAGACAGGGTCCACGATCTGCGCGGTGCGGCCACAAGTGGCGGATTCGTCGGCGCGGTCCGGGACGTCCACGCCTGTGGACCATGCCACGGGCGCCGGGTCGGGGCGGGAAGAGCGCCCGGCCATGCTGGGCACCGTCATGCCGATGAACTGTAGAGCTACCAGGAGGGCGGCCAAGGCGAGCACGAACCTGGGTTTCCAGTCTCGCGGCACGTGCCTCCTTCCGGCCGTTCTCGTTCATTCGACTTGGGTGAGGCGGAGCGGGAAAGCCCTGCCCCTGCCGTGCGTGACGGGCGATGCGCCCATCACGGAGAGCACGCTGACCGTGGTCACGCGCGATCTTCACACTGGCCACTCCACCTTGCTCGAAGGTCTCCTCATGTGACAGGCCGTGTCGTGCCAGGGAGCGCTGATCAGGGCAGTGACAGGGCCCCCAATGTTTCCCCCGAACAGGACGCTTGTCTGCTATGGGTGGGCCCTCGATGGGTGACGATTTCGGAATCGGCCGCGCACGACGTTGGCAAAGTGCTGGGAGAAACTGAATGTGGGCGCGCAGGCTTCACCGTTTCGCATCGCTGGTACGCGTCACCCTTGAGGGGGTGTGTGGAGACAGGGAGTGGTACACCCTCCCAGTCGCACAACTTCCTGTTCAGAATGATTTCTGTCAGCCGAGGCCACGTTTGTGTCCGCGAGAAAGAGAGAAGAGCTCATGTCGCTGCAAGATCTAGAGGCCAAGTCCGAGCTGAAGCAGTTGGTGGACACGTTCGCCAACCTGGGCGACGAGAGGCGCATCAAGGACCAGATGGCGTTGTTCGTTCCTGACACCAAGGTCCAGGTGTACATGGGCGAAGAGCTGGTGTTCGACATCTCCGGTGTGGAAGAGCTGGAGAAGACGTTCAGTGGCTTTATCGCGAACGTGAAGAGCCTGTTCCACATGAACGGTCAGCAGGTTGTCGACGTCGACGGCGACTCCGCGACGGGAATCGCCTACTGTCAGGTGAAGCTTGTCGCCGAGGAGGACGGCAAGGAATTCATCACCGACAGCAGCGTTCGGTACACGGATGAATACGTTCTGCGGGACGGTCGATGGCTGTTCAAGACTCGCATCTCGCACTTCACGATCAACGACAAGCGGCCGTTCGGGAACTGACCGTACGGCACTGGCAGTTGTGTCGGAACCGACTGTTTCCACTCTCCAAAAGGGATCGGGAAATTCAGGGATCCCCTTTGACCGCGTCTGATACAGCCCAATAGATCAGCACGCGGCGACTGCAGGGTGTCCACCGGGGGCGCCCTGCAGTGGGTCAGGAGGACTGTTTGTCCGCCACCGCCGCAGACGCGAGGCTCGGCTGGAGGCGGCGGGCGGCGTCGAGGTGGTCGGCGGTCCAGATGATGCGTACGGCGGTGTCGGTGGCCTGCCCGTCGGCGTCGCTCAGATCGCGACGGAGGGATTCGATCAACTCCGCCTCGGCCGCTGGATTGCGCGGCAGCGGATCCCGGACGGGGCTGGCCTGGCCGAGGCCTGCGGCCAGGTCCTGGTACCAGCCGGCGACGCGGCCGACGGCGCCCAGGAGGACGAGGCGGGCACCGGCCCGGTCCGGCTCGGGCTGCGGTTCGCCGGCACGTTGCCACAGTCCCAGCACCGCGTCCGCTGCGAGGCGCAGTCCTACGATGCCGGTGACGAGGGTGGTCATGTCGGCCAGGGGTACCGGTTTCGGGCCGCGTTCGGCCAGGTAGCTGCGGAAGGCGTCGTCGAGTCGGCGTGCGGCGGCTGCGGCTTCGAGGCGTTCTTGCAGCGCGGCCTCGGCGGAGGCAGGCTCGGTGCTGCAACGGCCGACGGCGTACTCCACCGCACTTGCCAGGTACCGGGCACTGTCCCGGTAGGCCTCCGCGAGGGCCCGGTCGACCGCCGCCGTCGCGCCGCGCGGCCAGAAGAAGAGCCCCACCAGCACGCTCACCGCGCAGCCGATGGCGATGTCCTGGATCCGCAGGAGCACGATGTGCCAGTCGGGATCCTGACCGATGTTGAACATGATGACGAGGGTGATGGTGAAGGACGCCTGACCTGCGGCGAAGGAGATCGCGGCGGGGGCAATGCCTGCAAGGAGAACGGCGAGGGGCAGCAGGAACCAGAGCACGGTTCCGTGGTGGCCGATGAGCTGGAGCAGTACGGTTCCGATGATCGACCCCGCGACGGTGCTGGCCAGGGCGCGCACCGCGTTCTGTCCGGTGTTGAGGGCGTTGGAGCGCAGCACCGACAGGGTGCCGAGCAGCACCCAGAAGGAGTGCTGGACGCCCGTCACGTTCGCCAGGGTGACCGCGATTCCGAGGCCGACGGCTCCGCGCAGGCTGTTGTGCAGCCACACGGACTGCGGCGTGAGGTGCGCGGAGGCCCGCTCACGTGCCGCGACCAGCGGTGCGGTCACGGCACCGGGCTCGCCGCCGAGCAGTCGTTCGAACCAGCCCCGGCGTTCGGCGGCTGCGGCCAGGTCGACGTTGTCGGCGATCTGGAGGGTCGCGAACCCCAGTTCCTGCGCGCGGAACGACAGGTCCAGGGCGCCGATGACGGGGTGCACCTGAGACGGTGTGGCGACTCCGCGATGGTTCACGGGCAGCCGGGCGGTGGCGTTGCGTTCCATGTCGGCCATGGCCGTACGCAGCTTTGCCGAAGCGGGGTGCAGATCGTCCGGGGTGCTGTCCGGGGCATCGAGCAAGGTGGCCACTTCGTCGAGCACGGCCGCGGCGGCTCGCCGTACGGACCTGGCGTCGGCGTCGCATGCCGGGTGGCCGTCGGAGGCAGGGGCGCTGTCGGCCAGGATGCCGCTGAGCCAGGTCAGTTCGTCGACGAGCCGGACGAGTGCGCGTGAGCTGGTGGACAGGCCGGTGGGCCGGTAGGGGGTGGCGTCGAAGACGGTACGCAGGTCTGCTGCTGCGGTGGCGGCCTCGTCGGCCGTCGTACGGCACTGTCCGTGGCTCGGTGCGCTCGGACCGCCTGCCAAGTGGGATGCGTCGGTACGGAGTTGTTCGGCGGCGGCGCGGCAGACGCGGGCGGCGGGTGCGCTGAGCGGGTCGGCGGCGGGGCGGGGCCACAGCAGCGTGATGGCGAGCATGGAGGCGATGGCGGCCAGGCCCGCTCCCGCAAGCCGGTCGGGGAGGTCGGAGAAGGGGACGGGTGAGGTCACCGGCAGGACGAAGGCCAGCAGCAGGGCGGTGGACGCGCCCGCGAGGACGGAGCTGACCACGCCGGAGAACAGCACCAGGAAGCCGATGACGACGGTGACGATGACCGCGAGCCAGGTCTCGTCGGCGACGGCGGTGCCCAGGCAGATGAAGGCGGCCCAGGCCACGGCGAGGCCGAGGTGCGCCCGCAGCCGTTGGACCATCGGCCCGGTGAAGTCCACGAGCAGCAACATGGAGAACGACCCGAACGCGGCGAAGGTGGCCATCGTCGGCGAGCCGATGACCTGGCTGCACAGGGCGAACAGGGCGGGCATCACGATGGCCGTCCGCCCGGCGCGCCGGGTGGCCGCCAGTTCGGGATCATGGTCCCGCAGCCATGTGATGGCCCGCCCGGGCCGGAGTCGGCTGAGTTTCTCCATACGACCGGTACCTCCTGTCGACCTCACGTCCGGCACACCGAGCGGGACGTCCTTACCGGAGGACGTCCCGCCCACGCGGTTCCCCGTTCGTGGCTGACCCGTAGGGGCCAGCCATGAACGCACGGGCCGCGCCTGTCACACGTGGCGGACCACGGAGTTCGTGATCCGTCCGGATCAGAGGTGCTTGGCGTAGAAGTCCGTCAGCTTCGCGACCACCTGCGGTACGAATTCCGGCTTGTCGTAGAGGTCGATGTGCGTTGCGCCGTCGATGACGAACACCTCCTTGGGCTCCTTGGCCCGGGCGACGGCCTCCTCGCTGAAGTAACGGGTGTCCGCCTTGGAGCCGGCGATCATCAGGAGCGGCCTCGGAGAGATCGACTCGACGTGGGCGAACGCGTCGAACGCCATCTGCTTGTCCAGGCTGGTGAAGACGTACTCGCCGGGCGCGTTCGGGTGCTGGCCGCGGGGGGTGCAATAGTAGTCGTAACCCTCGCGGTACAGCTCAGGTGTGTCCTCGGTGATGTCCTCGGCGGACTTGGGCACGAAGTTGATCATGCGGAGCGGTTCGCCCGCGGCCTCCTTCGTGCGCTGCTCGCCGATCTCCTTGAGCCGCTGGACGCGGAACTCCTCGGAGAACAGTCCGCGCGGCACGCCCTCCCGGCGGGCCGAGCCGACGTCGAAGGCGCTGACGGTACCGACGGCCTTGATCCGAGCCTCGGTCTGCGCCGCGTTGACGGTGTAGCCGCCGCCGGCGCAGACGCCCAGGGCGCCGATGCGGTCCGGGTCCACCTGGGGGTGGTTGCTGAGGAAGTCGACGGCGCAGCGGATGTCCTCGACACGGTCGCCGGGAACCTCGTACAGGCGCGGCTCACCGCCGCTCTCGCCGTAGTGGGAGGCGTCGTAGGCCAGTGCGATGAACCCCTGCTCGGCGAGCTTCTCGGCGTACAGGCCGGAGGCCTGCTCCTTCACACCGCCGAACGGGTGAGTGGCGACGATGGCGGCGTACCTCTTGCCTTCGTCGAAGCCGGCGGGCAGGAAGAGGTTTCCCACCACCGAGTGGGTGCCGTGCGGGAAGCTGACCTTCTGCTTGGTCACGCCGTCGTTCTGAGTCGTGGAGGTCATCGGGTCAGGCCCTTCTTGGCGAGGAAGTCGGAGATCTGGTCGGCGATCCGGACGTTGTTGAGGTCGGAGAAGAGGAAGTGGGAGTTGCCGGTGATACCGATCTCCGGGAGGTGGACGAGGGTCGCGTCGCCGCCGTGACGGTTGAGGGCGTCGACGAAGAGCCGGGCCATCGCGAGCCGGACGCGCCAGTTGTCCCGGCCGGCGATGTCGGTCGGCTCGGTCGGGATGTTGTCGCCGTAGTAGACGACGATCGGGATCTTCGTCAGCCGCCGGAACTCCTTCAGCGGTACGGACTCGCCCGCGAGGGTGCCGGCGGAGCTGGGCATCGGGTCCGGTACCTCGCCCTCCGGGAAGACGAAGCCGCTCCCGGGTTCGAGCGCGACGACCGCCTTGATGTTGCGGTTCCTCATTGTCGCGTCCCAGCCGAACCCGCCGGCGTGCGAGTGGGTGACGAGGATGCCCTCGCCGATCTCGTCGAAGAGCGCCGAGACCCCGTTCGCCAGGACCTCGCCGTCGATCGGGCCGGTGTCGGGGAGCATCGACCGGAAGAACTGCTCGCGTGCCTCCGCTCCCGTCGGGAACTGGCCGCCGGGGTAGGTGTCGGGCCACAGACCGAACCGGAACTGGTTGTAGAACCACTGGTCGGAGGTCGAGGCGTCGGTGGCGGTGCTCACCGTGGTCTGCCCGGCGCTGCCCCGGCGGGGCTGGTCCAGGGTGTACACGGCGAACCGGCGGCGCAGGAAGATCGTCTGGAAGCCCTCGCGCCCGTCCGGCGTGGTTCCCCAGCCGGCGCCGGACTGCTTGTAGCCGTGCCACAGCACCAGCGGCAGCCTGCGGGCACGCACCGGCTTCTGGAAGAAGACACGGGCGTGGTCGCCGTGCAGCGTCTGGCCGGCCGGGTTGGTCGGGTTGCGGGGGTCGAAGGTCCCGGGACTGGTGATCACGGTCCCGCCAACCGAGAAGCTGCCCTGCTCCTGAATCGTCAGCGGCGCGAAACCGCGTCCGCCGTGTCCGTCCTGTCCGTCGGAGGCTGCTGTCATGTCGTTGGTTCCGCCCTTGCCGGAGGCCTGCGCGCTGGAGGCGAATCCGACCGCCGGTACTGCGGCGGCTGCGGTGAGCCCCATGACGATGTCTCTACGCTTCACTGCTGCTGTTTCCTTCGTACTCGTACTCGGCTTCGCTCACGTGCTCGCTCCACTCGACGTCGGGCACGGCGGGATCTCCCGTGCTCTCCGACAGGGCGAGATGCGTCATGAAGTGGTCGGGGGCGGCACCGTGCCAGTGCCACTCGCCCGGAGGTGTGTGGACGGTGTCGCCGGGACGCATCACCAGGACGTCACCGCCGCGGGACTGGACCAGGCCGATGCCCTCGGTGACGTGCAAGGTCTGTCCGAGGGTGTGCCGGTGCCAGGCGGTGCGGGCGCGGGGCGAGAACCGCACCAGGGCCGCACGCAGCCGTGAGGGCTCCTGGGCCTCCGTGATGGCGTCCACCCATACGTCGCCGGTGAACCGTTCCGGAGGGGCCTTGGCAGAGGGCGTCTTCTCCAGCAACCTCATGAGACCTCGCCTCCGCTACTTCGTCTCGTCGTCGACGATGGCCTTGAGCTGGGTGAGCGCGCCCATGCCGCTGGGCCATCCGGCGTAGAAGGCCAGGTGGGTGAGGGCCTCGACGAGTTCGTCCTTGGTCAGGCCGTTCTCCAGTGCCAGGCGCAGATGGCTGTTCAGCTGATCGGGGCGGTACGTCGCCGCCAGCACGGAGACGGTGATCAGGCTGCGGTCCCGCGGGGACAGGCCGTCGCGCTTCCACACGTCGCCGAACAGCACGTCATCCGTCAGCTGGACCATCTTCGGTGCGAGGTCGCCGAGCAACTGCTGGGCCCGTGAGGGTTCCTGTGCCATGCGGGTGCCGCCTTTCTTCGTGCTTTCCTCGTCGTTCCGTCTCGGGCTCAGGCGTCTCCAGTGCCTCCGTACGGGGGAGGTGTGGCCTGGGCGGAGAGGCGATCTTCGTTTCGTGTCCAGCTTGGTTGCCGGGGATGGTGTGTGGCAGACCGCGTTGTGCCGGGGAGCGGTGTTCAGGGGTGTGACAGGGCCCCTCACCTGCTACCAGGTGGTTGCCACGGAGCGAAGCGCGGTCCAGGTGTCGCCGTCCCGGGCGTAGTCCATGGTGAATTGCAGGGGCCAGTCGGCGTGTGTGCCGTAGACCGTCGCCTCGGTGACGATGCGGCCGACGAGGCGGGCCGTGTCGCCGTCCGCGTCCACGTCGACGGTGACGTTCTTCTCGGTCACGTCGTGATAGATGAACTGCCCGGCTCGCATCTGGGACAGCCACTCGGCCTTGGGCTGCAGATATCCGGTGATGTGGGTGAGGGTGAATCCGTCGTCGAGCAGATTGCCCAAGGCCTCGGTGTCGCCTTCGGCCATCGCCCGCAGATGGGCGCGGTAGGCCGCGATGATCTCTTCGCGATCACTCTCGTCGGGTGTTGCGGGCATGTTGGCTCCTGGCCTGGTGTGGGGGTTATTCGGCCGGCGGGCGTCGGGACAGTCGTACTTCCTCGATGTCGAGATGGCGTTGGACGTGGCGCAGCACGGTGTCGTCGATCTCGTCGTCGTCGCGCAGGCGCACCAACGTGGTGCGTTTGTGGGCGAGGAGGGCCAGGCGCAGGGCGGTGTAGTGCCGGTGGTGGCGCAGGGCGGCTTCGTTGTAGGTGGCGGTCTCGGCGCCGCCCGCGCGGACCACGAGCAGGTGGGTCTCGTACTCCTGGCGCATGCGTTCGGTGACCGCCGGGTCCGTGTCGAGGTCGGCGGCGAGGGAGGGGAGGGCCTTGAGGGCTTGCTCGGTGGCGGTCGTCTCGGCGAGGAGGCGTTCCTCCTCCACCGAGGTGTCCTTGGGCAGCCGGGCCCAGCGCACCACGGCCGGCAGCAGCAGACCCTGCAGGACCAGGGTGGTGACGATGACTCCGGAGGTGACGAAGACGATCGTGTCGCGGTCGGGGAAGGGCGCGCCGGAGTCGAGGGCCGTCGGCACCGACAGGGCCACGGCCAGGGAGACCGCGCCGCGGAAGCCGGCGATCGAAGTGACCACGCGGGCGCGGTAGTTCATCCGGCGCAGGCGCTGCTGCGGACGGCGGTCCAGCAGACGGAGCAGGTACGGGACGGTGAAGTTGAAGGCGAAGCGCGCGGCCACGACCACGGCGGAGACGGCCGCGACGGCGATGAGGGCGTTGGTGAGGTCGTCGCCCTGCAGTTCGCGTACGGCGGCCTGGGCCTGGAGGCCGACGAGGACGAACAGGCAACCGTTGAGCACGAAGGTGGCCAGCGCCCAGGCCTCCTCCGCCTGGCGGCGCATCTCGGCCCCGGCCATGCGCGGTCCGGCCTGGCTCATGATCAGCCCGGCGGCGACGGCCGCGAGGACCCCGGAAGCGTGGATCAGCTCGGCGAGGAGGTAGGCGGTGAAGGGGATGAGGATCATGACCACGTTGCCCAGGAGCGGGTTGCCGAAGACCCGTTGTGCCCTGATCACCAGCCATGCGGTCAACGCACCGGCCGCGGCCCCGCCGACGTAGGAGAGGGCGAACAGCGCGGTGACGTGCGGGAGGGTGAAGTGCTCCTCGCCGACCGTGATGCCGACGGCGAGCCCGAAGACCACCAGCGCGGTGCCGTCGTTGATGAGGCTCTCGGCGCGCAGCAGGGTGACGTTGCGGCGGGGGAGTGCCTTGGCGAGGACGCCGACGGCGGTCGCGTCGGTGGGGGCGACGGCCGCGCCGAGCACCCATGCCGGTCCCCAGGGCAGGCCCAGTTGGTGTGCCACGGCGGCCACGGCTCCGGCGGTGCCGATGACCAGCACGGTGCTCATCAGGATGATGCCGCGCAGATCCTGCCGGATCCCGCGCAGGGAGGTGGTCAGGCTCTCCCAGTACAGGAGCACCGGCAGGAAGATGAGCAGCACCGCCTCCGGCGGCAGCTCCACCTCGCGCAGCGCGGGCACGAAGCCGAGCAGCGCGCCGAGGACGAGGAGCACGACCGGCGGGGCGATGCGGTAGCGGTCACCGGCGGCGTTGCCCAGGAGCACCGCCAGGCCGAGGACGACGACGAGTTCGAGACCGATCATGGCATGGCTCCCGGCAGGGCCAGGAGCGGGACGAACGACCGCGCGACATCGTGAGGGCCGAGATCACGGGGCTCGACGGTGGTCGGGACGAGGGGCTCGCTGGGTGACGTGGCGGTGTGGGTGTTCAGGGTGAACATCGTTCTTCTCCTGCGGCGGTCAGCGCGGCAGGAGCCGCATGGTCGTCGAGCCCGCGGTAGTGCTCGTGATGCGCTGGATGGTGTCGGCGGAGTAGTGGCCGTACTTGGATCGGTACGCGGCGTCGACCGCGTCGTTGATCTCGCCGTCCACGTCCTCGAACACAACGTCCCTCTCGACTCCGCCCGCCTCGACGCGCCCCTCGGGCCGGGCTCTGGTGCCGCGGAACCATGCTGAAGTGGGGCCGTTCACGGAGCGGACGTAGGTGTCGTCGTCCACGCGGACGACCCAGATGGTGCGCGGGCCGCCCAGCTCGCCGTCGCGGCGCCGGGACGCGACTTCCAGTTCCTCGGCCGAGCCGACCCGGTCGAGTTCGTCGTCGGTCCAGGGAGCAGTGGTGGCCATCCGCTCATCTCCTCGGTTCTCGTGCGGCTGTTCTGCGGGGCGGGCAAGGGACACGGAGGAGGCCGACTCCCGTGGGTGCAAGAGGATCTTCAACGAGCATCAAGCCTGGTCACTGTTCCCGCACCACGGCAGACCGTGCCATGCCGCAAGTCGGCCTTCCAGGGTGTGACAGGGCCCCCCACGCCGCCGTCGGCGCTGACCCGACGATGTCGGCCGACGAGGAACCGGCCATGGCCGAATCAGTAGACCGGTCGAGGCACCCGGCGGACGCGGCCGGGCGAGTACGGACGTCTTTGTCGTAGCACTCCACAGCCGTCGACCAGGGTGCGGGAAGGGCCTCGTACGGCTGGCACAGGCGGTTACGGATACGTTCCGAACTCTTGACGACTGTCGTTATGACTGCGTAGACATGACCGCGCAGTCAGACAAGCGGTGTCTGACAGATTTGGGCTCGATCGTGTGGCTGTCAGGAGACGCGTCACGCTGCACGCCATCGAGAATCCGCAGGCAGAGGCTCTGTCGGCGAGCGGCCTACCGGTCGGCCTCGTCGTCTGTGCCTCGACCCGGCACCCGCCGCCCCGGACGTTCCTGGGGCGTCGACGGCACAGCGCTTCCCCGTCCGAGCGGAGAGGCGTCCAGCACCCCGCTCCCGAAGGGAGATCCGTCCACCCGCCACTGACCAGTGCCGATCAGTCCGGGCCGCAGAGCCTCAATCCGGCACGTGTTTCACAGGGCTGGCCTCCGTACCGGCCATAGTTCAGCCCTGTCCCCCCGACCGCGTCCCCGCTGCTGCGGACGACCCCGTCACACGACGACGCGCGCATTCCCCTTCACCCAGTGGCTCCCGATCCGTATGGCCGCAACGCACCGCGGCCCGTCTCGCACCCACCCGCGTGCCGTACACCGGTCGCAGCCTGCGCAGTCGTCCTTCCCGAACCGTCGGTTCCGACGTCCAGATCGTCGCGCCCACGCCTGCCTTCTCCGTCGTCATCTTCTTTCCGCACGCCCTCCCCTCTTTCCGCTCCCTTTCGTCCTGGCCGGAGTCCACCATGCCCAGAATCCCCGTCTCCTCCTCTGCCCTCAGCCGCCGCCTCCTGCTCACCGCGGCCGGTGCCGCCTCGCTCGGCGCGGCCCTGTCCGCCTGTGGCGGGGGCGGGTCCGACGGCGGCTCGACCTCGTCGAAGCCGGTCAGCCAGGCAGACATCGACAAGGCGATGACGACCCCGACCGAGCTGACGTTCTGGACGTGGGTCCCGGAGATCGCCGCCGAGATCGCCCTCTTCGAGAAGAAGTACCCGGCGATCAAGGTCAAGGCCGTCAACGCCGGTCAGGGCACCCCGGAGTACACCAAGCTGCGCACCGCCCTCAAGGCCGGCAGCGGCGCCCCCGACCTGGTGCAGATCGAGTTCCAGGCCATCCCGACCTTCACGATCACCGACAGCCTGCTGGACCTGCGCCCGTACGGCGCCTCCGCCCTCAAGTCCCAGTTCGTCGACTGGACCTGGAGCCAGGTCAGCGGCAGCGACGGCGAGGTGTGGGCGATCCCGCAGGACACCGGCCCGATGGGCATGCTGTACCGGCAGGACATCTTCGACAAGCACGGCATCGAAGTCCCCAAGACCTGGGACGAGTTCGCCGAGGCCGCGCGCAAGCTGCACAAGGCCGACCCGGACGTGTACCTCACCAACCTCGCCGCGAACCAAGTGGCCGCCTGGCACGGCCTGTTGTGGCAGGCGGGCGCCAAGCCGTACGTCACCTCCGGCAAGAGCGACATCACCATCAGCGTCGACGACGCGGTCTCCAAGAAGCTCGGCGCGTTCTGGGGCGCGCTCGCCCAGGAGGGCGTCATCGGCGTGGAGCCGGACTTCACGGACTCCTGGTACGCCGCGCTCAACAAGGGCAAGTACGCCACCTGGATCGTCGGCGCCTGGGGCCCGGCCTTCCTCTCCGGTTCGGCCAAGGACACCGCGGGCAAGTGGCGGGCGGCCCCGCTGCCGCAGTGGGACGCCGCCAAGCCGAGCGCCGGGAACTGGGGCGGCTCGACGACCGCCGTGATCCGCTCCACCAAGAACCCCATCG
This sequence comes from Streptomyces sp. NPDC002680, assembly GCF_042889145.1. Classification (NCBI taxonomy): domain Bacteria; kingdom Bacillati; phylum Actinomycetota; class Actinomycetes; order Kitasatosporales; family Streptomycetaceae; genus Streptomyces; species Streptomyces sp. NPDC002680. Next base: position 51,910 of record NZ_JBIAQP010000026.1, read on the forward strand.
CGGCAGCCGAGTTCGCCAAGTTCCTCAACAGCGACCCCGAGAGCGCGAAGCTGTTCGCGACGAAGCAGTTCTTCTTCCCCGCCACCAAGGCGCTGCTCGCGGACGCGAGTTTCAGCGGCGCCACCCCCGCCTTCTACGGCGGCCAGAAGGTCAACGAGGTCTTCGCCGGCATCAGCGCCCAGGTCGACCCCTCCTTCCAGTGGCCGCCCTTCCTCGACCAGGTGGCCACCGACTGGACGGAGACCGTCGGCCTGTCTCTGGCCCGGAAGACCGACACGGTCGCCGCGCTGGCGGGCTGGCAATCGCGACTCACCACCTTCGCCAAGAAGCAGGGCTTCACGGTCAAGGGGAGCTGAGGTGACTGCCACCACGGTCTCCGCCGAAGGGAAGCGCAGTGCGGCAGCGCACAGCTGCCCGGCCGCACGCGGCGTCAACCAGTAGGCCACGCAGCGCCCGTACCACCACCCCCGTCCTTCCCCGGAGGTTCATTCATGGCGGCTCTGCCTGCCCGCGTCCTGTTCGGCGCCGCGTACTACCACGAGTACCAGCCTTACGAACGCCCCGACGAACGCCTCAGGACAGACCTCGATCTGATGGCCGACGCCCATGTCACGGTCATCCGGGTCGGCGAGTCCGTCTGGTCCACCTGGGAGCCCGAGAACGGGCGCTTCGATCTCGACTGGCTCCAGCCCGTGCTGGACGGCGCCCACGAACGCGGCATCTCCGTCATCCTCGGCACCCCGACCTACGCGGTGCCGCCGTGGCTGGCCCGCCAGTACCCGGAGATCGCGGGCGAACGGCGTACCGGCGAGCGCATCGGCTGGGGCGCCCGGCAGGAGGTCGACTTCACCCACCCCGCCTTCCGGTTCCACGCCGAGCGAATCATCCGCAAGGTCGTCGGCCGGTACGCCGGTCACCCGGCGGTCATCGGCTTCCAGGTCGACAACGAACCGGGCCTGGAGCTCTTCCACAACCACGGTGTCTTCCAGCGCTTCACCGACCACCTGCGTGCCAGGTACGGCGACGTCGAGACCCTCAACCGCGAGTGGGGCCTGGTCTACTGGTCGCACCGCCTGTCCACCTGGGCCGACCTCTGGACCCCGGACGGCAACGCCCAGCCGCAGTACGACGTCGCCTGGCGGGAGTTCCAGGCCCGGCAGGTCACCGAGTTCATCGGCTGGCAGGCCGACATCGTGCGGGAGTACGCCGGTCTCGAGCACTTCGTCACCACCTGCCTCTCCTACAAGCGCCCGGGGGTGGAGGACGACGAGCTGACCGAGCGGCTCGACATCGCCACAGGCAACGCGTACTACGGCATGCAGGACGATCTGCTGCTGCCCGACGCCACGCCCGACGACCACCAGCAGGTCTGGAAGACCACCGGCGTCTGGGCCCTGTGCCAGAACGCCGACTGGATGTTCTCCTCCAGCCAGGAGCCCTTCCTGGTCACCGAGACCAACGCCGGCTCCATCGGTCTGCCGTGGGACAACCGCCCGGCCTACGACGGCCAGTGGCGCCAGGCCGCCTGGGCACTGGTCTCTCGCGGTGCCCGCATGATCGAGTACTGGCACTGGCACACGCTGCACTTCGGCGCGGAGACCTACTGGGGCGGCATCCTGCCCCACACCGGACAGCCCGGCCGCACCTATGCCGAACTGGCCACACTGGGCGCCGAGTTCGACACCGCGGGCCCGCTCGTCGCCGGACTCGAACCGGACGCCGACATCACGATGGTGTACTCGGCGCCGAGCAAGTGGCTCATGCAGAAGTACCCACCGCTGGCCAAGCCGGACGGTGCGCCCGACCCGGCCGCCTACAACCGCATCTTCGACCCCTTCTACCGCGGCGCCTTCGACGCCGGCCGCCAGGTCCGCATCGTCCACGCCCGCCAGTTGCACGACCCGCGCGGTGAACGGGAAGGTCTGACACCGCAGGAGGCCGTCCGCCGTCACCCCGTCCTCGTCGTCCCCGCGCTGTACATCGCCGCCGACTCGACGCTCGACTGGTTCGCGGCCTACGCGGAAGCGGGCGGCCACCTGGTCCTCGGCCCGCGCACCGGCTACGCCGACCACGAGGCGCGAGCGCGTCATGAGCCGGCCCCCGGGCGGCTGGTCGAGGCCGCCGGTGTCCAGTACGACGAGTTCAGCAACCTCGTACGAGAGATACCGGTGCTGCCCGCGCCCGGGGGGCCGCTCGACCTGCCCGAGGGAGCGACAGCGACACGCTGGGCGGACGGCCTGACCGTCAATGACGCCGACGTACTCGTCACCTACGACCACCCCCACTTCGGGCGCTGGCCTGCGGTCACCACCCGCCGCCACGGCGCCGGCCGTGTCACCACCGTCGGCACCGTCCCCGGCCGCGACCTCGCACGGTCGCTGGCCGCCTGGATGACACCGGACTCCCGCAACGAGTGGCGGGACCTCCCGGAATCCGTCACCGCCACGACCGGCACGTCCCCCGACGGCCGCCGCGTCCACATCGTCCACAACTGGAGCTGGGAGCCGACCGGCATCCCTGCTCCGGTGGATCTATCCGACGCCCTGACCGGCACGTCCCTCCCTGAGGGCACGGCGCTGGACCTCGGCGCCTGGGACGTCCGCGTGTTCGTCTCCTGATCCGACCGTTCACCGGCACCACAGTGACCATCCCTGAGGAGGGGCTATGCAGAGAAGAAGAGCAGGCAGAGCACTGGGAACCTTCGTCGTGGCATCAGCGATGCTGGCGATACCCATGGCGAGCGCGCAGGCGTACAACCCGACGGGCGGGATCCTCTACCAGCTCGGCAGCGACCCGTGCCTCAAGGGGCGGGGCAACTGCGCGATCTACCCGAAGTCGGCGCAACTGCCGAGCGGGCGCATGGTCGCCTCGTTCGAGAAGTCCACCGTCGTGACCGCGACGGGCAGTGCCGACAGACAGACGCTCCCGGTGTACAAGAGCGACGACGACGGAACGTCGTGGCAGTCGCTGTCCGAGGTCAAGGCGCCCGCGTACATCTCCAGCGACCCGCAGTACGCGAAGTACACGAGCAACTGGACGAACCCGTACCTCTACGCGCTTCCCCAGGACGTCGGGAATCTGAAGCAGGGCACGCTGCTCCTCGCGAGTGTCGTGTCGGGCGACGACTACTACTACAAGGAGCACAAGGCCGCCGACCCGAACTGGACGCCCTCCAACGACGGTGACCGCAAGGACCTGGCGATCGCCCTGTACTCCAGCACCGACGACGGCGCGACCTGGAAGATCCTCAACGTCGTCGCGACCGGTGGCTGGCAGGGCGGCAGCGCGGGTGCGCTCGGCCAGAACATCGCCGCCGCGAACACGAACAGGCAGGTGGACCCCGTCTGGGAGCCGTACCTGATGGTCCACAAGGGTCAGCTCGTCTGCTACTACTCCGACGAGAACGACTACACCGGCTTCAACGCGACCACCGGCGTCCCGACCCTGGACCCCGCCAACGACACCGCCACGGACTCCCAGGGGCAGATCCTCGCCCACAAGACCTGGGACGGTCGCAGTGCGCAGTGGAGTGCCCCCGTCGTCGACGTCGCGGGACTGACCCAGAACATGGGTGGCGGCAAGACGGAGATCGGCGGCGGGCGGCCGGGCATGGCGAACGTCGTGCGGACGACGGACGGCAAGTGGATGCTCCCGTTCGAGTACTGGGGCGGTGGAGCCAACACCAGGTACGTGATCGCCGACAACCCGCTGGAGTTCTACAAGGGCTCCGCCACCGGCACGGACGTCGCCTCTCTGCCGGTCGACACCGGCTCCCGTCCCCTCACGAGGAACGGCAGCCCGGTCGTCATTAAGCTTCCTGGTGGGCGGCTGGTCTACAACGCGGCCGGCAGCGGCAGCGTCTGGGTCAACGAGAGCGGGCGCAGCGACGGCCGCTGGAAGGAGTACCAGACCACCTCAGCGGCCGGTTATAGCCGCAATCTGCAGTACGTGGAGGGCACCGGCCGTGTGGCGATCCTCAACAACCAGGGCACCTCGACACTGGCCTTCGCCGAAGTCGACCTGGGCCGGTCGGCCGGCGCCTACTACCAGTTGGTCAACCGGAAGACCGACCAGGTGATCGGCACGGGCAACCACACGAACGACGCGAACCTCGGCAACGGTGATGTACCCGACGTGGCACTGGAGGCGCCGGGGTCGGCGGCGAGCCCGGACACCCAGTACTGGCACGTGGTGACCGAACCGAACGGCGGCACGACCCTGCTGAACAAGTCCGGCGGCCGCGCGGCAGCGATCTGGACCGGCAACGCGACGGTCGGCCAGCGGATCGGCCAGTGGGTCGACAACAGCGCCACGGGCAGCTGGAACCTCGTGAAGACCAGCGACGGGTTCTACAAGCTGCAGTCGGTCAGGAACACGAGCCTGTACCTGACCGGTGCGTCCGCCGGAGCGCCGCTGACCTTGCAGAACGCGGCCACGGACGGCTCGCAGGACTGGGAACTCGTCGAGTAGGTTCCCCGCCGTCCCTGTCGGCGGCACCCCGTACGGGGGCTCTTGGGCGCGGCTCCTCGTACGGGGTGGTCTCAGGCGGCCGTGGTCGTGGCCGTGGCTGTGGGTCAGACCAGCGTCGAGGTGTCGATGACGAAGCGGTAGCGCACGTCGGAGGCCATGACCCGCTCGTACGCCTCGTTGATTTTGTCGGCCGGGATGACCTCGATCTCGGAGCCGATGCCGTGCTCGGCGCAGAAGTCGAGCATCTCCTGGGTCTCGCGGATGCCGCCGATCAGTGAACCGGCGAACGACCGGCCGCGCAGGATCAGCGAGAACACCTGGACCGACAGCGGCTCGGCGGGGGCGCCGACGTTGACCAGGGCGCCGCTCACGGCCAGCAGGCCAAGGTAGGCGTCGAGGTCGAGCTTCGCGCTGACCGTGTTGACGATCAGGTCGAAGGTGCCGGTGAGCTGTTCGAAGGTGGCCGGGTCGCTGGTGGCGAAGTAGTGGTCGGCGCCCAGGCGCAGGCCGTCGTTCATCTTCTTCAGTGACTGGGACAGGACGGTGACCTCGATGGAGGACGACGAGCACGAACACCTGCGCGGCCTGGCCGCCCGTGCCGCGCGCGGTACGCCCGAGGCTCCCCCGGAGGGGGGATCCCCGGCCGCGCCCAGCCGTACCGTCCGGCCCGGGGTGAAGCTGCTCCTGGAGAGTCTGCGCCCCCAGCCCGCGCACGTCGTCAGCCGCACCAACGACCTGCTCGCCGCCAACCCCGGCGGCCTGCGCCTCCTCCCCGGCATCCAGGACTGGCCCGCCAAGGACCGCAACATCGCCCAGTACCTCTTCCTCCACCCCGCCTCGCGTGACCTGTTCCACGACTGGAACACCCACCTCCGCGGTTGCGCACCCTGGCCGGCACCGACCCGGACGCCCCCGACCTCACCCGGCTCGCCGGTGAACTCCTCCTCAAGAGCCCAGAGTTCGCCCGCCTGTGGGAGCGCTACGACGTCAAGGGCCACTCCTACGGCCGTAAGACCTTCCACCACCCCGAGGTCGGCACCCTCACCCTCGGCTATCAGTCCATGGAGCTGGAAGGCACCCCCGGCCACCGCATGGTGACCTACTACGCCGAACCCGGCACCTCCGATCACGACGCGATGCTCCTGCTCGACCTGCTCGGGCAGGAGAAGCCCACGACGCGGACGCCGGCACGCGACGACCGATCGGCGGCCGTCAAGGACGATTCCGCCTCCCCTCTGGCCTGACCGTCTTGCGGCCTTCGGCCGAACGCGAGCGGTTCTGTTGCCGCAGGCTTCCCCTGCGGACAATCTGAAGACCGGCCCTCACGGGCATCACCGGCCTCAAAGCGAGCTCCACGACCACGCCGCCCGCCCCACGCTCCGAGGACACGCAGTTGGAAAGCGAGCAGCACGGACCGCCACCGAGCGGCCCGCCGACCGACGCGCGGAAGGCGCCGGCGAGCAGCCGGGTGACCACCTTCGAGCTGTTCTTCGACCTGGTGTACGTCTTCACGCTCACGCAGATCACCCAGTACATGGCCCACCACCACACCGGCACGGGCGTGCTCCACGGAGTGCTGCTGCTGGCGCTGGTCTGGTTCTCCTGGTCCGCGTACGCCTGGCTGGGCAACCAGGCCCGGGCCGACCGCGGCGTCGTACGCGCGGGCATGGCACTCGCGATGGCCGGGGTGTTCGTCCTCGCGTTGACCGTCCCGGAGGCGTGGGACGACCTGCCCGGCGGTCTGAGCGGTCCGCTGGTCCTGGCCTGCGCCTACCTGTTCGTACGTGTCGTACACCTGGTCCTCTACGGCGTGCTGGCGCGTGGCGACCGCGGGCTGCTACGGCAGGTTGCCGTCTCCTGGCCGCCGGTGCTGGCGGGCTGCGGGCTCCTGATCGTCGGCGCCGCGGTCGGTGGCCGGTGGCAGACGGCGCTGTTCGCGGCGGCGATCGCGGTGGACTGGGGCGGCGTGTACGCCACCTCCCGGCGGGGCAGCTGGCGCATCCACAGCGCCCGCTACTTCGCCGAGCGGCACGAGCTGTTCGTCATCATCGCGATCGGCGAATCCCTGCTGGCCATGGGCGCCGGGGCCACGGACCACCCGGTCGGCGCGGGGCTGCTCACCGCAGCCGTCCTGGGCGTGGCCGCCGCGACGGGCCTGTGGTGGCTGTACTTCGACCTCGCGACCCTGATCGGCGAGCATCAACTGGACAAGGCGCAAGGCCAGGCCCGCCTCCGCCTGGCGGTCAACGCCTACGGGTATGCCCACTTCCCCATCATGGCCGGTGTCGTCCTGACCGCCCTCGGCGTCGAGGGCGTCGTCGCCCACGCCGACGACGGCAAGGCGCTGGGCGGCTTCTACGCGTGGGCCCTGTGCGGCGGAGCCGCCCTCTACGTGCTCGGGCTGCTGCTGTTCGGCCGGATCATGCTGAACGTATGGGGCGGCTTCCGTCTGACAGCCCTGTGCCTGCTGCTCGCGGGCATCCCGGCGGGGGCCGTACTCCCGCCGGTGGCCGCGCTGGCGGGCGTAGTCGTCATCCTGGCAGCGGTGGCTGCGGCGGAGACCCGCTGGTACGCGGAGCTGCGCCGCCATGTGGGTCGGTGAGCCAGTCGTCCTTCGTCGGCGCGGGCTCACTACGTAATGCAGACAGGTGTCCAAGCGGGCTGGATGCAGCGGGGCACCATGGTGATCCGGGGGCAGGAAGTACACGGCAGGCGAAGTGGTGTGCCGCTACCGGGCAGGCAGCCGTGCATCGCTCGCAGGGTTCGGGGCGTCAGCGGGGAGGAGCAGCGGTCCTCCCCGGTCCGGGCTGCGGGACCTGGACCAGGGAGGATTCACGGCTGGGGTTCTCGGCTCGTTACGGTGTGGTCAGCTCGCCGGCGCGCAGGGCGGCGGTCACTCCGCCGTCCATCAGGAGGTCGGCGCCCGTGATGAATCCGGCCTCGCGGCCGAGGAGGAAGGCGGCGGCAGCGGCGACCTCCTCGGGGGTGCCGAAACGTTTGGCGGCCGACACCTCGCGTACCTTCTCGAACCACTCGCGGCGCGGGCCGGACAGCTCGTCGAGGGCCAGTGGGGTGATGATCACGCCGGGGCTGACGGCGTTGACCCGGGCTCCGCGCCTGCCCCACGCCGCGGCGGCCGTCTGCACACGCAGCGAGTTGGCTCGCTTCGAGAGGGCGTAGGCGTGGACGGAGGTGCCGATCCGGTCTGGCTGGAGGAACGGCAGCGCGAGCAGTTGAGAGGTTTCGGTGGTCGCGAGTGCGTGCTCGACCTCGCGCGGATAGGGACTCTCCCGGTGCCCGGCCATGCTGGCGACCACGATGCCCGCCCCGCCGGGCGCGATCACCCGGGCGAACACGTCGAGGACGTACGCCGTGCCGAGCAGGTCGACCTGGAGCAGCCGCTCGACGGTCGCCTGGGTGGGGGAGACACCGGCGGCCTGGATCACCTGGGTGACCGCGCCCATCCCGGCGGCATTGGCGGCCAGCGCCTCTACCTGGGCAAGGTCGGAGATGTCGGTGGCCTGGACGGCCACGTCGTAGCCCTCGCCCCGCAACTGTTCAGCAGCGGCCTGCGACGCCTTCTCGTCGTGGGCGGCCAGCAGCAGGGTGCGTCCGGCGCCGACGCGGCGGGCGATGGCCAGTCCGATGCTGCCGGGGCCGATGACGACGACGATTTCCTTGACGGCCTTGGCTTCGGTGCTCATGCTCAGGTTCCTTCGTTCCATGTTCTCGGGGTGGTCGGATGCCCGGGACGTGGCCTGACGGACCGGTCGGCTGCTTCTTGTCGGCACAGGTCTCGGCCTTGCCTCGCGGCGCTCAGGTCCAGGCTTGACGGCCTTCCCGGGATCCGGAGCGAGCTTGCCGCTGCGGATCCCGGGTGATCGGCTAGGACGCCGAGTCGGCGAACAGGGCCGTGAAGTTGATCTTCCCCTGCTGCAGTTTCGCGTCGCGGGACTGGGCGAACCCGCCGTCGGTGATGTACAGCCGCTGCCCGCGCACGACGGTGGCGGTCGGTGAGGCAAGCCCGTCCTCGCTGGTCAGTACGGTCCTCTTGGCGCCGTTGGGGTAGATCACCGCGACCTCGTCGATGCTGTTCAGCGCGGCGAACACCACGTCGGACCGGCCGCTCAGGAAGTTGAAGTCGTCGATGCCCACGACCCCGTCCGCTACGACATGGACCCGGCCCGCAGAGCCGGAGGCGGTGACCGGCACCTGCAGCAGCGTGCCCTTGCTGAAGTTGGAGACCCACACGGCACCCTTGTGGAACCGGAGCCCGTTCGCGCCCAGCGGCAACGGGGACTCGACCGGTGCGAGGTTGGCATCAGACAGCCAGCGGGTGGCCGTACCGCCCGTGACCGGAACGGTCCAGACGGCGCCCTGGAAGCTCTCGGCGAGATACAGGGTGCGTCCGGCCGGGTCGATGGCCAGGCCGTTGGGAAGCGCACCGGCGGGCAGGGCGGCGATACGGCGGGGGCTTTCGCCCCGAGGCAGCTTCCACACCCCGGACCGGGCGGCGTCGTTGGAGGACACGTTGTAGTAGACGGTGCCGTCTTGGCCGCGTGTGTTGCCGGTGATCATGTCTCCCGGCTGCCCGGCGACGAGCACCGCACGGTGGTGCCCGGACGCGTCGACCCGCACGAGCGCCGGCCGTCTGCCCGCCGAACCGCCCAGCATCGAGACGGTCAGCGAGCCGTCCGGGTTGAGGGTGACGTTCTCCGGCGCGTCACCGACGGCGAAGTCGAACGCGGACACTGTCCTCACCTGGGTGACGACCGGTTTCGACCGTGTGTGGTCCGGCGCGGCGGACGCGTACGGGGCTACCGCCGCCGAGACGAGCACGGCCGACGTTACGGCAACCGCCGCGAGTCCGGACCGCTTCTTCGGGGGGATTCGTCCGTGGTTCATCGCATTCTCTTCTTCTTGCGGCCGTGCCCTCGCCCAGCCCTGGGTAGTCCTCAGTGAGGGCCGGACAGAACTGGAGGAGGAGCAGCGGCTCCGGTATCGGCCACCCACGACGGTGAGCAGCTCGGCGGGATCGGTCAGTCGGCCCCGTTCAATGCGATGCCGCCGCGTCGGCGTCGCGCGAGCAAGCACGATGTGTTCCGGCGCCAACGGTTCGAGGCGTTGCGGGTGGCTAATTGGCCCGATGCCAAGCTAGGGGCCCGGGCGGGTGAGTGACAGGCCGGGCTGTGCCGGGGAGCGCTGTTCAGGGTTGTGGCACAGCCCCCCACGCGCCGAACGGACGGGATCGGACGGTCCTAGCCGAGTGTCGCGCGGGCGTCGCCCGCGGAGCGCCGGATGGCGTCGGCGGTCAGTTCCCGCACCTTGCCCGCGGGCACCGGGACGCCCGGGACCTCGAAGAACCAGCGCCCCGTCTCCTCGTCCGTCAGCCCCTCGGGCCGGGTCGGCAGGTACGGCTGGACGTACACGAGGGTGCCCGGCTCGCTGCGCCAGCTGTCGGCGAGCGTGCCGATGTCCACCGCGTCGTAGCCCAGGACGTCCAGCAGTTCGGTCACCTGGGTCTTGGCGGCCACGTCGTCACCGGCGACGGGCAGGGCGCTGCGGTCGGCGGCGCCGGAGGGGCGGGCGGAGCTGAACAGACGTACGAAGTCGATGTTGTTGAAGGCCTTGACCACCTGGGAGTCGGCAAGGTGGCGCTGGACCAGGGCGCTTGAGGTCTGCCCACCGGTGTCGAGGCCGGCGATCCGGCCGTCGCGCTCAGGGTAGTAGTTCATGGTGTCGATGACGGTCCTGCCGGCCAGGGCGGTGGCGGGCAGCTGCGCATAGCTGTTCAGCGGGACGGTCGCCACTACCAGGTCACCGGCCCGCGCCGCCTCGACGGGGGTGGCCGCGCGCGCCTGCGGGCCGAGTTCGGCGACGAGGTCGGCGAGGGTCTCGGGGCCGCGTGAGTTGCTCAGTACGACATCCAGGCCGGCGGCTACGGCGAGACGGGCGACCGCGCCGCCGATGTTGCCGGCGCCGATGAGGCCGAGGGTCTTGGTCACTGGTGGATCTCCTTGTGGGGTGAGCGAGTTGGCGTGGAGTGGCGGGGTGGTCAGCGGCCGGTGGTGAGTACGGCGGTGCGCCGGGACCATGAGCCGGTGACTGCGGCTTCCAGGAGGAAGGCGGCGACGTCGGCCCGGGAGATCCTGGGCAGGCCGGGCAGACGGTCGAGCGCGGTCAGGTCGATGGCGCGGACGTCGCCCGTGGCGGGCTTGTTGGTCAGGAGCACCGGGTAGGCAAGCGTCCAGTCCAGGGCGGAGGCGGTGAGGATCCGCTCCCCGGCGGCCTTGTCGGCGAACGTGGCCCTGCCGCCCGAGTTGTAGAGGAGCCGGGCGAACGCGGAGGCCTTGGCCAGGGAGTCGCCGACCCCGAACGCCGACATGATCAGTACGCGCTTGGTGCCGCTCTCCTCGGCGGCCCGGACCAGCGCGCGCGTGCTGTCCGCGATCAGGTCGCCCGGGTCCCTGGCCTTGCCGAGCCCGAGCGTGCCGACCACCGCGTCGGTGCCGCGCATCGCCTCGGCGAGCGCGCGGGCGTCGCGGACGTCCCCCTCGACCACGGTCAGCCGGTCGGCGGGGGTGGCCTTGGAGGTGTCGCGGACGAAGGCGACCACCTCGTGTCCGGCGACGGTGGCCCGCTCCGCGAACAGGGTGCCGGTGGCACCGGTGGCGCCAAGGAGGAGGAATTTCATCGGACGGCTTCTCTCATCGGGAGCCTCAGCGGCTCACTGTTGGTTCACTGCGGCATGTGCTTACGAAAGTATAGTACTTACTTGGAATAAGTACATGACCCGTTTAGCATGAGCACATGAGTCGAGGGACCGACCGGGTGGCCGGGATGAGCGTGTTCGATCCGCAGTGCACCTCCCGGGAGGTGCTGGAGCACGCGACGGGCCGCTGGGGTGCCCTGACTCTCGCCGCCCTGGTTGACGGCCCGCTGAGGTTCGCCGAGGTGCGTCGCAACGTGTCCGGGGTGTCCGACCGGATGCTGTGGCAGACCCTCCAGCGACTGGAGGACGACGGACTCGTCACCCGCACACCGCACCCCACGGTCGCCAGACGGGTCGACTACGAACTCACCGCTCTCGGCCGCCCGATCGCCGAGCGCGTCTGCGACCTGATCGACGCGATCTACGAGCAACTGCCCGGCATCGTCGCCCACCAGCGCGCGAACGCCACCGGCTCGGTGGCACCCGCGGAGGACACGGCCGACTGAGGGCGGGGCTTCTGCGGGCCGTTGTCCGCGCACACGCACACGCGTACCGCACACAGGTGCCACACTGGAAAAATGGATCACGAGCGGCAGACCGGCGGTCGAAGTGCCGACAGTGAGCTGGGCTGCTTCCTGCGGGCCCGCCGAACCCAGGTCCTGCCCGCGGACGTCGGCCTGCCCACTGGTCCGGGTCCGCGCCGTACGCCAGGCCTGCGCCGCGAGGAGATCGCCACGCTCGCCGGGGTGAGCATCGACTACTACACCCGCCTCGAACGAGGTAAGGAGACCCGGCCCAGTCCGTCCGTCGTCGAGGCGCTGGCCTCCGCCCTGCGTCTGGGCGAGACGGAGCGCGCATATCTGCGTGACCTGGCCGCTTGCACAGCCCGCGGCGGCGACGAGGCTGTGCGATCGGATCACGCCGTGCGGCGTCCGACCGTGGACCGGGGCGTCGAACTGCTCCTGCGGACACTCCGGCCCAACCCCGCCCACGTCGTCAGCCGTACCTACGAACTGCTCGCCGCCAACCCCAGCGGTCTGCGCCTGCTGCCCGGCATGGCCGACACCCCGTCCGAGGAGCGCAACGTCGTACGGTGGCTCGCCCTGCATCCGGGGGCCCGCGTCCTGTATCCGGACGACTGGGAGAACCAGATCCGCGGCTGCGTAGCCCGGCTGCGCGCACTCACCGGCACCGACCCCGAGACCCCCGGTCTCGGCCGCCTCGTCGCTGAACTACGTGAGAAGAGCCCGGACTTCGCCGAGTTGTGGGAGCACTACGACGTCCAGGGTCATACCGTCGGCACGAAGACCTTCCACCACCCGGAGTTCGGCGTCTTCACGCTCGGCTTCCAAGCGCTCGACCTGGACGGCACCGGCGGTCACCGCGTGATTTTCTACTACGCCGAGCCAGGCACTCCCACGTATGACGTGATGGTGCTCCTCGACATGGACCAGCCCCGGACCGGAACCGGATCGCCCGCCGGCACCTTCACGGCCAACCGGCACGACTGACGGCCACGGCCCCCCTCCCACGGCCCGCACCGGGTCGTGGGAGGGGGGCCGTGCACACTCAAGGTGCTGGAACTCGAGTGTGCAGTCACCGCTGGGGCCTGAGGTCAGCGCTCCATCATGCGCATGTTGGCTTCGTCGTTGGTGTCGCCGACGGCTGGGGGCAGGTTGTCGAGCTTCTCGATCTGTTCGGTGGTCAGTTCCACGGCGTCGGCGGCGGTGTTCTCCTCCACGCGAGAGACGCGCTTGGTGCCGGGGATCGGGGCGATGTTGTCGCCCCGGGTCAGCAGCCAGGCCAGTGCGATCTGCGCCGGGGTGGCACCCGCTTCCGCGGCGACGGCTTGGATCTCGTCAACGATGCGCAGGTTGTGCTGGAAGTTGTCGCCGGCGAAGCGCGGGATGTTCGTACGCAGGTCGGTGTCGTCGAAGTGGCCGGTGGAGCGGATCTTTCCCGTGAGGAAGCCGCGTCCCAGGGGCGAGAAGGGCACGAAGCCGATGTTCAACTCGCGCAGCAGTGGCAGTACCTGTGCCTCCGGGTCCCGGGTCCACAGGGAGTACTCCGACTCGACGGCCGCGATGGGGTGTACGGCGTGGGCTCGGCGGATCGTCTCCGGCCCGGCCTCGGACAGCCCGATGTGACGGACCTTGCCCTCGGTGACCAGTTCGGCCAGTGTCCCGACCGTGTCCTCGATGGGTGTGTCCGGGTCGACGCGGTGCTGGTAGTACAGGTCGATGTAGTCGGTGTCCAGACGCTTGAGCGAGCCCTCGACGGCGGTCCGGATGCTGGCCGGGCTGCTGTCGAGCTGCCCGGACGGGCGTCCGCTGTGGGAGACGATGCCGAACTTCGTCGCCACCACGGCCTGGTCACGGCGGCCCTTGAGCGCCCTGCCGAGGAGCTCCTCGTTGATGTACGGGCCGTAGACCTCGGCGGTGTCGAGGAATGTGACGCCCAGCTCCAGGGCCCGGTGAATGGTACGGATCGACTCGGCGTCGTCCGTGCCCGCTCCCGTGTAGGCGCCGGACATCGATACCAGGCCCAGACCGATACGGGAGACCTCCAGGTCTCCCAGCTTGATGTGCTTCATGGCAGTTCTCTGTTTCTCTGGCATTTGTCGGACTTATTGCGTATTGTGCTCCGCCTGCGGTAGCAGGCGGTGAGGGGCATAGCCGGGGGACACGGCAGTGAAGGGGCCCGTCAGAACCAGGTGGGCAGGCGGGGCACGTAGGGCTCCTCCAGCGAGCGGATCTCCTCGTCGGTGAGCCGGAGGTCGAGTGCGGCGGTGGCGTCGGCCAGGTGGTGGGGTTTGGTGGCGCCCACGATCGGTGCCGAGACGACGGGGTTCTTCAGGACCCAGGCCATCGCGACCTGCGCCATCGGCACGCCGCGGGCCTCCGCGATCTTCTGCACGGTGTCGACGATGGCCTGGTCGCTGTCGAGGAACAGCGGCCGGCCCTTGGGATCGGCGACGGGATAGTCCTTCCCACGGCGTGTGGAGGACTGGGCACCCCAAGGACGCGCCACCCATCCCGCGGCCAGCGGGCTCCAGGGGATGCTGCCCACGCCCTGGGCGGCGAGCAGGCCGAACATCTCCCGCTCCTCCTCGCGGTGGATCAGGTTGTACTGGTCCTGCATGGACACGAACCGGGTCCAGCCGTGGGTCTGCGCGGTGTGCTGCATCGTGGCGAACTGCCACGCCCACATCGACGAGGCCCCGATGTAGCGGGCCTTACCGGCCTTGACCACGTCGTGCAAGGCCTCCATCGTCTCCTCGACCGGAGTCTCGGGGTCGAAGCGGTGGATCTGGTACAGGTCGATGTAGTCGGTGCCCAGGCGGCGCAGTGAGGCGTCGACCTGCTCCATGACGGCCTTGCGAGATAGCCCCGCGCCGCCCGGGCCCTGGTGCATCGGCTGGAACAGCTTGGTGGCCAGGACGATGTCGTCGCGCTGGGTGTACTTCTTCAGCGCCCGCCCGACGATCTCTTCGGACGTGCCCAGGCCGTAGATGTTCGCGGTGTCCCAGAAGGTGACGCCCAGCTCGACGGCCTGGCGGAAGATGGGTTCGGCCTCGTGGTCGTCGAGCACCCACGGCATCCGTTTCGCCGGGTCACCGAAGCTCATGCAGCCCAGCGCGATACGGCTGACCTTCAGTCCGGACGTTCCCAGACGGGTGTATTCCACGGTTGTGCCCTTTCTCGGAGTGTGGGCCCTTCAGGGCCGTGGTGTGGCGTTGCGGCCTGGTCAGCATTCAAGGAGGCGCATGCCGGCCTCGGCGTGGCTGTCGCCGGTCGCGGGGGCGAGGTTCGTTGGGCTGCTCGGTCTGCTACGCGCCTGCCACCGGGGATCACGAAGCGACCTGGATTCTGTGATCCCGCGCTTCCGCATGCTTGGCGCGGAAATCGGCCGTCTTCGGTGTCCATCGCCGGGTGGCCGTCCGGGCAACGCGCCTCAAGGGCGCCTGCCTGCGGGCCGCAAGATCTTCCCCCCGTCCTGGCGGGATCACCCTCGGCCACCGGTCCAGAGGGCTGGAAGGTGTGTCGGTCAGGATCGTGGACGTCGTGGCTGTTCGGCCGTCGCCTCCGTACGCGCGGCCGGCTGCTGCGGTGCTGTCAGGTCGAGCAGGAGCATGGCGTCGTGGTCGGGGGTGCCGGGTTCGGCGGTGTAGACGCCGAGGCGTTGGCCGGGGGTGTCTTCGAGGTGCATGCTCTGGCCGCTGAGGGTGAGGACGCCGACCTGGGGGTGGTGGAACGTCTTCTGGGTCTTCTTGCGGCCGACGACGTCGTAGCGGTCCCACAGCTTGGCGAAGTCGGGGCTCTTGAGGAGGAGTTCGCCCACCAGGTGGGTGAGGTCGGGGGCGTCGGGGTCGATGCCCGACTGGGTGCGCAGCCGGGCGACGCAGCCGCGGACCTGGTGGTCCCAGTCGGGGAAGAGGGTGCGTGCGGTGGGGTGGAGGAAGAGATAGCGGGCGACGTTGCGCTGGGTGGCGGGCCAGTCGGCGATGCCCGCGAACAGGGCGAGGCCGCCGGGGTTCCAGGCGAGCAGGTCCATGCTGCGGCCGATGACGTAGGCGGGGCTCGGCCGCAGTGTCTCCAGGACCAGTTTGAGGTGGGGGCGCACGGTACGGCTGGGCGGCGGCGGAGGCTCCGGGGCGTACCGCGCGGCTCTGGTGGCGAGGTCGCGCAGGTGCTGGTGCTCGGCCTCGTCCAGTTGCAGGGCGCGGGCGAGGGCGTCGAGCACGGCGGGGCTGGGGCGGGTCTCCTTGCCGCGCTCCAGACGGACGTAGTAGTCGATGCTGATCCCGGAGAGCGTGGCCAGCTCCTCGCGGCGCAGACCGGGCGTACGGCGCAGCCCGGTGCCGACGGTGAGCCCGACCTGACCAGGGCTGGTCTGGGTGCGACGCGCACGCAGGAACCGGCCCAGCTCTCCGCCGCTGCCCCTGTCCGTGCTCTCCTCGGATGCCATAGCGCCAGTGTCACACCGCGCTGACCTGGGTGGCAGGCGCGTGGGGGGCCCTGTCATTACCCCGAATGCTGCTCCCCGGCACAGCTCGACCTGCCACCCGGGCCGGAGAGGCGGGATGCTCGAAGAACCCGCGACAGGCAAGGAACACCCCCATGCAGACCGTCACCCTCAACAACGGCGTCGAGATGCCGATCCTCGGTTTCGGCGTCTTCCAGATCCCGGCGGAGCAGACCGAGCGGGCCGTCACCGACGCCCTGGCCGCCGGTTACCGGCTGCTGGACACGGCCGCCGCGTACGGCAACGAGGAAGCCGTCGGTCACGCCATCAAGAACAGCGGCATCCCGCGCGAGGAACTGTTCGTCACGA
Organism: Streptomyces sp. NPDC002680; assembly: GCF_042889145.1. Classification (NCBI taxonomy): domain Bacteria; kingdom Bacillati; phylum Actinomycetota; class Actinomycetes; order Kitasatosporales; family Streptomycetaceae; genus Streptomyces; species Streptomyces sp. NPDC002680. Next base: position 68,426 of record NZ_JBIAQP010000026.1, read on the forward strand.
CCAAGCTGTGGGTCCAGGACGCGCCCGCGCAGGAGAACACGAAGCGCGCCTTCGAGAGCTCCCTGACCAAGCTCGGCCTCGACCACATCGACCTCTACCTGATGCACCAGCCCTACGGTGACGTGTACGGCCAGTGGCGTGCCATGGAGGACCTGAACCGTCAGGGCCTCACCAGGGCGATCGGCGTCGCCAACTTCTACCCCGACCGCCTCCTCGACCTCACCCTCAACAACGAGATCACCCCCGCGGTCAACCAGATCGAGACCCACCCCTTCTTCCAGCGCACCGCCGATCAGGAGCTGATGCGCGAGCACGGGGTGCAGATCCAGTCGTGGGGCGGGTTCGCCGAGGGCAAGAACGACCTCTTCACCAACCCGGTCCTGAGCGAGATCGGCGAGAAGCACGGCAAGTCCGTGGCCCAGGTCGTGCTGCGCTGGCTGACCCAGCGCGGCGTCGTCGCGATCCCCAAGTCGGTCCGCGCCGACCGGATGGCGGAGAACATCGACATCTTCGACTTCGAACTCACCGAAGACCAGATGACGGCCGTCGCCGCCCTGGACACCGGCGGCTCACTGTTCTTCGACCACCACGACCCGGCGATGGTCGCCTGGCTCAGCGCCCGCCGCCTGGACACCTGAGCCGACAGCCAGCAGCGCCACCGCACAAGAACAAAGCCTCGCGCGAGTACTCCTCCCGTACAGCCCCAAGCACCCGCCCGGGAGGGCCAGCTCCTTGACGTCCTCGGACGGCACCCACCTCACGGACCAGGACCTCACCATGTCCCAGAAGCAGCACATCACCGACGTACTCATGGTCGGCGCGACCGGCAGCATCGGACGGCTCGCGGTGGAGGCCGTACAACGGCACGGTCTGCGTCCGCGGGCGTTGGTGCGTGACGTGCGACGGGCCCAGGAATTGCTCCCCGGCGTCGAACTGGTGCGGGGCGACCTGGAGGATCCCGCCTCCCTGCGGAACGCGGTCGGCGGAGCCGACGCCCTCGTCCTCACCCACGGCTCCGGCGGGGACTCCCGCGCGGACGCCCGTGCACACGTCGACTACGGCGGCGTACTGAACATCCTGCAGGCACTGGACGGCGCCAGGCCGCGCGTGGCGCTGATGACCTCCATCTACGCGACCCGCAGCGACATCCCCGGCGCCACCCCCTGGAAGCGGCGCTCCGAGCGCCTCCTGCGGGCCAGCGGCCTGCCGTACACGATTGTCCGGCCCGGCTGGTTCGACCACGCGGGCCCGACGCAGCGGCGCCTCGTCCTGGAGCAGGGCGGCACGGCCGACGGCGGGGTCGCACGCGATCAGATCGCCGAGACGCTCGTCCGAAGCCTGCTGACGACCACCGCGTTGGGCAAGACGTTCGAGCTCATCGCCACCGAGGGGGAGGAGCCGTCCGACTGGGCGGAGCTCTTCGGTGGCCTGAAGACCGACGAATCCAGCTCCGTGGACGGCGTATTGGACCCGTCCGACCTTCTCGTCGAGGCCGAACCGCAGGCAGTGCGCGCGGATCTCGCTGCCGTCCGTTCCCTTCGTGGAACCGGCGGATGACAGTTGGCGGATTCGACAGTGGGAGGGACGAACCTGCCGTGCGAGGGCGACGCACGCTCCTCCGCGGTGTACTTCTGGGAGGAGCCACCATCATGACCGGTGTCCAGGTCACAAGCTGTTCCACGTCGCAGTCGGGCGAGGCGGCGCCGGAGGCCGGCGAGCGTTCCCCCGCGACGCCCTCGTCCGGGAAGCGGGTCCTGCTGGCCTACTTCTCCCGGCCGGGCGAGAACTACTTCAACGGCGGGCGCACCGACCTCAAGACCGGAAACACGGAAGTCCTCGCCCGCATGATCGGTGAGCACATCGAGTGCGACGTGCACCGCATCGAAGCCGCCGACCCCTACTCCGACGACTACGACGAGACGGTCGCCCGCAACGTCCGCGAGCAGAACGCCGATGCGCGGCCGGTCATCGCCAACCCCCTGTCAGGGATCGACCGTTACGACGTGGTGCTCCTCGCCAGCCCCATCTGGAACGTCCGCGCCCCCATGATCATGTCGGCCTTCGCCGAGAGGTACGACTTCCGTGGCAAGACGGTCCACCCGGTCACGACGCACGCGATGAGCGGCCTGGGCACGACCGAACGTGACTACGAGAAGATCTGCCAGGGCGCGACCATCGGGGAAGGACTCGCGGTACGCGGCGAGGAAGTACGGAATGCCGATGCTGAGGTCCAGTCGTGGCTGCGGCGCATCGGTGCTCTCCGGGGCTGACCCGTTCGAGCCAAGCGGCGACCGGTGGCTGGCCCACACCATCGGTCGCTGTCGCCCGGACCTCACCTTCGGCGGGCAGCAGAATCGTCGACACTGCTGTCTGCTGGGAGATGGCCGTGCTGTTGATCGGGCATATCGTCCGGGCGCCGCTCCAGTCGTATACGCCGCCAGGCCGTGTCGAATGAGAGGTTGCCCCGACTGGCCCGCGCCCGCCGCCATGCACGCCAACTCGTCCACGGCGAGAGCAGCCACCGCCACACTGACGCTCTCATCGGACCATCACATCCGCGAGGTCGAGTCCGATATCGGCTGCCTTCTTCACGACGCGCCTGCCGGATCCATCGCGGCGTGCCCGTTGAGCAGGGCCTGTGCCTTCGCGGCGTGGTGTGGTCGCCGGGCGCTGTCCATGCCGTCGGCCAGGAGGGTGTACACCATGCGTTTCTGCGACGGGTCCGGGAAGCTGGAGAGGAACTCGCGGAGATCTTCGACGGCCTCGTGCTCAACGGTCCGCTCGGCTTCGGGGCGGTGCTGCGCGAACACCCCCGACCGTGGTCACATTGTCGGTAAAGGGCGGGGCGTTGGGACCAGTTGGCGTTATCCCTGCACGATCCACCGCACCAACAAGGCGGCAGGGTAGGCCAGTTCGGTGGCGAGAGCGTCGGCCTACTGCCGTCGCGGAATGTCGGTCATAGGCGCGCCGCGTTCCCGCTTCACTGTGTTCTTCGAGATGCCCCGATGCCGGGCGATAGGCGGATCGCCATTTGCTTGGCGCAGACCAGGAAGGCTCTTGGAACGGACACGTTCGGAGTGGGCCGCGGCGATGCTGTGGGACGTGCCGTCTCAGTTGTCGGGCGCTGAGGCTGATGCCGTGGCGGCGAGGCTGCCGAGAATCTGGATCCGTTGCTCGGTCGGGGATCCGGCGGCGCTTGTGTAGGCGAACATCGTCCATCCAGGGTAGTCGGGCAGGTTGACGGCCTCGTAGATGAATTCGAGGTCGCCGACGTCGGGATGGCGGATGCGCTTGGTGCCGCTGTTGTGGAGACGGACATCATGGGCCGACCAGCGGCTGCTGAAGGCGTCACTGCGGGTCACGAGCTCACCGATGAGGTCGGTCAGGTGCGTGTCGCGCGGGTTGCGGCCTGCCGCTGTGCGCAGGGCCGCGGCGGTGGTGTCCGCCGCGTGCTCCCACCGCGGGTAGAAGGTGCGCGCGGCGGGGCTGAGGAAGATGAACCGTGCGTTGTTGTTCTGGGCGTCCGGGTCGTCGAGCAGCGGGGCGAGCAGGGCTCGGCCCAGGGGGTTCAGGGCGATGATGTCGGCCCGCTGGTTGACGACCCATGCCGGTGCCCCGGTGAGCGCGTCGAGGAATCGCTGGAGCGAGGGGCGGATGGTCGAGGGTGTGGGGCGGGAGCGGCGGCGGTTCGGGGAGGGGTTCGCGGCCTGGGCGAGGTCGTGCAGGTGCTCGGTTTCCGTGTCGTCGAGGCGGAGCGCCCGGGCCAGGGCGTTGAGCACTTCAGGAGAGACCCCCGCGAGGTTGCCGCGTTCCATCTTCGCGTAGTAGTCGCTGCTCATCCCTGCCAGCATGGCGACTTCCTCGCGGCGCAGGCCCGGCAGGCGGCGACGGCCGCCCCCGACGATCCCCGCCTGCTCGGGGGTGATCCGGTCACGTCGTGTGCGCAGGAAGTCACGCACCTCGGCCTGATTGTCCATGGCATCCACGCTACGACCCGGTCGGCATTTGTAGGAGTGACTGCCAGTACACGTATAAGCCGTCCCTCGCGCCCCTGCTGGGCCGGTGCTGCAATGGCTACATCGAGGTGATCCGGACCATTCGGATCGCCGCACGTCGGCCACCCGAGGTGGCCGACCACACAACGTCACCACGAAGGACTGAACACGATGAGCCAGAACCGCCAGCAGGGACGCGTCGCCGTCATCACGGGAGCTTCTTCCGGCATCGGTGCCGCGACCGCCCGGTCCCTCCACGCCGCGGGCTACCGGGTCGCGCTTCTCGCCCGCCGCACCGACCGCATCAAGGCCCTCGCCGACGAGCTCGGCGACGGTGCGATCGCGATCTCCGCCGACGTCACCGACCGCGACGCGCTCGTCGCGGCGGCGGACCGGGTCAAGCAGGAGTTCGGCGGCACGGACGTGCTGGTGAACAACGTCGGCGTCATGCTGCTCGGCCCGTTCTCCGCCGAGCAGAGTGACGACTACCGCAAGATGATCGAGGTCAACCTGCTCGGCGCGATCACGGCCACCGAGGTGTTCCTTGACCAGATCAAGGACGGCGGCGGAGACCTGATCAACATCTCTTCCGTCGCGGGCCGCGTCGCGGGGCCGGGCAGCGGTGTCTACTCGGCCTCCAAGTGGGGTGTCAACGGCTGGTCGGAGTCGCTGCGTCAGGAACTGCTGCCCGATGTCCGCGTCACCCTGATCGAGCCCGGCGTAGTCGACACCGAACTGCCCGGCCACATCACTCATGAGGCAACCCGGCAGGGCGTTCAGCAGGCCTATGACGTCGCCACGGTCAGCGCCGAGGACATCGCCGAGGTCATCACCTTCGCTCTCCAGCGTCCCCGGCACCTGGCCATCAACGAGATCCTGCTCCGCCCCGCAGACCAGGCCCTCTGACCACCCAGCCGCGCCGGAGGCGGCCGACACTTGCCCGCAGGCATCAAGCACACCCTTGTGGAACTGGCCCCAGGCGCCAGGTTCCCGGCCACCAACAGTGGCAGCACAGCCGAGCAGGCCATCATCTCGGCGGCCATACGGTCTCATTCAATCCTCGGGAGCAGCAATGCGCGTGGTCGTCTTCGGAGCAACGGGCATGGTGGGGCAGGGGGTGGTTCACGCGTGCGTCGCGGACCGCGACATCGAGGAGATTCTGCTCGTCGGACGAACGGCGTCGGCTGAACACCATGCCAAGGTCCGGCAGGTCATCCACGGGGACTTCACCGACTTCACGGCCATCGAGGGGGAGCTGGAGGGTTTCGACGCCTGCTTCTTCTGCCTCGGCGTCTCGGCGGCCGGCCTGAGTGAGGAGGAGTACACGCGGATCACGCACGACTACACCCTCGCCGCCGCCCGTGCTGTCGGCGCTCACAACCCCGGCCTGACCTTCACCTACGTCTCCGGCGAGGGGACCGACAGCACGGAGGCGGGCCGTTCCACGTGGGCCAGGGTCAAGGGCCGCACGGAGAACGAGCTTCTGGCGATGCCGTTCCACGCCTACATGTTCCGGCCCGGGTACATCCAGCCGCGGGGCGGCATCGTGTCCAAGACGCCTGCTTACCGTCGGCTCTATCGCCTCACCTCGTGGCTCTCTCCGCTGCTGCGCAGGCTGGCACCCGGGTATGTGACGACGACCGAGCACTTGGGGCGCGCGATGATCGCCGTCGTGGCACTTCAGGGCGACGGTTGCAAGGTGCTCTCCAGCCGAGACATCAACCGGCTCGGTGCCCCTGCTGAGGCCGGTACGGTGCCGGGGCAGTGACGAATGGCCACGCGTGGGGGCGCATCTCGGAGGAAGCGCACTGACAGGGTCACGACCTGCCTGCCCACGAATCTGCGCGACATGCCAAGGGAAGCGGCAGCATCACGTCCCGCAGCAGCATCGCGATGTCGACCGAGGTGTCGGACTTGCAGCGTGAGCCGGAAGGCCGGCAGCCCGTGCGTGTAGTGGTCGAGCGCGAGGGTCAGGGTCGCTGTGACCGCGTCGCCGAACACGGTCTCGCGCAGCTTCACCGGAATCGGGGCCGAGTCCAGCACCAGGACCTGGCCCGGGCGGTGGACCACCATCCGGCCCGAGACACCGGCCTCCGCGGCGGCCTGCGCCGTCCGTCCGTAGCGTGGCCGGGCGCCTCCGGGGCCGAACCACTCCTTCCGGACGTCCGCGAACGTCCAACGGGAAGGCATCTTCTCGGCCGGAAACGCCGGAAAACGCTCGCGCATGTACTGGTTCATCAACCGGTGCCTGGCGGCCAGACTCAGGCGGGCGCGTTCCCCGCACTCAGCCTTGACCGCGAAGATCGCCTCACGGACCTCCTCGGTGACGCTGCGATGGCCACTGCGTCGCCGGGTCCAGCGTCCGTCCGCGCAGGCCAGCAGAAGACTGTCGCCCGCGAGTCCCGACAGACGCTCCACGTCCGGAAACTGAGGTGCTGCAGACCGAGCCGGACTGCCTCTGGACGGGGCATCGCCTTCATCTCCGCCGCCTTCGCGTGCCGCCGCTGGGTCAGCGTCGTGCGGTCCGGGTCGTAAGCCGGCGAGGCTCTCCGGGCAGGGCCCGAGCCGGGTGCCCCTCCCGGAACCCCGTCTCGGCCTCCAGCACATGCGCAGCCCGCAGCCGGGCCCGCTCCAGCTGGTCCTCGGTCAGGTCGGCCAGTGTCCTCGGCTGCCGTGAGACCGGTGCCGGCAGCCCAGGCACTTCGGCAGCCGGAAGGAGCCGCAGGTCGGGGTGGTTGATGAGCCAGAGAAGGAGCGGGTCTCAGGAACTCACCTCCTGGCCCGATCATGAACCCGTGGGCCATGGAGACGGACAGCCGCTGGCCGGGAACCGCCATCCGTTCGCGGCCGAGCCCTCGGGGGCATCGGCTTCCAGAACGCGCGGGCCGCCCTCATATTCGGGGGCCGGGGGCAGGGCGAGACCGCCCCAGAGCTTTTGAAAGGCGACAGCCCGGTCGATCTCGGCATCCGGAATCCCGTGCTTGAGCCATGCCTCCCGACAGGGCTTGAGATCGCGGTGTGGAACACGCATCCCGTGTCCCTCGACGAAGACCGAGCTCGCCGACTCAAGCCTTCAGGCGCCCGAGGAATCACTGGCACTCGGGGGTCTGCCGTCACGGTTGCTGCCTCTCGTACGGAGAGGTTGGTACGGCCGGGTGCGGCGGTACCAACGGGTGCGGAGAGCTGGACCAACGGACGGGGTCGCCGCCGGGGCCGCCGGTGAGCCAGGAACCGTCGCTCAGGGGCACCAGCTCGTACGGGTTGCTCGCCTCGACGGTGAACACACCGCTGAGGGTGCCCGTGCGTACGTCGACCAGGTGGTAGCGGAACCACTCCTCCTCGTCCTGACTCTCACCGCCCAGGGCGACGATGGCCGTGTTCCTCGGTCAGGTAGCCGCCGCTCCATTCCACGAAGGACTCCTCCGGGTCGTACCCGAAGGCTTCGACGGGGAGGGTGAAGAGCGCGTCCCCGTTGGGATGGTCGTGAAAGGCGACGTCCGCCTGCCCGTGGTCCACGGTCATGAACTGGTGCCCGGACGGAGCCAGGTCGATCAGGCAGCGGTCCTGCCACCCGGGTACGTCACGAACTCCGGCTCGCTGTCCGCCCCACCCGTGTCCCTAAGTGCGATACCGTCGCCGCCTTGATCGTCTGGCTCCGCGTACGACGGGCCTGGGCAGGTCCTAGGCGATGTCCTCCGCCGCCAGGACAACACGGCGTCCTTCGGGGTCGATGGCGACGATCCGCACCGATGCGTCCTGGCCCTCGCGGACCCTTTTGGCAAGGTCCGCGACCGGCTCGGTGAGCGGAACGAGCCCTTCGACGCAGTCGGCGATGCGCACGAAGTATCCGATCGGTGCGATCTTCGTGACACGTCCGGCGACGACTTGACCGATACGCTCCACGAAACGAGGGAGCAGGTCCTCGTGCTCCCTCCACTCCCGCAGGCCGATACCCACCTGGTGATTGTGCTCGGCATGCCAGACCACCTCGCCGACGATGTGCTGTCCCACGGTCGGCAGTTCCATGCACCTGGGCATCCTGTCGACTCTGGCCAGGCCAACCGCCTCAGGGTGGCCGTCAATGGTGAGGAAGACGCCGAAGGGCTGTCTACCGACGACCTCACCGGCGATCGAGGTACCGACAGGCAGAGAGCGAACCGTCTCGGGCCAGGCCGTCGCGGCACCGGCCGCCGTGCACCTGCCGTTCTCAGAAGGCCAGGAGTACTCGCTCATGTGCCGATCATGGCAAGGGACGGCGGCTCCTGGACGTGCGCCGAATCGCGGGGCGCGACGGCCGGGCCCCCGCCGCTCCGCGCGCCCAGCGCATCGGGAGTCGTCCTGTCAGTCCGCGGGCTGATCGCTTCGGGCATAGGACTCGACCCGTGCCACGACGACGGGCTGCCCAGCGCCCGGCCGACATGCTCCTGCGACGGATCGAGGGAGCGTCGGGCCGCGTTGACGAACTTCAGATGCGCCTCGTACAGACCTCGGTGAATCGGCCGCAGTAGCGGTCTCGGGACTGGCCACCAAGGACAGCGAGTGCAGCGCCGCGTTGAACGGCTCCCAGACGACCGCCGGTTCTCGCTTGTCGAGGAAGGCATGGCGCAGCTCCATCTCCACGGCTCCGAACGCCTGCAGAAACTTCTCGTACGCCACAGTCCGGGATTCCTACAACCACTGCCGGTTCTGGCTGAGCCGCCCGACGACACCGCCCGCGATGACGCCGACTACGGTAGCCGCCACGCCGCCCGCAGTGGACATCAACAGCGCCCATGGGACAGACACGTCACGTCCCCCTCCCAGTGAGAATCCACCCTTCTGATCATCAGGATCTCAGGCGGTCGGCAGTCATCCAGCGGGTCCAGCTTTTCGACCCCGCGCACTCGGCACGGAGTGGGGCCCTCTATGTGTCACGCGGCGGGCGCGGACCCGTTCGTCGGGCCACCGGTCAACTGGCTCATGGCGCGCTGCGCCAGTGTCTGCTCGTGGAGGCGGCGGGCGGATTCGAGCAGGCGGATGCTGTCCGGCCCCCACATGCGGCGCAGGATGTAGCGCTCGTAGGGGCCCTGCTGCATCAGCCAGGCGATCGGCAGGAAAAGCTTCGCCGCGCGGGCGGCGCGCTTGCTCCTGCGCGGGCTGAGGCCCATCGAGTGGCGCGTCCTGGCCGGCAGCGCGCCCATGATGGGGAGTTCGATCGCCGTGGTCTGCAAGACGTACGGGATGGCCGCGCGCAGGTGTGAGATGTGGAAGTTCTGCTTCACCGTCTGCATCACGAGTTCGAACCAGTCCTCGCCCGTTCCGGGAGCGAGGTTGACCGTCCGGCTGGGTTCGAAGAGTTCCGCGTACTTCTCGTAGAGGGCTCCCAGTTCGGCCATCGAGGTGGGGATGTCCTCCTCGGGCGCGCCGACGAGCCGCAGGTAAGCCGCCGTCTCGGCGATGAACTGGTCGCGCTGCTCCGGGGAGAGGCGGTGCGGCTTCCTCCCGTCGCGGAAGGCGAACGCCTCGTAGACGCGAAGCATGGGGTGCATCTCCGTCAGCGCGGCCCACATGGCGTCGCGCGGCTCGCTCGCCGCATAGCCGCCGAGCTCGGGACGCGCGATGTCGATGACATCACCGGCCACCTTCTTGTGGATGGCGTGGAGGTGCTTGGCCATCAGCTTGGCGGTCTTCGTGTCGCCGAGCCACATGGGCGCGTGCATGCCCGAGTTGCGCGACAGCCGGTCGAACACGTCCAGCATGGTGAGCGTGCCCTCCCGCGCCTTGCGGGCCATCGGGTCGCGGTCGCGCAGGCCCGCGTTGATCGGGTTGTAGCCCTTCGTCTGCACCGCGCTCTGGGCGGCGTTCAGGAAGACGACGGTGGCCGGGTGGAGGAGGACCTCCCAGGCGACGCTTCCGGGACCGAAGAGACCGTAGTCGGGGGTGCCGTCCTCGTGGAGCGACCCGCCTGCCGGGGTCGGCTCGCCGAAGCGCCGCCAGCGCTGCTCCGTGCCGAGGAGATCTTCCCTGGTGATCTTGATTTTGGCCGGCTTGGTGCCGTGACCTGCGGCGACATTGCTCATTACGAACTCCTTCGTTCGGCTCCCACTTTAATTCCCGCCCGGGAATTGAAGCTGCCAGCAAGCTATGCTCGGGTGTGCGCCGCGTCAACCCCCATGAGGCATGAGAGGCAGAAGCCGTGAACGTCACAGAACGGACACCGGCGACCGGCGGCCGGAGGGGACGCGGACGACGGGCGGGCATCGACCTGGAGCGCATCATCGAGGCGGCCCGTTCCCTGGACACCCGCACACTGACCATGCAGGCCGTGGCCGACAAGCTCGGAGTCGACCGCAAGGCGGTCAACCACCACGTCAGCGACCGGGAATCCCTGCTGAAGCTCCTGGCGCTCGACACCTTCTCCAAGGGCTCACCAGGCGTCGAGATCCCCCTGGACGCCTCCTGGCAGCAGGCGTGCCGCATCTACGCGGCCGCCTTCACCGACCGCCTGATCGCCGCGGACGCCCTCGCCGAACACCTCATGCCGGACGACTCGCTCTACATCCAGTTCATTGAACCGGCCGAAGCCGTCGCGAAACGGATGACCGAAGCAGGCTTCGACGACGAGGGCACGGTGCGCTGCCTCGCCCTGCTGACCAACCTCTGCTGGGCCTACGCCCGCGACGCCCTCTACGTCGCACACAGCGGCGAACGCCTCCGACCACGACTGACCCGCGAAACCGTCGAAGGACGCGACCGCGGGGCATTCGAGCACCTCGCCCGGATCGTCGACCGCGGCATCGACACCTACGACCGCAGCCAGTTCGACCTGAGCGTCGAGATCTTCCTGCGCGGCGTCGAGGCAGTCCTCCCGCACGGCGAAGCCGCCGACCCTACGCACGGTTCAGAGGCAACCGTAAGGCCCTCTCAGGCCTGACCGCGCCCTATTCGCCTTCGTCGACGACCATCGACACCCGGGTTCCCAGCCCGACGCTCTACGTCGTCGCGCGGGTCGCTGTCGCCGCGGTCTGGGGACACGCCCCGGCGTGCCATCGTTTCCACCGTGACCTGGTGTTGAGCCCAAGAGGCCCTGACAAAGGCGTTGGACGTGTCGGTGGGTGATCAGGCAGGTGACGAGGCCGAGGAAGGCTTCGTAGATGTCGTCGCGTCGTTCCCAGCGGATCCGCAAGCGGCGGAAGCCGTGCAGCCAGGCGATGGTGCGTTCGACCACGTACCGGAAAACGCCCAGGCCGAAGCCGTGGGGTTGGCCTCGTTCGGCGATGACTCGGGCGAATGCCACGGGCCCAGAGCAGGCGGCGGTACTTGTCGTGGTCGTAGCCCCGGTCGGCGAGCAACACGTCGGGGCGACGTCTGGGCCGGCCGACGACGCGGGACATCGCCGGGACCTTGTCCAGCAGGGGCAACAACTGCGTGACGTCGTTGCGGTTTCCGCCCGTCAGCGACACCGCGAGCGGAACGCCCTGGACGTCGGTGAGGACGTGGTGCTTGCTGCCCGGACGTGCGCGGTCGACCGGACTGGACCCGCTCTTGGGCCCCGCCGGGCCGCCCGCACATGGGAGGGAGGAGTCGATCACCGCCCGCGACCAGTCCAGCTTCTTCGCCGCCCGCAGCTTCTTCAGCAGCACCAGGTGCAGTGCGTCCCAGACCCCGGCCTCGTTCCACGCGGCCAGACGCCGCCAGCAGGTCATGCCGGAACCGAAGCCCAGCTCCTGGGGCAGGTATCCCACTGGATGCCGGTGTGCAGCACGAAGAGGATCCGGCACAAGGCCTGCCGGTCGGGAAGCCGAGGCCGCCCCTCCACCAGCTTCGGACCTGGCTGGGGCAGCAACGGCTCGATGAGCGACCACAGTTTGCCTCGACCCCCAAAAAGGAGGCAGGTCGACTCTCCCCTAAGGGGGAAATCCCTGGTCACCGTTGGCGACCGCCTTGATAACGATCGTTCACAGACCTACATTCGGGTCATCGGCGGTCGCCAGGGTGCCGCCCTCGCGCTGTTCTTCCGATGACGAAAGGACCACTGAGTCAATGGACGAGTTCACCGACGTGACGTACAAGGTCGACAACGGCCTGGCGTGGATCACGATCAACCGGCCCGAGCGGTACAACTCCTTCCGGGCGCGGACCGTGGACGAGCTCGTCAAGGCGTTCAAGAAGGCCTGGGGGAGCAGCGAGGTCGGCGTCATCTGCCTCACCGGCGCCGGCGAGAAGGCGTTCTGCACCGGTGGTGACCAGAAGCAGCGGGCAGAGACCGGCGACTACGGCCCGTCCGACTCCGGGCTGTTCGAGATCGACACGCTGCACCATGTCATCCGCGACGTGCCCAAGCCGGTGATCGCCGCGGTGAACGGGTTCGCCATCGGCGGCGGACACGTGCTGCACGTGCTCTGCGACCTCACGATCGCCTCGGAGACCGCGGTCTTCGGACAGAACGGGCCACGGGTCGGTTCCTACGACGCAGGGTTCGGCACCGGTTACCTCGCGCGGGTAGTCGGCGAGAAGCGAGCCCGGGAGATCTGGTTCCTGTGCCGCCGTTACAGCGCCGCGCAGTGCGAGAGCTGGGGCCTGGTCAACAAGGTCGTCCCGGCCGCCGAACTGCACGCCGAGGTGCGGACCTGGGCTGACGAGATCCTGGCGCTCTCACCCACCGCGCTGAAGATGCTCAAGCAGTCGTTCAACACCGACACCGAGCAGTTCGCCAGTGTCGGGCAGATGGCCTACTCACACCTGAAGCTGTTCGGCGAGTCCGCCGAGGCCCAGGAGGGCATCACGGCCTTCGCCGAGAAGCGCAAGCCCGACTTCGCCGCCTACCGCGGCAACTGACCGCGCGAACGATCGTTCATGGAGGCGAAATGCGTTTCACCGATGAGCAGCAGGCTTTCGCCACCGCAGTGCGCGAGTTCTGCGCCCGGGAGTGCGGGACGCCCGCCCAGCGAGACGAACTCACCGACGGCGGCAAGCTGGACACCAGCCGGAAGCTCCTGGAACGGCTGGCCGGGCACGGCTGGCTCGGCGTGTCCGTGCCCGAGGCATACGGCGGGGCGGGCGCCGGAATGGTCGAGGAGTGCCTCTTCCTCGAGGAGACGGCCCGAGGCCTCGCCCCGATCCACGCCTACGGCACCGGCCTGACCGCCGCGCAGACCTACCTGCGCCACGCCACCGAGGAACAGAAGAAGGAGGTCGTCGGCGGGCTGTGCCAGGGCCGGATCGAAGCGATCGCGCTGTCCGAACCGGGCGCGGGCTCCGATCTGGGCTCGGCACGGCTGAAGGCGGTCGCCGACGGCGGCCACTACGTCCTGACCGGCCAGAAGACCTGGACCACAGCGGCACACCTGGCCGACCACGTCCTGGTGCTCACCCGCACTGCCACCGGCGCCAAGAAGCACGACGGTCTGACCCTGCTGGTGGTGCCCCTGGACGCGGCGGGCGTGCAGGTGCGCCCGATCGAGACCATGGCGGCGCACACCGTCAATGACCTGTACTTCACCGACGTCCGCGTGCCGGCAGCGAACGTCGTCGGCGAGGTCGGCCAGGCGTGGCGGCACCTCATGCGTGGGCTGAGCGTCGAGCGACTGATCATCGCTGCCATGTCGCTGGGCGCGGCCGAGCGGGCGCTCGACGACGTCGTCGCCTACGTCAGGCAGCGGGAGCAGTTCGGCCGCACGATCGGCAGCTTCCAGGCCGTCCGGCACCGGATCGCGGACCTCGCGACGGAGATCGCCTGCAGCCGCGCGTTCGTCTACGAGGTCGCTGAACGCATCGACGCCGGTGAGGAGGCTCTGCTGGCCCGCGAAGGGGCGATGGCGAAGCTCAAGTGCACCGAGGTCGCCAAGCTCGCCACACTCGAAGCCATGCAGCTGATGGGCGGCGCGGGGTACGCACGCGAGTACGGCATGGAAAGCCAGGTGCGGAAGGCGTTGGCCCCGCCGATCTACGGCGGAGCCAATGAGATCCAGCGCGAGATCATCGGCAAGAGCTTCGGGCTCTGACCGTGAAGGGCGGCAGATGAAGGCGATCTTCGCCCCGGACGTGCTGTCCGGCCGGCGGATCCTCATCACCGGTAGCGGCACCGGACTCGGCCGCGGCGTCACGCGACACCTGGACGCCACTGGCGCCTAGGTTCACCTGCGGGGCAGACGGCGCGGGGCGGTGCTGGCTGAAGCGGCAGCAGAAGCAGGAGCACACGTCCAGGCGGTCGACGTCTGCAGGGCGGATCAATGTGGACGCGGCGATGGCGGAGGCCTGGGAGTGCCACAGCCCGCTCACCGGCGTGCTGCACAACGCTGCGTCCAACTTCACCGCATCGACCGCCGGGTTGGGTGCACCACCGACGCAGCCGGTACGAGGTGGATCTCCCAGGGTTTGTCGGGCGTGGTGTTGTCTACGCTGACGACGTGGGCGTGGTCCGGGCCACGCTCGTGGTGCTCTTGGCGATGGCCACGGCCGAGGTGCACTTGATGACGATGTCCCTGGTGGTGGGGTGGGGCCGCTCGTCCGGGACAGCAGCCCATCGCCCGCAACAGCGCCGTTGAGGGCGGCGATCAGCGGGACGCGCAGGGCGCGCAGCGCGGAGAGACCGCGGGCGGCGCGTTCCTGGCGGTCGAGCATGCGCAGTGCGGTGAGGCCGGCCGGCCCGTCGGCGTCGTCGAGGTCGTAGCCCACGCAAGCACGCCTTCCCGGCGCCGGTCAGCACGATCGGGCGGATCGCCGGGGGCAAGGCCAGCTCCTCGAGTTCGGCGAACATCGTGACCGTCATACGTTGTACCGGTCCGGCCGGTTGAGCGTCGCTACTTCCGCCATCAGTCCGTACGTACACGACTCTTGTTCAGGCGAACTTCGGCGGGCGCTTCTCCAGGAACGCCGTGAGACCTTCCTGGGCTTCGCCGGCTTCGAAGAGTTCCTGTTCCTGCTCGACCTCGTAACGGAAGCCCTGCTCCAGCGGCAGGTCGAAGGCCGCGTCGACGGTGCGGATCACCGCGACCAAGGCGGGTCGCGACAGTGTGACGAGCTTTTCGGCCAGCTCCAGCGCGGCCGCCTCGGCCTTGCCCGCGTCGGTGAGCCGGTCGGCCAGGCCGATCGCGTGAGCCTCGGCCGCGGGTACCTGCCGCCCGGTCAGCATGATGTCCAGCGCCCGGCCGCGGCCGACCAGGCGCGGCAGCCGTTGGGTGCCTCCCGCGCCGGGGATGAGGCCCAGCTTCACCTCGGGCAGGCCGAACCGGGCGTCGGCGCCGGCCACACGCAGCGTGCAGGCCATGGCCAGCTCCAGCCCGCCGCCCAGGGCGAGTCCATCGACCGCGGCGATGGTGACGCGCTCGGGCGAGGCCAACCGGTCGAGCACGCCACGCAGTCGGTCGCCGTAGGCCATGAACGCCGCGGCGTCCACACCGGACATGTGCTTGATGTCGGCACCAGCCGCGAAGAAGCCCGGCACTTCGGAGGCGAGCACGACGACCTTGGCGTCCCCGGCGGCGTCTAGGGCCGCGTTCAGCCCGTCGATGATCGGCAGACCCAGCGCGTTCGCCGGGGGCCGGGCCAGGGTGAGTACGTGGATGCCGGGCCCGGCTTCACGGGCGCTGACGGCGTCGTCGGTCATTGTCTTCCTCCACACTGGACTGGTTCAGGGACGGCGCGGGAACCGCGCGAAGTCGGGGGCACGTTTCTCCTTGAAACCTCACAGTCCTCCTCGGCCTCTTCCGAGCCGTAAAAGAGCCGGTTCGCGTCGTGGGCGACTTGCTGGATCCCGGCGAGCCCGTCCTCGGCGGTGTGAAAGCTGGCTTTAAGCAGCCGCAGCGCGAACGGCGACAGCTCCAGCAGGCCTTGCGCGCCCCAGCAAGCTGAGTGAAGAGCCCGGCGCAGAACCCGCCCTTGACCGAGCCGACGCGGGGGCCGGTCCGGGCGAAGCGGCCGGTGTCGGCGGCGATCGCCAGGTCGCACACCAGCTGCGGCACCTGTTCCCCGCCCACCTCGTGGCCGGTGACCAGGAGATCCACGGGCTTGGGCAGCCACCGGGATCTGGACGTGCAGGTCGGTGACGTGGAACCGTCCCGGTCGGCCGGGTTCCGACACATATCCGGTGTCGCCGCAGACACGCTGGTCGCCGCCCGAGCAGAACGCCGGCTCACCTGCACCGGTCAGGATGATCACGCCGACAGACCTGTCCGCGCGGGCGGCCGCCCGCGCGTCAGAGATCTCGACCAACGTCTGCGGAGGAACGCGTTGTACACCTCCGGGCGGCAGACGGCGATTTTGGCGATCCCGTCGCCGCTGTGCTCCAGCCGGATGTCCGTGTGGTCGCCGACCTGCTTCCAGCCCACACACCGTCATGCCATGGTCAATCCACCGCTGACCGACAGGGTCTGTCCCGTGATGTACCCGGCCGCGTCGGAGGCGAAGAACGCGACGGCAGCGGCGATGTCTTCCGGCTGGGCCAGGCGCTTCATCGGGACGGCGCGGACCATGCCGCCGAGCACCTTGTCGGCGTCCTGGCCGGAGCTGTCGGCGAACTTGCGCAGCGCCGGCGTGTCGGTCGGGCCGGGGCAGACGGTGTTGGCGGTGACGCCCTTGGTGGCGACTTCGCGGGCGAGGGTCTTGGTGAAGGCGATGATGCCGCCCTTGGCGCCCGAGTAGACGGCTTCCAGCGACGAGCCGACGCGCCCGGCGTCGGAGCCGATGTTGATCACCCGGCCGAAGCCGCCTTCGATCATGCCCGGGACGACGGTCCGGATCACCCGGAGCGCGCCCTTGAAGTTGATGTCGAGGATGCGGTCCCAGAAGTCCTCGTCGGTGTCGACGAACTTCATGAAGTCGTCCCAGCCGGCGTTGTTGACGACGATCTCGACCGGGCCCAGCTCACCGGTCACGGTCTTCACCGCGGCCTGCACGGACACGGTGCTGGTGATGTCGGCCTGCACGGCAAGCGCACTGCCACCGGCCGCGGCGATCTGCTCGGCGGTCGCCTGCGCGGCCTCGACGTTGAGGTCGGCGATGGCGACGCGGTGCCCGTGTTCGCCGAGGGCCAGTGCGATGCCCTGCCCGATGCCCTGCGCACCACCGGTGACGAGGGCGACGCGGTTGCTCATGTTCACTCCGTTTCTACGCGTGAGCCCACTCGACGGGGCCGGCGACGATCGAATGGCTGGTCAGCTTGCGACCGAGGAAGTCCTGGACGTCACGTGCCGCGTCGATGAGGGCGGGCAGGGAGATCCCGGTGGCGACGCCCATCTCGTGGAACATGCTCACCAGGTCCTCGGTGGCGATGTTGCCGGTGGACCCGGGCGGGACCGGGCAGCCGCCCAGCTCTCCGAAGCTCGCCTCGAAGCTCGTGCACCCTGCTTCGAGCGCGGCGAAGGCGTTGGCCAGACCCTGCCCGCGGGTGTTGTGGAAGTGCGCGGTGACCTCGACGCCCGGTAGCCGCTCCAGGGCGGCGGTGAAGAATTCCGAGACGTACGCGGGGTTGGCCATCCCGGTCGTGTCGCCGAAGCCGATCTCCGTCGCACCGGCCTCGGCGAAGCGCTCGGCCAGGTCGAGAACCCTGTCCAGGGGCACCTTGCCCTCGTAAGGGCAGCCGAACGACGTCGCGACGACCGCGGCGCAGCCGAGCCCGGCTTCGGTGATCCGGCGGGCCATGACGTCGTTGTCCGCCATGGTCTCGGTGATCGCGCGGTTGACGTTCTTCTTGTTGTGGGTCTCCGACGCGCTGACGAAGATGGTGGCCTCGTGGAACTTCTCGCGGGCCTTCAGCGCGTTGTCGAGGCCCTTGCTGTTCGGGACGAGCACCATCAGCCGGACGTCTTCCGGGGTGTCGATCCGGTCGAGCACCTCGGCGCCGTCGGACAGCTGCGGGATGACGTCCGCGCGCACGAAACTCGCCACCTCGATGCGCTGGAGACCGGTTCGGCTCAACGCGTTGATCAGCCGCACCTTCTCGTCGGTCGGGATGCGCTCGGGCTCGTTCTGGAACCCGTCGCGGGGCCCGACCTCACGGACGTGCACGCGGTCCGGTCGCCGGCTCATTTCGCTCCTTCCAGCAGATCTTCGCGGAACTCGGGCGCCGCGATCGCGGCCAGCCGCCGTGTCCGTTCGGTCAGGTCGCAGCCGCGCAGGTGCGCGACGCCGTACTCGGTGACCACGTGGTCCACGTCGGACCGGCCGGTGGTGACCGGCCCGTGCAGCCGCGGGACGATCGTGGAGTGCTCGCCCGAGCGGGCCCGCACGGTGATGACCGAGCGCGCACCGGTCAGGGCTGCCGCCCGGGAGAAGTCGACCTGTCCGCCGACTGCTCCGATGTGAACACCCCGGCGCGACTCGGCGCCCACCTGCCCCGTCAGGTCGACCTCGATCGCCGAATTCACCGAGACGAGCGTGCGCAGCCGGGACAGGACATGCGGGGCGTGGGTGTAGCTCGCGGGCCGGAACTCGACCGGCAGCTCGGGTAGCCGCTCGTACAGCTCGGTGCTGCCGAGTGCGGCACCGGTGACGATCACGCCGCGGTCGATCTCCTTGCGGGCACCGGTGAGGACGCCCTTTTCGACGAGCCGGAGCACGCCGTCGGAGATCATCCCGGCGTGGAACCCGAGATCCCGATGCCCGGCCAGCGCGTCGAGTACGGCCGTCGGCAGTGAACCGACGCCCAGTTGCAGGGTGCCGCCGTCCTCGACCAGTTCGGCCACGTGCCGCGCGATGGCCAGCTCGACGTCGTCGGCCGCGCGGACCGGCGCCTGGGCCAAGGGCCGGTCGGTCTCGACGATGGCGGCGAACCGGCTCAGCGGGATCCGCGCTGTCCCGGTGGTCGTCGGCATGCGCCGGTTGACCTCGGCGATCAGCACCGGGGTGTGGGCGAGGGCGTCGGCAATGTAGTCGACGCCCACGCCGAGCGAGCAGGTGCCGTCGGCGTCCGGGGGCGACACCTGCACGAATCCGACGTCGGAGGGCAGGACACCTTCGGCGAACAGGCGTGGCAGCGCCGAGTAGTGGCACGGCACGATGTCGAGCCGTCCTGCCCGGCTCAGGAGTCGCAGTTCGCCGAGGGCGCCGTAGGACGACAGCGTGACGCTCTCCGGCAGGTGCCGCGCCAGGCGATCGTCCCAGCTGAGCCCGGAGAACGCGCGCACCGGGCCAAGAGCGTCCGCCTGGTCGAGCAGCGCGTGTACGAGCGGCGTCGGCTCAGCGCTCGCCTGGCTCCACCAGATGCCCGAACCGGGCCGGACGAACGGGCTGAGGTCGATCATGGGACCAGCCGCTGGATCAACGTCGCGGTACCCAGCCCGCCGCCGCAGCACATGGTGACAAGGCCGAACTCGGCGTCCCGGCGTTCCAGCTCCGCGAGTACGGTCGCCATCAGCCGGGCGCCGGTCGCACCTACGGGGTGGCCGAGCGCGATGGCGCCGCCGTTGACGTTGACGCGGTCCATGTCCGGCTTGAGTTCGCGCTCCCAGGCCAGGACCACGGAACTGAACGCTTCGTTGACCTCGAAGAGGTCGATGTCCCCGACGGTCATCCCGTTGCGGTGCAGCAGCTTGCGGGTCGCCGGGATCGGCCCGGTCAGCATGATGACCGGATCCACACCGACGGTGAGCTGGTCGACGATCCGGGCTCGCACACGAAGTCCGTGTTCCTCTGCGGCTACGCGGGATGCGAGCAGAACCGCGGCAGCCCCGTCCGAGATCGGAGAGGAGCTGCCCGCGGTGATCCGGCCGTTCTCCTTGCGGAACGCGGGTTTCAGTCCGACGAGGGTCTCGACGGTGGTGCCGGGGCGGACGCTCTGGTCGCCGCGGCGGGTCTCTCCCACCAGTTCCAGCGGGATCATCTCCGCGTCGAAGCGGCCCGCTTCCAGGGCTTCGGCTGCCAACCGGTGGGACCGGGCGGCGAATTCGTCCATCTCGGACCGGCCGATGTCCCAGCGGTCCGCGATCAGCTCGGCGCTTTCGCCCTGGTGCACGAAGGAGTACTGCTCGCGCAGCTGCGTCGGCCACGGGTCGCCGTACAGTTCCTGGAGCTTCACCGGCGAATCGATGGGCACGTGGCCCATGTGCTCGACGCCTCCCGCGATGACGACGTCGTGGGTGCCTGTGCCGACGAGCCCTGCCGCCATCTCTATCGCGGTCTGGGCCGAGCCGCAGCGCCGGTCGAGTGTCACGGCCGGGACCTCGGGCGGGTACCCGGCCTGCAGCCAGGCGTTGCGGCCGATGTTGCGCGACTGCTCGCCGAACGGCGCCGTGCAGCCGATCACGAGGTCCTCGACGACATCCGGCGCGATCCCGCCCCGGGCCAGCAGTTCGGTGTAGCAGGCCGCCAGGATCGCGTTCGGGTGCGTGTCGCGGTACCAGCCGCGTTCCGAGTGGGACTTTCCGATCGGCGTCCGCACCGCCTCGGCGATCAGCACTTCGCGTCCGTGGCGCATCAGATCACCGTCCCGCCGTCGACGGGCAGCACCTGGCCGGTGATGTACCCGGCAGCGTCCGAGGCGAAGAACACGAAGCTGCCGGCGATCTCGTCGGGCTCCGCCCAGCGGCCGAGCGGGATTCGGGCGAGCGTCTTCGCCGCGAGCTTCTCGCTGCCGCGGATGTTCTCGGTCATCGCGGTCGCCGCCAGCGGGGCGAGCGCGTTCACGGTCACCTTCCGGCGGGCCAGTTCCCTGGCGAGCGACTTGGTCAAGCCGATGATCCCGGCCTTCGCGGCACCGTAGTTGGCCTGGCCGATCGTGCCGGTCAGGCCTGCGGCCGAGGTGACGTTGATGACCCGGCCCGTCCCGTCGTCCGGCAGGTACGGCAGGACGGCCTTGCTGCAGACAAAACTGCCGACGACGTGGATGTCGAGGATCCGGCGGAACGCCTCTTCGGTGAGGTCGGGGAACATCGCCGGGGCGATCGCGCCCGCGTTGTTGACGAGCACGTGCAGCACGCCGCCGGCGAGGGTGGCCGCCTGGCGCGCCGCTTCCGCCGCGGCCTTGGCGTCGCGGACGTCGAGCACGCGGTACTCCGCCCGCGCGCCGATGGCTTCGGCGGTCGTCTTGGCCGCCTGCTCGTCGATGTCGGTGACGAGGACCTTCGCGCCGGCGTCGGCGAACGCTTTCGCGACCGCCGCGCCGATCCCGCCGCCGGCCCCGGTGACCAGGGCGGCGCGGCCGTCGAGTCGGAACATCAGTAACTCCTGGGGAGGCCGAGGACGTGCGAGCCGAGGTAGTTGAGGACCATCTCCTGGCTCAGCGGGGCGATCTTGAGCAGCCGGGCCTCGCGGAAATACCGTGCGACGTGGTACTCCTCCGAGTAGCCCATGCCGCCGTGGGTCTGCAGGGCACGGTCGGCGGCCTGGAACCCGGCGTCGGCGCAGAGGTACTTGGCGGTGTTCGCCTCCCGGCCGCACGGTTTGCCGTTGTCGTAGAGCCAGGTCGCCTTGCGCAGTGCCAGTTCCGCGGCGTCGAGCCGGGCGAGCGAGTCCGCCAGCGGGAACTGCAGGCCCTGGTTCATCCCGATCGGCCGGCCGAACACCTCGCGTTCGTTGCCGTAGCGGACGGCCCGCTTCAGCGCGACCCGGCCGAGGCCGAGGGCTTCGGCGGCGACGAGCATCCGTTCGGGGTTGAGGCCGTCGAGGATGTACCTGAAGCCTTCGCCCTCCTCGCCGACGCGGTCCTCCACGGGCACGCGCAGGTCGTCGATGAACAGCTCGTTCGACGTCACGGCGTTGCGGCCCATCTTGCGGATCGGCCGGATGTCGACGTGCACGCGGTCGAGGTCGGTGAGGAACAGCGTCAGACCGTCGGTCTTCTTCTTGACGTCCTCGAGTTTCGTGGTCCGGGTCAGCAGTAGGATCTTCTCGGACTCCATGGCCTTGGAGATCCAGACCTTGCGGCCGTTGACGACGTAGTGGTCGCCGTCACGGCGGGCGAACGTCGTGATCCGCGTGGTGTCCAGGCCGGCGCCGGGTTCCGTGACGCCGAAGCAGACGTGCAGGTCGCCTGTCACGATCCTCGGCAGCGTCCGGCGCTTCAGCTCCTCCGAGCCGTGCACGATCACCGGGTGCATGCCGAAGATCGACAGGTGCATCGAGCTCGCGGCGTTCATCCCGCCGCCCGACGCGGAGACCTCTTCCAGCAACAGTGCCGCTTCGGTGATGCCGAAGCCGTGACCGCCGTACTCCTCCGGTGTCGTGATCCCGAGCCAGCCGCCCCGTGCGAACGCGTCGTAGAACTCGGTCGGGAACTCGTGCGCTTCGTCCTTGGCGAGCCAGTAGTCGTCGTCGAACTTGCCCGCCAGCTCGGCCACGGCCGCGCGGATCGTGGTTTGGTCCTCGGTCAGCTCAAAGTCCACAGCAGGTCTCCCGCCATTCCCTGTATGGACCAACCATACAAAAGGACTGACCAAAAAACTAGGCCGCAGGAACCAGCGGGAGCAAGGCGGCGAGGCGCTCGTTCCAGACGTCGGGGCCGCCGAACAGGCGGTTGTTCAGCTTGGCGCGCTTGTAGAAGAGCTGCAGATCGTGCTCCCAGGTGTAGCCGATCGCGCCGTGGACGGTGAGTGCGCTGTCGGCTATCCGCTCTGCTGCCGCGCCGACCTGCGCCTTGGCGGCGGCCGCGTGCAGAGCGGCGTCCTCGTGCCCCGCCTCGACCGACGCGGCCGCGTAGTAGACGAGCGAGCGCGCCGCTTCGACCTCCACCAGCATGGTCGCGGCCGCGTGTTTGACGGCCTGGAACGAGCCGATTGCAGCCCCGAATTGATGCCGCTGCTTGCTGTACTCGACGGCGAGGTCGAGCATCCGTTCCGCAGCGCCGAGACTGTCGGCCGCGACGAGCACCGCGGCCCGCAACGCCGCCCGTCGCAGCAGGTTCCGAGCGCCGTGTTCGAGAAGGACGGTCGTCGTGGACTCCGGTGTGACGTCGGCGACCGAACGACTGCGGTCCAGCAGCTTGCGGGGCACGCAGGTGGCGTCGGCCAGCAGAACGCGGTCACCGTCGAGCACGAGAAACCGCTGGGCCCGGTCGCCGGCCAGCACGTACGGCACGGTCGCCCCCTCTGGGCCCCCGGCGTCCAGTGGGTGGTCGGCGCTCACGGCAAGCACAGTGAATTCGCCGCCCTCCAGGGAAGTGGCCGCCAGATCCGGCACTTCGGAAAGGAACGGGGCCGCCAGGACCGAAGCGAGCCACGCGGCCGACGGCGCCGCCGAGCGGCCGAGCTCTTCGGCGGCCAGGGCAAGTTCGACCAGACCGCCACCCTGGCCTCCGTTCTCCTCGGCCGTACCGACGGCGAACCAGCCCTCTTCGACGAAGCGGCGTTCGAACGGCGTGGGATCGCCGGCCTCCAGCCAGCCCCGCACCTGGTCCGCCGCAGCGAATCGCTCCAGCCAGCCCCTGAAGGCTTCCTGGAACAGTTCCTGATCCTCGGTCAGGGTCCAACGCATGCCGACGCCTCCCGGAGTCCGGTGCCGAATACTGCTTCAGTGCATCGCGCACGGTATCGCGAAAATGGTAGCTTAGGTCAGACCATTAGACTGTCTGTTGGGAGAACCACATGACCGGCGCTCGCGCGCAGGAGCCGAAGGCTGTTCGATCGTCGGTCCGGCTCGCTCCGATGGACGTGCCGAAGGCCTCCGACGTGCTCGCGAACGAACTTCGCGAGCGCATCCTCACCGGCGAGTTCGCGGAGGGCACCGTGCTGCCGCCGGAACGCGAGCTGGTCACCCAGACCCAGATGAGCCGCACGACGGTGCGCGAGGCGCTGCGCATCCTCGAGGTCCAGGGCCTGGTGCGGATCAAGACCGGCCGGGCAGGCGGCGCCTTCGTGCAGCGCCCGGGCAAGGATTCGGTGGCCTCGTCGGTCAGCCTGCTCATCCGCGGTCAGCAGATCCGGCTGGCCGACCTGCTGGAGACCCGCGAAGCGATCGAACCCTTCTGCGCCCGTCTCGCGGCCCGCAACCGTACGGACGGTGACCTGACCCGGCTGGAGGCGGCGAACAAGGCGATCGCCGACACCGAGGGCACGCTGGCGCAGTTCCTCCAGGCCAACGTGGACTGGCACGTCGGCGTGGCGACGGCGAGTCACAACGAACTGCTGACCGGCATGATGACGGCACTGTCCCGCGCGATCTACGCGGCGACCGAGAACGAGGAGTTCATCGACGCGGAGGTGCGCCGTACCACGGCCCGCGCCCATCGCTCGATCACCGACGCGATCCGCGCCCAGGACCCCGACGCGGCCGTGCGCCGCATGAGCCGTCACGTCCACGCGTATGCCGAGGCCGTGCTGCAGGTGGACAAGCGCACCGACATCGTCGTCGAAGACTCGTAAGAGGACTCTCAAAGGGCGTCACGCGTCGGCCACCGCCGCGCGGATGTCGTCGAGCGCCTCGGGGTTCTCCGCGCCGGAGAGGTCTCCTAGATCCTGGCCGAGCGCTGCCGCCCGCACCGCACGGCGCAGGATCTTCGCCGACCGCGTCCTGGGCAGTCGCGCCACCCGGCGGACGACACTCGGCGCGAACGGCTTGCCCACCTCGGCCGCGACCAGGTCCCGCAGCTCCGCGGAGACGTCTTCGTCGGCGCCCGCGCGCGGTACCCAGAACGCCCACACGGTTTCGCCCTTCTTGGGATCCGGGACGCCGACCGCGGCAGCCTCGGCGACCGACGGGTGCGCCGTCAGCACCGCCTCGATCTCGGCCGGGGCCAGGCGTTTGCCCGCGATGTTCATGACGTCGTCGGAGCGGCCACGGAGGAACCACTGGCCGTCGGCGTCGACCAGGGCGTGGTCGCCGTGGCGCCACATCCCGGGGAACGTCGACCAGTACGCCTCGCGGTAGCGCTCGTCGTCCTTCCAGATCCCACGCGTCATCGCCGGCCACGGCTGACGGCACACCAGCTCGCCGACTTCGCCGCGCACTGGGCGCCCGGCATCGTCGACGACATCGACGTCCATGCCCAGCGAAGGCCCGCCGAGCGAACAACTGCGGATCCGCTCGACCGGGTACGGCGCGAGGAACGACCCGCCGACCTCGGTGCCACCGGAGAAGTTGATGATCGGAACCCGGCCGCCGAAGACGTCCTTCGCCAGCCACTCGTACGAGTCCGGGTCCCACGGCTCACCGGTCGAGCCGAGGACGTGCACCGCGGACAGGTCGTAGTCCCCGGGCGCGAACCGCTCACTCGTGCGCAGCGTCCGGATCAATGTCGGCGACACCCCGAGCATCGTCACCCGGTGCCGCTCCGCCAGGCGCCACAACCGGTCGAGCCCCGGCACGTCCGGGGAACCCTCGTACAGCAGGAGGGCCGCGCCGTTGGCATGCGTGCCGAAAATGGACAGCGGACCCATGATCCAGCCCATGTCCGTCACCCAGCAGAAGACGCCGTCCGCGCCGATGTCGAAGGAGTACGCCACCTCGCTGGCCGTCTTCACGAGGAAGCCCGCGTGGGTGTGCACCGCGCCCTTGGGCCGCCCGGTGGTCCCGGAGGTGTAGGCGAGCAGCAGCGTGTCCGTGGCCGCCATCGGTTCCGGGGCGACCGGCTCTCCGGCGGGCAGGTCGGTCCACCCGACATCCTGCGCCGACGTCGGGCCCAGATTGCCGACGACGACCACGTGCCGCACGGACGGGCACGACGGCAGGGCCTGGTCCAGCAACGGTTTCATCGCGACCTCGCGGCGCCGTCGCACGGTCCCGTCGGCGACGATCACCGCCTTCGCGTCGGCGTCCTGCAGTCTGGCGGCGACGGCGCCGGGCGCGAAGCCGGAGAACAGCGGAACGAGCACCGCACCGAGCCGTGCCACGGCGTAGCAGGCGACGACGGCTTCCGGGATCATCGGCAGGAACAACCCGACGGCGTCGCCGCGACCGATACCGAGAGCTCTCAAGCCCGCTGCCACGCGCGCGACTTCCGCGCCGAGTTCACCGAAGGTCAGTGACCGGACGGTGCCGTCCTCCGTCTCGTGCACCACGGCGATCCGATCGGGGCAAGAGGCCACCCAGCGGTCCAGGCAGGCTTCGGCGATGTTCAGCTCGCCACCGACGAACCAGTCCGGGTACTCGATCCCTCGCGAGAGGTCCACAACCCGGTCGTACGGCTTGCTGAACGGCAGTCCCAGATCCTTCACGACCGCGTCCCAGTACCAGCCGATGTCAGCCACCGACGCCTTGCGCAGCTCGGCGATCGAGCCCAGGCCGTGCGCCCGCGCGAGCCGGGTGACGTTGGCGTGCTCGACGTAGTCCTCGGTCGGCGTCCAGATGTACACGTCAGCTCCTCGGCAGGCCGAGCATCCGCTCGGCGACGATGTTGCGCTGGATGAAGGTCGAACCGCCGGCGATCGCCGTGCCGCGGGCCTGGTAGGCCAGCCGCAGCCACCGCGCGTCCGGTTCTTCGTCGAGGCCGAGCTGGCCGCCCAGCGGGTCGAGCGACAGCCGGAAGTCGGCCAGGTCCTCGACCAGTGGGCAGAAGTACAGCTTCCCGATCGACGTCACCGGTCCCGGCGGCCCGCCCTCGCCGGCCTGCGTGACGACCCGCTGGCCGATCAGGTAGTGGGTGAGCGCGCGTCCGTACAGGTCCGCGACGCGTCGGCGGATCGTCGGGTCCGTGCCGAGTGGACGGCCGTCCGGGCCGGTCCGGCCGGCGATGTCGGCGATGATGTCGTCGACCGCGCGTTTGGTGTTGACGCGGCCGGTCGCGATGGCGACTCGCTCGTAGCCGAGGGTGCCCATCGCGACGCGCCAGCCGCCGTCCACCTCTCCCACCACGAGGTCGTCCGGCACGAACACGTCGTCCAGGAAAACCTCGTTGAACTCGGCCTCGCCGAGCATGTGGGCGAGCGGCCGGACCGTGACGCCGGGGCTGTCCATCGGGAGCAGGAAATACGTGATGCCCTTGTGGCGCGGGCCGCCGCCGGTGCGGGCCAGCAGGATCGCGTGGGCGGCGAGCTGGGCGCGGCTCGTCCAGATCTTCTGCCCCTGGATCTTCCACCCGCCGTCGACCTTCGTGGCCTTCGCGCGCAGGGACGCGAGATCCGACCCGGCTTCGGGCTCGGAGAACAGCTGGCACCAGATCTCTGCGCCGGTGAGGATCGGACGCAGGAACCGCTCCTTCTGCGCCTCGGTGCCGAAGCCCGCGATCGTCGGGCCTGCGAAGTCCTCCCCGATGATGTTGAGCCGCTCCGGAGCGCCCGCGCGGTCGGTCTCTTCGGTGAAGATCGCGCGCAGCTTCTCGTCGACGCCCTGGCCGCCGTATTCCTTCGGCCACGACAGCCCCGCATATCCGGCGTCGAAAAGCAGGCTCTGCCATTGCCGCCAGAACGGCAGCTTTCCTTCGAGGTCCGGTGGCTCCGGCCAGGGCAGGCTGGGCAGCGCGCCCGCGAGCCACTCCCTGATCTCGGCCCGGAACCGGGCCTCCTCCGGTGAGTCCGCGAGATCCATCAGCATCCCTTCGTATCCTTAGGGTCCGACATTAATATAGGTCAGACCAAAAAGGCAGTGCCTGTGACACCGGACTTCGCGACCAGTGCGGCTTCGTCGAGAAGCTGGGCCGAACCGACCATTGGTGAGCTGTGTGCGCTCAGGGTTGCCGTGACAGTCGGCGCTCGCGCCTCGGTCGGGTGGCGTCCGTCGGTTCTGGGTGAATGTCCACCGTGGCCCCCTCTTGCATGTTCTATGCCATACCCCATAAGTTACCGACAGGTAGCTCGCTGGTGGGCCGCATCGTCGTCGGAAGGGTGGTGGGCGGGTGAGTCCGCGCAGGAGTGACAGTCGTGACCGGATGATCCTCAGTGCCGCCGTCCTGCTGCGTGAGTACGGGGCGAGCGCGACCAGCGTCGACCGGGTGCTCGCCCACAGCGGGGCCCCTCGTGGTTCGGTGTACCACCACTTTCCCGGCGGGCGGACGCAGCTCATCGACGAGGCGGTGGCGCTGGCGGGGGACTTCATCGCGGGTCTGATCGACGCCGCACTGCAGGCCGAGGATCCGGTGGAGGCCATCGACGCGTTCTTCGTGCTGTGGCGCGACGGGCTCGCGGAGAGCGGTTTTCGGGCCGGCTGCCCGATTGTGGCGGTGGCCGTGGAGACCAACGACGACGCACCCCAGCTTGCCCGCTCCGCCGCCGCGGTCTTCGCCCGCTGGCAGGAGGCCCTCGCGGCCCTGTTCGTCCGGCACGGCCTGACCGAGGAACGCAGCCGTCGGCTGGGCGCCTTCATCATCGCCGCAGTCGAAGGCGCGGTGATCATGTGCCGGGCAGAGCAGAGCACCGCCCCGATCGAGGCAGCCGCCGCCGAGATCCACGACCTGCTTCTGTACGCCCTGCGCGACCGCCCCGGTGCCGAACCCGGGCCCCGGCCGTAACCCGCAGCCACTGCACCCCGTCAACTCAGCTCGAAGGAATCGCCATGCCCTCACTCGACCGTCAGGACAACGTCTTCGTCCTCGACCTCGGAGACGGAGAGAACCGTTTCCACCCCGACTGGCTCACCGCTGTCAGCGCCGCGCTCGACGAGGTGGAGAAGGCCGAAGGCCCCTGTGCCCTGGTCACCGCCGCCACCGGCAAGTTCTACTCCAACGGCCTCGACCTGGACTGGCTGTTCGCCCACGCCGACGAGTACCACGACTACGTCGTCTCCGTTCATGAGCTGTTCGCGCGGATGCTGTCGCTGCCGGTCATCACGGTGGCCGCGCTGCAGGGGCACACCTTCGCCGCCGGCGCGATGTTCTCCCTCGCCCACGACTTCCGTGTGATGCGCGCCGACCGTGGCTACTGGTGCCTGCCCGAAGCGGACATCAACATCCCCTTCACCCCCGGTATGGCTGCCCTCATCCAGTCCCGGCTGGCCCCGCAGACCGCCCATGAGGCCATGGTCACCGCCCGCCGCTACGGCGGCTCCGACGCCGCGGCGGCCGACATCGTCGACCAGTCGGTCACCGAGGACGCCGTGCGCTCCACCGCCATCGAGATCGCCCAGGCACAGGTGAACAAGGCCGGCGACACGCTCGGCACCATCAAGTCCCGCATGTACGCCCCGGCCCTGGCCACCCTGCGCGACACCACCAACCCCCTCGGCTGACCAGCACCACACCGACAGCCCCACCCCGCGCCCCAAGCGCTTTCGCCCTGGGACGCGGCCTGCCCCAGCCGCCCACCGCATGAGGAGACAGGGCCGATGACAGCCGACACCGCCTGGCACAAGAGCGCGTGCATCCTGTGCGAGAACAACTGCGGCATCCAGATCCAGACCGACGGCCGCCGCTTCGCCAAGATCCGCGGCGACAAGGAGCACGTCGCCACCGTCGGCTACACCTGCAACAAGGCCCTGCGTCTGGACCACTACCAAAACGGCGGAGCCCGGCTGACGACGCCCCTGCGTCGGGAGGCGGACGGCACCTTCACCCCGATCGACTGGGACACCGCCATCCGCGAGATCGCCGCCCGGCTGACGGGCGTGCGCGACACCCACGGCGGCAAATCGATCTTCTTCTACGGGGGCGGCGGACAGGGCAACCACCTTGGCGGCGCATACAGCGGCGCCCTGATGCGCGCCCTCGGTGCCCGCTACCGCTCCAACCCCCTCGCCCAGGAGAAGACCGGTGAGGGCTTCGTCGACGCCCACCTCACCGGCTCACACACCACCGGAGACTTCCAGAACGCCGAAGTCTCCCTCTTCCTGGGCAAGAACCCCTGGCAGTCCCACGGCGTCCCGCGCGCCCGCACCGTGCTCAAGGACTTCGCCAAGGACCCCGCCCGCACCATGATCGTCATCGACCCGGTCCGTACGGAGACCGCCGACCTCGCCGACATCCACCTCCAAGTACGGCCCGGCACCGACGCCTGGTGCCTGGCCGGCCTCCTCGGCGTCCTGGTCCAGGAAGACCTCCTCGACCACGCCTTCCTCACCGCCCGCACCACCGGCGCCGATACGGTGGTCGAGCAGCTCAGGACGGTGGACGTTGCCCACTGCGCGCATACCTGCGGCGTGGACGAGGACCTGCTGCGCCAGACGGCCCGCAGGATCGGCACCGCCTCCAGCGTCGCGACGTACGAGGACCTGGGCGTGCAGCAGGGTCCCAACAGCACGCTGGTGTCCTACCTCAACAAGCTGACCTGGCTGGTGACGGGGAACTTTGCCAAGCCCGGCGCCATGCAGCCGCACTCGTGGATCGCCCCGCTGGCCCGCTACTCGACAAGCCCGCACCGCACCCCCGTCACCGGCGCACGGATGCCCGGCGGCCTGGTGCCCTGCAACGTCATCGCCGAAGAGATCCTCACCGACCATCCCGACCGGTTCCGGGCGATGATCATCGAGTCGTCCAACCCGGCGCACTCCCTGGCCGACTCCGCCGCCTTTGCCAAGGCGCTTGCCGCCCTCGACCTGGTCGTCGTCATCGACATCGCCCTGACCGAGACCGGCCGTCAGGCCGACTACGTGCTGCCGGCCGCCTCCCAGTTCGAGAAGTGGGAAGCCACTTTCTTCACCTTCGAATTCCCCCACAACACCTTCCACCTGCGCGCCCCGGTCCTCGACCCGCTGCCCGGCACCCTGCCCGAACCCGAGATCTACGCCCGCCTCGTCCGCGAACTGAACGCCGTACCAAGCAGCAGGCTGACACTGCTGCGCGCCGCGGCCCGCCTGGGCCGTACCCCGTACAAGCTCGCCTTCGCCGCCCTTGCCGCCGTCGACAAGAGCACCCTCGCCATGGCCCCTTACCTGCTGTACGAGACTCTCGGCCCCACCCTTCCCGGCGGGGCCCGTTCCGCAGCCGTGCTGTGGGGGCTGGCGCAGCGCATCGCCAAGGAGTACCCCGCCGCCATGCGCCGGGCCGGACACCGCAGCGCCGACGCCCTGTTCGACGCCATGCTGAACGGCCGCTCCGGCATCACGTTCACCGAGGACGAGTACGACGACGCCTGGAACTACGTGTCCCACCCCGGCCACCGCATCCCGCTGCCCATCCCCGAACTCCTCGGCCTCCTCGCCGGCCTGGAAAGCACCCCCGCCGTCCACACCACCGACGACTTCCCCATCGTCCTGGCCGCCGGCCAGCGCCGGGCCTTCACCGCGAACACCATCTTCCGCGACGACAACTGGCGCAAGCGCGACCAGGAGGGCGCCCTGCGCATCAGCCCTCACGACGCCGAACAGCTCGGCCTGTCCGACGGCGCCCTCGCACAGATCACCACCGCACGCGGCACCGCCCAGGCGATCGTCGAGATCGACGACCGCCTGCAAGCAGGGCACGCGGCCCTGCCCAACGGCTTCGGCCTCGACCTGCCCACCGACGACGGCGGAACCCGGCGCACCGGCGTCGCCCTGAACACCCTCACCGACCTCACCTGGCGCGACCCCATCGCCGGCACCCCCTGGCACAAACACGTCCCCGCCCGCATCCAGCCCCTCCCCGCCTGACGAACATCCCGCCGCTCACAACGCGGCAACAGCACGACGCGACGAGAACGACCCGTCCGTGTACTCCAGCACCCGCCGCAGCTCACGCACATGGTCCGGAAGGGTGTTCTCCCGCTCTCCGTACGCCTTCGACACGGAGGCGTACTCGATGCCGAGTTGCCCGGCGAGGCAGTCGACGACCTCGCCCGGCACATCGGTCGGGTCGTCCAGGAACACCCCGAGATACCGCGCGTCAACGGCGTCGCCACACCGGGTCACGCTTCTCCCGAAAGGCCTGTACCCCCTCGACCAGGTCTTCGGTGGTGAACGCGAGCGCCAGCTGCGCCTGGAGGACGTCGAGCGCCTTGCCGAGGTCGAGGTCCCGGGTGGCTTCGAGTGCGTCTTTGCCCAGCTTCATCAGCAACGGCGACTTCCCGGCCACACGGTGAGCCCATGCCCGCACGGTTTCATCGAACTCCGCGTCCGGCACGACCTTGTTGACGACCCCGAGGTCGGCGGCCTCGGCGGCGGAGACAGTGTCCCCCAGCATCATCAGCTCGTTCGCTTTCATCCGGCCGACGTTGCGATAGATGAGAGCGGAGATCATGAACGGGAAGGCCCCGACGTTGATCTCCGGGCAGCCGAACCGCGCGGATTCCTTGGCCACCACCAGATCGCAGGCGAGCGCGAGGCCGAACGCCCCGGCAAGCACGTCGCCGCCCGCCGCGCAGAGCACCGGCTTACCGAGCGCGGCGATCAGCTTGAACAGCCGCGGGAAGCGGTCGAGCCCGGCGTACTTGACGATCGGCGGCCGGTCGTCGGCGAACGCCTTCAGGTTGCCACCCGAGGAGAAGATCCGCTCGTGCGACGATTCGAGCACGACGACCCGCACGTCGTCGTCGGCCCGCGCGGTCTCCAGCGCGGCCAGCAGCTCGTCCAGGAGTTCGTCGCTCAGCGCGTTGCGGGTCTCGGGGTCGTCGAGGGTCACCCAGGCGGCGCCCTGTTCGTCGATCCGGTAGCGCACCAGTTCCGGCACACCAACCTCCTCGTTAAGGTCGTACCATTAGACCTTAAGGTGGAGGGGCACTCAAGAGGGACCGGCCATGGTCAGGCGGAAGTACTGCGAGATCGCCTCGGCCCGGTTCTCCGCGCCCAGCTTGCGGAGGATGCGCTTGACGTGGGACTTGACGGTGCCGCTGGTGATGACGAGTTCGTCGGCGATGCGGTTGTTGGTAGCCCCGGTCGCCATGAGCGCGAGAACCTCGTGCTCGCGTGCGGTGAGCAGCCCCTCGAGTGCCGCTGACGAGCGCGGCCGTGTCCGGGCCGGCCGCAGTTCGGCGACGGCGGCGTGCCGGGTCAACTCGATCTCGGCGGACGCCAGTTCGTCCAGGACGGCTTCGACCGTGCGCATCGCGACCCGCACCTGCTCGCGTTGCTCCCGCAGCCGCGTCAGGAGCACAGCGCGCTCGAAGAGCCGGCCGAAGCCGAGCGCGAAGGCCCACAGGAGATCTCGGTCGAAGGCGGTCACCGGGGCGTCGACGTGGTCGGCGTGGAGGAACCCGATGACCCGGCCGGTCGGCAGCAGCGGTGCGGCGACGTACGAGGTGAGGGCCGACGCCCGCAGCAGCGGCCGGTACACCCGCGGGTCGTGCGCCGGGTCGGTGACCAGCGCCGGCTGCCGTTTGCGGACCATCTCGGTCTCCAGCAGCATGTTGTCGAGCCGGATCTCCGGGATCGCGGTGATCCACTCGCGGAACGGCCGGTCCGCCTCCCGATCACCGGCCGCATAGGACTTCCACGGCCGCCACAGCGAGCCGTCGACCCGCGAGAGCATCACCCGGCCGAAGCCGCAGCCCTCGACGACCGCCTCGCACGCGCAGTCCAGCAGTTCGTCGGAGTCGATCGCCGCGCCGAGCCGGACCAGGCTCGCATCGAGCGCCGCCCGCCGCTGCGCCTGTTCGCCTTCGCGGAGCTCGCTCAGCTCGTGACGCAGGGCGTAGACCTTCGCGAGCAACGCGCCGGCCTGGCCTGGATCCGTCGTTCCTGCCGCCAGCCGCTCGCCGAGCTCCCCTGCGGCGACGGCCAGGGCGACCTCGGCGGACTCCGGGTCGCCCACCCCGGCCGCCGGCGTCCCGGCCAGCTCCAGGGCCTTCCGCACCCTCGTGAGCAGCTTGGACATTCGGCCGTCGGCGGTCACGGCCGCAGGCCTGGCAGGTGTGCGCGCACGTCGTTGTGCCCCTTTCGTCGCTATCGGGAATCATGTCGATGGTAGCCCGGCGATAACGATCGTTCACAGGCTTGTGTTAGGTTCGGCGGGTGGACAGGGACCGCAAGATCTTGGATACGGCCGCTGCCGTCTTCTTCGAGAAGGGTTTCCACGGGGTCGGGGTCGACGAGCTCGGCAAGCGGGCAGGGCTGAGCGGCCCGGCGCTCTACCGGCACTTCTCCGGCAAGGACGAGATCCTCGCCTCGCTGTTCAACGAGGCGCTCGACGAGCTCCTCAGCGCCACCGCGCCGGTGCACGAGGACCCGACCGAGGACCTGGACCGGCTGATCCGTCACCACGTCGGCTTCACCCTCTCCCACCGGCACCTGGTGAACGTCTACCAGCGCGAGGACCGGTCACTCGTCGAACCGTGGAAGCGCCAGTTCGACCGTCGTCGCCGCCAGTACGTCGCCCGCTGGGAGGCCGTGGTGGCCCGCCGTTTCCCGCGGGCGAGCGCCGCCGATGTCGCCGCCGGCACGCAGGCCTGTCTCGGGGTCATCTTCTCGGTCGCCTACTGGCCCACCGCACTGGCAAGCACGCCATCACTGGCCGACCTCATCACCGGGTACGCCGCGACCGGACTGTCCACATTGGCCTCGGACTGACCGGTCAGGCCGGCTTGTGCCGGATGCCGTCGACAGTACGTGCTTGCGTGCCGGACCGGTCGCCGTTCACTGACCGGTCGCGCGTCGTCGAGCGTGCACATGGTGGTGAGGAAGTTCTCCGAACGCCGTACGGGCAGGACCGGCTGGCGGCGAACTGCCCACCCGCGGCCGACGGCAGAGCCCGGGATCGGCGAGCCCGCGCAGACCCACAGGCGCAGGCTGCCCGCGTCGTGCCGGTCCGGGGCGTAGGCGCCCATCAGCATCTGTTCCAATCCGCCATCAGATGTGAGGCCGCACGGGTCGGCAGCGGCGCGGGAAGCTGCTGCCGTGTCGACTTCCCTCGAACGGGGTCCAACAGGGGATCGCACTAGCTGCTGGTCGCATTAGTCGGCCGGACGACGTCGAAGGTGAGCGATCCCTTCTCGGCCTCTTGGCGGAGGACGAACTTCTGGATCTTGCCGCTGGGCGTGGCAGGCATCCGGTCGACGAACGACCAGAAGACCGGCGTCTTGTGCGGAGCGAGCTGGGACCGCAGGAATTCGGTCAGCTCCTCCACCGACGGACGGTCGAACCCGGCACGGAGCTGGAGCACCGCACCGATCTGCTCACCCCACTTCTCGTCTGGGACCGCGATCACGGCGGCGTACTCGATCGCCGGATGCTCCTGGAGCGTGCCCTCGATCTCGGCGGGGTAGATGTTCATACCGCCCCGGATGATCATGTCCTTGATCCGGCCGCGGATCCTGATGAAACCCCGCTCGTCCATGGTGCCGATGTCACCCATGTGCAGCCAGCCGTCCGGGTCGACGGCCTCCTCGGTTTCGGCCGCCATGCCGTAGTACCCGAGCATGTTCTGGTAGCCGCGGCAGCAGATCTCGCCCCTCTCGTGCAGCCCCACCGGTTCACCCGTCACCGGGTTCGCGATCTTGACTTCGAGTTGCGGCAGCGGCTGCCCCACTGTGTCCGCCTGATCCTCCGGGGAATCCGTGACCCGGGTCTGACTGATGACGCCGTGCGCCTCCGTCTGCCCGAAGAGAATGCTGAACTGGCAGGCGAGCACCGTCTGCGTCCTGCGCACGAGTGCCGAGGGAACGGCCGCCGCGCCGCTCAGGATCGTCTGCAGGCTGCTCAGATCGCGTGTGGCGAGGTCGGGGTGGTCCAGCAACGCGATCAGCATGGTCGGCACGACCAGCGTGTGCGTGCCGCGGTAGGTCTCGAACGCCTCCAGCAGCAGGCCGGGATCGAAACCGGGCAGGATAACGAAGGTGCCGCGCTTGGCCCAGGCCCCGAAGGAGGTCACCGCACCGCCGCCGATGTGGTACATCGGCATCGCGTTGACGTACACGCCACCGTCGGCCATCCCCGCACGCTCCGCCACGTACCGGGCCGCGTTCACAAGTCCTTTGTGATGCAACATGGCCCCCTTGGGGAACCCCGTGGTCCCCGAGGTGTACTGGATCTGGAGCATGTCTTCCGGATGCACCGACGGGAGTTCGCGCGACGGATCGCCGCTCGCGATGAACGTGTCCCACTCGTCGAAAGTCACGATGTCCCGGAGCTCCGGCGTCTGACCGCAGATGTCGTCGAGCATGCCGCGCATGTCGAAACCTCGGTGCCCGGCGGGGCAGAACAGGCCGACGGCGCCGGACTGCCGGAGCACGAAGCCCAACTCCTTGGCCCGGTACGCCGGATTGAGCGCCACCAGCACCATGCCCGCCAGTGCGACACCCTGCTGCAGTACGACCCAAACCGCACTGTTCGGCGCCCAGACGGCGATCCGGTCACCACGCGAGAAACGCCCGAGCAGCGCCCGCGCGACGCCCTCGGCGTCAGTGAGGAACTCCGCGTAGGTCCACGTCCTTCGCTCGGCGGGGTCAGTCACGCAGTCGACCAGCGCCAGCCGGTCCGGCACCGTCGCCGCAGCGTGACGCAGGGTGCCGCACACCGTGACGTCGTGCACCTCGCCCGGCTCAGCCGGCCAATAGGACGTTTTGAGAACCGGCATGCCGACCATCGCCTACTCCCTTGTACGTGATGTGATCCGGGCCACCGGAGCGTACCTCGCAGGTCCGACCAAATAAATGGTCAGACCCAAACTAATATGACAGACTTAGTGAAGTGATCGCAGTTTCCGTCGGCAATCCGGAGGTCTCCATGCCCCTCGTCCGCGACTATCCGGAGTCGGCCGTGGTCATCGCCGGCGGGACCTCGGGCGTGGGTCTCGCCACCGCGCTCGCCTTCGCGGACGCCGGAGTGCGGCGCATCGCTCTCCTCGCCCGGAACGTCGAACGCGGCAAGCTCGCCCGCGAACGCGTCCTGGACCGGCACCCTGCGGCCGAGGTCGTGTTCATCCCCACCGATGCCGAGGACTTCGAGCAGGTGAACGCGTCCGTGGCCGAGGCCCACCGCGCCCTGGCGGGCATCGACGTGCTCGTGAACTCGACAACCGCGACCTACCGGCCGGAACTGCTGCACCGGACCCCGCAGGCCGACGTCGAAGGGATCCTGACCCGACAGGCGCTGCCGCCCATGCACATGACCCGCGCGGTGCTGCCGCTCATGCGAGAGCAGGGCGGGGGCAGCATCGTGAACATCGCGTCCGACGCTGCGAAAGTGGCCACCCCGGGCGAGGCGGTGCTCGGCGCCGCGATGGCGGCCATCGTGATGTTCTCGCGGGTTGCCGCCATCGAGGCCAAGCGCGACGGGGTGCGCGTCAACGTCGTGACGCCGTCCCTGATCTCGGGTACGCCGACCGCCGACAACGTCCTGCGCGACGGATTCAGCAAGAAGCTGTTCGAGAAGGCCGCGAGCCAGGCGCACCTGGGTGTCGCCGAGCCTGCGGACCTCGCCTCGCTGATCGTCTTCCTGGGCGGCCCCGGATCCGCCAAGCTCACCGGCCAGGCCATCAGCGTGAACGGCGGCATCTCTGCCGCGTGACCGGTTCGACATACATGACTGCGGATCTGGTTGCAGAATCTGTAGAGTCTTGTTCATGTTGACTCCAGGGGACCTCAAGACACCGTCGCCCGATGCGGCGTTGACGCACGGAAGCGCGCGGTCGTTGCTGATGACGGTCCTCGGTGAGCTGGTGTGGCCCACCGGAAAGCCCGTGTGGACCGCGACGCTGGTGCACATCCTCAAGGGACTGGGCTTCGAGGAGCAGACCGCCCGGCAGGCGATCGCCCGGGCGTCCGCCTCCGAGTGGATCGTTCCGGAGCGCCACGGCCGCGAAGTCCGGTGGACGTTGGGCGACAAGCTGATCCACATCTTCGAGACGGGTTCCGGCCGCGTCTACTCGTTGAGCGACCCGTTCAGCAACTGGGACGGTACCTGGCTGGCGTTGTGGACCAGCGTGCCGCAGTCGCTGCGCGGTGCCCGGCGCCCGCTGTACGCCGGGCTCACCTGGGCCGGTTTCGGGAACCCCGTGCCCGGGCTGTGGCTGACACCGCACGTCGAACGGGCCGGCGAGGTCGGCCGTCTCCTCGACGAACTGGACCTCCGACAGCACACCGTCGCCTTCACCGGCAACGTCGATCCGGTCGGGCTCCCCCGCGAGGAGATCGTGGCGCGGGGGTGGGACCTCGACGGACTGCGGTCCCGGTACGACGAAGTCTGGGCGGCCATGAACGACCTGCGCCCAGTCGGCGCCGACGAAATCCTGTTCACCCACATCCGGCTGGTCAGCGAGTGGCAGGAGTTCCCGCGGGTGGATCCGCAGCTGCCGGAGGCGCTCCTGCCCGACTGGGTCGGCAGGCGTGTCGCCCGGCGGATCGAAGCGTTCCGAGCGGAGTGGACGCCGATCGTGCGGCGCCGCTTCGGCGAACTGAACGCCGTCTGAACCCCGCCCCTTCGCGACGATCACCTCGGGACCCCATTTGAACCCCACAGTCTCACCGCGACCGTCCGTCGTCACGGGCTGCGGCCCGGAAAGGATGTTCGCAGTCACGGTCTTCGACGACAGGCACAGGGCGGAGATGGCCACGGGGCCGTGGTCGAGCAGCGCCGGATCGCTCGGCGTCCTCGCGGACAGCGTCCTCGGATACGCCCTGATCGCGGACGCGCCCGCGGGGCTGTGGTCGGTGAGCGCGGAGATATCCCTGGACTTCTTCCGGCTTCCACCGGGCGACGGGACGAAGTTGCGCGGCGAAGGGCGAACGGTCCATGCGACCGCGGCGACGGGCCTCGCCGAGGGGTCGATCGTCGACCAGGACGGTGGGCTGGTGGCCCGCTGCCGCCAATGGGGCCGCTACGTTCGGCTCGCCGGCCAGGTCCCCGATGGCCGGCCCGCAGTTGTGTCACCGGCCGAAGGGCTCGTCGACGAGATCCGCGAGCGGGTGTCTGCCGGAGAGGGGCATGCCGAGCTGCGCGTCGACGTCGGAGACGACCTGGTCAACCCGATCGGCACGCTCCACGGCGGGATCTCGTTGTGGCTGGCCGAACTGACGGCAGGCGCCGCGGTCTCCCGGCCCGACCTCGTCCCGGCGTCGTTGACGGCCACCTATCCGCGTCCGTTCCCGCACGGGGACGTCGCCACATTCCGGGCCGAGGTCGTCAGCTGCGGCCGGCGCATGGCCGTCACCCGGGTCACGGGCTCCGACCGGGCGGGCAAACCGTGCGTCGTCGCCACCGTCCACCACCAAAACCCGCACTGACACCCGGCTACGACCGGATCCTCCACGCGCGACGCCAAGGACCGCAGGATGGCGTCGGCTTCCTCGGCCATGCGGGGAACGAACTCGGCCCGCAGCCGCCGCGCGACCTCGCGACCGGCCTCGTGCGCTTCGAGCGCGGTGCGGATACATCTGTCAGTGAACGGGAGTAAGTCACCGTTGCTGTCGACTCAGACCGGGGTATTCACCGCGAACGGCCGCTCGGTGCGGGACGCACATTTCAGGATGCGCTCGCTGCACGTCCGGGCGCCGGAGGCGATGTTCTCAGGCGTGCCAGGCATCGAAACCGCGCCCAGTCTGCCCGCTTCCGATACCGCGGCGGCCGGCCTCGGCGTGCGGAGCAGCCCGAGCCCCTCCTGGGCGATCGGCCCGTGCAACACCCTTCCAATAACCTACATCAATTGTGATTAGGTTCCTCTGGAAGTAGAGTATTTCTCAACGCCCACGAGAGGAACCACACTCATGACCGACGCGTCTTCCGTGGCAGCCATGACCCGTCTGGTGGCGGCGTCACGGAATCCGCGTGCTTACATCGCGCAGTGGCGGGCCGAGCATCCGGGCGCGAAGGTTCTGGGCATCCTCCCGATGAACTTCCCCCGCGAGCTCGGGCACGCCACTGGGGCGCTTCCGGTGATCGTCCCGGACGACCAGCAGCCCGTCACCGAAGGCCGCGCTCTGCTCGCGGAGTTCTACTGCGGCTACACCCGCAACCTCGCCGACCAGGCGGCGACCGGCCGGCTCGACTCCTACGACGGGATCTTCACGGCGGACCACTGCATCCAACTGCTTGGTGCCGCCGACATCGTGCGCGCTCTCCAGCCGGACACGACCGTGTTCCTGGGCATGCTCAACTCGTCCATGAACGACCGGTGGGCGTCCGAGAAGGTCGCCGAAACAATGCGGCGGATCCGCACGGAGATCGAGACCTTCACCGGAAGGCGGGTCGAACCCGAAGCGCTCCGGGCAAGCATCGGGGCCTACAACCGCGACCGCCGGCTCATTCGCCGGCTGCTCGACGACCGAAGCGCGGGAAACGCCGCCTTCAGCCCGGTCGAACTCCAGGACATCATCGCCTCGAGCATGGTCATGGACCCCGGCGAACACCACGCTCTCCTGGCCGAGGTGCTGGCGGAACCCCGTGGCGGCGAGCGGGACGACCGGGTGCGGGTGCACCTGTCGGGGCACCTCTGCCACGCGCCGAGACGTGAACTGCTCGAGGTCATCGAGGACAGTGGCGCGATCGTCGTGGACGACGACCTCTACTACGGCAGGCGGTACGTCTCCACGGACGTGGCCGAGGACGGCGATCCCTTGCAGGCCCTGGGGGAGTGGTACGCACGGCGCAACGTCACCATCCCCTGCCCGACCCGGGTCCAGCAGGACGCCGACTGGGACGTCTACCTCGTCGACGCGGTCCGGCACAGCGGGGCCGAGGCTGTCATCCACCTCATGCCGAAGTTCTGCGAACCGCACATGCTCTATTACCCCGAGCTCCGGAAAGGCCTTGAGGCCGCTGGCATTCCCCAGCTGCTGCTGGAGACCGAGCACGAAGGCATGCCGTTGGAGACGTTCCGGACCCGGATCGAAGCCGTGGTCGAGCGTGCCCGGCGGCGCAGGCCGGTCCGGATCTGAGACCACCCGACCCCAGAAGGACGAGGGCGACATGTTGGGAACCAGCGAAAAGCCTGTCGAGGACAAGAGCAACCGGCTGGCCGTCACCCGCAGGGGCGGTCAGATGATCACCGACTACTGGGAGGATCTCTTCACCGCGCGGGAGCGGGGCAAGCAGATCGTCTGGTACAACGGCGGCGCGCTCAACCCGATCTTCCAGGCCGCGGGCCTGGCGTGGTGCCACGGCGAGGCATTCGCCGCCCGGCTGGCCGCGCAGCGACTGGAGGGGCCCGCTCAGCTGGCCGGGGCGGAGTACGGCTACAACGCCGAGCTCTGCTCGTACTCGCGGACCCACCTCGGTTGCTCCGTGCTCACCCTGCAGGGCACCGATGGCGACCAGACCGGCGTAGTCGGCGCTCACGATCAGGAAGTGCTCGCCGCCAAGCTCCCGGCACCGGACTTCTTCGTCAACAACTACGCCGGCTGCAGCACCGGACAGCAGTGGGACGGCATCTCCTACCGGGTGTTCGGCAAGGAGCTGCCCATTTTCAACGTCTCCCTTCCCTACCTCTGGGGGAACCAGCGCGACGCCGGCTACCTCCGGGGCGAAGAGTGGGAGAACGCGTCGACGTTCGTCACCGATCAGCTCCGTGAGCTCATCGGCTTCCTCGAACACCGAACCGGTCGGCCCTTCGACTATGACGCTCTGTGCGAGAGCATGACCCACATCAAGCGCGCGGCCGAGCTGCGCCGGGAAGGGTTGGACCTGTGCAAGGCCACACCCGCACCGGCGACGTTCTGGGACTGGATCGCCAGCGTCGCACCCATCAACTTCCTCCCCGGCAACCAGGATCTGGTGGACTATTTCGCGGCCGTGCGCGACGAGATCCAGGGCCGGATCGACAACGGCGTCTCCGCGGTGAAGGACGAGAAGTACCGTTTGTACTTCGACGGCATCATGAACTGGAACAAACTCGGCTTCCTGTCGCGGAAGTTCGCCGAGTACGGTGCCTCCGTGCTGGCCGGGCGCTACATCCAGAACGCCTTCTGGCAGGAGCCCCACCTCATCGACACCGAGGACCCGCTTCGCGGTATGGCGCAGCACTACCTGTTGTGCCCGACGAACCACGGGGCGAAGACCCTGGACTACCTGACCCTGCGCGACTGCCAGGACTACGGCCTCGACGGGATCGTGTTCCACTCGACCCGCACCTGCCGCGCTTTCACCGGGCCGCAACGGCTCCTGGCGAAGTCCGCGCGGGACAAACTGGGTATCCCCTCCATCTTCTTCGAAGGAGACGTCGCGGACGCCTCCTTCTACAAGGACGGGGTGCTGGAGAGCCGGCTGGAGGCCATGCTGGAGGCGATCGACGTCCGCCGCGAGCGTGGTGCGCTGCCGGAGGACTACGCGGCAGTGTCCTCGTGACCGGCCACCACCTCGGCGTCGACCTGGGGTCGACCACTGCCAAAGCCGTCGTCGTGGACGACCACGGCTCCCTCGTTGGCCGCAGCGTTGTCCAGATGGGTGCGGTGAGCCGTCAGGGAATGCAGAGGGCCGTCGACGCCGCGCTGGCGGCGGCCGGCATCGAGGAGAACGAGCTCTCGGGCACGGTGTCGACCGGGTACGGGCGGAAACTCGTACCCGGTGCGCACCGGACGTTCACCGAGATCACGTGCCACGCACGCGGGGCCGCGGCGATGTGCCCGGGAGTCAAGCTGATCATCGACATCGGCGGCCAGGACAGCAAAGCCATCACCGTCGACAAGAGCGGGCTGGTGGACGATTTCGCGATGAACGACCGCTGCGCCAGCGGCACCGGGCGTTTCTACGAGGTGCTGGCCCGAGCCATCGAATGCGACATCGAGGACCTGGGCGAACTCGCGTTGACCGGTGGCGACCATCTCGAAGTCAGCGGCATGTGCGCCACGTTCGCCGAAACCGAGATTATCTCGATGCTCGCGGAAGGACATTCGACGGCGGACATAGCGGCGTCGGTGCATCGCGCGATCGCGGGACGGACCCTGGCTCTCGTAGCTCAGGTCGGCCGGCACACCCCGGTCGTGATGACCGGTGGCGTGGCCCAGAACCCGGCCGCCGTGCGCTTCCTGGCGCGAGCACTCGACCTCGAGGTCGAGGTGCCCGAGCACCCGCAGATCACCGGCGCCTACGGAGCGGCCTTGCTGGCGATGGAGTCGTCGAGAGCCCGTGGTACGCCGACGCCGCCGGACCGCGACGCCGACACGGACGAACATGTGTTCCCGCCGGTGCGCTCCGGCCACTCCTGCGCCGATTGTG
Source organism: Streptomyces sp. NPDC002680 (assembly GCF_042889145.1). Classification (NCBI taxonomy): domain Bacteria; kingdom Bacillati; phylum Actinomycetota; class Actinomycetes; order Kitasatosporales; family Streptomycetaceae; genus Streptomyces; species Streptomyces sp. NPDC002680. Next base: position 111,193 of record NZ_JBIAQP010000026.1, read on the forward strand.
ACGGCCGTGCAGGTGGAGCCGTTCACCTGGGCGCGTCGATCACACTGCGCCGAGAACAGCCGGTCCGGATTCCGAGCCGCCCTGACTCACCGCACAGCACCACTGGATAGACCTCGTAGTTCCGCTTACCTGCGATCGTGCTGTCGGTGCCGCCATCAGGCGGTGCTCGGGGTACGAGGGTCGATCGCGACGCCGGTCTCGCGCTCGGAGACCTGCCACAGCTTGGCGATGGCGCTCTCCATCCCGATCCTGCGCAGGACCGGCTTGCGCACCGGCGCTCCGTTGTTGACGAACAGTGGGCCGTAGAACTCGCCGCCCTTCGCGGCCGGGTCGGTGGCGGCGCGCAGTTGGGGCAGGGCGCCGCCGTCGGCGGACATGCCGGTGTACCGGGCCAGGATGTGGAAGAAGCGCTGCGACGCGCCGCCGCCCGACTGCTGGACGCTGACCGACTGCAGGTCGGTGTCGGACAGGCCGGGGTGCGCGATCAGGCTGGTCGTGTTCGCGCCGGCCTGCTCCAGCTCGCGTTGCAGGCCCAGGCCGAAGTGGTAGTTCGCAAGCTTGGCCTGGCCGTAGGCGCGCCATGGCCCGTAGTTGTCCTCCAGGTGCGGGTTGGCGACGTCGACGGCACGGCCCGTGTGGTGCGCGGTGCTGGTGACCGTAACGACCCGGGACCCGGGCGTGCGCAGCAGTGCGGGCAGCAGCAGCGCGGTGAGTGTCCAGTGGCCCAGGTGGTCGACGCCGAACTGCATCTCGAAGCCGTCGACCGTCCTGGTCTGGGGGATGCCCATCACGCCCGCGTTGTTGACCAGCAGGTCGAGGCGGGGGTGCGCGTCCAGGATCTGGTTCGCGGCCTCGTGTACCGAAGCCTGCGCGGACAGGTCCAGCGTCACCAGTTCCAAGGACGCGTCCGGTACGCTCGCACGGATCTGCTCGACCGCGTCGACGGCCTTCTGCTGGTTGCGCACCGCCATGACGACGTGCGCGCCCTTCGCTGCGAGCTCGCGGGCGGTCACCAGTCCGAGCCCGCCGTTGGCACCGGTCACCACGGCCGTCCGGCCGTGCTGGTCCGGGATGTCATTAGTGGTCCAGGCCATCTCACATACCTCCGAATGAATGTTTGTTTTATTTGATCGTTCTAGGGGCGAGAACCGTGCCTAACCGCCCTCATCCGTACCATTGGCAGCCTCGCCAGGCACTTCGGTTCCGGTGCCCCTCGGACGTGGGTGTTGTGGGGCGGGGCGGGGGGCCGGCCCACAACACCGAGCTAGGTGTGTACGACGAGATCAGTGGGTGTAGCCGGCCGCGCAGTGGTAGTTGCGTGCGTTCGCGGTGTCGCCGTGACCGTTGTAGCGGGCGACGAGCGGGTACGCGCACAGCGTCCTGGTCACGGTCGTTTTCTGGGTGTCGGGATCGGTGAGTGTGGCGGGGAGGGTCGCCGGTGCGCGGCCGTGCTCGACCCAGTTCACGACTGCCGCCAGCGGATCACTGGGTATCGGTCCTGCGGCGCTGGCGCAGTGGCCGGCGCCAGGGGCGAGGAAGAGGCGGGCGAAGGAGTTCGTTGCTTTGGCTCCGCCGTTGGCCTGCTGGACGCGCTGGTAGTAGGAGACCGTTCCCTGGGAGCTGATCAGTGGGTCGGCCTGCCCATGCCACAGCACGAGCTTCCCACCGTTGTTCCGGAAGGCGGAAACGTCCGGATCGTCCGTGGAGAAAGCGGGGAACTCCTTGATCGACTGGTCGATGAGCTGGACGAACTTGTCATAGGTGAGCGTGTGCCAGTCCCAGTCCGGGTTGCGCTGGACCCAGCTGCCGAGCCAGTCCAGACCGACGGAGAACGGCTGTCCGCTCAAGGTCCCATTGGCAGCAGTGGTCACGGCGAGATAGGACAATGGGGCGCCCCGCTCGAGGCCGTACCCCAGGAATCGTCCGTTCACCGTCGGTCCCTGCCAGATCTTGGCAATGACGGCGGCGTCCTTGGGCGTGATGGTGCCGCACGCAGTCTTGGCGCCGATGAGGCTGTTCGGGTTCCAGCGGCAGTCGGCCGGGGTGCCGATCACGCCGTCGGTGACGCCGTCGAGACGGTCGCAGGCCTTCACGACGGCGTTCGTGAACGCTTCCTGCTTGCAGGTGGGCAGCAGGTGGTTGGCTTCCTTCATGACCAGTTGAGGCCAGATCAGCGAAGGCAGCACCTGGGGCTGATTGACGGCCGGAGCACCCGAGGTGATGCCGTCGTAGTCCTTCGGGTACCGCTGGGCCTCCATGAGTCCCATACGGCCGCCCATGGAGCAGCCGTTGAAGTAGGAGTAGGCGGGCTTCTTGGCGTAGTAGGCGTTGGTGACGGCCTTGCCGGTCACGGTCATCTCGTGGATGCCGGTCGAGGCGAAGGTGGTCAGCAGCGGCTGGTTGAGGGTGCGGTCGGGCTTGAGGACCCACTTGCCGTCGAGCCACGAGTTGTCGTGACCGCAGTTGGTGGACGCGGTGGCGTAGCCGGTCGTCACGCCGGTGGCCATGAGGCCGTAGTTGATGCCGCAGGAGAATCCACCGCCGCCGGCGCCCTGGAAGCGGCCGTTCCAGCGCTCGGGCAGCCACATCTTGATGGTGATGTGGTTGTTCGCCGTGTCGGTGCGGGTGAGGGTGACATCGCAGTAGGCGGGCAGGTCGGTGAACGGACCACCGAACTGGGATTCTGTGCCGGGCGCGGGCGCGAACGTCCCCGTCGTGTTGAGTTCCGCGCGGTCGACGGTCACCCCGTCGATGTTCAGGGACGACCGCAGGCCGTCCGTGGAACAACCGGCCGGATCGGGCGGGGGCGCGGCCTGAGCGGCTTCCGCACCACCGCCCAGCGGGACGAGGAGGGCGAGTGCGCCCAACAGCGTCGGCACCAGTCGGCGCCGTCTGCGGTGGGGCTTGGCTTTGATCATGATGATCTCCCAGGTGCTGCTGCGTTGTGTGGTGTTCAGGCTTGGGCGGCGGGGAGCAGAAGGCTCTCGTCGATGGCGAGGTGCTGGCCGCTCCACGGCGAGGACGGTCACTCTGGCGATGTCGCCTGCGGTGACGGTCGCCTGGCTGTGGAGCTGTTCCGCGACGGCCTTCGTCTGCCCATGGGCGATGCGACACGGCCCGGACAGCGGGCGACAGAGGAGATATTGACGACGAGGAACACCTCGGTCGTCGTGAAGGCGCCCATCAGGTTGACGTCGATCAGCCGGCGGAACTCGTCTCGCTGCCCCGCGGAGAACGCGTCGAGGAGCATGACTTCAGCGCTGTTGACGAGGACGTCCGCACCGCCGAGCTCGCTCCGCCGCGGCGAGTCAGAGAAGTTCGGTCGGTGACGTCGGCTTCGATGCGGTCGGCTCGGTGGGCAAGTAGCGCACCCCGGTTGCCTCAGGCATGCAGGGCCCGGGCCGTCGCCTCGCCGATGCCCGAGGATGCGTCGGTGATGACCGTAACGCGCCCGTTTTCGGTGTGGTGGTCATGATGGGAATCTCTCTGGGCTTCAGGATCAGTCGACGCGAAGGCCACCGATCTGGGTGACCATCTGCGGGTCGCGGTGGTCGAAGGCCACGCTGGCGCCGGTGTCCATCGCGACGATGCGGCTCATTTCCTCGTCGGTGAGCGCGAAGTCGAAAACGTCGAGGTTCTCCGCCATGCGCTCGGGCCGCACGGACTTGGGGATGACCACGACACCGCGCTGGATCAGCCAGCGCAGCGCCACCTGGGCGACGGACTTGCCGTGCACCTCGCCAATACTGCTGAGGGTCGGGGCGCTGAAGATGTTGTTGCGGCCTTCGGCGAGCGGACCCCAGGACTCGATCTGGACCCCGCGCTCAGCCATGAGCTGCTGGTAGTCCGCGCGCTGGAAGAACGGATGGGTCTCCACCTGGTTGACCGCTGGGGCGATCTCGCTGTTCTCGATCAGGTCGATCAGACGGTCGGGGTAGAAGTTGGACACCCCGATCGCCTTGATCACGCCTTGGCGGTGCAGGTCCTGCATGGCCCGCCAGAAGCTGTAGTAGTCCCCGTAGGGCTGGTGGATCAGGTACAGGTCCAGGTAGTCCAGACCCAGGCGCCGCAGCGAGGTCTCGAAGGCGCGCTTGGTGCCGTCCTCACCGCCGTCGTGCACCCACAGCTTGGTGGTGACGAACAACTCCTCGCGGGCGATACCGCTGGCCTTGATGGCCCGTCCGACCCCCTCCTCGTTGCCGTAGAGGGCGGCGGTGTCCAGGTGGCGGTAGCCGGCCGCCAGCGCATCGGTGACGACCTTCTCGGTCTCCTCCGCGGGGACCTGGAAAACACCGAACCCGAGAACCGGAATCCGCACTCCGTTGTTTAACGTGACTTGAGGGATCTGGATGGACACGATGAAACCTTTCTTGGATGTGGCTCGTTCCGCCCGCACACGGTGAGCCCAGTGGCTCGGGCAGCGCGCACGGGCACGCACACTGAGCGCATGCGGGATCGGACCGACGAGATATGACCTGGTCAGGGGGTGGCAGCTGAGTCTGGTGGTCCGTCTACGGCGAGCAGGGGTACGCCGACCGTCAGGAGGGGCGCTGCTCCTGCGGCTGGTCTCGTTCCCGCTCGGCGGGTGTGGAGGCCCAGCTGGCGAGCAGATCGAGTGCGTGCTGGGAGCTCGAACCCTGCTCGGCGGTGAAGATGACCAGCGTCAGTCCGGCGTCGGCGGTGAGCTCCAGCCCCTCGTAGGCCAGGTCCAGGTCACCGACCACCGGATGGTGCAGCCGCTTGATGCCCGTACGGTGGTGCCGCACGTCGTGTGCTGCCCATCGCGTGCGGAACTCCTCACTGCGAGTGGACAGTTCCCCGATGAGATCACTCAGCGCCCTGTCATAGGGGTTCTTACCGGCCTCGGTGCGCAACACCGCCACGATCTCGCGGGCGGTGTCATCCCAGTCACGGAAGTAGTCGGCCGCCTGCGGGCTCAGGAACCGGAACCGCGCGATATTGGCCGGCCGGGCAGGGGCGTCGAACAAGGGCGAATTCAACGCCCGGCCCAGGCGGTTGGTCCCCACGATGTCGCAGCGGCCGTTGCCCACCCAGGCGGGGGAGAACTGACTGTCCAGGATCTGCTGGATCACCGGGCGCATCCGCTGCGCGGCCGGACGGCGTCGCGCCCCGGTACCGGCATTGGCCGCCGCCCGGGCCAGGTCGAACAAATGTGCCCGCTCGGCCTCGTTCAACAGCAACGCACGGCCGACGGCATCCAGCACGCTCTCGGAGGCACCGCCCACGTTGCCGCGCTCCATCTGGGTGTAGTACTCCACCGACACCCCGGCCAGCTGGGCCACCTCGCTGCGACGAAGGCCCGTGACCCGGCGGGGGCGGGTGCCACTGGATGCGGCAAGGCCCACCTGCTCAGGAGTGACCTTGCCACGGCGAGAGACCAGGAAGTCTCGAACCTCGCTGCGGTTGTCCATGCCCTTGAGGCTACGAGCCCGCCCACGTCCTAGGGAGACGCTGCGAGTAACCCCTTCGCGCAAGGTTGCCGAGCACGGGCGGTCGTGTCGCATGCACGTGGTCGACTTCAATCACATCGTCGCCGTCCGTGTTGACGGCGTCCTCCATGGCCGACACCCAGCGGGGGACCTGCACACCCTCGCCGGCCCTGACAGGCTCGCGGAACGCCGGGTCGGGCGACTGCTGCTGGGGGCCACCGGACCGGGCATCGTCAAAGCCATCACGGCGCAAGCCGACGAGTCAGAGGGTGGAACGGCCGCTGACTGTGCCCACTCGAGCCATGGCGCACCGCGCTGAGTCTCCGGGCCGGTGAGACCCCCTGCCGCGAGCCAGCTCATGTGGTTGCCGATACGGCGGCAACCATCGCTTCCGCCCTCAGATCACTAATGGTACCTTTGGTCAGTCCTTTTATGGTGAGGACCGAAGATACGGCGATGTCGCATCACACACAGGGAGGGGTGGCCGCACGATGACCACTGAGCCGACGACACGGTCGGCGGACCGGCACAATCCCGTCGAAGTCGGCGTCGCACTCAACGACGACCTGCTCATCGCCGATGGGGCCGAGCGCCGCAGCATCCTCAACCACATCTCCGAGGTCGGGTTGGGGCACATCACGGTCGGGGACCACGTCAGCTTTCACGGCGGTGCCGGGTTCGACGGGGTGGTCGCCGCGACGTCGATCCTGGCCGGCCACGACACGTTGCAGGCCGTCATCGGGGTGTACCAACTCGCACTCCGGCACCCCATGATCGCCGCCCGTCAGCTGGCGACCCTCTCGCAGATCGCGCCAGGGCGGCTGGTGCTCGGTGCCGGCGTGGGCGGTGAGGACCGGAGCGAAGTGGTCAACGCGGGCGTCGACCCGGCCACCCGAGGACGTCGGCTCGACGAGGCCCTGAGTGTGCTGCGCAGGCTCGCCACCGGTGACCCGATCGATCACGACGGTGAGTTCTTCACCCTGCGAGGTGCCCGAATCCTGCCGCCCCCGACGCCGCGAGTGCCGATGGTGATCGGCGGCTCCGGCGACGTGGCTGTGCGGCGCACGGCGGACCACGGCGACGGTTGGATGGGCATCTTCTGCTCGGCACGCCGATTCGGGGAGACCGTCGAGAAGATCCGGGCAGCTGCGGCGGAGCGGAGCCGCGAGGTGTCGTGGTTCGGCCTGAGTATGTGGGTGGGCCTCGGACGTGACGACACCGCCGCCCGGCGATTGCTCGGCGAGCGGATGCAGTCGCTGTACAGCCTGCCCCCGGAAAAGTTCCGCCACGTCACAGCCGCGGGCACGCCGGAAACGGTCGCCGCCGCACTGGAGCCCTACCTCGTGGCGGATGCCAGGCACCTGACGCTGGTGGTCGCGTCGGAATCGGTGCACGAGGGGATCGAGATGGCCGGAGAGGTCCGCAGTCTGTTGAACGCGCGGACCACCTGCCCGGAAGGATCCGCGCGATGACGGACGGCCGCACGGGACGGTCGAGCAGCTTCAGCAGGTGCGGTACGTGCTTGACGAATGTGCTGCCGCGTACGTCGTCCTGTGCTCCCAGGTCTCGGAGATTGCCGCGCGAATTCCGCTGACTGCTGTGGGGGTACTGGCATCACCCCCTTCAACAGAGTCTCCCTGGTTTTCGGCGTCGCGGGTTGCATGGGCCGCAAGTCATGCTCCTGTCGCGACAAAGAGAAGGTGCTCAATGTCAGACAACAACAGCCGACGCCGGTTCCTGGTGGGTGCGGCCGGCGCCGCGGCAGCTCCCGCGGTGGCCGGCCTGGTGGGTCCCGTCGGGTCCGCACAGGCGGCCGACCGTTCCGCCGGCAATGGCGCTCCGGCGGCCGAGGTCACCACGCTGGACGGCCGCCGCAGGCTGGGCCGGCTCAAGGTCTCCAGCATCGGGCTGGGCTGCCAGACCATGCCCGGCAATCTGTACGGGCCGGTCAGTAGCCGTGCGGACATGATAAAGATCATCCGCACCGCGGTCGACCAGGGCGTCACCCTGTTCGACACGGCCGAGTTCTACGGGCCGTTCGAGTCCGAACGCATCGTCGGCGAGGCCCTGCGACCGGTAAGGGACAAGGTGGTGATCGCGTCGAAGTTCGGCTGGAACATCGACCCGGACACAGGCCAGCAGAGTCCGGGCCAGCCCCTCAACAGCCAGCCCCGGCATATCAAGCGAGCAGTCGACGGCATGCTCCGGCGCCTGCGCACCGACCACATCGACCTGCTGTTCCAGCACCGCGTCGACCCCGCAGTGCCGATCGAGGACGTCGCCGGCACGGTCAAGGACCTGATCAAGGCTGGCAAGGTACGGCACTGGGGGCTGTCCGAGCCGGGCCCTCAGACGGTACGCCGCGCCCACGCCGTGCACCCGCTGGCCGCGATCCAGAACGAGTACAACCTGCTGTGGCGCGGTCCCGAGCAGCAGATCCTGCCGCTCTGCGAGGAACTGGGCATCGGGTTCGTGTGCTGGGCTCCGCTGTCGTACGGGTTCACCACCGGCACCATCAACCCGTACACCCGCTTCACCGAAGGCGACTTCCGGGCGGTGGTGCCGCGCAACTCGCCGGAGAACATGACCGCCAACATGCCGGTCGTGCAGCTGCTCTCGGACTGGGCCGTGCGCAAGGGCGCCACCCCCGGGCAACTGTCGCTGGCCTGGCTGCAGGCGCAGAAGCCGTGGATCGTGCCGATCCCGACCGCCACCCGCACCTCGCACCTGCTGGAGAACATCGGTACGGAGGAGTTCGCCTTCACGGCCGCCGAGTTGCGCGAGTTCACCACCGCGCTGGACGCGATCCAGATCCACGGCGAGCGGCTGCCGGCGCCGGTGCTGGCGTTGTCGGGCGTCGAAGCGCCTCTGCCCTAACGTGTCACGCGGCAGGCCGGGTGGGTGCCATGGCCCGCCCGGCCCCGTCCTCGAGTTCCAGACGGCCGTCATGGCCACTGTTGCGGGCGCGGACGAAGTACCGCCCGTCTTCGCTTCGTCGACGAGAAGGGCTTTGATCCGGTCTGGCTCCGCCGGCAGGTCCGGTTCGTTTGCAAGCTCGTCCTGGACCCGCTGCCTGATCTGTGCCGAGCTGAGGTGGACGCCGAGTCGGGCCTTCTCGTCCAACAACACATCCAGGACCAAGCGATAGAACACCGTCTTCTCGTGGTTTGAGGTAGGCCACGATCTTCATACGCCCGCCGAACGCGGCCTCGTGGCTGCGGGTGGTGTCCTCCCCGGAGGACAAGGCGTCGGGGAAGCTGTGGGACGACGCCGTCGATGCCTAGCACGTCTTCGGGGACCTCGACGGGCGCCGGCCCGCCCTCCTGCCTGTCCACGACGCCGTCGACGACAGCACCGCCTACCGGGCGGAGCTGTCGGCCCGCGTCGACCAGCCGGTCCTGTCCGACGACCCGGTCCTCCAGCTGCCTGACTCCTGGTGGGAGGACCTCACGGGGACGCTGGAGAAGGTGGCGGCCGTCGACACCGACCGCGTCGCCGTACGGCAGCAGTACATGGACCGCGCCATCCCCGAATTCCTCGGGATCCCGGCCCCGGCCGTGACCCGCTGGAGCGCCGCCCACGCACACCTGCACTGGGCCGATCGTCCTCAACGGCTCGATCTTCGTGCGGCTAGACGCCCGCAACGAGAAGGCGAACCGGCAGATGATGCGGATGCTGCTGGACGACCCGAACTCACAGCCTGAGCCCCGGCCATCGTCGGTTCGGCGTGGCCTTAACCTTCACGAATCCCCGTTCCTCGGCCAGGCCAACGACCCGGACGTCGTCCTGCGAGCAGCGAGCGTCATGCGCCTCTGGGAGGGGGACGAACGGACGCGCTTCCCGACCGGGCTGGCGGGGACGGTCACGGGAGCCTTGCAGAGCACGCGCGCGCACCCGTTGCTGAGCCAGTTGGGGCTCGCTCTCGTGGGCGGCGGGCAGGTCGTCACCACGCCGTGGCAGCTCATAGACGCCACGAGCCGACGGTTGCGGCTCCGGAGTCCACCGCCAGCACGGACGGGTCCGCTCCCACGCGCCCTGGCGCGGAGATGACCTGCACGGTCGCCCTGGGCGGCGGCGAGCCAGCCTCAGAGCTTGAGGTTCTGTTTGACACCGCGTTCTGGCTGCCCGATGGTCTCCCTCTGGGCCTGGACCTCTTCCTCCAGGTTCTACGACAGCGTGCCCATGGTGGCGAACACGCTGCTGCCGCACGTTGCTGGGGCGACGGTCGGCCTCAAGGCGATGCCAGCCCCACTGACGGAGATCCACGTCGCGGCACGTGACACGGTCGACGACTACGGTGACGCGACTCCCGTCAACCTGGAGGAGCTCGTATCGCTGGGCTCGCTGGGTGAGAGGGGGCGGCGGACGGTTCATCAGTCAGGGCGGCGAGACGGTGTTGCGCAGCCTGGTGAACCCTGCCCTTGCCGAATACCTCATCCGCGCAGGTGGGATCGGGTTTGGGCGTTGGCCGAGGCCGATCGAGTCGCCGGTATCGGGCGGCGCCGGTTGGCGCGGCATGATGATCGGTCGTGCTGTTGAGACTGGCGTACCTGGGTGTGACGGACGCGTTCGCGGTGCTGCGGCTGCTGCCGATGAGTGACCGGGAGGAAGATGTCGAGATCCTCGCTCTGCGTCACCGGATCGGGGTTCTGGAGCGGCAGTTGATCGGGCGGCAGGTCTGGTTCCACGCGGGCGAGCGGGTGTTTTTGGCGTCGTTCCTCCATGGCCTGCCGCGGGAAGTGCTGCGCGGGATGCGGCTGCTGGTGCGGCCGGAGACGGTACTGCGCCGGCACCGCAACGTCATCGCTCGCCGGCACGCTTGCCAGTCCCGGCCGAAGCGCGGAGGCCGGCTCCGCACCGTGCGCTCGATCCGGGCGCTGGTGCTGCGCCTGGCCAGGGAAAATCCAAGTTCGGGACGGGTAGTTCCCACGGGCGTTCGACGAGGTGCTCAAGGACGCGGGTATCGAGGTGGTGCTCAGCGGCGTCCGGATGCCGCGCGTGAACTCGGTCATGGAGCGGTGGGTGCAGACCTGCAGGCGAGAGCTGCTGGACCGTACGTTGATCTGGAACCAGCGCCATCTCCTGCACGCCCTGCGCGAGTTCGGGACGTTCGATAACGAGCGCCGGCCGCACCAGGGTCTTGGGAATGCCCGCCCTCTCCGCTCGATGCCCGCTCCGATCGAGGACCCGGACCGGATCGCCCATCTGGACATACGACCGCGAGCGCGACTCGGCGGCACCCTCCACGAGTATCAACATGCCGCCTGACCAGCATGGAGGAGGTATTCGGCAAGCACAGGGTGAGCCTGTGGCGGGCGAGCTCCTCGTGGGTGCTCTCCACACGGGTGTCGATGACGTCGTTGACGGACACCACAGCGACCGGCGGACAGCTCTCGTGCAGGGGCATACTGAGCGTATGGAGTCTCGGGTGCGGTACGCGGAGATCCGGCCCTACACGGTTCCGGAGACGCTGGAGGAGCTGGCCGGTCCGGCAGCCGGAGTGGTGGTTTTGCCGACTGTGCTGGACTGGACACCGAAGCGTGTCTACGACCTGTCGGACGACGCGGACCTGCGGATGCTCTATGAGACGGTCATCCGGGAGGCCATGCATGCGGGGGAGCTGCGGAAGTTCCTTGACCCGGTGCTGCTCTCGGCCGTGTGGCAGAGGCTGTGGCTTCCGCCGCGAGCGCGGTTGATGTGGGAACGGCGATTCCCGCAACTGGCCCGCAGGGCTGCGTAGTATCCGCCTGTATGGATCCCTTTCACGCCCGACTCGCCCGTATCGGTCTTGGAGCTGCGGCGGGATACGGCTTCGTCCTGGCCGGCGGGTACGCGGTTCAGGCGCATGGGTTCCTGGAACGGCTGTCGGATGACGTCGACCTCTTCACGGACATCGCTGACCCGGTCGCCTTCTCCGAGGCCGTCGATGCGGTGACTGCGGCCTACCGGGCAGCGGGCCTCACCGTTGAGGTGGAGAAGTCCGGTGGCGTGTTCGCCCGGTTCGCGGTTGCTGATGGACAGGGGCGCACGGCGAAGGTAGAGCTCGGGTGCGACTGGCGGGCTCACCCGCCTGCCGTGTTGGAGATCGGTCCGGTCCTGCATGCCGATGACGCCGTGGCCAACAAAGTGACCACCCTCTTCGGACGGGCCGCGCCACGGGATTACCTCGACGTGAATGCCGCGCTCGCCTCCGGACGGTACTCGGGTGGGCAACTGCTGGAGTTGGCGTTGGAGCACGACGCCGGGTTCGATCCGCGTTACTTCGCCCAAGCGCTGAGGGCGGTCGACCGTTGGCCGGACCGGGAGTACGAGGCATACGGCATCAATTGCGGCCAGGTGGAGGACATGCGCCGACGGTTGCGCGCCTGGGCTGCCGAGATCCTCGATGAACGGCTCGACGAGAAATGACCCAGTCGGTCGTGTTGACCTGCGCGCGAACTGGCGCGGCTCCTTCGCGGCTGTGGTGTCGACCACCTGAGCCGGGGAGGACAGGAGGCTGGAACCCCGGAGCAGGGGCGCTTGTGGAGGTCCTACAGCGGCTTCCGTTCGATTCTCCGTCGGTCGACAGCGTCGTCGGGAGCCCAGCTCCAGTCTCTCTGGTGTGCCGGTGACAACCCTGTCGGTGGACAGCCGGTGGACAGACGCCTTTGGACGGGGCATCACGCAGGAGCACCGGTCAACCTGCTGCATGTGCTTTGATCAGCACAAACGTCACCGGACAGCACGACGGAACACCACCCAACACGATCCCTCACGGTCTCGTAATGCGTAGGTCTCGGGTTCGAATCCCGAAGGCGGCTCCATGGTGAACCCCAGGTCAGGCCTCTGACCTGGGGTTTCTTGTTTCGGGTGACCATGGAATCTCTATAAATCGGGCACTGCCTGTCTGTGCATCGTAATGCGTAGGTCAGAGGTTTGGTTTCTGTGACGGTATCGATGATTTAGCTGTCTGACCTGGTCTTTTACTTGCTCTTAAGGGATGGATCACGCTTGCGCGAAGGGTTGCGGTGGACAACTGTGCGTGACCCTGCCCTTGCCGAATACCTCATCCGCGCAGGTGGGATCGGGTTTGGGCGTTGGCCGAGGCCGATCGAGTCGCCGGTATCGGGCGGCGCCGGTTGGCGCGGCATGATGATCGGTCGTGCTGTTGAGACTGGCGTACCTGGGTGTGACGGACGCGTTCGCGGTGCTGCGGCTGCTGCCGATGAGTGACCGGGAGGAAGATGTCGAGATCCTCGCTCTGCGTCACCGGATCGGGGTTCTGGAGCGGCGGTTGATCGGGCGGCAGGTCTGGTTCCACGCGGGCGAGCGGGTGTTTTTGGCGTCGTTCCTCCATGGCCTGCCGCGGGAAGTGCTGCGCGGGATGCGGCTGCTGGTGCGGCCGGAGACGGTACTGCGCCGGCACCGCAACGTCATCGCTCGCCGGCACGCTTGCCAGTCCCGGCCGAAGCGCGGAGGCCGGCTCCGCACCGTGTGCTCGATCCGGGCGCTGGTGCTGCGCCTGGCCAGGGAAGAGCCGGGTTGGGGCTATCGGTGCCTGCACGGTGAGTTGCTCGTACTCGGGGTGAAGGTGGCAGTGTCCACGGTCTGGGAGATCTTGAAGGAGGCCGACGTCGACCCGGCGCCCGAGCGGGCCTCCAGCACTTGGGCGGCCTTCCTGCGCTCCCCGGCCGACGCGCTCTGGGCGTGCGATTTCTTCGAGGCCGTCACTCTGTCCGGGGCCCGCTTGTACGTGTTCGCCGTGATCGGGCACGCGAGCCGCCGGATCCGGATCCTGGGCGCGACCGCGCCCCCCGACCGCGTCCTGGGTGGTCCAGGCTGCGAAGAATCTCGTCATGGACCTTCAGGACGCCGGCTGCCGGGTTCGCTGTCTGATCAGGGATCAGGACGGGTAGTTCCCACGGGCGTTCGACGAGGTGCTCAAGGACGCGGGTATCGAGGTGGTGCTCAGCGGCGTCCGGATGCCGCGCGTGAACTCGGTCATGGAGCGGTGGGTGCAGACCTGCAGGCGAGAGCTGCTGGACCGTACGTTGATCTGGAACCAGCGCCATCTCCTGCACGCCCTGCGCGAGTTCGGGACGTTCGATAACGAGCACCGGCCGCACCAGGGTCTTGCGAATGCCCGCCCTCTCCACTCGATGCCCGCTCCGATCGAGGACCCGGACCGGATCGCCCATCTGGACATACGACCGCGAGCGCGACTCGGCGGCACCCTCCACGAGTATCAACATGCCGCCTGACCAGCATGGAGGAGGTATTCGGCAAGCGCAACGTCCACGACGTTCGGCTTGGGATGTATGGGGCGTACCACTTTCAAGTTAGGGCAATGGTGTTGAGGCGGGCGCGTGTGAGTGCCACGTACAGGGCACGATGGTCTGACCGTGCAGGGTCGAGGCCGTGTGTCAGGGCCGCGGCGTCTGCCGGGCTCAACCTGACGGCTACCGTGCTCCACTCGCGTCCCTTGGACTGGTGGGCGGTAAGGCCAGGTATCACCCGGTCGTTTGCGAGCCGGAGTTGTAGACGATTCAGGGCGCCAATTGGCTTGCGTGTGAGCTGGGTTGGAGCGATTGCCGGAATGTGCACAGCGAGCCTGCGTGTCAGTCTCTGCCACACCACGGTCGGTTGGTCGCCGTTCTTGAGGTCAGTTATCGCGGACTGCAGGCAGGGGCGGAGTGTTGTCGCTAGCACTTCCCTTTCCAGCCCGAGCGTGACCAGAGCGTCGTGCAGAAAAACTGCCTGCATGCCCAGCGCATTCTGTGCGATCTCATTGAGGAGCAGGGTGCAGATCGCCTCTTGAACTTGACCGACACCTGGCTTGATAGCGAGGGGCAGGACGTGTGGATCGCACTCCCATAGTGCCTTCCACTTGAGGGCGAGGACGATATCGGCATCGCGGGGAGAACCGGCCTGCAGGGTGACGGGCAGACGTCGTCGTAGGCGCTGTGTAAGCCATGCCTGTCTGTCGGTTCCCCACCGAAAGGAGTCGTCCAAGTAGTGTGTGAAGAAGCCGTTCTCGCTTATGTACGCCGCCATAGCAGCGGGACGAGCGCCTCTGAACTGGTAGAGGGCCTGCCATGGATCGCCGACCAAGGTGAGAAAACTGGACGCTGACGCGGCGAGCGAGAAGATCTCCCGGTCCAGATCGTTGGCGTCGAACACCTCATCTACGATCAACGAGCGCACCGAGTTCTCGAAGTACGAGATCAGTGCTCGGCGTGCGGGATCAGCTGTCAGAGCCCCCTGAAGAACCTCCCGTACGTTGTCATGGGTGCACGTGCCGGCCGAGACGGCTCCCTTGAAGTCCAGGGCTGAAGGGTGGCTGGCGTTCTGGGGCTCGTTGACGGTTCTTATGACGACGTGGCCGCAGTCGACCTGCAGAACGGGCCTTATGCGGCCGTGTTTGGTCGGGAGGGCCGATCGCCATGAGTCCAACACGTCAAGTTCCGTGTGTTCTCCTGGCCAGTGCAGAACGCCTTCACCGAGTAGGTGGAAGAGCAGGTCGCACAGAAGGGTGTCCAGGGTCACGACGCGATGCGGCCAGCGCAGTGAGGCCGAACCCCATTGCCGGGCGACCCGCGTACGCAATTCCTCGGTGGCTGACCTGGTGAAACTGAGCGCTACGACAGCGCCTGCGTCGGTGGGGGAGGCAAAGCGGTGCAGGCCGAAGCGCAGGGCAGACACAGTGGTCTTTCCGGAGCCGGGTGCCGCTTCGATGTAGACGCGGTCATGAGGGCTGCCGCTCGCGGTGAGCTGTTGGGGTGTCAGTGTATGAAGCCCTGTGCCGGTTTTAGGCATTGTCGTGTTCCTGCGGCCAGGCTCCAGGTATCGCCTGCGTGGGCCAGCTTCCTGGCTGACGGCCTGCCGTGCGGATCTGCCGGATCGGATGTGAGCGCAGGGGATTGTCCCAGTTTGGGGATTCCTCCCCATCGCCTGCTGCGGCATCGAACTCGTGCTCTGGGTCGATGGGCTCGTTCTCTGGCCAGTACGCCGGGTCGTCGAGGTCGTCATCCCAGTCGATGACGTCAGGGAATCGGTCCCAGATATTGTCGGGAGCAAGCCACTCGGGCGGTTCCATGGCGCCGTCTTCGGGCGCCAGCTCACCGGGGGAGTCTGGTGCGACTGGATAGAGGAAGGCGAAGAGCTTTTCAAGGTGATCGGGTACGGACACGAGGGAGGAGCCGTCGTCTGCCTCGCGGTCGGCGTCGTTGGCTTCCCGGAGCGCCGCGGCGAGAGCGAGGGCGAATTCGGCCTTACGCCGCGCACCCCGGCCTTCCTTGACTGCTTCCTCGCCGTCCCTGCCGGCCCTCCGGCTGGCGAAGTAGGACCGAACGCTGTCGGCGGTGACTTCGGCCAATGGATGGTTTGGGTCGACCACCTGTTGCGCTTCCCCGACTAGGTCCTCGTTGCCCGGAGTGATCGCCGGCTCGAGGGTGGGGTGACTGATGAAGACCCGGACCACGGACGAGTCGTGCTCAGCAGCCCACCTGGGCATGTCACGTGCGCTGTCGAAGGGAAGGTCACTGTCGCTGTCACGGAGGATCGCCAGCTTCGTGCACAGTTCCTTGCCCGGTGTCGCCAGAAGATGGGCAGCCCACTGGCCGACTTTGGTGCCCATCGGGACGATGCTCAGGGCATCAATGAAGGCCTGCTTTGCTTCATCGTCACCTGCCCACGCACGGCCGAACTCACGCACCACCGCGCCCTCGGTAACGCCTTCGACCAAAAGCAGGCGCTCGGCGAAGAGAGCCGACGAACGACTCGCGTCCAGGTGCAGTCTGGCCATGCGAAGCGTGGCATCGCGATGCTGGTCCGGGACAACGTCCTTGACGCAGTGGCTCACACTTCCACGCTCGGTGCGACGCACGACGACGAGTTCGGTGGGGTCGCAGGCTGTGATGATGTCAGTCGCGTGACTGGTGAGGATCACCTGTAACTCGGGGCGCGCCTTGACGGTTCTGCGCAGGTAGCGGACCAACGAATGCTGCAGCTGAGGGTGGAGATGCGCTTCCGGCTCCTCGATGATGACCGTTGCGTGAAACGGGGTCGTGGAGAAGAAAGAGTCTTCCTCGGAGGCCGCCTCAGCTTGTGCTTGAGCCAGGTTCTCGAATGCTTGCCGCGCCTGCTCCTCCTCAGATGGGGATTCGTGATCGCCGCTCTCCGGTGGGTTCGCTGAGGCGAGGGGAACCTCGGTGGAATCAGGTATCGCAGCCAACGTCACGGCAATATGCAGCAGGTTGACGTACCCAAGGCCAGAGACCTCCAGAGGCCGGGCTGCGGAGCGGCCTTCGATCACGGCGAGCATGATCTCCAGGACGCGGGCGAGATAGGTGTCGTCGATGACCTGGCCTCGCACGTAGGGCCATCGTGGGCTCACGCCGGCGGACAGTCGGCCCAACTGCTCGCCAACGCGTGCCTCAACGGCGTCTATCAAGCTGTCCTTGGCGAGATCCTCCAATAGCCGTGAGGCTCGGGCTCGCAGAGCTACCAGGTTGCGGCTGCCATGGAGTTCCTGCTGCCGTGCGCGTAGCAGCTCCACCAGGATGCGCACCTCGCGGCGCGCCAGTTCGTCCAGTGGATGACGCCAGGCGGGAAGATAGATCAGCTTAAATTGGTCGATCTTCCGGGCGAGGCCGTGGCTGCTTGTCAGGCGCGAGGTGACTGTTCCCAGTTGTCGGTGAAGGGAGACACTCCAGGATTCAGCTTCTCCGCCGAGCCGCCGGTGCCCTGTGGTGTGAAGCTCGCGGCCGAGGCGCCCCTCGGCGTGGAGGTCGTCTGCCAGGGCGTACGCGATGTCGATGCTGCGCTCGACGCCGGCATCAGGTGATGCCAGCGCGGCTGAAGTCGGTCTTGGGAGCACCGGAAACCGGTTTCCTGGGTGCGCGAGGTAGATCGCGTCGGTGAGTGTGGTCTTACCCGCGCCGTTGGGCCCGATCATGACACTGAACCTGCCGGGAAGGTCGCAGCTCATTGGCGTCTCTGCGCTCGCGCGTAGACCGCTTACCTTGACGCGACTCAGATGCATGGCAGGTCCCCCGATCGGCTCCGTCACTCTGGCAACATCATCGCTCAGCGGTCCGCTGCACTGCTCAGTCGCCCCTCCGGAAGCCGAGCGGCGGGACAAGATCCGCGGCCAGATCGTCGACTCGAGCAAGCGGGGAGTCCGCATCGAGCACTCGGACTTCAAGGGCGAGCACGTCGTCGAGTGCTGCGTCGTCAAGGACGGGGTCGTCGTCGCTCGGGGCGGGATCGACGTGCCGGTCAGCAACACGAGTGTAAAGACGGCGAACGTCTTGTAGGGGACGGACCCTCGGAGCGCGACGAGGCCCCGCCGAATCTGCCGGGGTCTCGTCGCATCAGGCGCATCCGTCCGTAGGGTTGAAGCATGAGCAGTTCTCTCGCTGCCATGTCCGAGTCCCTGCTCAACGCCGAGATGGCCTTCGCGGGCAAGCGGTACGGTGTTCGCTGCGCTGCTGAGCTGTGCTCCGAGGATCCCAGCAGGTTCGCAGGGCAGATCGGCGGCCTGCTCCGCGACGTAGCGGATGCTGCGGAAGTAGAGGTCCGGCGGCTTCGAGACCTCGGCTGAGGCTGGTTCTCCGTCGGACGTTTCCGGAGAATGGTGCCGTGGAACGGCGGATTGACTTCTGGCGCGAGCGGCAGATGCTCTGTGGGCGCTGCGATCATCGGTGGCGCGTCGATCTGGACTGGATCGATCGGTGGGAGCAGGCGAAGGAGACCTGCCCCGGCTGCGGCATGGTCTGCGGGCACGAGGACTCGCCTCGGGTGACGCTCGACGCTGGCGACCCGGCGCTCGACGAGGACAGGGTTGCGCAGTTCTCCCGGTACCACACGAGCACGCAGCCGGACTGGCCGACGCGGCACTTCGACCCGGTAGCCGTCTTGGCTCCCGAGACTCGCAGGAGGATGGGCGGAGTGCAGCGGGTTTCCGCGTGGGCCGCGCGCCAGCGGGCGAAGGCCCTCCACGTCGGCACGTACGAGGCCGCTGTCCACAATATGCTGCGTCGGATCCGCGATCAGGCCGACCAGCGCAGCCAGTTCTATCTGTATCGGGTCCGTCTGAAGCCGTCTGTCGTGGTGCGGGAGGGGTGGCTTGTCGACCCCGGCAACTTCGTCGGCGACGTCGTGCTCGACGAGGTTTGCCCGCCAGGCGTCGACGTTGCCCGCTACCTGAACTACCACGAGGATTCGGGAGGGCTCTCGCTCGCGCTGGGGAGGGACGCGATCGCCAGCGTTCAGCGGATCGCTGTTCCGCTCCCCGACACCTGGGATGGCGGTTGGGTGCGCGATGCCGTCGCGGCCCTTGAGGGCGTGAGCGGCACCGTTGTCCCGGCGACCGGCAAGCTGGCCCGCTTCATGCGGCCGCCCTCGTCGCGAGCCGTCCTGGGCAGAGAGTTCGGTGCGTTCCTGGCTGGCAGACTGCCGGTCAACCTCCAGGACCAGTTCGCGTCGGCTGCGGCGTTCGCGGAGGGAGAGGATCCAGCGCAGTGGGCGCGACGGACCAGCGGCCTGTTCGATCTGATCGACGATCCGGCTCGCGTGCTGGCCGCGCTCGACCAGCAAGATCCCCGGGAGGTCTGAGAACGGCCTGTCCGCTCCTGAGGGCAGGAAGCCCGGAGGCCGCTGTCGGTCTTCCAGGTTGGCGCCGCCCTGAGTCGGGAGAGCGGGAGCAGGGGCTTTGGGGTTGGCTGCCGTCGCCGAGGAATCAGGTCGAGCTCTGCCGCCCTTGCCCGACCCGCAGTCTCCGCAGCCAACCGCTTAGTTTGAGGACTGTCTCGTAGACGGCCCGGAGTGTCGTCCGGGCGGACGGAAGGCCCTCGCGTGGAGGTCGTGGTTGAGTCCGTGGTGACCAAGCGCCTGGGCGCTCTGCCTGTCGCTGCCGAGTTTCTGCGTCGGCTGGACGTCGCGGGGATCGTCGACGGGCTGCGGCCACCGGATTCGCGGGCGGACCTGACACACGGCCAGGTCATCGAGGTACTGGTGGCGAACCGGCTGACCGCTCCCGCGCCGCTGTTCCGCGTCGGGGACTGGGCGTACTCGTGTGAGGCCGTCAAGGGTCTTGGTGGAGGCCGATGCGTGTCCCGGCTGGTGCATCGACGGGTCTCATCGGTGTCTTGCTCGGGGCTTCGGCGATGCAACCGCAATGAAGTATCTCCAAGCGGCTCGTCCGCCCCGCTTTAAACAGGACCCAACACAAGCCTGACCAGCGCTGGTCTCCGGCGGCATGCCGCCGGAGACCACAGGACGATCAGACTGTCAGGTGCTTCGCGAGGTCGGTGAGGCTGCTGAAGATCGGAGTGTTGAACTCCTTGTCGAGATGGGCACGGTTGACCGCGGTGTCCCACGCCTTCTTATCCGTGACGACCACGTCGCAGTACGGAATCGCGATCGACAGCGCGGCTATGTCGCGCAGATCGTTGATCGTCCAGTTCCGGTGCACGTCCTTGAGATAGTCGAAGTGCATCATCGTGACGACCTTGCGGGACGGAAGCGCCATCAGGAAACTCGTGAGATCGTCCCGGCTGTGAAACGGACCCTGCTTCATGAAGCCGGCGCTCATGAGCGCGCGGGTGTAGTTGTCGATGATGTCGAAGCTGAGCTGGCGGGCGACGATGGCGTCCATCGAACGCTTAGCGATTTCCGGGACGGTGCGCAGTGTGTTGATCATGACGCTGAAACTGGCGAGCTGATCGTCCGCGACGCGCCGGGCCGCATAGGGGTCATAATCCGGGATCGCGGACCGAAGAGTCCCGGGTGGCCCCCTCAGAACCCAGTACTCGGTGGTCGCGTTCGCCGAGGCCTCGAACTCCGACACTGACATCCCCAGGCGGGTCTCCAGCTCTTGGCGGTTCTCCTCTGTGATTCCGTTCAGCACCATCCGCTTGGCCTCGCCGAACGCGAACCCCACGCCGATACCGAATTTCGTCACCTTCTTGGGGAAGGCGGGGCGGCCGAGCCGGCGGTTGAGCTCCAGCGCCAGTTCCTCATCGACGATCTTAGACCCGGGTGCCATGGTCACGAACCTGGACAACAAGGCCATCGCGTCCGCAGCCCGCTCGCGGTGAGAGTCGCGGGGATTCTCGGTCAACTCCATGTAGTGCACGGTCGAGAGGGGAAATATGGCCTCTCCCCGCTCGACATGGCCCTGGAACTGCTTCAGAGCCGTGACGTGGTCGGGGTTCTGCGGGTTGCCCGCGAGTGCGTCTCCGAGGGCATACCAGTGGTTCAGGTCGAGATAGACCATCAGCGGAAGGGGTGTTGCCATGCCCGCGATGCTAGGTCGCCCAATCGCCTGATGTGTCGGACTTTTCCCGTTGCGCGAAGCCCGTCCGGCAACGAGTGGATCAGCTGGTATATCTCCATCTTGAAAACGGGAACCCGCCGGTCTCTTCGCCCTGAAGAGCTCCGACACCTCCGAGTTCGGCGCGACAGGGCCTCAGGAATCCGCGAACCCGTCGGCTTCCACGGCCGCCGCGCTGGACGACCTCACCGGTGCTACCTGGGACACGGTGAATGAGCGGCTGCGTTTCCTCGTGGCGAGGGTCGCGGCCTAGGTTGGACATGAACCCCAGCCGACCCGCTCTGCCCTCTGTGCGGAAGGGCCCGCACGGCAAGCCGTGCGGGCCCTTCCGTGTCATCCCTTACTTTGCGGACGCACACGCCCTAGGGAGAGTGCGTCCCGCCTCCCTGGTGGGAGACGAGTGGGAGACAAGTGGGTGATGATCATGGCGTGGTGCTGCAATCAGGCGCTGGAAAATGCTAGATAACGCTACCTGCGCGACCCTGATTCAGCCGCCGGACTCGCCTGCGTGGGGGCTCAGCGCACCCATGCTGACCAGCACAATCACTACCACACCGAGCACGATGCGGTAGTACACGAACGGCATGAACGACTTCGTCGAAATGAACTTCATGAACCATGCGATGACCGCGTAACCGACCGCGAACGCGATCACCGTCGCGAACGCCGTCGGGCCCCAGGAGACATGGCCGCCCTCCGACGCGTCCTTGAGCTCGAACACGCCCGAGGCGAGCACGGCCGGCATGGCCAGCAGGAAGGAGTAACGGGCCGCCGCCTCACGGGAGTAGCCCATGAACAGGCCGCCGCTGATGGTCGCGCCGGACCGGGAGACCCCGGGGACCAGGGCCATCGCCTGGCACAGGCCGTAGATCAGGCCGTCCCGCACGTTCAGGTCCTGCAGACCCTTGCGCTCCTTGGCCGCCCGGTGCTTGCCGCCGGTCTCGTCGCGGGCCGCGAGCCGGTCGGCGACGCCGATGACGATGCCCATCACGATCAGCATCGTCGCCGTGATCCGAAGGTCGCGGAAGGGGCCCTCGATCTGGTCCTTGAGCGTGACCCCGAGAACGCCGATCGGGATCGAGCCGACGATCACCAGCCAGCCCATCTGCGCGTCGTGGTCGCTGCGCATCGCCTTGTTGGTGAGCGAGCGGAACCACGCCGAAAGGATCCGCCCCACGTCCTTGCGGAAGTAGATCAGCACCGCCGCCTCCGTACCCAGCTGGGTGATCGCGGTGAAGGCGGCACCCGGGTCCTCCCAGCCGGAGAACGCGGCCGTCAGGCGCAGATGCGCGCTGGAGGAGACGGGGAGGAACTCGGTCAGCCCCTGGACGAGTCCGAGGACGAGGGATTCAAACCAAGACATGAAGTTACGTGGTCCAAGCGCTGATCGTGGAAGGGCCGACGGACACACCGGGCCGCCGTTCGCGAGGCGAAGATCGGCGGAGATCACGTGTGTTGGGGGCAGCCTAGCGGCCCCCGGTGACAGCCCGAGCACAGGGGGCGGGGTCAAGGGGTGGCAAAGGGCGGGGTCGCCCCGGCCGACCGCCCCGCACCATCCACCCCGTGGACACCCCCGTCGCGGTGTTGACCGACCGCTCGGACGGAACATACGTTGCCAACGATGGGAAAGCGCTTGCTGCCCCCGGCGGGTCCGGAGTCGTCACGCGTTGGCCCGCGTCAGTCACCGCGTCCGATGGAGTGCTGAACACGACCATGGCCACACCCGCTACCAGCCCCGACACCACACTCACCCCGCACGGGTCCCCCGCTCCGCTCCCGCCCCTCACCGGCCGCCGTATCCGGGCCGCGATCGTCGGGGTGGGTGCCATCGGTCGCGGGTCGCATCTGACGGCGCTCACCGAGCTGGCCGGCGAGGGCGAGACCGAGGTCGTCGCGGCGGTCGACATCAACGCCGACGCGGTGAAGGCGTTCTGCGCGGAGAGCGGGATTCCGCACGCGTACACCGACCTGGAGCAGATGCTCAGGGAACAGCGGCCCGACCTGGTGACCATCTGCACGCCGCCGACCCTGCACCGCGAGCAGACCGTGGCCGCGTTGCGCGCCGGGGCCTGGGTGTGGTGCGAGAAGCCGCCGGTGCCGACGCTCGCCGACTTCGACGCCATCGAGGCGGAGGAGGGGCTCGGGGGCGGCCCGTACGCCTCGATCGTCTTCCAGCACCGCTTCGGCTCCGCCTCCACCCATGTACGGCGGCTGCTCGCCGAGGGAGCCTTGGGCCGGCCGCTCGTGGCGCACTGCCAGACCACCTGGTACCGCGACACCGCGTACTACGCCGTGCCCTGGCGCGGGCGTTGGGCGACGGAGGGCGGCGGCCCGGCCATGGGCCACGGCATCCACCAGATGGACCTGCTCCTCGATCTGCTCGGGCCCTGGAGCGAGGTGCGCGGCATGGCCGGGCGTCTCGTGCACGACGTCGAGACCGAGGACGTCTCCACCGCGCTCGTCCGGTTCGCGAACGGCGCGCTGGCGACCGTCGTCAACAGCGTGCTCAGCCCCGACGAGGTCAGCCGTATCCGCATCGACTGCGAGCGCGCCACCGTCGAACTCACCCACCTCTACGGGCACTCCAACGACAACTGGACCATCACCCCGGCGCCGGACGTGCCGGAGGCGGAGGTCGCCGCCTGGCGTGACTTCGGGCCGGACGTGCCGAGTTCGCACACCGCGCAGCTGCGTGAACTGGTCGCGAGCATGCGCGGCGGTGAACGGCCGCGCAGCAGCGGCACGGACGGGCGGACCAGCCTCGAACTGATCACGGCCCTCTACAAGTCGGCGTTCACGGACACGACCGTCAAGGCCGGGGAGATCGGCCCGGGCGACCCCTATTACGCGGCGCTGCACGGCGGGGCACCCGGCTGGGCGCCCGCCGAATCCGCCAAGGTGTCCGGATCAGCTACCGAGGAGGCGTCCGCGTGACCACGTCCACCGATCTGCGCATCGTCCACGCGCACGGCGACCGCATCACCGTGACCGAACCCGTCACCGGGGTCGAGCTGTTCAGCTATGTGTACGGGGCCGAGGCGGCCTGGGAGGCGCCGAAGCCGTATCTGCACCCGATGCGGACGCTCGCCGGAAACGTTGTCACCGACTACCGGCCCAACGACCACCGCTGGCACAAGGGCCTCCAGCTGACGGCCTCGCATCTGTCGGGGTCGAACCTGTGGGGCGGCAACACCTATGTGCACGGCGAGGGGTATCTCGCCCTCCCCGAGCGCGTCGGCTCGATGGCGCACGTCGCCTTCGACGAGGTCGCCTCGGACGCGGGCCGGGTCGTCATCGCGGAGCGGCTCACCTGGCATCCGTACAGCGGGGAGCTGTGGGCGGAGGAGGAGCGGCGGGTCGAGGTGCACGACGTCGATCCGGCGGCCGGCTCCTGGGCGCTGACCTGGACCAGCGCGATCACCAACCGGCGTGCCGAGCCGCTGCTCTTCGGCAGCCCGACCACCGCCGGGCGCGAGGCGGCGGGCTACACCGGCCTGTTCTGGCGCGGCCCGCGCGCCTTCCGGGACGGGCGGATCGTCGGCCCCGACTCCGAGGGACCCGAGCTGATGGGTGGGCAGGCGCCGTGGCTGGCGTACTCCGGCGAGTTCGACGGCGCCGACGGCCACGCCACGCTGGTCTTCGCACACGCGCCCGAGAACGACCACCTGGGGGCCGAGGGCGCGCATCCCGCCCACTGGTTCGTCCGCAACGAGCCGTTCGCCGCCGTCGCCCCCTCCTGGGCCTTCTACGACGAGCTGGCGCTGGCACCCGGCGACACACTCACCCGCCGCTACCGGGTCGTCGTCGCCGACGGGGAGTGGGAGCGGGAGGGCGTCGCCAAGTACCTGGAGCAGCACCCGTGGTGACCCCGGGGGCCGATGGAACGGCCTTCGCCGGGCTGCCGGGCGGTGTCGCCGTCTCGCATCTCTCCGTCTACGACTGGCCCGCCGCCGACGGTTTCTGCGGCGGAACTCCCCATATGCATCTGACGTGTTCGGAGGCGTACGTCGTCACGGGCGGGCGGGGCGCGGTGCAGACGCTCACGACGTCCGGGTACGAGGTGACACCGCTCGCGGCCGGTACGGTCGCCTGGTTCACGCCGGGCACCATCCACCGGCTGGTCAACGAGGACGAACTCCGCATCACCGTCCTCATGCAGAACAGCGGGCTCCCGGAGGCCGGGGACGCGGTGCTCACGCTGCCGCCGAAGTACCTCGCCGACCCGGAGACGTACGCCGCCGCGACCGTGATCCCGGCCGACGCGCCCGTGGCCGAGCAGGAGCGGGTCGCCCGGGCCCGGCGCGACCTGGCCCTTGAGGGGTACCGGGCGCTGCGGGACGCGCGGGGGCCGGAGGCGCTGGCCGCCTTCCACGAGGCCGCCGCCGCTCTCGTACGCCCTCGGCTCGCCGACTGGCGCGAGCGGTGGCGGCGCGGTGCGGAGGCGGCGGCCGGTGCGACCGGCGATCAGCTGGACCGGCTGGAGCGGGGCGACACCTCACACCTCGCCGATGCCGTCGTACGGGCCGAGCAGCCCTCGGCGCACGGCAAGTTCGGGATGTGCGGGCGACTGGACGTGTACGACGTGTACAAGGGCGCCACTTAAGGGGCGCCCCCAGTGCCTGGCGAGGCTGCGAGGGCGCTCAGTGGCCGCGCAGGTGATGTCGCTTGCGCCAGGCCACCACGGTGCCCAGCACGGCCGGTACGGCGATGAAGGCCATCGCGATCAGGAAGGCGGGGGACGTCGGCGACGAGGCGCGGGCGCCCGCGACGACGTACGCGGCGGTGTTCGGGATCGAACCGAGGGCCGTCGCGAGCAGGAACGGCAGCCAGCCCATGCGGGAGACGGCCGCGCAGTAGTTGGCGGCCCAGAAAGGCACCCCGGGGAACAGCCTCGCCGCCATCATCGAGCGGAAGCCGTGCCGGCTGAGCTGGCCGTCCGCCGCCTGGAGCCAGCGGGCGCGCAGCAGCGGGCGCAGTGCTTCCTGGCCGAGGACGCGGCCCAGGCCGAAGGCGGCGCCGGCGCCCAGCACCGTGCCCGCGAGGGCGGTGGCCAGGCCCACCTGGGAACCGAACAGCGCGCCCGCCGCGAGATTCAGCAGCGGGCGTGGCACGAAGGCCACGGTGCACAGTCCGTACGCCGCTCCGAAGACGACCGCCGCCGCGGCACCGCCGACCTGGGGCGGCCAGCCGTCGGCGAGCAGGCGCTGCGGTTCGAAGAGCAGGACGCACGACGCCGCGGCGCCGAGCAGGGCCACGAGGAGCGACAGCCGTGACCACGGCGAGAGCAGTGCTCTCGTGCAGCGAGCGGCGAGACCACTCGGTGGGGTGACGATGATGACGGCCGGGGAGAGCTCCGTGGCGATGGCCGGGGGAGTGGCCGTGGCGGTGCCCCCAGAGCGGGTGGTGGCATCGAGCATTTGGCGAGGCTATCCGAGGAGTATGTGTGATCGCCGTATGGATCGTCTCAACGGGGGAACAGTGAGCGGAACTCTCGGCGCGTCGGGTGACGCGTGCGCCCGCACCCTGCGGAAACGGTCCGTCGGTGACATGCGCCACTGGTCCGCGGAGAACCGGCGGAAAACCATTCGACGTGCGGTGACGCGTCGGCGATGATCGGCCTCATGTTCCGGTACGCCTTCTTCCTCGCAGCATCCGCGGTCGCGGATGCCCCGAAGGCTGCCGTCCCGATCATCGTGGCCACCGTCGACGGCGCCCGAAGCTGACCCTTCCCGGATCGTCCGGCGGACCCCGCAGGGGGAGGGTCGGCGAACTTCCTCGGGGTCCCCGTCCTGGCCGCGCTCTCCGCGCCCGGGGCCATCACTGAAGTACCGCAGGCAAAGGCTTCGAGGTACCGCCATGTCCAAGACGGCATACGTCCGCACGAAACCGCATCTCAACATCGGCACGATGGGCCACGTCGACCACGGCAAGACCACCCTGACCGCCGCCATCACCAAGGTGCTCGCCGAGCGCGGCTCCGGCACGTTCGTCCCGTTCGACCGGATCGACCGCGCCCCGGAGGAGGCCGCGCGGGGCATCACCATCAACATCGCGCACGTGGAGTACGAGACCGACACCCGCCACTACGCGCACGTCGACATGCCCGGCCACGCCGACTACGTCAAGAACATGGTCACCGGGGCCGCGCAGCTCGACGGGGCGATCCTCGTCGTCTCCGCGCTCGACGGGATCATGCCGCAGACCGCCGAGCACGTCCTGCTGGCCCGCCAGGTGGGCGTCGACCACATCGTCGTCGCCCTCAACAAGGCCGACGCGGGCGACGAGGAGCTGACGGACCTCGTCGAGCTGGAGGTCCGCGACCTGCTCACCGCGCAGGGCTACGGCGGCGACGCGGTACCCGTCGTACGGGTGTCGGGGCTGAAGGCGCTCGAAGGCGACCCGCGCTGGACGGCGTCGATCGACGCACTGCTCGACGCTGTGGACACGTATGTGCCCATTCCCGAGCGGTATCTGGACGCGCCGTTCCTGTTGCCGGTCGAGAACGTGCTCACCATCACCGGCCGGGGGACGGTGGTCACGGGTGCGGTCGAGCGGGGCACGGTTCGTGTGGGCGACCGGGTCGAAGTGCTCGGCGCGGGGCTGGAGAGCGTGGTGACGGGGCTGGAGACGTTCGGCAAGCCCATGGAGGAGGCGCAGGCCGGGGACAGTGTGGCGCTGCTGCTGCGTGGGGTGCCTCGGGACGCCGTTCGTCGTGGGCATGTGGTTGCCGCGCCCGGCAGTGTTGTCCCGAGCCGTCGCTTCTCCGCGCAGGTGTATGTGCTGTCCACGCGGGAGGGTGGGCGTTCGACGCCCGTCTCGACGGGGTATCGGCCGCAGTTCTACATCCGTACGGCGGATGTCGTGGGGGATGTGGACCTTGGTTCCTTGGGTGTGGCTCGGCCTGGGGAGACGGTTGCTGTGACCGTTGAGCTGGGGCGGGAGGTGCCTTTGGAGGCGGGGCTGGGGTTCGCCATCCGTGAGGGTGGGCGGACTGTGGGGGCGGGGACTGTGACCGCCGTCGAGTGAGGGTGGTTGTTTGGGTGCGTGGGGGACTGCGGGTCCGCTGTGGCTGGTCGCGCAGTTCCCCGCGC
This sequence comes from Streptomyces sp. NPDC002680, assembly GCF_042889145.1. NCBI lineage: Bacteria > Bacillati > Actinomycetota > Actinomycetes > Kitasatosporales > Streptomycetaceae > Streptomyces > Streptomyces sp. NPDC002680. The sequence goes on from NZ_JBIAQP010000026.1 coordinate 139,050, forward strand.
TCCTTTGGGGCGCGCTTCAGCCAGGCACAATGATGATGTGACCGAGTCCATTCCCGTTGCCCGTGCCGTCGATCATGGGTTCGCCAAACTGATGCCCGACGTCGACCGCGCGCGTGCCTGGCTGCTCACCGTCGACGGGGCTCCTCAGTCGTATGTCGATCTGGATGAGCCGACTTATCTGGAGTTCGAGTACGCGCGGCGGCTCGGGCATGTGCTGGACACCGTCGCGGAGGCGGGGCGGGCGTTGGACGTGGTGCATCTCGGTGGGGGTGCGCTGACGTTGCCCCGGTACGTCGCCGCTTCGCGGCCTGGGTCCCGGCAGGACGTCGTCGAGGCCGATCGGGGGCTGCTCGATCTGGTCGTGGAGCATCTGCCGCTGCCTGTCGGCTCGGGTGTCGCCCTGCACGCGGCCGATGCCCGGGCCTGGCTCGAAAGTGCCCCCGATGACTCCGCTGACGTCCTTGTTGCCGATGTGTTCGGTGGCTCGCGCGTTCCGGCGCACTTGACCTCCCTCGCGTACGCCGAACAGGCCGAGCGGGTGCTGCGCGGCGACGGGGTCTACCTGGCCAACCTGGCCGATGGTGCGCCCTTCGCCTTTCTGCGGTCCCAACTCGCCACGTTCTCCGTGGTGTTCGAGGAGCTGGCGCTGATCGCCGAGCCGGGTGTCCTGCGGGGGCGTCGGTTCGGGAACGCGGTGCTCGTCGCCGCGCATCGGTCTCTCGACGCGGCCGCGCTGGCCCGGCGCGTCGCCTCAGACGCCTTTCCTGCGCGTCTTGAACACGGGCCCGCGCTACGGGAGTTCATCGGGGGCGCCGCGCCCGTGCGGGACGAGGAGGCTGTGCCGTCACCGGAGCCGCCGGAGGGGGCCTTCGGGATCGGCTGAAGGTCGGTGGGCGAAGGTGGGGGTGGCGGCGGTGGTGGGGTCAGCCGCCCGAGTTCTCCAACTCGCCCTTCACCGGGGCCTCCTGAGCCCTGTCCCGGGTGGCCTTCGTGGTATGTCGGGTGAGGTTCCGTACGTCCGGTACGCACAGGGCCGCCGCCGTCACCAGCACGACCAGGGCCGCGCAGCCCCACAGGGACGGGGCGCGGCCGAAGGTGTGTTCCGCCGGGCCGGCCAGGGCCATGGCGAGCGGGAGCATCGCGACCGAGCCGAACCAGTCGTACGCGGCGACGCGGGAGAGCTTGTCCTCGGGGATCTCCTGGTGCAGCGCGGTCATCCAGCTCACGCCGAACACCTCGATCGTCAGGCCGGTCACGAACATCACCGCGCAGAGCACGGCCACCGGGACCGGAACGGCGAGCGCGGCTGCGGGCAGGGCCAGCGGGAACACGCAGAGCGTGCCGGCGAGGAGCAGACGGCGTGGTTTCCAGCGCATCATCAGCATGGCGCCGACGACCGTGCCCGCCCCGAACATGGACAGCGCCAGCCCCCAGGGCCCCGCCCCGCCGAGGCTGTCGCGGGCCACGAGCGGGCCGTAGACCGACTGGGCGGCACCGATCACCGCGTTGGCGACGGCGAACTGGACGACGATCGCCCACAGCCATGTCCGTCCGGAGAACTCCCGCCAGCCCTCGCGCAGATCGGAGAGCATCCCGCCGCCCGGTTCGCGCGCCGGGATGTGACTCACGTCGAGGAACGAGCGCAGTCCTCCGGCGACCGCGAACGCCGCCGCGTCCACCGCGAGGACCCATCCCGGCCCGAGTACGGCGACCATCGCGCCGCCGAGGGCCGCGCCGCCCATCGCCGCGCTCTGCATCGCGATCCGGAAGACCGCGAAGGCACGGGCGGCCTGCTCGCCCTCGACCGAGGACAGCAGCATGCCCTCGGACGCCGGGCCGAAGAACGCGTGCGCGGTGCCGCCGAGGCCGGTCAGGAGCATCATCTGCCACAGCTGCGGCTCGCCGGCCAGGACGAGCACCGCGAACGCCGCCTGCGAGAGGCAGTTGAGGGCGTTGGCGGCGACCATCACATGGTGCCGGGGGAGCCGGTCGGCGACCGCGCCGCCGATCAGCAGGAACAGGACCAGCGGCAGTGTCCGTGCCGCCGCCACCAACCCCACGTCGCCGGCGTCGCCGCCCGCCTCCAGTACGGCGAACGCGGCGGCGACCAGTGCCCCGTTGCTGCCGAGGTTCGTCACCCCCGCCGAGACCGTCAGCAGGATGTAGTTGCGGCCGGCCCAGGAGGGGCGCCGCGGGCGTATGGCGGGGGAGTCGGCGGAGGTCACCGAGCGACTATCGCGGCCCGCCGCCGACTTGCCAATCCGTTTTCCGACCCTTCGCGACCGGGACGGCCGGTTTCAGCCGGTCGTCGGCACCCGGCCCCGCTCTCCGCCCCTCACGCTCCGGTGGGGTCCCCGTGCAGCCGTACCGTGCTCAGGATCTGCATGATCGTCTTTTCGGGGACCTCGCCGTCGACGCCCGTGGCGCCGTACAGGCTCCAGGCCACGTAGTCGCCGACCGAGTTCTTGAAGCCGAAGGTGATGGCCTTGCCGTCGCTCGCGCACTTGCCGGTCTGCGGGGTGTTCTTCGAGTGGGCCCGCGCGAGGCTGCCCGTGATGCCGGACTTCGTCGTGTACGGCGTCGCCTTCTCGTCGAAGAGCAGGCTCTTCTTGTCCGGCTGGGTGTAGCCGCCGTAGACCCACCAGGGGACCTGGTTCAGCGCGACCTCGTCGGCGTTCTTCGCGCCGCTCGCGCCCTTGGTGCCGACGGCCGCGAGCGCGGTGTCCGACGTGCGGCCGTCCTTGTCGTCGTCCGACACGCACCACTTCGACTTGTAGTACGCGGGCGCCGACATGGTGATGAGCGGCTTGGCGCCGGCCTTGGCGTCGGAGTCCTCGAAGCCGATCAGCGTGCCCGGCGACTTCACCTCCCACTCCGCCGGTACGTCGAAGGCCGTGCCCCACTTCGGATTCACGACCACCTTCCAGCCGGCGACGGTCGGCTGTTCGGCCTGGGAGTCCCTCGGGTTGTCGTCCGAGGCCGGGGCGGAGGCGGACGCGGAGGCCGAATCGGCGGGGTCCGTGGAGGCGGAGGCGGGGGCCGACTCGCTCGACTGCTTGCCCTTGTCGCCCGAACTCGCCGTCTCCTCCTTGTCACCGCCCAGGACGAGGAACCCGGTCACCCCGGCCGTGATCACGACCGCGGCTGCCGCGACGATCGCGGTGATCTTCGTCCGGTTTCCGCCCCCGCCCCCGTCCCCGCCCGACGGCGGCTGCGGAGTGCCCATCGGCGCGGGAGCGCCCCACCCGGGCTGGGGCTGGGGCTGGGGATAGGGACTGGGCTGCGGATACCCGGTCTGCTGGTATCCGGGCTGCTGGTACGGGTTCGGCTGCTGATAGCCCGGCTGCTGATAGGGATTGTGCGGCGGGACCTGCGCGTGCTGCGGACTGTGCGGGTCCTGCGGGTTCTGCTCGCCCCCGGGCGGCTGCTGTTCTGGCCACATGGCCGGTAACGATACGGGGATCGACCCGCCGTATCTGGTCAGAACTGGCTACTCGTGGGTAACATGCGGGCATGAGCGCAGACCAGATGTCGATCGGCGAACTTCTCACCGCCACGGTGCCGATGGTTCGTACGCTGAACCTCGAGTACCTGGAGACCACTCCGGAGAAGGCCGTCCTGGCGCTGCCGGACCAGGGCGAGTACCGCAACCACGTCGGTGGACCGCACGCCGGAGCGATGTTCACGCTCGGCGAGTCGGCCAGTGGCGCGATCGTGCTCGCGGCGTTCGGTGATCAGCTGTCCCGGGCGGTGCCGTTGCCCGTCACCGCTGAGATCGCGTTCAAGAAGATCGCGCTCGGTCCGGTCAAGGCCACGGCCACCCTTGGTCGTCCCGCGGCGGAGGTGGTCGCCGAACTCGACGCGGGTAAGCGTCCGGAGTTTCCGGTGACGGTCGCCATCCAGCGCGAGGATGGTGCGGTGACGGGTGAGATGACCGTCATCTGGACGCTGCGTCCGAACAACTGACGGTCGGATCGGGAGGGTTGTCGGGGCGTTCCGGTTCGTGGGGCGAGCCCTCGGTTTCCTCGCCCCCGCCGCCCTTACCCGTCCCATCCCTGGGGGCTGCGCCCCCAGACCCCCCTTGTCGCGCTAACGCGCTCGTCCTCAAACGCCGGACGGGCTGGGTGGTGTGGGCCGGGTGGGTGG
>NZ_JBIAQP010000027.1:0-123247 GCF_042889145.1 Streptomyces sp. NPDC002680
GCAACCAGCCCGAACAACTCGCGGAAGCGGCAACCACCGTCCTTGACTGGCTGGCCGACCGCAGCCTCCACACCCCCACCACCTGAGAACCAACCGGGAACATTGGTCCCGATCGCGCCGCGTTCCTCCTGGCCTCGGAGGTTCGTCGGGCGGCGCGTGACCGGATGCTTACCAGGGCGGCCTGCGCCGAGCGGATGACCGCGAGACACGGGCCGCCCTTCCTTGCTGCTCTGTGGCATTCCCATGGCTTAACCGGAGCACCGGTGTCTCAGCAGCAGGTATCCCCGCCTGTGACGCGGGGGTCGGGCAGGACGAGGTCCCGTTCGACGGCGTCACCGACGCCGGTGTTCACGCTGTACCCACTGGTTGGCGGCACCTGGTGCACTGCATCGCAGGGCCGGCCACCACCGGCCCTGCCCGAATCGGTCCGCGACGATCAGCCGCGGGGTCCACGCGTTGGGGACGAGGATCTCGCAACCGAGGTACGGCCCGAGCGCCGGTACAGCAGACGTGGGAGATCAAGGGAGTCCGCATTTTCGTCGACGCCCAGCGCCACGTGCAGCAGCAATGCGTCGCAGTCTGTTCCTTCCGCCCTGCGCTTGACCACGGAGTGAACACTCATGTTCAATTCGAGTCGAGGATGTTAACTACAAAGCACTCATGACCAACAGAGAGCGCGTGCGTGCGATCCACGTACGGCCACCACGGGGAGGCCACGCCCGTGAGCGCGACCGAGAAGAGGATCACGGCTGCGGCCATCCGGTTGTTCGCCGAGCGGGACAAGCCCGACCTCACGATGAGCGAGCTGGCATCCGAGGCGCAGGTCGCGCGCGGCACGCTCTACCAGAGGGTCGACTCGATCGAGCAGTTGTTCACGACCGTGGTCGAGAACATGACCCGCGAACTGCACGCCAAGATCGGCGCGGTCGTCGCGGGCACCGCCGACACCGACCCGGCGGCCCGACTCGCCACGGGGCTGCGACTGTTCGTCCGGCTCTCCCACGAGGACCGGGCGATCGGCAGGTTCCTGGTCCGCTATGCCCTCACCGACGAACATCTGCGGACGCTGCTGAGCGGTCCGCCCATGAAGGACCTCGCCGAGGGAATCGCCTCCGGGCGCTACGACATCACGGAGGCGAAGACACTGAGCGTGGCCGGATTCATCAGTGGTACGACCGTCAGCGCGATGTGGATGGTCCTCGACGGCCACCAAGGCTGGCGTGAAGCCGGCAGCGCGGCCGCCGAGTTGATGCTGCGAGCCCTCGGCATCGCACCGGACGAGGCGCAGCGTCTCGCCTCGATGGATCTGCCCGCTCTGCCGCAAGGCTGAGCACCCCCGACAGACGTGGAGACGTGGAGGGCCGCCGTGCATCAGACGACTCCGCAATCTGCGCGCCCCCATCCCAGCGCGAAAGCGATCAAGCTCGCGCATCTGATCTTCCACCGGCCCGACCCGGATCCGGCGAAGACCTTCCTCCGCGACTTCGGCCTCACTGTCGTGGATCGAAGCCATGAACAGACCCTGGCCCGAGCCGCGGACGAGTCGTCGTACTGCTACCGAGTCCACCGGACCCAGGAGGAGCGCCTCGTCGGGCTCGAGGCGGTGTGGAGCCAGGCGACGGTCGTGCCGCTCCCGGACCGTGCGCCGATGACACTGAACGTCGGTGGCCGACGACCCCGCATCAACGCCGATCAGTGGCCCGCGATGGAACCGCTGCGCATCGTCGAACACTACGCCGACGCAACGTCTCGACCTCCGATATCCCGAACGCTTGTCACCCCGCCTGCATGGCCGACTTCGTCCAGTGCACGTCCGATATCCGCATCCCGTACTCGATGAACAGAGAGTGGGAAGACATGGCAACCACCGTGGTGCGCTACGCCACCGACAGCCCGGCGTGTTGGGGCGTCCTGCGCGACGACAGAATCACCCCGTTTCCCGGCGGGTTCGGGACGATGGGCGAGCTCGTCGAGCTCACAACCACCGCCGAACTGGCCGCGTTGGACGGCGAGATGGTCGACGTCAACGAGGTCCAGTTGCTGTCGCCGGTGACCCGCCACCGGCGGTTCGTGTGCCTTGGCGCCCAATACCGGCAGCAAGTGGTCGAGTCGGGCATCACCAGCCGAGACGGCCGAATCGGCTTCGGCGTGCAGCGCAACCACCGCCTCGTCGAGGGAGGCCGGTCATGAGCGCGCGCCCGCGGGGCGTGGCGACCCTGGCCGACGTAGAGGCGATCGAGGCGCAGGGCTGGCCGCAGGACATGCCGGGCAGCACGTACGAGGCGATCCGGCGCACCGCGGACCGGACCCCCTCGGCGCCAGCCCTCAGTTTCTTCCTCACCACCGACCGGCACCGGACGCCCGAGACCTGGACGTATCAACAACTGCTCGGCGAGATCACCCGTGCCGCCAACGCCTTCCACTCCCTCGGCTCCGGCGAGGACACCGTCATCGCCTACATCCTGCCCAACCTTCCCGAGACGCATTTCGTCATCTGGGGCGGCCAGGCGGCCGGCATCGTGTTCTCCGTCAACCCGCTCCTGGAGCCCCAGGCCATCGCCGACCTGCTCCGGGCGGCGGGCGCCACGATCGTGGTCACACTGGCGCCGTTCCCGGGAACCGACACCTGGGAGAAAGTCGCCGGGGCCGTCGACCAGGTCGACTCCGTGCGGCATATCGTCCTGGTCGACCTGGCCGAGCATGTGCCCGGAACGTCGTCGGCTCCGTCGAGGGATACCGCACCGGTGATGTCCGGTATCGACGTGCACGACTTCACCGCCCTGCGAGCGGGGCAACCGGAGGATCACCTGGTCAGCGGCAGGGTCATCGCCCTGGACGACTTCTCGTCGTACTTCGGCACCGGTGGAACCACTGGCTTGCCCAAGATCGCGATGCGCACCCACCGCAACGAGGTCTCCGACGCCTTCAGCACCTCGTACCTGCTCTCCGGCATCGTCGGGGAAGGCAAGAACATCTTCTGCGGCCTGCCGATGTTCCACGTCAACGCTGTCCTCATGACCGGTCTCGTCCCCTTCTCGCAGGGCGCGCATGTCGTCCTCGGAACGCCACAGGGCTACCGGGCCGACGGCCTCTTCGCGGCCTTCTGGGACATCGTCCAGCACCACCGGATCCACTTCTTCTCCGGTGTGCCGACCATCTACGCCGCCCTGTTGGAACACTCCACGGACGGCTACGACCTCGGCTCTCTGGAGTACGGCATCTGCGGAGCAGCACCGCTCCCCGTGGAGTTGATGCGCCGGTTCGAGCGTTCGACGGGCGTGAAGATCCTCGAGGGTTACGGACTGACCGAGGGGACCTGCGTGTCCTCGGTCAACCCTCCACTCGGGGAACGCCGAACGGGCTCGATCGGTCTGCGCATCCCGTTCCAGAGGATGAAGGCCGTCGTGCTCGACGACGCCGGTGCGTATGTGCGCGACTGCGCGGTCGAGGAGACCGGGGCGCTGCTGATCAGCGGGCCCAACGTGTTCGCCGGGTACCGCGTGGCCGCGCAGAACGCGAACCTGTGGGTCGACACAGGCGACGGTGACCGGTGGCTCAACACAGGCGACCTCGGACGCCAGGACGCCGACGGCTACTCCTGGCTGACCGGGCGGAAGAAGGAACTCATCATCCGCGGCGGACACAACATCGACCCCTCGGTGATCGAGACACCACTGTACGCACACCCGGACGTGCAGTACGCGGCGGCCGTCGGCCGACCGGATCCGCGGGTGGGCGAACTGCCGGTGGTCTACGTCCAGCTCAAGGACGGCGCCACCGCAGACGAGAAAGACCTGCTCGCCTATCTGGACGAACGAATCGCGGAGCGCGCCGCCCGGCCCAAGGCCCTGCACATCATCGACAGCATGCCGATGACCGCGGTCGGCAAGCTGTTCAAGCCCGCCCTCGGCCGCCGCGAGACCGAGGCGGCCCTCACCGCGGCGCTGCGCGACGCGGGGTTCATGGACGCCGTCGTACGCAGGCACCCCGATCCGGACCTGCCGCAGAACGTGATCGCGACCCTGCCCGCCGGTGCGGACGTCGACTCCGCGGCCAAAGTGCTCGGGGCCTTCACCTTCCCGTTCACCATCACGACCGACTGACCAGTACACGATCAGAGCCCCGGCATATGACGGACGATCACCGCGCCATCCGCTTCCCCGCCGAAATCCTCAAGGAGTGGGCCGAGTCGGGCGTCGACCTCCCCTCCCTCTTCACCACCCCAACCTCGGCAGTCGCCTCGTCGCCACCATGCCCGTCGAAGGCAACACCCAGGTCTACGGCCTCCTCCACGGCGGCGCGTCCGCCGTCCTCGCCGAGTCCGTCGGCTCCTGCGGGCCCATACTCCACGCCGGCCCCAGCCGGTTCGCCGTCGGCATCGACCTCAACGCCACCCGCCACCGCTCCGCCCGCTCCGGCCTCGTCACCGGCGTCACCATCGCCCTGCACCGCGGACGCAGCAGCGCCACCTACGACATCGCCATCACCGACGAGGACAACTGCCGGATCTGCTCGGCACGGCTGACCTGCGCGGTCCGGAGGTTCGTACCCAACCGTCCAGACACTCGGCCGGTTGACGGACCGACACGGAGCAGTCACATACATCTCACAGACAGTTGACAGGTCATCCGTCTTCCGTGATTCTCGTGACCACAACAGGCTGCGCCGTCCGTGCCCGGCCCTTTCTCCGCATCGCCTCGTCCCACTCCTGTGGTGGACGCCGCGCATGCACGCGTCGCCCAGTCCCCCAGTGTCCGCGGCGTGGTCATCCACCTTCACCGCCCGGAGGTTTCCGTGCATCCTCATTTCTCCCCGGCTCCACCCCCCTCGGGTGAGGCACTGCAACACCACCTCGCCAAAGCCCTGAGCGAAACCACGCATCGCTCCCAGCGCGCCTTCGTCGTCGTCAACGCCGTCCCCTTCATGACCGGCATCGTGCTCTCCTGCTTCACGGACGTCCCCGCGGTCTCCGTGCACGGGCAACTGACCCTGGGCCTGGTGTGGGGCATCCTGCAGTGCGGACTGTTCGTCGCCAGCGCCTGGTGGTATGAGAGGCAGTCCACGCGGTCGGACGATCTCTTTGAGGAGTCACTGGCGCGATGACCCTGCACCTCTTGAGCGCCGACGTCCTCGATCCCATCGGCTCGGATGCCAGACGCCCCGTGATCCTCGCCTTCCTCATCTTCATCGGTATGTCTCTGCTGTGGCTCTTCACCCTCGCCACGGCAGAGGAGGACCATCCGGAGAGGCTCTACCTGGCCGACCGGTCCCTCTCCCCGGTCCTCAACGGGTTCGCCATGGCTGGCGAGCAGATCTCGGTCGTCACCCTGTTGGGGGCTTCCGGGGTGGTCGCCCTGTTCGGCTACGACGGGTTCACCTTCGCCATCGACAGCCTCATCACGCTGGGCGTGCTGCTGGTCCTGGCGCAGAAGATACGCAACAGCGGCCGTTACACACTCGGCGGTTTGTTCTCCCTACGCGCTTCGGGTCCGGGGCCACGCATCGCCGCGGCCCTGGTGACGTTGGCCGTCACCCTTCCCATCCTGATGGTCCAGCTCCGCGCCGCCGGCATCAGCACGGCCGTCCTGATCGGCATGTCGAGCGACGGTGCCCAGAGGTTCTGCACGGTCGTGATGGGCTGTCTCGTCGCGTGCTTCGCCGCGGTGGCGGGCCTGAAGGGCACCAGCCTCATGCATGTCCTCAAGGTGCCGCTCACCTTGGTGACCCTCGCAGTGCTCACGGTGCTGGCCCTCAGGAAGTTCTCATGGGACCCCATGGGCCTCCTCTCGGCCGCCGTCACGAACAGTGTGGCACCGGACCGCTATCTGAGCCCCGGCATGTGGCCGTACACGGCGAGCCTCGGCTCGCTCAACACCTTCGGCAACCACATCGTCTTCATCCTCGGTACGGCCGTGATGCCCCATCTGATTCTGCGCGTCAGCGCCTCCCGGTCCGGCCGCTCGGCGCGGCGGTCCATGAGCATCGCCACGGGACTGGTCGGGGTCTTCATCCTCTTGCTGGTCACGACGGGTTTCGCGGCCGCCGCCGTGGTGGGCGGTGCCGAGATCGGCATCTTCGACCCCTCCGGGCTGTCGTCTCCCGTCCTGCTGGCCTCGGGCGTCCTGGGAGACGGTTCAGCGCGCGTCGCGCTCATCACGTCGGTGGCCTGTGTCGTGTTCACCGCCGTCCTCACGACGGTGACGAGCGTGACCTTCGCCGCTGCGGTCTCCTTCGCGCACGACGTGTTCGGGCGCGGCAAGCGGCCTCGTACCGACAGCGGAGAAGCACGGGCGCTGCGCGTGGCGGCCGTCCTGGTGTGCGCCGTGGGCCTGTCGCTGGCCGCCGCCACGATGCGCTATCCGACCGAGTTCCTGGCAACCTTCGCGATGAGTGTCGCCGCCTCGTGCATCTTCCCCGCGCTGGTCTACTCCTTCTTCTGGCACAGGTTCAACCGCACCGGCCTGCTGTGGTCCGTCTACGGCGGACTGGTGCTCAGCGTGGTCCTCACGATCCTCTCACCCACCGTCTCGGGCAGTGAGTTCGCAGTGTGGCCGGACGCGAGCTTCGATCTGTATCCGTTCCAGACCCCGGGCCTGGTCACGGTGCCTGCCGCGTTCCTCCTTGGCTGGCTCGGCAGCATCGCCTCGCCGGAGCGCTCGCCGTCCGATTTCCGGCATGTCGAGCACAAATTGCTGACGGGTCGGGAAGTCGGGCCGTCGGCCCACTGAACGGCGAAGGGGACGCCGTCCTTGCGCGGACGGCGTCTCCTTTGCCGTTCTCGGTCAGCCTCCGGTGAATCCGGGGTGTGCTTGTCGACGAAGGCCTTGACGCCTTCACGGAAGTCGGTGGTGCCGAACATCAGCCGGTAGCCACGTCGTTCGAGACGCGGCCCCGCGTCCAGCGGGGCGTCGAGCCCCTGCCGTACGACCTCCTTGAGCGGCCGGACCGCCGGTGGGGCCTTGCCGGCCACCGCTTCGGCGAGTTCCAAGGTCCGCGGCAGCGCGTCGCCTTCCACCGCCTCGGACACCAGACCCATCTTCTGTGCCTGCCGAGCTGGCACGAGCGGACCCGCGACCAGCATGCACGACGTGTTGAGGCGGCCTACGACACGGGGGCAGCCGCTGAGTGTCGCCCGCGCCGAGGATCAGTCCAAGGTTCGCCTGGAGCTGGCCGAACCTGGCGCGGTCGGAGGCGACGACGAAGTCGCACTGAAGCGCGTGCTCGCAGCGCGAACCCCTTGACGGCGGCGATCACGGGCTTGGGAAAGTCGGCGGTGGCGGTAGTGGTGTACGCCCGCATGGCGCCTACGACTTGAGGTCCGGCAAGTAGAGATAGCCCTCCGCGTCCAGGCGGCCCACGTCGCCTGTGGCGACCCAGCCGTCCGGACGGTCTCCGCGGTCGCGTCCGGCCTGTTGTGGTACTCCCGCTTGGACACCCGGCGGCCGGGGCTGCCCGCTGTGCACCCACAGTTCGCCCACCTGCCCAGGCTCGACCTCCCGGAGCGTGTCGTCGAGCTACCGGACCTCCACGCCCGGCACTACCCGGCCGACGGAGTCGGGGCGGGTGAAGTGCTCGTCGGGGCCCAGGCTCGCGACCAGGCCGACCTCGGTCATGGCGTAGTACGCACCTCCGAACTGTCCCTGCTGACACGCCGTCGGCCGCGCTCGATGGCCCACACTCTCCAGGTCATCGGCGACCGGTGGAACTCACTGATCCTGCGCTCCAGCCTGCACGGCATCAAGCGGTTCGACGACTTCCCCACCGACCTGGGCATCGCCGAGAGCGTCCTGTCCCAGCGGCTCAGCCGACTGACAGAGCTCGGTGTGCTCACCCAGCGCGGCTACCAGGTCAACCCGCCGCGGCACGAGTACGTGTTCACCGAGAAGGGTCTCGCGCTGTACCCGATCTGCCTGTCGATGGTCGTGTGGGGCAAGCGGTGGCTGCCGTCCGACGGCGGTCCCGGCACGGTGCTGGAGCACAAGCCCTGCGGCCACAGCGTGGAGCCGGTGCTCGTCTGCGGGGCCCGCCAGGTGCACGTCTCCCCCGACACGATCACTTGAGGGGGCGGTACGCGCCGCGCGTACCGCCCCCTCTGACCCCCGGCCGATGTCTCAGCCGGCCGCCGCTTCTGCGGCCTGCTTCGCCGCGGTGTCCGGGGCGGTCGGCCGACGTCGGCGTATCACGGCGATGGTGAGCAGCAGCAGGCCCACGCCGAGCAGCGCCAGCGGTGTGACGGTCTTGAGCACCAGGAGCATGGTCCCGGTGGAGCTCGCCCGGTCGACAAGGTCCTTGTGGCTGGCCGGGGTGGCGGCCACGTTCAGGGCGAACACCGGCAACAGTGGGGTCTGGGCGCTTCCGGCGGCAGTGTTGGCCGTCACCTGCTGCCGCAACTGCGCGTCGATCACGATGCCGGTGTCCTGGTCCACAGCGAGGTCGGCCGTTGTGCTGACCGTGTAGGCCAGCGGGATCGGGTCCGGCAGGGTGGCCGCGTTGCGGCGGATCTCCGCTGCGGAGGCGGGGGGCAGCTGCGGCAGGAGTGAGACGGCGAGGGCCTTGGGCAGGGCGGGCGGCAGGGTGGCGAGCGTGGTCCGGTCCTTGAGCGCTCCGGTGACGGTCATCCGGTAGTTGTAGACGTCACGCCCGCGCATGTGATCCTTGCCCTTGAAGTCCACCCGCGTCGTCGACTGGGTCATGGGGTCGAAGTACGTGTAGCGGTCGTCGGCCTTGGGCGCGATCGGGAAGGCCACGGTCAGGCCCTTGGCCGGCTGTACGCCCTTCCAATTGGCCGGCGCGTCGGTGGCTTGCAGGTTGTCGCGGTCCACCGCGTACTTGAAGGAGCTCGGCATCTTGGTCTCGCCGACGCGCACGGTGGTGTCGTCGGCGATCAGGGCCTTGTCGCCCTTGGTCGTCACGACGTGGACCCGGCGGTCCACGGTGGCCGGCACGTCGGACACGAGCGCGTGTTCGACGTCGCCCGCGGCGAGAGCCTTGCTGTCGAGCAGGGTGGCGGTGCCGACGTACTTGAGGGTGACGTCGATGTCGTCGGGCAGCCGGGTCGCCCAGGGAACGATGAGCGGCCGGACCGTCGCGGCGAGGGCGATCAGTACGATCCCCAGCACGGCGAGCAGGATCGATGAACGGCGAAATGCCATGGGGTACCTCCTTGATGGGGGCATGCGCAGCCGGACCTGACGACCGGGACGGCCTCCGGCGGTGCTGAGCGGGTGAACCAGATGTGGTGAACCAGGGGCGCGGCGCGACCGGGATCCGGGGACGCGGGCCGCAGGCGGAGGCCGCGGAGGCACGGCTGAAGCCTTTGCGGACAGAGCTCAGCCGGCGAGAGGGGAGGGGAAGGGCTCAGGCAGGGGAAAGGGCTCAGCTCGATGCTGAACTGTCCGCCGAGTCGGCCAGGACGCGCGGGCCAAGGGGGTGGCGTCGCGATGATGGAGAAGGTGTCGGGGGGACGTTCTGCTCAGAGCCGGCCCATCCAGGCCTGGAAACGTCCGTGCGGGTCGTATGCGTCGCGCACCCTGTCGAGGCGGGCCATGGTGGCGTCGGCGGCGAACCTGGCCGGGCGTTGGCCGAGGTTCTCGTCTGCGAGTTGGGTGCCGCTGGCCAGGGGTTCCATGGCGGCCATGTTGGAGCGCGCCCAGTCGGCGTACTTGTCGTCGTCGGCTGGGTCCTGCCAGCTGGAGTAGCGGGTGAGGAAGACGTCGTCCTCCAGGCTGAAGGCCATGTCCGAGCGGGACGGCACGGCTCCCCAGTTCACCAGGAGCAACTGGGCGGGGTAGGGCGGCATGGCGTCGATGATGTCGAGCTCGCAGGATCGCAATCCGGCCGGAAGTGCCGCACCGGAACTCCTAGTGTCCGTGTTCAGGGCGCGAGTACGGGGTTGATGTCCATGTAGACGCGGTAATCGTGGACGAGGCCGCCTCGCACTCGGAACACGCTGCAGGCGGGCAACGTCAGTTCTTGCCCGTCGACACGCCGGTAGTGAACGTCGCTCGTGACCACGACGGCGCCGTCCTCGGGCTCCCAGACCTCGAACACCTCGTGACGGATCCCGGCGATGGAGGCGCCGGAGGCCTGCACCGTGGCGAGGAAACCGGCTCTTGTGGACGTGGGTTCGAAGTTCCCGAAACGGACGTGCACGTCCTCGGCGAGGACCGTGTCGATGACGGCTTCGAGATCGCCGTTGTCGATGGCATCGAGCACGGAACGAGCTGTGTCCGTCGGGGCGCGATGGATCGTCGTCATGTTCGACTTCCTTGTCGAAGAGTTGATGGAGCGTTCAAGAGGGGAGAAGAGGGCCGCGGGGCCGCATGCCGCAGACGAAGAACTGCGTGTGCATCACCAAAGCATCCGTCAGTCGACGCGTCAACAAAATCTCGATATCCTTTCCTCGAATCGTTATCGATTCCTCAGTGAGCCCATGCCCGACACGAGCGAGGAAGCAATTGCCTGCGTCAACTCGAACCGAAGCCGTCCACGATGTCCTCCGTGCCGAGTTACTGCGGGGTGAGCTGATCCCCGGGCAGAAGCTGCGGATGGTCGAACTCGCCGCGCGGTTCGGGGTGAGCCAGTCGGTCGTGCGGGAGGCGGTGACCAGGCTGGCCGAGCAGGGGCTCGTGATCTCCACGCCCCAGCGCGGCTTCCGGGTGCGGGAGCTGTCGGTCGAGGACATCGCACACCTGACCGAGACCCGGGTTCAGATCGAGTCGATCGCCCAGCGGATGTCGATCGAACGGGGCGACGTGCGGTGGGAGACGGAGGTGCTCGCCGCGCATCACATTCTTGAGCGCACTCCTTTGACCAAGGACGAGGACGACACCACGGTCAACGAAGCATGGGTGGTGCACCACCGTGACTTCCACCGCGCCCTGATCGCCGGATGCGGCAACCCCCGACTGGAGACGATCGCCCAGTCCCTGTGGGACAGCGCTCAGTTGTACCGGCGGTGGTACTGGGTGCTGAGCGACGACCATCACCGCGACATCGCGGCAGAGCACAGGCGACTCAAGGAGTTCGCGCTCGCCCGCGAGGCAGACACCGCCATCGAGGTGCTCACCGAGCACATCGAGCGGGCACCTCGGAAGCTGGCCGAGTACGCACGCGAACACGGCGTGGACCATCTCCATCAGCCTGGCGCCGCCGACTGACGACCGCGGGGCGGGCCGCACGGGGCCTGCGTCACCCCTCTCCCGACAGGCAGCGGCTTGCGCAGCCCGGCCATCACCTGATCTTTTTAGTTGACGCTTCAATTATCATGGGCCATCCTTGATACGTCAACAATTGGTGTCCCGAAGTCGCCCGCGGGTGCAGCTACTCACGAAGGAACCCAGCCATGTCTGATCTCGTTTTCGGTCTGGACACGTTCGGCGATGTGCCGGAGGACGACTCCGGTACCCCGGTGTCCGACGCGCGGGCCATCCGGCAGGTCGTGGACGAGGCCGTTCTCGCGGAGGAAACCGGTGTCGACGTCCTCGCTCTCGGTGAGCACCACCGCCCCGAGTTCGCGATCTCCAGCCCAGAGACCGTTCTCGCCGGCATCGCCACCCGCACCGAGCGGATCCGCCTCTCCTCCGGTGTGACGGTGCTGAGCTCCGACGATCCGGTCCGGGTCTTCCAGCGCTTCTCGACCGTGGACGCGCTCTCCAACGGCCGGGCCGAGGTCATCCTCGGGCGCGGCTCCTTCACCGAGTCGTTCCCCCTCTTCGGCTACGACCTCTCCGACTACGACGTGCTGTTCGAGGAGAAGATCGAGCTCTTCGCCAAGCTGCTGGAGGAGAAGCCCGTCACCTGGAGCGGCACCAAGCGGGCTCCGCTCGACAACGCCGACGTCTTCCCCAAAACCGAAACCGGGCACCTGACCACCTGGGTCGGTGTCGGCGGCTCGCCCCAGTCGGTCATCCGGACCGCGCACTACGGCTTCCCGCTCATGATCGCCATCATCGGCGGCAGCCCGGAACGCTTCGCGCCCTACATCGACCTCTACCAACGCGCCACCGACAAGTTCGGCACCACCACCCACCCGGTCGGCATACACTCGCCGGGCTTTATCGCGGACACGGACGAGGAGGCCCGCGAGCTGCACTGGCCGCACTACAAGGTCATCCGTGACCGCATCGGCGCACTGCGCGGCTGGCCGCCGGTCCGCAAGGAGGAGTATACGGCCGAGATCGAGCACGGCTCCCTGTACATCGGCTCGCCCGAGACCGTCGCCCGCAAGATGGCCCGCGCCATCAAGGCGCTCGACGTCGGCCGGTTCGACCTCATCTACACCACCGGGGCACAGCCGATCAGCGCCCGGCTGCGCGCCGTCGAGCTGTACGGCACGAAGGTCCTCCCGATGGTCCGCGAAATTCTCGCCGGCTGACACCCCGAACGGAACAGACATGACCAGCACAGGCATAGGAACCATCGGCATCCTGGGCGCGGGAAAGGTCGGCACCGTGCTCGCACGGCTGGCCCGTACCGCCGGCTACCGCGTGCTCATCGCCGGCTCGGGCGACCCCTCCAAGATCGCCCTCACCGTCGAAGTCCTCGCCCCCGGCGCGGTCCCGGTCACTGCGGCTCAGGCGGCGGCGAAGGCGGACGTCGTCGTCCTGGCCCTCCCTCTCGGCAAGTACCGGAGCATTCCGGCCAAGGCTCTGGAGGGCAAGCTCGTCATCGACGCGATGAACTACTGGTGGGAAGTCGACGGCATCCGCGAGGACCTCACCGACCCGCGCACCTCGTCGAGCGAGATCGTGCAGGAGTTCCTCTCCGGCGCGCACGTGGTCAAGGCCTTCAACCACATGGGCTACCACGACCTGGAGGACGGGGCTCGGCCGGCGGGAACACGCGGACGCAAGGCGATCGCGCTCGCCGGTGACGAGCCTGAGGACCTGAGTCTCGTCGCGCGCCTCGTCGACGACTTCGGCTTCGACCCCGTCGTCACGGAACCACTCGCCGCAGGAGTACGGCTCGAACCGGGCACCGGGCCGTTCGGCGCCAACCTCGACGCCGAGGAGTTGCGAGCGATGCTCGACCGTTTCCCGGAGTCGGAGCGCGGACGGGCCGTCGCCGCCGCGCGGGCCGCCCTGTCGGAACCGGCGCCTGAGCCGTCGTAGGGGCATCGCTCGTGCCCCCTCCGACGCATTTACCTGATGCGCCATCTATTTTCATCTCGCTCAGGCAGCCGACTTCGTCCCGTAGGGCGGGGCCGGCGACGAGGCGTGCCGTCATCTGAAGCCGACTGTCGGCACTGCCGCCGCACTACGGCCACCGAACCACAGTTCCCCCGGATGGCGGGCCGGTGTTCCACCGGCCCGCCATCCGTGTGCCCTGCCCTGCGTATCGAGGACGCTCCGCCGACAACACGACCCGGCCACCCGCACGCTGGTCCCGCATCCTCTCGACCAGGTGAAACAGCTGCCGCTGATACTCCCGGAGATCTTCGCCGCTCCGGAACGGACGTGCCTGCCAGCCGCCCCCTCACTCCCACGGCGGCTCTGGCCTTCCCCGGATGCAGGCGAGCCCCTCTTTCTTTTTGTATTGACGATTGACAATTTAAATCGTGCCGCTGGACCGGTTGCGGGCGTTCATCCGCACGTTCATCCACGTGGCCGCCGAACATCCTGAGCTGCTGCGCCTGATGAACATCGAGGGCGGAGAGTCCAGCGAACGGCTGGACTACATCGTCGAGCGCTTCATCGAACCGCAGCTCACCCGCTTCCGGCACATCTGGCAAGAGCTGGCCGAGCGCGGGGAGGCCAGGGACGTGCCTCCCGAGGTGATGTACTTCCTGATCACCTCAGGGGGCGGATCGATGTTCGCCAGCCGAGCCCTGACCGAGAAACTCTTCACCAGCAGCCCGCTCGAACCACAGCACTACGCCGCGTACGCCGAGCAGTTCACCGATCTCCTCATGAGCGCCCTGAAGCACTGAACCGCTCGGCTCGGTGAGGGCCCGTTCGGCTCGGACGGATTCGCCAGTCCGGGTCGGCCCGCGGGCGCGCGGGCCGCCCTTTCGAAACCGGCGCCCGAGCCGTCGTAGGCCTCGGACGCCTCAGCCGCACCCGCCTCAACCCGTCCAATTGACACGTCACCTACCTTCCCCTAAATTAGATGACATATCAACCATCACATGCGGGACCGTCTCCGCGGGACCACATCACTCGATCACAAGAGGTACCTGTGAACGTCACTCTTTGGGCTGTCGCGGCCCTGCTCGCTCTGGTGTTCCTGGGGGCCGGCGCTGCAAAGCTCGCCCAGCCCAAGGAGAAGCTCGTCGCAACCCCTTCCATGGGCTGGGCCGAGGACTTCTCCCCAGCGATGATCAAGACGATCGGCCTCTTGGAAGTTCTCGCCGCGTTCGGGCTGATTCTGCCCGCGGCGGTGGACATCGCTCCGGACCTCGTACCGCTGGCCGCCTCCGGCCTGGCACTGACCATGTTCGGCGCCGGCATCACACACAGCCGGCGCGGGGAGCTCCAGTCGGCCGTCGTGAACGTGGTCCTGCTC
This sequence comes from Streptomyces sp. NPDC002680, assembly GCF_042889145.1. NCBI lineage: Bacteria > Bacillati > Actinomycetota > Actinomycetes > Kitasatosporales > Streptomycetaceae > Streptomyces > Streptomyces sp. NPDC002680. The sequence goes on from NZ_JBIAQP010000027.1 coordinate 14,506, forward strand.
GCCCTGACCGTCTTCGTGGCCTGGGGCCGCTTCGGTCCGCACGCCTTCTGACCACAAACAGACAGAGAAGAAACAGACAGCGAAGAGGAGAAGCACCCATGCCCGCGATCACCGTGGACAACGTCCTGGTTCTGCCGCGCCTGCCGGAGCTGGACCCGCCCGGCACCGCCTTCCGGCCCGTCCGCCGCCTGACGACCGCCCAGCACGACTTCGAGGGCGAGGGCTTCCCTGTCCGCCGTGCCTTCGCCGGAGTGCTGCCGACCGAGCTCGACCCGTTCATCCACATGGACCACATCGGCAAGGTCGAGCAGGCACCAGGAGAACCCCAGGGCACCCCGTGGCATCCGCACCGCGGCTTCGAGACCGTCACCTACCTCATAGACGGCGCCGTGGAGCACCAGGACTCCAACGGCGGCGGCGGCCTCATCACCGACGGCGACACCCAGTGGATGACCGCAGGCTCCGGCATCCTGCACATCGAGAAGCCGCCGGAGCGGCTGGTCCAAAGCGGCGGGGTGGCCCACGGCGTCCAGCTGTGGGTCAACCTGCCACGGGCCAAGAAGATGAGCCCGCCGCGCTACCAGGACATCAAGGGCAAGCACACCGGGCTGGTCACCACTCCGGACGGCGGTGCGCTGATCCGCGTGATCGCCGGGGACATCGCCGGGCACACCGGCCCCGGCATCACCCACACCCCGATCACCGTCGCGCATCTCACGATCGAGCCCGGCGCCCAGGTCGACCTGCCGTGGGACCCGGCTTACAGCGCACTGGTCTACGCGCTGGCGGGGCACGGCACGGTGGGCGTCGAATCCCGCCCCATCCAGGAGGGCCGACTCGCCATCCTCGGCTCGGGTGACGCACTGCGCCTGACGGCCGACCCCGCCCAGGAGTCCCGCTCCCCCCAACTGGAGCTCTTCGTGCTGGGCGGCCTCCCGATCCGCGAACCCGTCTTCCAGTACGGCCCGTTCGTGATGAACACGCGCGAAGAGGTGCAGCATGCCTTCGAGGACTACCAGGCGGGGCGTCTGGGCCTCATCCCCGCCCAACGCCTCCCCCACACGCCCTGAACCTTCGTGCGGGAAAGCCAGACCACTCACCGGCCAGGTGCGCACAGCCTCCCAAGTCCCCCACGTCGACGGGGATGCCCGGTGGTCTCCATCTCCAGCTTCAAAGCCAGTCCACGACCAGCCTGAGGGAGCGTTGAGATATGCCCAAGCAGCCGCACGAGTTGCTCTTCGGAAGTTTCATCACGCCGAGTGCCGACCGGGTCGATCAGGTCGTGGCGCTCACCCGGCTCTCGGAGCGGGCGGGGCTCGACATCGCCACCGACTCGTTGCCGGAGCCCTGGCAGTCGGGGTGGTCGAGCCAGGCGGTGCCGCCCTCCACGGTGCCGTCGAGGAACAGCTTGACGCCCGCCACTCGCCAGTGCCGTCCAGCGCGCCCCTGAAGGGCAATTAGCCGGCGCAGTTCTTCCTGGCCGGCGCCAGGCTGGCACCAGGGCGAGAGGCGCAACCGCAGCGGCAGGACGCTCTCGTCCTCGATGACGGTGAGCAGATCGAGCGCGTCGGGCGTCTCCAGATCCATGACGTGGCCACCGGTGAGGCCGGTGGCGGCCATGTCGGCCAGCAGGGCGAGCAGGTGCTTGCGGCGCTCGGCGGGAGCGGGCTGCGGGATAAGGGCGGCGACGGTCTCCATGGCGGCCTGCTCGACGAGGTGACCGGTGGGGCGCCCGTCGGAGTCGCAGACGATGGAGGCACCCTGGTCGAAGCGGCGTCGCCCGTCGACCCCGGCGGCACGCAGGGCCGCGGAGCCGGCGAGCGCGGAGTGAACGTCGTACAGCCGTAGGAAGGCGGGGATGTCGCCCACGACGTCGTCGATGAGGTGGCGGCTGATGGGGCCGCCCTCGAAGGTGTTGTGGTCGAGGTTCAGCCGGTGATCCATGTCCCGGGGACCGCCTGCCGGGCGGCCTCGCACAACGCGGCACGCAGCTGCTCCAGGGGGTTTTACAGCCGGATAGGTCGATGCCCTGGGCGAGTTCGAGACCCTTGACGACGTGGGTGTGCCCGTCGGTGAGGCCGGGGGTGAGGGTGGCGCCGCCGAGGTCGAGGACCTGGGTGCGGGGGCCGCGCCAGTGGCGCACGTCCGCCTCCTCGCCGACCGCCGCGACAGAGCCGTTTTTGACGGCGACGGCGGTCGCCAGGGGGCGCCGCGGGTCCAGGGTACGGACGGTGGCGCCGGCCAGCACGGTGTCGGCGTTGGTGAGGAGCACGTCGATCGCCTTTCGCCGCGGCTCGTACGGTCGTACGGGGGGGGTAGCGGGGTGCCTGGGTCAGTCGTCGGTGGCCGGCTCCGCGGCGAACGCCTCGTACACCTGCGGCCGGGTGCGGCGCAGCCGGTACGCGAGGGCGATACCGACGGCAAAGACCAACGGGACGGGCGCGAGGAGCGCCACGTTGGTGCCGGTCCCGGCGCCGGTCAGCAACTCGACCTTGTCGATGATCAGGTACAGCGCGGCGCCCATGAGCACGGCCCCGGCGATCGGGGTCACCACGGCCCGCCAGACTCCCTCGGTGTGACTGATGCGACGGAAGAAGACCGGGACGGCGGCCGCGGTCAGCACCTGAAGCAGCACGATGCCGACCACACCGGGGGTGTTCACCCACAGCAGCAGCCGCTCGTAGGGGTCGGCGCCTGCGGCGGCGAAGCCGAGGACCACCAGGGCCGCCAGCGCGGTCTGCAGGATTCCGGCGATGTGCGGCGAGCGGTGCCGCGGGTGCACCCGGCCCAGGGCCGCGGGCAGCACCCCCTCGTGGGCGAGGGCGTGGGTGTAGCGGTTGATGGCGTTATGGAAGGCGAGCAACGCGGCGAAGACGCTGGTGACGATGAGGACGTGCATCACATCCGCCGCCCAGCCGCCGACGTACCGGGTGGTGGCGGTGAAGAACAGCGCGGCGGGGTCCTCGGCGGCCGCGGCCATGACACCTTTCGCGCCGAATGCCTGCACGACGATCCACACGACGAAGGCGTAGAACAGGCCGAGGAAGCCGACGGCGGCGTAGGTGGCGCGGGGGATCGTCCGCTCCGGCCGACGGGCCTCTGACCGGTAGATGGCGGTGGACTCGAAGCCGATGAAGGCCGCGAAGGCGAAGGCGAGGAGGGCCCCGGTGCCGGGTGTGAAGGCGTTGTCGGGAGTGAAGGAGTCGAAGTGGATGCCCTGCGCGCCGCCGTCCGCCAGCACCCAGATGGCCAGGACCACGAGGATGCCGGCTTCGACGAGCAGCAGCACCCCCAGCAGGGCCCCGAAGTCGATGCTGCGGTACCCGGCGTACCAAACGGCCGCTGCACCGACGAGGGCGGCCACCGGCCAGGGCACACTGACTCCCCACAGGGCCTGCAGTGCATCGCGGACGGTGGTGGCCAGCAGTCCGTACAGACCGATCTGCATCGCGTTGTACGACAGCAGCGCGAGGGCGGCCGAGCCGACCCCCGCGGGCCGGCCGAGGCCGCGGGTGACGTACGCGTAGAAGGCGCCGCCGTTGCCGACGTACCGGCTCATGGTGGTGAAGCCCACCGCGAACAGGGCAAGGACGGCGCCGGCGATGAGGTAGCCGCTCGGCGCTCCGATGCCGCCCAGCAGGATGGCGAACGGAGCGACGCCGGCCATGACGGTGAGCGGGGCGGCGGCGGAGACAACGAGGAAGGTGATGTCACCGGTGCGGAGGGTGCCGGAGCGGAGCGAGGAGTCGGCTCCCGCGGCGACCGCGGGCTCGGGTCTGGTGGTCGAGGCCATGGCGGCGGGGCACCTTTCGGACGGCGTCGTTCGGCGGCAGGAGACCGCCCGGCGAGCTAAACCTAAAGCCTTTTGGTTTCGGTAACGTAGCCGTGTACCCCATCCCTGGGAAGACCCGAGTGGCAAACGATCAAGGAGAACGACGCATGGGGCGGCCGAGCAAGGCCCTGATCGACAGGGAGCGCATCGGCTCCGCCGCGCTCGAACTCGTCGACCGCGACGGCGACTTCAGCGTCCCGCAGATCGCCAAAAAGCTCAGCGTCCAGACCGGCTCGATCTACCACCACGTCGACGGCCGGGCCGGCATCGTCGAACTGATCCGGCTGCGCGTCACGGGCGCCATCGACCCGGCCACCCTCGACCTGCGCCCCTGGGACACCGCCCTCACCGCCTGGGCACGCTCCTACCGGGCCGCCTTCGCCGCCCACCCCCGCACCATCCCGCTGCTCGCCACGGCGCCCGTCCGCGCACCCCGCGCGCTGGCCCAGTACGAGCGGGCGGTCGCTCTGCTGGTGGACGCGGGCTTCGCCAAGAACCGCGTCATGGCGGTGCTCACCGCCTTGGACAACCTCGTCCTCGGTTCGGCGCTCGACCTGGCCGCGCCCGAAACCATGTGGGAACCCGACCCCGACGGGACAACCCCGCTGCTCGCTCAGGCGCTGGCCGCCGTCGGCCCCGACCGCGCCGACGCCGCGTTCGACCTGGCGCTGGAAGGCTTCCTGATCCACTGCCGCAGCCTGATCGCCTCCTGACGGCAGCGGAACCGGTCATTCTCCGGCGGCGCCTGGAGGCGACCACCGGCGGAACTCCCGCGGAGAGACACCGAATGCTGCCTTGAAGACTCTGCCGAAGTAACTCGGGTCGGTGATGCCCCAGCGGGCTGCCACGGCGTAGGCCGGAAGGTGGGCCAGGCCGGGGTGGGCGAGGTCCTGGCGGATGCGGGCCAGGCGCCGTCGCCGGATGTGGTCGCCGAGTGTCTCGCCCCGCTGCTGGAACAGGGCGTGCAGGGAGCGGACCGAGATGTGGTGGGCGGCGGCGATCCGGGCGGGCGGGAGTTCCTCGGCCAGGTGCCGCTCGATGTGCTCCAGGATGTGTTTCAGCCGGTGCGCTTGAACCGGGGGCGTGTGTCGGCCGGCGTACTCGCGGACGAGCGTCCGGACGATGCCGGTCACGTGCTCGCCCATCTCCCCCTTCGACAGCGGTCCGAGACGATGACCGCGGTCGGCGAGTTCGACGAGCATCGAGGAGAGGATCCGGCCGCCGGGGGAACGGGTGAGCTCCTGGGCGACCATGGCGTCGGGGGTGTGCTGCAGGAAGGTGCTCGTGCTCGGGTCGAGTCTCATCAGCAACCAGCGGTAGTCGCGGCCGAGGTCGAGGCGGAACGGACGCCCGCCGCCGTAGAGGACGAAGTCTCCCGGGGACAGGGCGCATTGGCGGCCGCCCTGTTCGATGGTCACCTCTCCGGCCAGGAGCACGCCCAGCAAGGTGTCGACTCCCTCGGTGGCGACCGAGGCATGCGGTACGACCTGCGTCTTCTGCTCGCCGACGATGTCGCAGGTGGTGATCGCGCCGAACCGCTCGGGGCGCATTTCGGCGGCGTACGGCGACGCGGTCTTGACCAGCACGGCGTCGAACGCCACGGCCCGCTCGGAGGACGCGGTGTCCAGGTAGCCGAAGACGAGCGTGCCGTCCATCCGGGCTTCGAACGGCATCGGCTCCTCCTGTGCACTCCAGCACCAGAAGCGTGCGCTCTGGTGCCAACACCATCGCCGCAGTTGGCCGATAGTCCCACTCATCCGCAGTCCGCGGAAGTGGAGGGATATCACCACGTGGACGTACTCCTGGCAATTCTCACCCTCTTCGGCCTCTACGGGCTCACCACCCTCGGCATGGCTGTGACCTTCAGTGCGACCCGGGTGGTGAACCTCGCGCAAGGCGACTTCCTCATGATGGGGGCCTATACGGCGGCGGTCCTGACGGGTCCGGCGTTCGGCTGGCGGGTCGCGCTCGCCCTAGTGGCGAGTGCGCCGCTGTTGCTCCTGGTCGAACGGCTGCTGCTGCGGCGTCCCGGCGCGGACGGGCTGGCCACCATGCTCGTCACCTGGGGCGTCGGCATGGCGCTGCGGCAGGCGGCGGAGCTGCTGTTCACCTCGACGTCCCGGTCGGTCGGGGCGCCGGTCGGCGGGACAGTGTCGGTCCTGGGCACGCCCTATCCGGCGTACCGGCTGGTGTGCGGCCTGATCGCGGTGGCGGTCATCGGACTGGTGCTGCTCGCCGCCTACCGCACGGACTGGGGCCTGACCCTGCGTGCGGTGGCCGACAACCCGACCATGGCGGCGCTGCTGGGCACCGACCCGCGTCGGCTGCGCACGCTGGCGTTCCTGCTCGGTGGGCTGTTGGCCGTGCTGGCCGGGGCGCTGTACAGCCCGCTGCTCGCGGTCAACCCGACCATGGGCTTCGGCCTCCTGGTCCCCGTCTTCTTCGGCCTGCTGCTCAGCCGCCCCGGCGCGCTCGCCACGGCCGCGGTGGCTGCCCTGGCCATCGCCGCGCTGTCGGTACTGCTGCGCACGTGGCTGACCGACGTACTGGCCGAGGTCTTCTTCTACCTGATCATCGTCGCGATCGCGGCACTGCGCTCGCGTCCCTGGATTCGGAGGTACCTGTCATGGCTCACCCGTATACGCGTGTTGGCGCGGGCATCCTGACCGCCGCCGCTCTGCTGGCGGTGACCGGCTGCGGCGGTTCGGCGATCTCGGGCACCGGGAGCGACAAGGACAAGCCCTTGAAGGTCGGCCTCGTCGTGCCGCTCACCGGGCCCGTCTCCTCGACCGGCAAGGCCCTGCGCAATGCCTTCGAACTGGGCGTGAAGAAGGTCAACGACACCGGCGGGGTGAACGGCGCGAAGGTGAAGTACGTCGTCGTCGACGACCGGGGCGACGCGGCCACCTCGACGCAGCTGGCCCGCAGACTCGTCCAGCGGGACGAGGTATCGATGCTGTTCGGCACGATCACCGGGGACACGGCCGAGGCCGTGGCCGAGGTCGCCGACGACGCGAAGGTCCCGTTCGGTACGGCGATCCTCGGCGACGGCGGACAGTGTCGTCCCTACGCCTGGGGATTCGGCGAGAGCACGCGCCAACTGCTCACGCCGGCCGTCCCCGCGCTGCTCGAGAAATACGGGAAGAAGGTCGCGGTCGTCGGCTCGGACTACAACTTCCCGCACCACTATCTGGACGTCGCCAAGCAGCACGTGAAACGCGCCGGGGGCTCGGTCGTCACCGAGGAGTTCAGCCCGATCGGGCAGACTGACTGGCAGCCGGTGATCAAGCGGCTCAAGGCAGCCCGGCCGGATGTGCTGCTGACCATGGTCGTCGGCTCCGACGCGGTGTCGTTCAGCCAGCAGGCCAAGCAGTTCGGCCTGCTCACCCCCGAGCTCGGCTACGACGGCGCACCCCTGGACAGCGACTACTACTCCGCGGTCAGTGCCCTGGTGAACGGCCGCACGCACATCGTGCGCTGGACCGACAGGCTGGACGACCCCGCCAGCCGCGGCTTCGTGGCCGACTACCGCAAGGCGTACAAGTTCGACGGCCCGATGCCCGAGGTGGCGGGCAACGCCTACTTCGGCATCCAGTTCTTCCTGGCCGCCGCCGAGAAGGCCGGCAAAGCCGACGGCGAGGCGATCAACACCGAGATCGGACAACTGGCCTTCGACTCGCCGCTCGGCGAGAAGACCCGCTTCTCGGCGGCCAACCACCTCCTCCAGGCCGACATGCTCCAGGTGACGATCAAGCCGGGTGGGGCGTACGAGGTCAGCCGCACGCTCGGCCGCGTCGCGGACAGCACGCCCACGCCGGGGTGCGCGTGATCAGCCCGGGAAAGAGCGCCGACAAGCCGCTTCACGTGCCGCCGACGCCGTCCGCGCACGGCGTACGCCGTCGGCCACCGGCCGCACCCAGGGCGGGAAGGCGTAACACCCGAGCAAGGGTGGTGGTGCGCTTCGCGTTGCTGCTGGCGTTGCTGGCGGGGGCTCCGTTCGGGCTGAGCGCCTTCGCGGTGGCCACCCTGACGTTGGGCCTGTGCAACGGGCTGTTCGCCCACGGCCTGGACATCTCCTGGGGGCGGGCGGGGCTGCTCAGCGTGGGGCACGCGTCCTTCTTCGGGCTCGGCGCCTACGCCGTCGCGCTCAGCCAGGGTCACGACTGGCCGCTCGCCGCACTACTGGCGGCGGCCCTGGCGGCGGCCGTGGGCATCGCGGTACTGGTGGTCCGGATCGGACTGGCCTCCCGGGTACCGGACGCGCCGCTCATCCTGCTGACGATCGGGGTGGGCTTGCTGCTCCAGCACGCGGCGACCAGCCTCCCGGATCTGACCGGCGGCACCAACGGACTGTCGGTGAGCAGCCGGGGCGTGGTCTCCGCCTACTACCTGACCCTCCTGGTGGTCGCCGCCGTGGTGGCCGTCACCAGCGTCACCGTGGTGCGCAGCCGATTCGGGGTGCGTCTGATCGCCGCGTCCCGCAATCCCGAGCGCGCCGCCCAAGCCGGTATCGACCCGTCGCGGGTGAGGACCGCGGCGTTCGCCGCCGGCGCGGCCGTGTCGGCGGTCGCGGGCGCCCTGTACGCGCCCGCCGCCGGACTGGTGTCGCCACAGGTCTTCGGACTCGCCATGTCGACCAACGTGCTGGTCTGGCTCGCACTTGGTGGACGCGAGTCGACCGTGGGCCCGTTCCTCGGCGCGATCCTGATCACGGCGGGCGCGCAGACGTTCGGCAGCACCTGGCAGGGCTGGTACGTGCTCGCCCTCGCCGCCCTGTTCGTTCTGGTCGTCCAGGTGGCCCCGGCGGGCCTTGCGGGACTGGCCCGGATATGGACGCGCGGTCCGGCCGTAAGGCTGCCGCCAGCTGCGGCGGCGCCACGGTACCGCGCCCACGAGAACGCCGACGAGGCCGGTGAGGGACCGGCACTCGCACTGACGGGGATCCGCAAGTCCTTCGGCCCAGTGGATGTGCTGCGCGGCGTGGACCTGACGGTCGAGGACGGCCGGTGCGTCTGCCTGATCGGCCCCAACGGCGCGGGCAAGAGCACCCTGCTCGCCGTCGTCGCGGGCCAACTTGCCCCCGACGCGGGCGAGGTGCGGATCTTCGGCACGGACGCCACCGCACAGCCGGTCCATGAACGCGTACGCCTGGGCGTGGGCCGCATGTTCCAGATCCCCAGCGTCCTGACGGCGCTGTCGCCGGCCGACAACATCAGGCTGGCCCGCCTGGACGCGCCGCTCCACGTCGAACTGCCCGCCGAATACGACGACCTGGCTGGCGACGAGACCCGTGAGGCCGGGACCCTGCCGCTGGCCGACCGGCGCCGGCTGGAGCTGGCCATGGTGCTGGCCGGAGCGCCTCGGCTGATGCTGCTCGACGAACCCGCGGCCGGGCTGGGACCCGACGACGCCCGCGCGCTCGTCGACGAGCTGAAGCAGGTCGCACGGCGGACGGGGTGCGCCCTGGTCGTCGTCGAACACGACATGGCGATCGTCCGGGAACTGGCCGACGACGTCGTGGTCCTGCACGAGGGTCAGGTGATCGCCCACGGGCCGATGGACGAGATCGCCGCCGATCCCACGGTGCGCCAGGCCTACCTGGGGGTGAACTGATGACGCTGGAACTCAACGAGCTGGCCGGCGGATACGGGCAGGCCGCCGTCGTCCGCGACGTGACCCTGCGGGTCGCCGAGGGCGAGCGGATCGCCCTGCTGGGGCGCAACGGCACCGGCAAGACCACCCTGCTGCGCACCGTGTTCGGGCTGGCCGACCCGCAGGGCGGCGAGGTGCGCCTGGCCGGACGCCCCGTTCCACGCGGCCGCCCGGACCTGCTCGCCCGTTGGGGCGCGGCGCTGATGCCCGAGGACCGAGGGGTGTTCCCCACCCTCACCGTCGCGGAGAACCTCCGCCTGGCCACGCGCCGGGGCTTCGTCCCCGCGATAGATCCCCACGAGATCTTCCCGCTGCTGGCCGAACGGCGCCGACAGCCCGCCGGAACTCTGTCCGGCGGGCAGAAACAGCAGCTCGGCATCGCCCGGTCGATGCTGTCCGGGCAGTCGCTGATCGTCGTGGACGAGCTCACCCAGGGTCTGCAGCCGTCGCTCGTGCAGCAGGTCCTGGAGGCGATGACCCGTATCGCCGCCACCGGCGTGGCAGTGGTGATGGTCGACCAGCACACCGGGCTGCTCCTCGAGCGCTGTGACCGGGCGGTCGTCCTGCAGGCGGGCCGCGTCGTCTTCGACGGCCCGAGCGGCACGCACAACCGCGAGGAGCTCGACCGGCTGCTCGCCGTCGGCTGACTCCCCGCCCTCTGCAACTCCCCTGACATGACTACAGATTGGAGCCACCATGGACCCGTTCGATTCCGCCATGCGTCTGGCAGAGGCGGTGCGCGAGCGTGAGCTGAGCCCTGTCGAGATCGTCGACACCTATCTGGAGCGCATCGACCGGTTCGATCCCGAGATCGGTGCGTTCGTCTGGCGCAACGACGAAGAGGTCCGCAAGGCCGCCGTGAAAGCCGAACGTGCCGTCATGGAGGGTGGGGACCTGCCCGCCTTCCACGGGGTGCCCATTCCAATCAAGGACCTGAACCTGGTCGCCGGGCAGCCCGCCACGTTCGGCAGCCTCGCGTGCGACGACACGCCCCGCACGGTCACCGACCCCGTTGTGATCAGATTCCTGGACGCCGGGTTCCTGCTGATGGGCAGGACCAGCACCCCGGACATGGGCATGCTGACCGCTGCCGAGAGCTCCCGCTACGGGATCACCCGCAACCCCTGGAACACGGCGTACTCGCCGGGAGGCTCGAGCGGCGGTGCCGCGGCGGCCGTCGCCGCGGGGCTCGCGCCCGTCGCCCACGCCAACGACGGCGGCGGCTCGATCCGGATGCCGTCCTCGTGCTGTGGGCTGGTCGGGCTCAAGCCCAGCCGCGGACGGGTGCCGCAGTACCTGGCGGCCTGGGAACACGCCACGGTCGAGGGAGCGATCACCCGGACGGTGCGGGACGCGGCAGCGCTGCTGGACGTCATGAGCGTGCCGGACAGCCTCGTCATGTACGGCGCACCCGCGTCGGAGCGGCCCTTCTCCGAAGTAGTGGGGCGAAAGTCGCAACCCCTTCGGGTGGGCCTCCTGCTTCAGGCGCCCACCGGACTGCCGGTGGACCCGGAGTGCGTGGCGGCGGCCGAGCGGACCGGCAGACTGCTGGAATCGCTCGGCCACGCGGTCTTCCCGGTGTCGCCGCGCTTCTTCACCGAGGAAGCGGGCCTGGGGTACGCGCAGACCATCCTGGACGGGGCGCTGTGGACCGCGCCCTACGACCGGCCGGAGCTGGCCGAGCCGCACCTACGGCTGCGGATGGAGCGCGCCAAGGCGCGCCACTCGGGCGAGTACACGCGCACAGCGGCCCTGCTGCAGCAGGAGGCCGTGGAGATCCGTGCACAGTGGGGCCGCGACTTCGACGTGCTGCTCACTCCAACCCTCGCCTGCCCGCCCCCTCCTGCCGGGACCTGCCTGGCCGAGGCCAACGCCGATCCGGACGGATTCCGGATGACCGAGAACCAGATGATCTCGTTCACCGCCGTCTGCAACATCACCGGCCTGCCCGCCGTCTCGTTGCCGCTCCACACCTCGCCCGACGGGCTGCCCGTCGGAAGCCAGCTGATCGGCGGGCCCTGGGACGAAGCGACCCTCCTGCGACTGGCCGCCGCCCTCGAAGAGCTGAGCGACTGGACCGTGCGCCGCCCTGCGCGCTTCGGGTGACTCGGGGAGGAGTACGTCCGGTGACTGCACGTCACTGGCAACCGTCAGACGGACAACACCAGCAGCGTCTACTGCAGAGCAGCCGCCGCCCGGTGCTACGGGGGTGTAGTGGCGGCCGGCCGTGCCCTCTCGGGCCGGGTATGTATGAGGGTGCACGCGATGGCGGTGAAGGCCGGGTATCGAAGCGCGGTAGCGGACCGCAGGTCTCGCTCACCGGTAGCGGCGTGCCGAGGAGCCGGTGTGGTGGCCGCCGCCAGGGTGGCCACCACACCGGATGTGTCACATCCAGACACGTCCGATGCTCACCCAGCGGTAATTACCGGCACCCGTGCCCGTGTACCAGCCCACAGGCTGCGAGTTCTGAGTGCTGCTCTCGCAGTGGTAGCCCGAATAGGTCAGTAGGGTGGGAGACGCCTGGGCGGGGTCCACGGTCACTTCGGGGAAGTAGCGGTTCGTGACAGTCGTGCTGTCTGTGGTGAATGACGCGCACTGGCCGTTCACGCTGATGCTGTGGACCTGGCCTCGGGTCCCGTCATTCACGGCCACGCAGGCGGCACCTGCGCCGGCCTGGCACTGGGGCGGCTGGCTCGCCGCCTGGGCCGGGCCGGCGGTCACGGCCAGTGCCGCGACTGCCGCGCCGCCTGCGGCGATCATGCTGATGAGACGCTTCTTCATGAGATGCGTACGCCTTCCATCTTCGACATCGTGGGCGCACGTGAGACGTGCTGCCTGTCCCAGAGGAGAAATGAGTTGATACATCAATGATCCGCTGCGCCTCGGCATCAAGCTCACCAAGTTGACCAGCAATCCCCTTCACGCCGCTCAACTCCCTTTGGAAGTCGACTCATTTGGGCGGGTCGGTAGCCTGGGGTTCGCGGTGTCGGTCGAACGTCTGGTGCCCGCTGAGCTGTGGGAACTCTTCCAGCGGGTGGCGCCTCCCCCTCCGACCCGGCCGCGGGGCGGCGGACGGTGTCGACATGGCGAAGCGACCCTGTCGTCGAGCTGTCCACTCACAGGACTGGTCTCGCCCAGTCAGCTCAGTTCGAACTTCGAGGCGTTCTCGGCCAGCCAGTCGTCGAAGCTCTTCAGCCCCGGATTGATCTCGCGCAGCCGGTTCAGGTCACGGGCGCCGGTGAACTCCTGATCGAAGTCGCCGTAGTACTGGAACATGTTGCCGAGTTCCTCGGCCAACGGAATCTCGAGGGTGCGGAAGAAGTCGTAGGGCACGGACTGGAAGCGCACCGGCTCGCCCAACGCCGCCGCCAGCTTCTCCGCGTACTGCGCACCGGTCAGATGGTCGCCAGCCAGGCCGATGGTCTGGCCGACGAACGGCGCGCCGCCCTTGAGGATGGCGAAGGCCGTCCGGCCAATGTCCGCCACGTCCACTCCGGCCAGGAGCTTGCCTTCCTCCATTGGCAGGCTCAGCGTCAGAACGCCGTCCTCGCCGCGCTGGGGACCGAGGCCCTGCAGGAAGCCCTGAAAGTAGAAGGTCGTGTTGAGGAAGGTGGTCGGCACCCCAGCCTGCCTGAACAGCTCATTGCCCTCACCTTTGATATCGAAGTGCGGCACGTTGTACTTCTCCTGCAGGACCGGCATCCGGTCGTCCTCCAGCGGCAGCAGTTCGCGGGTGTCCTCCAGCGTCGACCAGACCACGTGACTCAGCCCCGTGGCCGCGGCGGCCCGGGCCAGGGCCTGAATCTCCTCCATCTCCTTCGCCGCCGAACCGTGTGCCCAGAAGTTGGTGACGAGGAAGGCACCATAGGCGCCCTCGAACGCCTTGTGCACCGTCGGCTCGTCGTCGAAGTCCGCCCGCACGACCTCCGCCCCGAGCGACGCGAGCTCCCTGGCCGCCGGCGAGTCCGGGTTCCGGGTGAGCGCGCGGACCGTGAAGCCCGACTCCGGATCGGCCAGGATCGCTCGTGCGGCACCGCCACCCTGCGCACCCGTTGCTCCGGCGACTGCGATGACCTTCTTGTTACCCATGACAGGTGTCCTTGTCAGAAGAGGCTCTGGTTGACGTATCAACAACGTAGCGCGAATCGGTTGACCCATCAACTCGATCCGACGAATCCGATGCTCGCCCCGCTCTCGGAACCCCGCCCCCAAGGTCACCTGCAACCACAAGCTCTTCGGCGCCCAGTGGTTCCGCAAGGACGTTCCCGACCCCACCCCCGAGGACGTCCCGTCCCTCATGGGCGTGAACAGTCACGGCACCCACACCGCCACCACCGCCGCCGGCAATTACGACACCCCGGCGGAGGTACCCGGCCTCGGCGTGCGCGGCAAGGTCACCGGTATCGCCCCGGCGGCCCGGGTGGCCGCGTACAAGGCATGCTGGCACGACGGGTGCTGGACCTCGAACACGACGGCGGCCGTCGACAAGGCTGTGGCGGACGGCGTGGACGTCATCAGCTACTCCATCAGCGGGGGCCTCACCACCTCCACCTCCATGGGCGCGATGTTCAATGCCGCGAAGGCGGGCGTGTTCGTCTCCTCCGGCGCCGGCAACTGTGGACAGGGCACGGTGGGGAACACCGCGCCGTGGATCACCACCGTAGCCAGGGAGACGGACGACACCGGCTACACCTCGAACCTGGTCCTGGGCGACGGCCGCCGCTTCCGCCACGACAAGTTGCAGGCCGCGGCCCCCACCGCCCCGCTGGTCGACGCCGGTGACGTGCGCAAGCCGGACGCGGATGCCGCACAGGCCACGCTGTGCGCGCCAGGCACGCTCGATCCCGGCAAGATGAAGGGGAAGATCGTCGTCTGCAACCGGGGCGGCAACCTGTTCTTCGAGGACAAGGTCAAAGCCGCGTGCAGCGTGGCCCTGGCCCTGGCCAACACTGCGACCAGTTCCCAGGACTTCGCCCACTACGTCTTCGGCCTGCCCCTGATCCAGCTGCCCCATGCGGACGCGAAGACTGTCAAGGAGTACGCGGCCGGCTCCGGCGCCACGGGCGAGTTGGTCTCCGCCACCGCCCCGGTCCGCGCTCCGCAGATCACCGCGACCTCCTCCGGTGGCCCCGCCCCATACAGCGGCGGCGACCTGCTCAAGCCGGGCATCGCCGCACCGGGCCGCCTGGTCCTGGCGGGCACCGTGCCCGGCGGGGCCCTCGGGCACCCGGACCGCTTCGGCTTCATGTCGGGCACGTCGATGGCGACGCCGCACATATCCGGCCTCGCGGCCCTGCCACAGTCGGCACCGGGCCTCCAGCCCGATCACGCTGCGCGCCACCCATTTCGCCGCACCGGAGGAGGTCACTCTCGCCGGGGAGAGGTCCACCCAGCTCGCCGTACGGGCGGGCTGGAGCGGTGAACTGACCGCTCGGGCTGAGCTGTACAAGGCCGAAAAGATCACCGGCACCCTCACCGGAGCGGATCAGTCGGGCTCCCCCGCGCCCACCGGTGACGCCGCCGCGAAGATCCCCCTCCACGTCCCGGCGGGCGCCCCGTTCACCCGGATCGCGGTCGACCCGGCGGACCAGCTGCCCGGCAGCGTTGTCTACGTCAACGCCGTCGACCAGAACGGCGTTTCCTTCACCGCCGGGCCGGACAACGGCGCGGAGTACGTCGACGTGCCGCCCGGCGACTACAACGTTTACGTGGTGCAGTACAACACCTCGAACGGCACCAGCAGCCAGCAGCACACGCTGCTTCTGCGGAAGGTGGGCCAGACCACCCCGGCCGTCCGGCCCACCGTCAGCCCCGCCAACCAACCCGTCACCCCAGGCGTCCCGTTCGGGCTGACGGTGGCGTGGCCGGATGCGGCGCGAGGTGAGCGGTACCTCGGCTTCGTCGAGTACGGCGACGGGTCTCGGCCGTAGGCCGCACCGGGCTGGCCGTCACCCCGTAGCACCCGACGACAGCACTGGGCGACCGCCCGTGAACCCGTACGTTCATGGGCGGTTCGCGCCCTCCCGCGCGCGGACTCCGACGGCAGCACGGCGGCGGCCGTCCTGGTCCGACGGACGGCCGGGACCCGGACCACCGTATGGACCAACCGCCTCATTGATGACACATCACATCGATGCGTCAATCACCCTGGCCAACCGACCCCGGGCGGCAAGCCGCGGCGTTCCCGGCATCAGCGGGGATCCGTCTCCAACCGACCCAGGATGCCTTCGCAAAGAACGGTGAGCGCGTTGAGTTCTTCGGGACTGAGAGGGTCGATGACCAGCCAGCGCACGGTGGCAACGTGCTGAGGGGCGGCCGTCTCGATGGCCGCGCGACCCGCGGGGGTAACGACCACGTGGACGCCGCGCCCGTCCTTGGGGCAATCCTCCTGGGTCACCAGGCCGCGTTTGGTCATACGGCGGAGATGATGGGACATGCGACTGCGCTCCCAGTCCACCGCACGGGCCAGTTCCTGGAAGTGCTGCCGGTCGTCGGGCCCCTCAGTGAGAGCCACAAGGACGACGTAGTCCGCGAGGGACAGGCTCCCGCAGTCCTGCAACGCACGTGTCAATGCACCGGGGAGCTTCTGATGTACGCCGACGAAGGCGCGCCAGGCGCGCTGTTCGGGCGGGGTGAGCCAGCGCGATTTCTCTTCCATGTGAACTCACTCTATTCAATGGTTGACATATCATCAAGATCCCACAATGGTTGACACGTCAAATTGATGTATCGAAGGGATGCGACGCAACAACTGCTTACGCGTTCCACGCACTGGAGGAGCTCCCGTGAGCGAGTTCCCGAAGACCGGCCTGGACGCCCTGCTGACCCCCGAGAACAGCGTCCTGGCGCTGATCGACCACCAGCCGTACCAATTCGCCAACCTGCACAGCCACGAGCCGACGATGATCGTCAACAACGCCGTTGGCCTGGCCAAGGCCGCCAAGGGCCACGGCGTGCCGACGATCCTGACCACGGTCGTGGAGGAGCGCGGCGGCCTCATGATGCAGGGCCTCCAGGACGTCTTCCCCGACCAGAAGCCGATCAACAGGACGACCCTGAACACCTGGGAGGACCAGCGCGTGGTGGACGCCGTCAAGGCGAGGACGGAAGAAGCTGATCGTCGCCGGCCTGTACACCGAGATCTGCGTGGCCTTCCCCGCCATACAGGCGGCCGGCGAGGGCTACGAGGTCTACGTCGTCACCGAACCCTGTGGAGGCATGTCGGCAGAGGCCCACGACATGGCCATACGCCGCATGGTCCAGGCCGGGATCACCCCGGTCACGTGGGGAGGCATCATCGGCGAGTGGCAACGACGCGACTGGGCCCGCACCGACATCATCTCGCCCGAGGACCAGATGGCCGTCATGGCTCACGCCGACGGCGGCGGAGTCGCCTTCGCCTGGGAGATGCAGTTCCTCAACACCCCCGTCCCCAACGAGACCCCCGGGATGTAAGAGGCCGGACCGACGCCACCGGGCGGCACCAGCGCCGGTGCCGCCCGTGCTCGGGCGCCGAGACTTTCGCACACCCCTCTCGGCGCGGGTCCGTAGATGGCGCGGTGCCAGGGTGCCATCGACCGGAGTTAGGCACCCCCTGTTCCGCACGGCACCGAACCACACCTGTTCAGTCCGTCGAACCAGAAGGGTGCTGTCATGGCAACCATGCCCGCCGTGCCTCGCGTTGTCCCTCCGAAACTGATCGCGACGGACCTTGACGGCACGCTGCTGCGCAGCGACGGAACGCTGTCGGACCGCACCTGGGCCGCCCTGACGGGCCGAGCAGGCCGGGATCCGCGTGGTGCTGGTCACCCGGCCGTCCGCCACGCCGCGTACCGGAGTTACTGGCCGCCATCGGACCGCATTTCGTCATCGCCACCAACGGCACGGCCGTCTACGCCCCTGCCGGAACCCTGGCGCACATGTCCCCGATCCGGCCCTTGGCAGCCACCCGGCTCATCACTCGCGTGCGCAGGGCGCTGCCCGGCGCCGCTTTCGCCGTCGAGTTGACGGGGACATCGACCACGAACCGGCCTACCCGACCTGGTCGTTCGGGGAAGAGGCCGCGGAACCGATCGGCACCGCGGGGGAACTCCTCACCCGTATCCCGGGCAGGCCGGTGCTGAAGATCCTCGCCTACCACCCGACTCTGCCCCTCGACGACTTCTACGAGCGAGCTCGGCGCACCGCGGGCAGCGCGACGCCAAGACCACCGACTCCACCGGACCGTCACTGGTGGAGTTCAGCGCCCCCCGCATCACCAAAGCCACCACACTGCTCGCATGGAGCGGCCGACTCGGCGTCGGCAGTCGACGAGATCGCCCACCTTCGGCGACATGCCCAACGACCTGCCCATGCTCACCGCGGTGGGTCACTCGTACGCCATGGCCAACGCCCATCCGGACGTGCTGCGGGCCGCGCATCATCGAGCCCTCGCCAACGATGAGGACGGCGTCGCCCAGCTACTGGAACAGTTCGTCGACACACTCGTACGCCGACCGGACCGGCTCATCCCAGGGTCGACCGTCCGGGAGTTTAGCCGGCCGTGACGATGGCCTGGACGAACACCGGCCCGATACCGCGCGAGCGCCGGTGACGGCGGCGATGCGACCGGTGAGAGCAAGTCTCGTCATGTCAGCTCACGGCTGCCGTGGCCGCGTCGCGGTACTGCCGCAGTTCCTGTGTGGCGATGGCCCGCTTGTGGACCTCGTCGGGACCGTCCGCCAGCCGCAACGTCCGCAGCTGCGCGTACATCATGGCCAGCGGGAAGTCGTCGGTCACTCCTGCTCCCCCGTGCACCTGGATCGCTCGGTCGACGATCTTCAACGCGATGTTCGGGGCGGCCACCTTGATGGCCGCGATCTCGGTGCGCGCTTCCTTGTTCCCGACCGTGTCCATCAGATATGCGGCCTTGAGCGTGAGCAGGCGGATCATCTCGATGTCGATGCGCGCTTCCGCTATCCAGTCCTGGATGTTGGACCGGTCGGCAACCGGACGACCGAACGTCACACGTGACTGCGCGCGCCGGCACATCAGCTCCAGCGCCCGCTCGGCCGCGCCGATCGCCCGCATGCAGTGGTGGATACGACCGGGTCCCAGCCGGGCCTGGCTGATTGCGAAACCCTCGCCCTCGCCCTTGAGTACGTCCTTGACTGGCACCCGTACATCGGCGAAGTCGATTTCGGCGTGCCCCTCACGGTCCTGGTAGCCGAACACCGGCAGCCCGCGCATCACCGTGATCCCTGGAGCGTCGATCGGGACGACCATCATCGACTGCTGCCGGTGCGGGGCGGCGGCGGGATCCGTCTTCCCCATGACGATAAGCACCTTGCAGTTGCGGTGCAGGGCGTTCGACGCGAACCACTTACGGCCGTTGAGTAGGTACTCGTCGCCGTCGCGCTCCATGCGCAACTCGATGTTGGTGGCGTCGGAGCTGGCGACACCCGGCTCGGTCATCGCGAACGCCGAGGCCATCGTCCCGTCGAGCAAGGGCTTCAGGTACTTCTCCTTGTGCTCTTCGCTGCCGAAGAGCGTGAGCACCTCCATGTTGCCGGTGTCGGGAGCGTTGCAGTTGCACGCCTCGGAGGCGATGTGGCTGCGACCCATGATCTCCGCCAGCGGCGCGTACTCGAGATTCGTCAGTCCCGGGCCCCACTTGGGGTGCGAGTGGAAGAGATTCCACAGTCCGCGGCCCCGCGCCTCCGCCTTGAGGACCTCGATGATCGGCGGGTGGAAATGCGGATCACCCGACGCGCGCATCTGCTCGTCATACACCTCCTCGGCAGGGTAGACGTGCGAGTCCATGAACTCGAGCAGATCCGCCTCGTACTTCTTCGCTCGATCCGAGGTCTCAAAAAGCGACATATGCACTCCTTACGGGCAGTAAAGGGAAAATCCGGTCGGAGCCTGTCGAAGTGGCCGACCGCGCCTGCGACGAAATCGGGCCCGCGGAAGGCGTCGCCGCGGAGTGTCACCTCGGCATGCGACTCGACAGCGAGGTGAACCGGTCGGGGCGGGGCCGAAGCGAATGTCGCAGTCGAGCGGCGCCACCACGCCGGCCCAACCGTTAACTCGCACGGTTCATGCCTTCGCCGGCAGCGAACTCTGGTGGCGGCGCGTCCCGCGCATCCACCGGTCGTGGTCCGAGCCCTTGCGGCGGTACATCGCCGGACCGTGTGCGTGCGGCAGGATCAGGAAGCACTCGTCCTCGATCGCGACCAGGACGGCGTCGGCGACTTCGGCCGACTTCAGGACGTCACCCACGGTCCTGACGGCCTGCGCCGCCCGAGAGGACTCCTCGAGCGCCGCCCCCGTCGGTGACGATGACGGGTCTTTGTGGAACGTTCACAGGCAACCCTCTCCGGGGCGGGGAGTGCGATACCGGGCATGGATCCCGAGATGGCGTTACCGGCTCTTCTCCCACTCTGTATACTTGAATCTGACGTCAAGTTCAATAGGATTTGTGGGGTAGGGCGCGGTGACCGCCGTCTGTCACCAGGGAGGATGAGCCGCTCCCCGATCAGATCGTCAAGGAGCAGGTACCCGGCGGTGCCGAATGTGATGAGGCAGAGGGGCCGGGCTGCCGGGGATCAGTGGGGGCCGGGGAACCGCAGGGCGTTGGCCCAGAGCCGCGTGACGGTGGACACGAGCTCCTCGAAGTCCACCGGCGGGCCTTCCTCTCTGCCTTCACAGAGCACGAAGGCGTTGTACGCCATGCCACTGACCATGCCCGACAGCGCACGGGAGGCCATCATCGGATCGAGCTCACGATCTGCGGCCCCCCGCGCCTGCAGGTCCACGATGCCGCGTGCGTTGCGGCGGATGAACGCGTCCGCGCGCCGACTTCGGAACTCGCGGAACTCCGGCTCCACCTGGGCGACCTGCTCAAGCAGTGCCATCAGCTTCGCGTTCCGCTGGTACGCCTTGAGATATGCGCGATTGCTGGCCTCAAGTACCGCATAGGGGTCGTCGGTGCCCCGCACCCGATCCATGCCGGGGTGCATCATGTCCTCCTGCGCCTCCAGGAGGACGGCCGCAAGTACCTCTTCCTTGTTGGCGAAGTAGGTGTAGAAGGATCCGGCCGCACATCGAGCCTCTTTGGTGATGTCGGTCAGGCGGGTGTCGAGATAGCCGTCCCGTTCGAACACCTTCCGCGCGGCCTTCACCAAAGCAGCCCGTGTCCGCGCTCCACGCTGCGTCGTGGGCGGCTCGCGAAGTTGCGAGAGGGGCGCCATGGGCGGTGCCGTCTCGCCGTCGATCTCCCCGTGCGCAGTGGTGTCCATCCCCGGAACCCTAATTGAATCCGACGCCATAGTCATAAGCCGGAAATGCCTCATGGGCTGCGGCGGAGGTGGCCAGGGGGACCGTTTCAGTGACGGCGGGCAACATCGCCAAGCGCGGCGTCCCGAGCCTGAGCGGTAGGGCCGATGGACCGCTTGGGGATATCCCGGTCGCGCTCCGGGCCAGCGCGTCAACGAACCGGAAGATGCGCGGGGTCTTGCAGCCGGACAGCTGCTCTCGTGCCCAGCACGACACCTCGGCGGCATCGAGTGCCGAACAGAGCCAGGCGGCGACGAGCCCGGCGACCTCCAAGCCGTAGGGGTCGTCAGGAACGCCGAGCACGGTAAGCCTCGACGATGTCCGGGTGCGCGCAGAGAATCTCCTCGACCTCACCAGGGCAGGCGTTGTAGCCACCACGGATAATCACGTCCGTGTTCCGGTCGACGTGCGGCTTCATCTCGGCGGGTGTGAGTCGTTCCCGCCCGCGTCGTCGCCGCACGCCCGGCAGCTACGCAGCCATGTCTCCCAGGACTGGCCCGCGCGTTTTCCGACGGATATCACCCGCTCGATTCCGAGGGTGGAGCCGTTCCTCACGGTCAAGGCCAGCAGGCCGAGATGGACCGCCATGGTCAGTGCAAGCGCCGCTGAACAGTATCTCCGGCACCGCCGTGGCCTCCCGGTCCGTGGGGGCGAGGATTCGAGGCGATGAGTTGCGGCCGCCTCCCACAGCGGCATGACAAGCGTGTGCCGCGGTTCGGGGCCGACGGGTTCGGCGGACTCGACGGTGGCCGCCACTGTCCCGGCGGGCAAGTCGCAGGGCTCCCTGCGCGACACAAACGGCATGGCACTGGCGCTCCTCTGCGAACGGCAAGATTTATCGGAGGGTCATTCGTCCGCCTACGCGCGCTGGGTGGACTCGATGCGGGGTTCGTCCCGCGAGGTGCCGAGCTTCGTACCCAGCAGGCGGAGGACCTCGCCTTCGCGGGACCGCCGCCGTGTGCGCTGCCTGCCCGAATCAGGGCGAAGTCGCGCAGCGCGGGCAGGAAGTGTTACGTGCAGCGCGCCCAGCACGTTGACCTCGGCGTCGTGGCGGAGCACATCGGGATGGCAGCACCTCGAGGGGGCCTGGGGTGAGGCTGTCGGCGTTGCTGATGAGGACGTCGCGGCCGCCGCCCTTCAGCGCGTCCGACACCTTCGCCGCCCACGCGCTGACCGCACTCTCGTGGGTGATGTCGCCGAGCGTCGCGGTGATCGCTCCGCCGGGACGCTGTTGAGTTCCGACACCACGGGCTGCGACGGCGTGATGCCCCGTGGCCCAGAAATCCCTGGCGGTCGACTTCAGGGTGGTTTCCTGCTTGAGGCAGCCGCCGGTTCCGGTGATCACGGCCGTACGCGCCGTGTGCCGGCTCCGCTGGCGCGGGTGCGCACCGTGATGACGGTCTTGACCTCGTTAGCCCCTCGTACAGTGTCGTTCACGACGGTCGGTGCATCCTCCAGCGGGATCCTGGTGATCGGTGGCGGGGCGACATACCCGCTGACGACGGCTTCCGCGACACGATCGAGGAGGCGGCCCGAGGCCGACAGCACGAAGTTGATCTCGGTGACGCCCACGGCGTCGAGTGCGCCCACATCGGCCACAAACCTCGTCGTGACGGCCGAGCCGCCGGGGCGTACGAGTTTGGCCAGTGAGGCGAAGCGGTCCGTGTCGCTCGCGGTGTCGATCAGCGCGTGGATGCCGTCGGGACTGGCCCGCTGCACCGCCTCCGGCACGGCAAGGGTCGTAGGGTCGATGATCTCGGCGGCGCCGTAGCGGCGCATCCGTTCGGAGGCGCTGTCCGGGGCGACGGCAATGACGTGCGCGCCGGCCCTGGCCGCGAACTGGGTCGCCATGGAGCCGACTCCGCCGCGGGCGCCCACGACGAGGACCGTCCTGCCGTCGAGCGGCCCCAGCATGGTCGTCAGGGCGAGACCGGTCATGCCGATCGTCGGCAGTGCCGCCGCCACGTCCAGGTGCATGGCCTTCGGCACCCGGGCGAGCGGCGCGTCCTCGTCGACGGCGACGTACTCCGCGTACGTTCCCGTCGACCCGATTGGAGGGATCATCAGCTGCCCGAAGACCACGTCCCCCGGAGCGAACCTGGTCGTGCCCTCGCCGACGGTTTCCACGATGCCTGCGCCATCGGTGCCCAGCACCATGGGGAACGTGCCGGGGAACATGATGCGCCAGTCGCCGCGCGCGAGCCGGCCGTCGATGGGGTTGACGGCCGCGGTCCGCAGCCTGATCAGCACTTGTCGGGGTCCTGGTTGTGGTGTGGGCACCTCGCCCAGAACCGGCGTCTGTCCGTAGTCGTTCACGATCACCGCACGCATGGCTCTCCTCGCGGACGGGTGGGGGCCGTCCTCGCGGGAAAGTCTCGTCCCGGCAGCGAGGCACTCGTATCAGCCAGTGCACAGTGCGGATGGCCAGTCATGATCAATCGACCGCCGCCGGGCGCCTCCCGCCGTCAAAGACCGGCAGGACACCAACTCCTGGGGCATCAGCACGAAGAATCGCATCGACCAGGCCGTCGGGGCGTTGGCAGGTGTCCGTTCCCGTGACATCCTCCTGGGGTTTCGGCCACCCGGTCGCGCCGGCAACGACTCAGGAAGCTACTTGCCGTCGTCCGGCAGTACGGCGTCGAGCTGACCGCGTGCGCTGATGCCGAGCTTCATGAAGACCTTGCGCAGGTGGTACTGCACGGTACGCGCGCTGATGAACAACCGGGCACCGATCTCCGCGTTCGAGAGGCCCGCACGGGCGAGGCGGGCGATCTGGACCTCCTGCGGCGTGAGCTGTTTCCTGGTGTCGTCGGTGCGCTTGCGAGCGGTGGCCCCGGTGGCGAGCAACTCACGCCGTGCACGGTCGGCATAGGCATCCGCTCCCATCGTCGCCAGCATGCCGTGCGCGGTGGACAGTTGCTCCCGCGCATCGGCCCGCCGCTTCTCGCGGCGCAGCCATTCGCCGTACAGCAGGTGCGCTCGGGCGACTTCCACCCGGACGCGGGTACGGGCGAGGCGCTCGATCGACTCCCGGTAGAAGCCCTCGGCGTCGCTTCCGTGCGCGAGGAAGGCGCGCAGCCGGGCCTCGATCCCGAGCGACCAGTCCGCGGGCACGGTCCGCGTGCGATCGGACAGCCATCCGAGTACGTCGTCCACGACTCCTCGGTCACCGGTGCGGGCCGCCGCCTCCGCCAGTTCGGGCACGACGAACGGTCCCAGTCCGCACAGGTCGTGCTCGAACACCTCCCGGGCGGCGCTGAGCGCCTCACCGTGGCGGCCGCGTCCGTTGTGGAGCACCGCGCTCATACAGCCCACGTACGGCGTGACCGCATCGGTCCCCCGTCCGATCGCCGCCCGGCGGCTCGTTTCGGCGAGCTCCCACACCCGTCCCTCCTGCCCGCGCCACGCCGCCAGCATCATCTCGGGAAACGGAAAGTACGGGTTGCCCGTCGTCTCGGTGAGAATGCAGTACTCCGAGATCAGCTCTCCCGCGCTCGCGAACTCCCCGGCGAGAACCTGCCCAAGGCCCAGGACATTGAGCGCGACCCGCAACTGCCCCATCGCACCCGTGCCGCGAGCGGCCCGGGCCTGGCGCGTGGCGATCGTGAACGACGCCTCCGCGTCCCACATTTCCATGGCGAGGACGGTTGCCGCCCTGCCGTTCACGAGCCGACCCAAGTCGCCGCCCGGGCCGCTGATCATGCTCAGTGCCTCGGCGAGCATCGGCCCTGCGACCTCGTACCCTTTCGTGGCCCGCGCCACCAAAGCGTCGAGCAACACGTCGACGGCGCGCCGCGGTTCGGGTGAAGCGGCAGGCGCGTTGCGCGCAGCCTCCAGGACCGTGAAAAAGCTGTTCGAGCCGTCCGGAGCGGCGCTCAGCCCGGCCGCCACGAGCGCCTCCAAGTAGATCTCGCGTGTCAGAGCGGGATCGAACGCTTCCATGCGCTGAGCCGCGCCGTGGAGGATCAGGGCCGCCTCGGGCATGCGTTGCTGCTCCAGCACGATCCGGCCGCGCAGGTGCTCCGCCTGGGCCGTCCTTACGGCGTCTTCCGGACCCGCATCGGCCGCTTCCAGGAGCCTCAGCGCGTCGTCGGGGGCGTCGGCATCGAGCTTGGCGCAGGCCGCCGTGAGCATGCGCTGCGCGCGGCGCGCGGGATCCGGTGTCAGGACCGCGGCGCGTTCGAGGAACGCCGCCGTCGCGGTGAGGCCACCGCGTGCCAGCGCACGGTCGGCGGAACGCCCGAGTTCCTCGGCGACGTCCTCGTCGGGCCCCGTCGCGGCCAGGGCGCGATGCCAGGCGCGGCGGTCGGGATCCTGCTCCGGATCGGTGGCCTCCGCCAGTGCGCGGTGCGCCTCCCGGATCTCCTGCTGTGAAGAGGAGCTCATCAGCGCCGAGCGGACCAGCGGGTGCCGGAACCGCACATGGGGGCGGACCTCGATCAGGCCGGTCTCCATCACGCCGGCTACCGTCTCGCACGGGATGCCGAGGTGCGTGGCCGCGCGGACCAGCAGCGTCAGATCGCCGACGGAGTCGACGGCCGCGAGGAGCAGCAGACGCCGGCGCTCGGCCGGGAGGACGTCGATCCGACGCCGGAAGCTCTCCTCGATCTTCTTCGACAAGGGCGTGGCACCGCGCCGTATCCCGAGGCCGCCGGCAATCTCCGCCGGCGACATTCCCCGCAGCAGTTCCAGCAGGGCCAGCGGGTTGCCGCGGGTCTCGCTGATGACCTGATCGCGAATCCGTTCGTCCAGCGGTCCGGTACCCACCGAGTCGAGCAGCATGCGGGCGTCCTCGTCCTCCAGACCCTCGACTGCGAGTTGCGGCAGATCCGCGAGGTCCCGGCTCGGCCGCCGGGTGGCGAAGACGAGTCCGACCGACTCTCGCTCCAGGCGGCGGGCGACGAACGCGAGCACCTGCGCCGAGGCTCGATCGAGCCACTGCTCGTCGTCGATGACACAGATCAAGGGCTCTTCCTCGGCGACATCGGCGAGCAGGCCCAGGACGGCCAGGCCTCCGAAGAAGCGATTCGGCGCCTTGCCCGGGCTGATCCCGAAGAACGTGCGCAGGGCGTCGCGCTGCGGAGCCGGCAGGCGGTCCAGCCGGTCCAGCATGGGCGCCAGCAGTTGGTGCAGCGCGGCGAACGGCAGATCCATCTCAGCCTGGACACCGGTGGCGCGCACGATGCGGACACCCGATGTTTCGTCGACCAGCCAGTCCAACAGCGCCGTCTTGCCGACTCCCGGCTCACCACTGACGACAAGGGCCCGGCTCTTCCCCTCGCGAACGGCGTCCACGAGGGCTCTGAGGTCCGTGCGCTCACGACGTCGGCCTATCAGCCGTGTACAACTGCGTCCCAGAACCGGACGGAAGTCCCCTGATGTTGTTGACGCGTCTCCCACGCCACCCAACATACCTTGGCCCAAGGCATAGTGTCGGATGCCCATCCCTCATGACCAGCCAGGACTTGTCCCGGACAATCAGGGCGGAACGGTCGCGCGGGCACCGGTCGACGCCGGGCGTGCGGTGCGGCGCAGCACCTCTGCCCCCGATAGAGAAGTGGGCGCCATACATCGGACCTGTTGCGGTGCTCCGGAACCCACAAGCAGCACCCGCGTCACACTCACCACCATCCGCGGCTGCCGCGTGCAGAGCCCTGCCTTCGGCCGCCACTGTCACATGCACCCAGCCGCAGCCCCTCAACCTGCGCGTCCGCGCCAACCCCTGAGGCACCGCGCCCGCGCCGACAACCTGTTGACGCATCACCTATGAGGTGCTTGACTTGAATAACAGGTCAATGCCACGGGGTTGTGCGGAGACACATGATGCAGGCACAGCAGCAGAACTCGCGCCGAACCGTCGCCCGGATCGAGGACAGGATCCATCTCGGTCCGGACGCTCAGGTCGACGACAAAAGCCTGATGTTCTCTCCGCAGAACCCGGCACTGACCGACCCTTTCCTCGTGCTGGTCGAGGACCTGTTCTCGGAGCCCGGCTTCGAGTGGCACCCGCACCGGGGCCTGGAGACGGTGACGCTGGTACGGGACGGGGTACTGGAGCACGGCGACAGCATCGGGAACAGCGGCACACTGACCACCGGAGACATCCAGTGGATGACCGCCGGTCGCGGGATCATCCACCGCGAGCTCGCCTTCCGCAACGAACGCGCACACATACTGCAGTTGTGGGTCAACCTGCCGGCCGACACGAAGATGGTCGACAGCCGCTACCAGGACCTGCTTGCCACGGGCCGACCGACCATCGACCATGACGGCGCCCACATCGACCTCATCTCCGGTGCCACCGGCGGCCTGACCGGCCCGGCACTGACTCATTGGCCGATCTCCGGCTCAGCGATCACCATGGAACCCGGCCGGAACCTCGATCACGTCCTGCCCGGCCAGGACAGAGCATTCTTCACCGTACTCGCCGGCGCCGTGAGCATCGCCGGGCGCACCGTGACCGCGGGTCAGACGGCCTGGTCCGATCCTCTGCCGGACGCGGACCTGTCCGTCATCGACCTGCGGACCGGTGACGGCGACACCCACAGCGAGGTTCTGACCTTCAGTGGGCCACCCATCCGACAGCCCGTCGCGATGGGCGGACCCATGGTCATGAACACCCGGGCCGAGATCGAGCAGGCGTTCCGCGACTTCCACACCGGCAGGTTCGGCGCCGTCCCGCGCCAGGCCCGGCTGCAGTACCGATGACTTCAGGAGTCCATCTCGGCGCAGCTTGTCAGCAAGGCGCTACCGGAACAGCACACGGGGCGCATCCTCCGCTGTCGCCCTGAGTCCCGCGCTCGCCGGTCCACGAGCGCTGGACTTCGCCCCACCGGGCCTCAGCAGGCTGTTGCGGCACTGTGCAGGTTCTTCGCAGCCAGGGCGAGCCCTTCGGTCTGGGAGTAGGCGGCGTCCTCATGCTGGATGTTCACCGCCATGTCCGGGTCGATCTCGGCGAACGCGCGCAGGACGCCGGTGGCGTGAGTGGTGTTGTGGCTCCGCTTACCATCGCGAGCAGTGCCGACGAGGACCACACCAAGCGGCCAAACGGATCGGTGAAGACCGCTGCGACAAAGCGCCACGAGCCCTGAATCGGGTATGGAACGTGATCGTGGAGATCTCCAACTACTCGAAAATAGACAGCGGTTGGGACGCCCTTGAAGGACTATCAGACTTGAAAGCGGGCCGCCGCATCCGGGGCTGGTCCGCCCGCGCGCATCGCCACGGCGATGCCGGAGGGGGATATCTGAGTGAACCTTCGAAGAACCATCGCCGTCCTGTTCGGTGTGGCACTGTCGGTTCTCGGGCTCGTGACGCCGGTCGGCGCGCAACCGATGCAGACCGGAGTCTCGACCACCTACCAGATCAACGCTCGGCACGATGGCAGTCTCGTCGATACCGCTGTAGGCGCGCCGCCGCTCAGCCAGAAGTGGTCCCGCGACCTGGGCGGGAACGTCTCCTACCCCATCGTGGCCGACGGCCGTGTCTTCGCCACCGCTGCCTCGCCGAATGAGTACGGCACCACCCTCTACGCCATTGACGCGGCCACGGGCCAGAACGCCTGGGCGCCCGTGGACCTCGGTGGCACCTACTGGTGGTCCGCGCTCGCCTACGGGGGCGGTCGACTTTACGCCCAGAACTACGACGGCGTGCTGACAGCATTCAACCCGGCCAGCGGAAAGGAGATCTGGACCGTCACGCTGCCCGGCCAGTACTCCTTCACCTCGCCGCCCACCTTCGCCGGTGGCGTGGTGTACACGGGTGGCGCCGGCTCCGGCGGCACCTTGTACGCGGTGGACGCTGCCAGCGGTGCGGTGCTCTGGACCCAGCCTGTCGCCAATGGGGACAACAGCTCGCCTGCCGTCACGGCCAACGGAGTTTACGTCTCGTATACCTGCGAGCAGACATACGCCTTCGCCCCCAAGTCAGGCAACCCGATCTGGCACCACGAGACGGACTGCTCCGGCGGAGGCGGCCGCACCCCTGTTCTCGCCGACGGCGGTGTCTGGGTTCGCGACGATGCCGGGATGATCCCCTCAGTCCTCAATGCCGCCGACGGGAAGATCCGCGGCAATTACGAAGCCGCAGGTTGGTCGCCGGCACCGGCCTTCGACGGCCGCCAGGGCTACTTCGTTGATGACGGTGTCCTTCAGGAGCGACACAGCCGCACTCTGGCCACTCGCTGGAAGTTCGAGGGCGACGGCCAGATCAGCACGGCTCCGATCGTCGTCAACGGCTACGTCTACGTCGGCTCGCGAAGCGGTCAACTGTGGGCGCTCAACGGTGCCACTGGTCAGTCTGTCTGGTCCACTGACGTCGGCGCGTCGATCAACGAGCCCGACGAGCACAACGTGTCCGAGCCGCTGACCGGTCTCGGTGCGGGCGGCGGTCTCGTGGTGGTTCCGGCCACCAACCTGCTGGTCGCGTACGGGCAGTGAGCAGCGGGGGTGGCCGCCTGTCTCGGCGGCCACCCCCTTTACTCGGACCTCGCGTGAACGACGGAGGATGGCGGCGGATGCCGAGGCGTTCCAGCACCGTGGTGGTGGCGCGCTGTCCCCACTCGGTGATCTCGGTGATGGTCCGGGCGCCGGAGACGACTGCGCAGGCGCAGATCAGCAGCAAGCCGACCAGGGGTTATCACCGCCCGCGACGCGAACGCGGGTCGGGGACGCGCCGCAGGTGGGCGCGCAGGCGGCCGGTGCCGTGCTGGTGAATGGGGCCCAGTTTCGCCAGGGCGGCAGGGACCGGGGAGGATGGAGCGGCAGGCACGGGACCTCGATGTGATCAGCTGGCGTAGACACCCTGATGATCACCGGTCTCGTGCCTGTCCTGTTGCGGCGTCAACTCCCGCCGGGTACGGACGATCTACGCGATCCCGGAACTTGCAACCGCCCTGTGGGCTCACTGGTCTGCGTGATGATGGCCCGACTTGAGTGCGAGTTCTGTCTCCGGTCGATCGCTGCTGGGATAGTTGCCGGACGCCCGAGCAAAGGGCCGCATGTGGCGGCACGACCCGAACAAGCGGCCCAAGGTGTTCGGCGACGCCCTTGTGTCCTGCGTCGGCTCGCTGGCCATCGTCGGCTGAAGGTTCCCGACGTGCAGATGGAACTCGGCCAGGACGAGCCCGAGCCGGAAACAGAAGGGCCCGGTTAGCCGCTGGGTACGGTGGCCCTTTTCTGACCGGCCGAAGGTACCTAGCGCGAGGCAACTGAACGTCTGCCAGCGCATCGACCTGTGCTGATGCTGCCTGACGTCACTCCGCGTGCGCTACCGTCCTCCCGCAGTGCACACGACCAAGGGAGGACCGTGCCACTACCGATCACGCGGGGGCTCGGCTGGCTGTGAGCACAACCGCGGACCACCCGCTTCGTCATCTCAGCCGGCCGTCCCCTCGGCTTCGTCATTTTCGGCCTCGGCTTGTGGCTCGACTCTATCGACTGGTGGTCTCGGCATGCCTACCTCCTGAATGTCGTTTCGGGCCTGACTGGGGTGTGCTTCGGCGTACCCTCCGCCGTAGTCGAGCTGGATTACCTGAACAGGGCTCAGGAGGGGCCCGTCAGACGGAACGAGCCCGCGCCGCATCGGAGCTCAAGCCATCGAGTTCAGGAGCTCCCTGCTCTCGGCTTCTGCGGGGCGAAGCCTCACGGACTTGATCACCACGTCGGAGTCCCTGCGCTACCAGGTCAACGACATCCGCCTCATGCATGACGACGACCCTGCGCGACGGGATGCAATCGCCACGGTGATAGCCGGTTTCGACACGCTGATGCCCAGCAGGGGTGGGCCGCCGCGCACGTCTCCAGAGGCGTTCGTGATCCGCAGCGGTGACCTGAGCTTCATGATGGAGGTGGCGGACCCAGGTAGAGACCCGCTGGGAGGCGCTCTCCGTCGGAGGGCGTCCCGAGCTGACGAGCCGGTAGAACTCTTCGGTGCCGATGCGGTGGGAGCGTTCGACCTTGCCGTTCAGGCGCGGGGTGCGGGGTTTGATGTAGGTGCGGGCGATGCCCTTGTCAAGGACGTGCCAGTGGAAGGCGGTCTGGAACTCGGCGCCGTTGTCGGTCTGGATGACCTTGACCTGGAACGGCAGGCGCTGGATGACGTAGTCGACAAACTGGATGGCGGTGGCTTGGTTGAGCGTCGGGTAGATCCGCAGCACCCGCAGCCTGGTGCGGTCGTCGATCGCGGTGAACTGGAAGTACTTGTTGCGTCCGCCGCGGCGGCCCTGGGGCATCGAGGTGAGGGGCTCTATGAACTTCACGTCGATCTGCACGCGATGGCCGGGCAGTTGCTTCTCATAGCGCTTCCAGCGGCGGTCGTGGCGCTTGTAGCGCTGGGAGGCCGGCAGGCGGCCCATGTCCAGTCGGTTGAGGATGCGCCATACGCCGGACTTGCTGATGGTGACGTCATGGTACCGCTTGAGGTACATGGCGATCTTCTCGAGCCCGAATTGGCGCAGGGGGAGCCCCCTTTGCTTCCTCAGGTCCGTCGTGCGGTGCCGATCCCTGTCCAGTCAACGGGGATCACTCCTACACGCCTTGCCGCGAGGTTGCGCCAAACACTCCGTCTCGTCGGCGCACTCCCGGACCCGTCTCGCTCCGCGCGGATCGAGACTCTGGTGCCACGGCACCGAATCCTCTTCTCGCGCTCTCGCCGGCCTCTCGCTCTGCGCGGCGTGGAGGGCTATCGGGGCACGGAGGCATGCCGCTTCTAGAGTGCTGGTCTCGCTTCCGATGTGATGGCCAGCAGCGGGCGGGTGTAGCTCACCGCCAAACCCGATCGTGTCGTCAGAATCTTTCGCTTCAGTCGTAATTCCCATTGCGCACTTTCCATGCTCGCTGCCGTACACACGGCTGCCTGTGCTCCCTGAAAGCAACACCTGGATGCAGACGCGAAATGGACCAGGCCGATTTCTGGCGCTGCCGCAAATCGAAAGAAGATCTCCATAACCTGGATGGGAAATTCGCTGATGTGGGCCATGCGACCGTCAGGGGCCTGGGTTGGCTCGTCCTCGCGTTCTCGCGCGAGGCGGTTCATCACGTTGCTCGTCGGGTCCAGGCGAATCGGGAGAATGTCGGTTGTCAGGATCACTTCTTCACCGGATGCCGATCGGCGAGGTGTCCTTGGATGCCCCTCGTAAAGGCCGGCCACGACCCCGGCCGCACCGTGGTCCTCCGTCACGAACAGCCACCTCGGCAACGGCACCGAAGGCGCACTCGGCTCGGTGGCCCAGAGGCTGCCGATCGCTCCATCGTTCGCAGGAACCCGGATCACGCCCACCCTCCTCGTGGTCGAGAATCGCGGGCTCAAGGTTCCGGCGGCTTGGGCGACTTGGCCGTGCCGGGGTTTTCGTGTAGGAGGAGGGCGGGCGCCTCCGCTACCCAGCAAGGAGGGCTGGTCGGTCCGGTCCGTGCAGGACTCCCGCGACCCAGCGAACCGGAGCCTTGACCGGGAACAACGTGACGCGCACGCGGAAGTCGAGCAAGATCTCCTTGCGGGCCTGAACGTCGGGAGCGGCGCGCCAACGATCGGCGACCGTCTGGCCGGTAGGCCGTTGAACCATCCCTGGCGGCCGTTGCGGCTCGAGCTCCAGTGCGGCCAATTCCTGTCCCAGCACTGCGTACTGCTTGCGGAACCACTCCGCGTCGTCCGGGCTGTCGTACAGCCCGGCCTGTCGATCGAGGCGGAGTCGCTCTCTGCTCGCCCGGAGTTCCGCAATGCGCTCTGCCACCCCGTTACCGGGGTCGTAGACCGTCTCGAGGATCATTCCATCCCCGAATGTCTCCAGGAACCACGCTTCGACAGCCTCGTCCAACAGGGTGGTACGAATGAGCGGCGCGGGTCGGCAGTGCTGCGCGTTCTTCCATCCCTTGTTGCGAGCAGTACATGAGTACCGAGGTGGCAGGCGTGCAGAGGTGTAGGTGAACAGCCGATTCCGGCAGTTGCCGCACAAAGCGATCTCAGTGAGAAGGCACGGTCGATTCGAACGTCGGCTCGGCATCTGGCGGGAGAAGAGCGCCTTCTTCAAGGCATCGTGGGTCCTGCGATCCCACAGTCCCTCGCAGAGGCGGACTGGTTCGCCCTGCCGGTCGATAACCGGCTTACCGTTGTGCATGAGGTAGCCCAAAGCCGCCTCCGACAGGAGCATGGCGCTCAGGCTCTGCGGATACCAAGGTCAACCGCGGGCGGGCCTTCCATACATCACCGCGAGGTGATCTTCCGGTGCCAGCTCACCCTCACGGTTGAGGCGAGCGGCTTCGCTGCTCGGTGTGATGCTCTCCGGATCGGCGAGGATTCGGCGAGCCACGTTCCGAATCACGGCCGCCGCGTGCGGATGGAGTTCAACGCGGTCGACCTTGCCGCCCATGACGGTACGGATGTGCTGGAAGCCGTACGAGGGTTTCTGTTTCGTACGCCCAGCAGCCCGCATCTTGACCGTCGCATCGCGGTTCCGGCGTTGGATCGCCCGGAGTTCCATCTGGGCGCCCCACGCCTCGATCGTGAAGCGGTTCTCGTCGGCCGGATCATCTAGGTTCCACGGACCGTCGTGGCCCTACGTGACGAGCATTTTCTTCTCGCCACGCATCTTGTAGCCGGTGTTCAGGCAGTCGACGACGTTCCTGCCGAGTCGGTCGACGGCTGCCGCGACCAGTCCGTCGTAGGGACCCCGCTCATCACGCAGCCAAGGCCCCAGCTTGGGACGTGTCATGGGGTCGGTCGCACCCGAGACTTCCCAGTCGTCGGCCCAGCCGATGATGTGGCCCCCGACCGCCTTGGCCGCGGCGAGGATGTCCTCCATCTGGCGTTCCGGGGAGGACGTGGCAGCCTTCACACGCGACAGGCGCCGCACTCCCAGCAGGCACTTTCCGCATCCGTCGTAGGTTTGTTCGGTCTCGTCCCAGATGACATGTGGCATCGCCAACTCCTGATTCGCACGCAGCGTAAGGAGATTTGGCGGCCACCCCCAGGACGATCTTGCTCATCCCAGGAAGCTCAACCTCACATGACGGTTGGCATTAGAGATGTTGGTGTCGACCAGACACACCGACTGCCAAGTCCCCAGCTCCAGCCGCCCGCCCACCACCGGCAGCGTCGCGTGCGGCGGCACGAGGGCCGGGAGTACGTGGTCGCGGCCGTGGCCGGGCGTGCCGTGGCGGTGCTGCCAGCGGTCGTCGGAGGGGAGCAGGGTGTGCAGCGCCGCGAGGAGGTCGTCGTCGCTACCGGCGCCCGTCTCGATGACGGCGATTCCGGCGGTGGCGTGCGGGACGAAGATGTTGAGGAGGCCGTCCCGGCCGGCCGCCGCCTCCCTCAGGAAGGTCTCGCAGTCGCGGGTGAGGTCGACGACCGTCTCCTCGGTGCCGGAGACGATGTTCAGGACGCGCGTGGTGAAGGCATCGGACATGTGCCCATCATCGCGCGGTCGCCGGAAGCCGCACCCGGCCGGGCTCCCGCCCCTTGATACGAGTGGTCCACTCCGCGAGACACCATTGACCGTGGTCACGTCAGCTGGCTACTTTCAGCGGCATGTTGCGTTCAGCCTTGCTAACCACGCGCGGTCACATCGACCTGCTGCGGGTGGCCTCCGCCGCGTGTCGTCGCGGCTGCTGACGCCCTTTTCCCTCACCTCCCGCCCCGCCTGGGCACCGCCCCACCCGCACGTCCGCGATCTGCCCTGATCCGTCCCGGACGCGGCGGCGCCGAGGCGCACCCCCACCCCGGTCGCTCTCCTCCTCGTGGAGCACTCATGAGCATCAGCCATGCCCCACCCGGCTCCCCTGAGCCCGACATATCGGTTAAATCAAGCCCTGGTACGTCCAATGCCGCCGGTGCCGTCGAACGCATCGCCCCCGACCTCGAACCCATCGTCCCCAGCTCCACGCGCCGCACCCGCGTACCCCGCTGGCTGCGCCGCACCTCGGGCCCCCTGCTGCTCCTCGCGCTCTGGCAGATCCTCAGCAGTACGGGCGTACTGACCGCCGACATCCTCGCCTCGCCCGGGCGGATCGCCGACGTCGGCAGTGATCTGATCGCCGACGGTTCACTGGGCGACGCGATGGCCACCTCGCTGCAGCGGGTCGCGCTCGGGCTGCTCCTCGGGACCGTCATCGGCACCGGACTGGCCCTGGTCTCGGGCCTGTTCAGGATCGGCGAGGACCTCGTCGACGCGCCCGTGCAGATGCTGCGGACCGTGCCGTTCGTCGGTCTGATCCCGCTGTTCATCATCTGGTTCGGCATCGGCGAGGCCCCGAAGGTCGCGATCATCACCCTCGGGGTGACCTTCCCGCTCTACCTCAACGTCTACGCCGGAATCCGGGGCGTCGACTCCCAGTTGATCGAGGCCGGCGAGTCGCTCGGGCTGTCCCGGTGGGGACTCGTCCGGCATGTCGTGCTGCCGGGCGCGCTGCCCGGGGCGATGACCGGGCTGCGCTACTCGCTCGGCATCGCCTGGCTCGCGCTGGTCTTCGCCGAGCAGATCAACGCGGACGCCGGGATCGGCTTCCTCATGGTGCAGGCGCGGGACTTCCTGCGGACCGACGTGATCGTGGTCTGCCTCATCGTCTACGCGTTCCTCGGTCTGCTGGCCGACTTCGTCGTCCGTACCCTCGAAAGGCTGCTGCTGCAATGGCGACCGACGTTCACCGGACGGTGACCTCACCGGCCGTACGGGTCGAGGGGCTGACCCGCGCCTTCGACGGCCGTGCCGTCATCGACAACCTTCAACTCGACGTCCGGCCGGGCGAGTTCGTGGCCCTGCTCGGCCGCAGCGGCTGCGGAAAGTCCACGCTGCTGCGCATCCTCGCCGGACTCGACCGGGACATCGCGGGCACCGTCCTCGTACCGCGCCGCAAGGCCGTCGCCTTCCAGGCGCCCCGGCTGATGCCGTGGAAGAAGGTGTGGCGCAACGTCCTGCTGGGGCTGCCCGGCAAGCCGGGGCGGGAGGTTGCCGAGCAGGCGCTGACCGAGGTCGGCCTCAGTCACCGTTCGGACGCGTGGCCCAAGACCCTCTCCGGTGGTGAGGCCCAACGTGCCTCGCTGGCAAGGGCGTTGGTCCGCGAGCCCGATCTCCTGCTGCTGGACGAGCCGTTCGGCGCGCTGGACGCGCTCACCCGGATCAAGGCCCAGCGGCTGGTCGGCGAACTCTGGCAACGCCGGGGCTGCGCCGTCCTGTTGGTGACGCACGACGTCGAGGAGGCGGTACTGCTCGCCGACCGGGTCCTCGTGATGGACGAGGGCGTCATCGCGTACGAGACGACGGTCGACCTGGACCGTCCGCGCGACATCACCGACCCGCGCTTCGCCGAACTGCGTGCCCAGCTCCTGGAACGCCTGGGCGTCGACACCGCCGCCGAAGCCGTCTGAACTCCGCCAACTCCGGCCCGCTCCCCCACAGTTGTACACACACGATCGGAACGAACCACCATGCGACGACGCCTCGTCCCCGCCGCCCTGCTCCTCCCCCTCACACTCCTCGCCACCGCCTGCGGCGGGAACTCGGCCGCCGACTCCTCGATCGGCTCCGGCAGCGGTACCGACGGCAAGGGGTCCCTCACGCTCAACGTCGGTGACCAGAAAGGCGGCGCGGAGGCCGTGCTGCGGGCCGCCGGAGAACTCAAGAACCTGGACTACAAGGTCAAGTGGTCCACCTTCACCTCCGGCCCGCCGCTCCTCGAAGCCGTCAACGCCAAGGCCGTCGACATCGGCAGCGTCGGCAACACCCCGCCGGTCTTCGCGGCCGGCGCCGGTTCCAAGATCACGGTCGTGGGGGCGCTGCGCGGCGGATCCCAGGGCGAGGCGATCCTCGTCCCCAAGGATTCCAAGCTCAAGAAGGCCACCGACCTCAAGGGCAAGTCCGTTGCCGTGGCGCAGGGTTCGTCCGCGCACTACCAGCTGATCGCGTCCCTCAAGCAGGCCGGGCTCACGCTGAACGACATCAAGGTCAAGTACCTCCAGCCCGCCGACGCCCTGGCCGCGTACACCAGCGGCAGCGTCGACGCGTGGGCGGTGTGGGACCCGTACACCTCGCAGGTGCTCAAGGCCGGTCAGGGGCGTGTCCTGGCGGACGGTGAGGGTGTGGTCAACGGGCTCAACTTCCAGGTGGCGGCGCCCTCCGCGCTCAAGGACGCCAAGAAGGTCGCGGCCATCAAGGACTTCGTGGAGCGGCTGCGGCGCGCCCAGGACTGGGTCTACGCGCATCCCGAAGCATGGGCCAAGGTGTGGGCGAAGGACACCGGGCTGCCGTACGAGGTGGCGCTCGCGTCGGTGAACCGGACCAACGCGACCCGGATCCCGGTGGCGATCGACGACGCGCTCGTCGCCTCCGAACAGGAGATCGCGGACACCTTCACCAGCCTCAAGCTCATCCCGAACAAGGTCGACTTCGCGAAGTACGTGGACCGGCGCTTCAACGACGACCTGCCCCCGTCCACCACCACGCCCCGCCCCAGCAAGGAGTCGTGAGCGCGCGATGACCGTCCATCTCCACTGGTTCCTGCCCACGGGCGGCGACGGCCGCACCCTCGTGGACCGGCACGCGTACGCCCCCAACACCGGCGGCGCGAACCGGACCGTCAAGGGCGTCCGGCCGCCGGACATCGAGTATCTCGCCCAAATCGCCAAGGCGGCCGAGCAGTTGGGCTTCGAGGGGGTGCTGACGCCGACCGGCACCTGGTGCGAGGACGCCTGGCTGACGACCGTGGCGCTCGCCCAGCACACCGAACGGCTGAAGTTCCTGGTGGCGTTCCGGCCCGGCGTGATCTCACCGGCGCTCGCCGCGCAGATGGCGGCGACCTATCAGCGCGTCACCCGCGGGCGGCTGCTGCTCAACGTCGTCACTGGCGGCGACTCCTCCGAGCAGCGGCGCTTCGGCGACCACCTCGACCACGACCGTCGGTACGCGC
The DNA here is from genome assembly GCF_042889145.1 of Streptomyces sp. NPDC002680. Lineage (NCBI taxonomy): Bacteria > Bacillati > Actinomycetota > Actinomycetes > Kitasatosporales > Streptomycetaceae > Streptomyces > Streptomyces sp. NPDC002680. The sequence goes on from NZ_JBIAQP010000027.1 coordinate 52,201, forward strand.
GCACCGACGAGTTCCTGTCCGTCGTACGACAGGCGTGGGCCGGTCGGCCGTACGACTTCGACGGTGAGCACTACCAGATCGAGGACGGGCTGACGGCGCTGCCGCCGGACCCGGTGCCGCCGCTCTTCTTCGGCGGGTCCTCGGCCGCCGCGGGGCCGGTCGCGGCGCGGCACGCCGATGTGTATCTGACCTGGGGCGAGCCGCCGGCGCAGGTGAAGGAGAAGATCGACTGGATCCGGTCGCTGGCCGAGCGTGAGGGGCGGACGGTCCGGTTCGGGGCCCGGCTGCACACCATCTCGCGGGACTCGTCGGCCGAGGCGTGGTCGACCGCGTACCGGCTGCTCGACGACCTCGACGCGGAGACGATCGCGGCGGCGCAGGCCGCGCTCGGTCGCAGTGAGTCGGTCGGGCAGCAGCGGATGGTCGCCCTGCACGGCGGTTCGCGCGACAAGCTGGAGATCTATCCGAACCTGTGGGCGGGCGTCGGTCTGGTCCGGGGCGGTGCGGGCACCGCGCTCGTCGGCAGCCATGCGGAGGTCGCCGAGCGGATCGAGGAGTACCACGCGCTGGGCGTCGAGCACTTCGTGCTCTCCGGTTATCCGCATCTGGAGGAGGCGTACTGGTTCGGCGAGGGCGTGATTCCGGAGCTGGCGGCTCGTGGGCTGCTGGAGCAGGCGCCCAAGGCGGCCGGTGGTTCGCCTCTGCTGGTGGCGAGCGGGCGCTGACCGTTCCGACGCGGCACGTCTGCCGGGAAGATCCTCGCCCCTCCCCCGGTTAGTAGAAGCGTGAACGATACCGGGGTGCGTGCCGAGGTGCGGGAAGTCGATGTCGTCGTCATAGGCGCTGGTCAGGCCGGTCTGTCCAGCGCCTATCACCTGCGACGCACCGGCTTCGTGCCGGAGTGTGACTTCGTCGTGCTCGACCATGCCCCGCATCCCGGCGGCGCCTGGCAGTTCCGCTGGCCGTCGCTCACCTACGGCAAGGTGCACGGGATGCACGCGCTGCCCGGCATGGAACTGACGGACGCCGACCCGGCACGGCCGTCCGCCCAGGTCATCAGCGAGTACTTCGAAGCGTACGAACGCGCCTTCGATCTGAAGGTGCGCCGACCGGTGGACGTACGGGCCGTCCGCGAGGGCGACGGAGACGGGCGGCTGCTCGTCGAGACCTCGGACGGCGTCTGGTCCACCCGGGCACTGATCAATGCCACCGGCACCTGGGACCGGCCGTTCTGGCCGCGCTATCCGGGCCAGGAGACCTTCCGGGGGCGGCAGTTGCACACCGCGCAGTACCCCGGGCCCGAGGAGTTCGCGGGGCTGCGGGTGATCGTGGTCGGCGGCGGGGCGTCCGGCACCCAGCACCTCATGGAGATCGCTCCGTACGCGGCCGGGACCACGTGGGTGACCCGGCGCCCGCCGGTCTTCCGCGAGGGCCCCTTCACCGAGGAGTTCGGACGGGAGGCCGTCGCCCTCGTCGAGGAGCGGGTACGGCAGGGGCTGCCGCCGAAGAGTGTCGTGTCGGTCACCGGACTGCCGCTGAACGACGCGATCCGGCAGGCTCTCGCCGACGGCGTCCTCGACCGGCGGCCCATGTTCGACCGGATCACCCCGGACGGGGTCGAGTGGGCCGACGGACAGCGTGTCGAAGCGGACGTGATCCTCTGGGCGACCGGATTCCGGGCCGCGATCGACCACTTGGCGCCCCTGCGACTGCGCGAGCCCGGCGGCGGCATCCGCGTCGAGGGGACACGGGCGATCGCCGATCCACGCGTCCATCTGGTGGGTTACGGCCCCTCGGCGAGCACGATCGGCGCCAATCGCGCCGGGCGGGCGGCCGTACGGGACATCAGGCGACTGCTCGACCAGGAGCCGGCCGCCGTCTGACGTCCCGTACGGGATCGCAGGGTCCCTCGACCCGTCATGTCACTTCGCGGGCTGCGGACTCTTCTGGTTCTGGTTGAACTGGGCGACGTTGCGCTGGTGTTCGGCGTAGTCGGCCGTGAAGCGGGTGTCGCCGGGCTTGACGGTGACGAAGTACAGCCAGTCGCCCTGGGTCGGGTTGATGGCGGCGCGCATCGCCTCCTCGCCGGGGTTGGCGATCGGCGTGGGCGGCAGCCCCATGCGCTGGTAGGAGTTGTACGGGCTGTTCAGCCGGGTGTCGGCGGCCGTCGTCCTGAGCGTGGACCTGTTCAGCGCGTAGTTGATCGTCGAGTCCATCTGGAGCGGCATCCCGCGCTCCAGGCGGTTGAAGACGACCCGGGCCACCTTCCCCATGTCCTGCTTGGTGGCGGCCTCGGCCTGGACGATGCTCGCGATGGTGACGGCCTGGTAGACGTTCATGGCGTTGCGCTGCGCCCCGGCGGTGACCGGCGCGCCCCCGAACTTCCGGTTCGCGGTGTCGACCATGAACGACAGCAGGGATTCCGGAGTGGCCTTCTCCTTCAGCGGATAGGTCGCCGGGAAGAGATAGCCCTCGGGGTTGCCCTCGGCGTCGGTCGGGAGTCTCAGCCGGGCCTTGGCGATCGACTTCTTGGTGCTCCCGGCCGGCAGGGCGAGGGCCTTGTCGACCGCCTCGTACACCTGGATGGAGCGCCAGCCCTCCGGGATGAGGAGGGAGGTCGGCCGGGTGTCCCCTTCGCTGTCGACGCTCAGCAGCGGCACCGCCACGGCGGTGGCCGCGACGACGGCCCCGGTCGCGATGAGGACGGCCCGGCCACGGCGCGTCAGGCGAATCGTGCTCCGTGACGGAGTGTTCATCTGCATGCGGGCACGGTAACCCGCAAAGCGTTACAAACCCGGCATATCTTCATCTTGTACTACGTCGCATGTCACCCGGCCGGCTCCAGCTGGGCGTCTCTGCGCACGAGGGCCGCATACCGCCCGTCCTGGCGCAGCAGTTCCTCGTGCGTACCCCGTTCGACCGCGTGCCCGGCATCCAGGACCACGATCTGGTCGGCGCCCCTGATGGTGGACAGCCGGTGCGCGATGGTGAGCGTGGTGCGGTTGGCCGACAGGGCGTCGATGGCCTCCTGGACGGCGTGTTCGGTGCGGGTGTCCAGGGCGCTGGTCGCCTCGTCCAGAATGAGGACGGGCGGGTCGCGCAGGATCGTACGGGCGATGGCGAGGCGCTGTTTCTCGCCGCCGGAGAAGCGGTGGCCGCGCTCGCCGACAACCGTGTCGTAGCCGTCGGGCAGGCCGGAGATGTGGTCGTGGATCTGGGCCGCGCGTGCCGCCGTGTGCAGTTCCTCGTCGGTGGCGTCCGGCTTCGCGAAGCGCAGGTTGTCGGCGACCGTGGCGTGGAAGAGGTACGTCTCCTGGGAGACGACGCCGACCGCGCGGGCGAGCGTGTCGAAGTCGAGGTCGCGGACGTCGACGCCGTCGATGGTTACCCGGCCGCCCGTCACGTCGTACAGCCGGGGCACGAGGTGGCCCAGCGTGGACTTGCCGGCGCCGGTCGGGCCGACGACGGCCAGGCTGCCGCCCGCCGGGACGGTGATGTCGATGCCGTCGAGGATGGGGCGGCTCTTGTCGTCGTAGCGGAACTCGACGCCCTCCAGCCGGACTTCGCCCTTGACCGTGTCGAGGTGGACCGGGTTCTCCGGTTCGGTGATGTCTATGGGCAGGTCGAGGTACTCGAAGATGCGCTGGAAGAGCGCGAGCGAGGCCTGGATCTGGACGCCGGTGCTGAGCAGGCTCACGGCCGGGCGGAACAGGCCCTGCTGGAGCGAGACGAAGGCGACGAGTGTGCCGATCGAGACGGACGGGCCGCCGAACTGGAGGGCGAGCCCCGCGGTCCAGTAGATGACGGCGGGCATGGCGGACATGACGATGCCGATGACGGCCATCCGCCAGCGCCCGGCCATGCTGGAGCGCACTTCGAGGTCGACCAGGCTCTCGGACTCCTCGGAGAAGGACCGGGTGAGCGAGTCGGCGCGGCCCATCGTGCGGCCGAGCAGGATGCCGCTGACCGACAGCGACTCGGTGACGGTGGCGGCCATCACGGCCATCTGTTTCTGGCGCTGGGTGGTGATCCGCTTGCGTTCGTTGCCGACGCGGCGGCTGATCCAGACGAACACCGGCAGCAGGAGCAGCGAGACGGCGGTCAGCCGCCAGTCGAGGGCGACCATCGCGACGATCGTGGCGACGACGCTGGTGAAGTTGGAGACCAGGGAGGTCGCGGTGGAGGTGACGGTGGCCTGCATGCCGCCGATGTCGTTGGCGATGCGGGACTGGACCTCGCCTGTGCGGGTGCGGGTGAAGAAGGCGAGCGACATGCTCTGCAGGCGGCCGTAGACGGCGGTGCGCAGGTCGTGCATGACGCGCTGGCCGACGGTCGTGGAGATCAGGGTCTGCAGCACGCCGAAGATGCCGCCGAGGACGGCGCTGACGATCATGCCGAGGGCGAGCAGGCTGAGCAGACCGGTGCGGCCCTCGGGGATCGCTACGTCGAGAGTCTCCTTCAGCAGGAAGGGGGTCGCGACGGAGACCAGGGAGGCGGCGCCGACGAGCAGACCGACGACGGCGAGTCGGCCTCGGTAGGGGCGGAAGAGTTTCAGGATGCGGCGGACCTGGCGCGGCTGGTCCGCCGCGTCGGCGGACGGGGTCCAGGCAGGTTGACGGTCGGGTTTCATGGGCTCCTTCGGAAGACATGACGAAGACGACTCACGGAGCATAGCTCATTGTTACCTATGTACACAATGAACTGCGTCCTGTTATTGTTCCCGTATGAGTTCCCCCGACGCCGACGGTCCGCTCGCCGACCAGCTGCTGAGTCTGACCCGCCGTCTGCACCGCATCCACAAACACCAGCTGGAGCAGCGCGGAGTCGGTATCACCCCGGCCCAGTCCCGGCTGCTGCGCAATCTCTCGCACCACCTCCAGCACCACGGTTCCCCGCCCCGGATGGCCGATCTGGCGGAGCGCCTGGAGGTTGTGCCCCGGGCGGTGACGACGCTGGTGGACGCACTGGAGGCGAGCGGCAAGGTGCGCCGGGCACCCGACCCCGACAATCGCCGGGTCATCCGGATCGAACTCACGGACGAGGGGCGCAAGGCGCTGAGCGAGCTGCGCGGTGCGCGCCGGGCCGCGGCGGAGGAGATTCTCGCGCCGCTGACGGACAAGGAGCGCGCGGTACTCGGCGTACTGCTGGACACGTTGACGGACGGGGCCGGAACGCCGCCCGATCGGCGCTGCTGACGTACACGACAACGGGCCGTGGGTCCGCCTCCCGTACCAGCTGGAGGGGGACCCACGGCCCGTTCGCTTGCCTCAGGTCAGCTCGCGGGCTCCTTGACGTCGCCCTTCTGGAGGGGGACCTCCGCCACCGGAGTTCCCTCCTCTTCGTCCTCTTCCGAGATCACGATCTCCCGGTCCAGCACCTTCTTGGCGCGGTCCAGGTCCAGCGCGCCCTCCCAGCGGGAGACCGCGAAGACGGCGACGCAGTTGCCGAGCAGGTTGGTGACGACGCGCATCGAGTCCATGATGCGGTCGACGCCGAGCAGCAGGGCGACGGCGCCGGCCGGGATCGCCCCGAGCGAGGAGGCGGTCGCGGACAGGGCGAGGAAGGCCGAACCGGGGATGCCGGCCATGCCCTTGCTGGTGAGCATGAGCACCAGGATCACGGTGATCTGCTGACCGAGGCTGAGGTCCACGCCCACGGCCTGGGCGATGAACAGGGTGCCGATGGAGAGGTAGAGCGAGGCACCGTCGAGGTTGAACGAGTACCCCGTGGGCAGCACCAGGCCCACGGCGTCGTCGCGGGCACCGGCCTTGCGCAGCTTGAGCATCACGCGCGGCATGACGGACTCGGTGGAGGCCGTGCCCAGCGCGAGGAGCATCTCCTCACGGATGTAGCGCAGGAACTTCCAGAGGCTGAGCCCGGTGACCATCTTGAGGGCCACGGCGAGCAGTCCGATGAAGAGCGCGGCGGCCGCGTAGCAGAGGATGATCAGCTTGGCGTACGTCTCGATCACGCCGAGTCCGTACTGGCCGATCAGGACGGCCATCGCGCCGAACACCGCGATCGGGGCGAGCCGCATGATGAAGCCGACGACCGCGAAGATGATCTCCTGGGCCTGCTCGATGGCGGGCAGCACCTTCGGCACCTTGGTGTGACCGAGGTGCAGCAGCGCGGCGCCCACCAGGCAGGCCAGAATCAGCACCTGGAGCAGGGAGTTCTCGGCGAAGGCGCCGATGAAACTGGTAGGAATCGCGTTGACGATGAACTCGGTCGTCGAGGGCAGCGAGCCGCCGCCCGTCTTCGCGTCGACCGCCGAGGTGTCGAGCGTGGACGGGTCGACGTTCATGCCCGAGCCGGGCTGGACGACGTTGGCGGCGAGCAGCCCGATGACCAGGGCGAGCGTGCTCGCCACCTCGAACCAGATCAGGGCCTTGAGCCCGATCCGGCCGAACGCCTTCAGGTCTCCGGCCTTGGCGATGCCTACGACGACCACACAGAACACGAGCGGCGAGATGATCGTCTTGATGAGCCGGGTGAAACCGTCGCCGAGCGGCTGGAGATCCGTGGCCACGTCGGGCCACAGCTTTCCGACGACGATTCCGAGCACGAGTGCGCAGGCAACCTGCGCGAACAGTGAGGTACGCAGTATGCGTGCGACGCGTCGCGGCAGGGACGGTTCGGACTGCGGCACGAGCACTCCTCCAGGGAGATTCTGGGATGCGGAAAAGTCCTTCCGCGCCGATCACTATCGAGGAGTCGTGGATCCCGACTGAAACTTGCGTATTTCCGCCGCGTAAATCATCGACCGCCCCCACAGCGCGCGCACAGCGCCCTCAGCAGCCGTCGCGGTCCTCGGTGAGCACCCCCTGCAGGGTCACCAGGGAACGGTCGTGGCATCCGGCCGAGCCGTACAGCCGGTAGCGCTCGCTCGTCGTCCCGACGGCGTGGCGCTGGTCGCGCGGCACGTTCGCCGTATACGTCGCGTCACCCGCGTAGGCGTCGTCGAGCCACGACCACGCCGTACGCCGGCTCCCGGACGTCTCGGTGACGGTCTCCCGGTCGCCGAGCGTCAGCACGGTCCGCAGCCGGTCGCCCGCACCGAGCGTGGTCGTGCCGTCCATCGTGTACGTCCGTCCCGTACGGGTCGTCCGGGCGGGTCCGCGCCCGTCGACGGTGACGTTCTCGGCGTCCGTCCAGGTGGCGGTGAGTCCGTCGGTGTTCTCGCCGTCGGTCCAGCGGTGCACGGAGGTGTTGGCGAGGGCTCGGCCGACGGTGGTGGTGACCCGGCCGTGCGAGGTGTCGACGTACCCGGAGACGGTCAGCCGGTGGGCGCCCTCGGTGTCGAGTCGGTGCTGCTCGTCGGCCGAACCGGGCGTGTAGGTCGAGGAGCTGGCGAGGTCGCCCTCATGGTGGGCGGTGAGCCTGCCCGTGACGTGTGCGCGCTTCGCGTCCTGCCAGACGAGGACGTTGACGGGGGTGCTCCAGCCCGACTGACCTTCCGGGACGCCGACGACGGAGACGTCCACGTCATGTGGGCGGCCGTCGTTGAGGAGTCCGGCGAAGGGGGTCAGATCGTATTCGATCGGCTTGATGTCGAAGGCGCGCGGTCCCGGGATCACGTACCAGAGAAAGGGGTTGGACCAGCCGCCGGTCCACACGGTCGGGAACGGGGCGGCGATTCCGGCCAGTCGGCCGTCGACCTTGATCTGCACCTCACGGTACGGGCCGTCCGTGGCCTTGCAGGAGTAGGGGGCGGCGTCGGGGACGGTGAGGTACCAATACTCCTCGCAGCCGCCGCCGGACCCGGTCGCGTACACCTCGGCGACGATGCGTTCGCTGTTGCGCGGGGTGGTGAGGGTGCCGTCCTGGAGGGTGAGGACGCGGTCGGGGGTGTCCTTCGCGGCGGGTGTCCCCGCGTAGAACGTCAGGGTGACCTTGACGTCGAGGATGCCGGTGTAGGTGTCGTTGACAACGTTTCCGATGAGCATCTCGACGGGCTGGGCCGTGCTCAGGGTGTCGCTGTAGCGCGTGATGTCCTTCTCGACGGACCAGGCGATGCCGTCGGGCGAGGGCTGCGGTGTGGAGGTACGCAGGACTTCCACGCCGCCGATGTGGAGGTAGCCGAGACGGTCGTACTGACGGCCCTTGACCGTGCCGGTCATCCTCAGCACGACCTTGCTCCAGCGCGCGCCGCAGCCGCTCGGGGGTGTGTACGTGCCCGTGTAGGGCGTGAAGTCCTTGAATTGGGCCTCGGCAACGGTGACTTCGCAGGACCGGCCGCCGGTCGGTCTGGTGACGGGCGGGGCGGCGGTGACCGGGTCGTGCCAGTCGGTGCCGAACTCGGCCGGTACGTCGACAGGCTGAGCGGACTGGGCGGGGCTCGCCCCGAGGAGGGTGCTCGCCAGGAGGGTCGCTCCGGCGAGCATGGACATGATGATCCGGCTTCTCATGGCCGGTGTTCTACGGGGAGTCGGCCCGCACGGCAATGAGGCGAACAAAGGCCAATCGGGCCGAATCCACGTCTCTTGCCGGAAAACCGTTTGCCTCCGGCCACGCTGTGACGCGAACCTTTCACGGCCCGTTGTCGGCCTTCGGGCTCCTCCCCCCATATCCCCATCCCCCCCTCCTGCGAGATGCGAGCCACTGGGACGTCATGAAGATCCAAGACCTTCCGTACCCCGACCCGGGCACGCCGGACGCGCGCTCGGGCCCCAGATTCCTGTGGTGGCTCTTCCGCAACCAGCTCGGCGGACAGCTCACCGCGACGGCCTGGGGGCTGGTGCACTTCGTGGCCGTCTCCGCGCTGCCGTTCGGCGTCGGGCTGGCCGTGCAGGCCGTCGTCGACCGCTCGGGCGGGCGGCTGGCCCTCGCGGGCGGCCTGATGGTGCTGTGCGGTGTCGCCATCGCACTCGGCGACAGCATGCTCCACCGGGCCGCCGTCACCAACTGGATCACGGCCGCCGCCCGCGTCCAGCAGCTGCTGGCCCGCAAGACCGCCCAGCTGGGCTCGGCGCTGACGCGGCGGGTCGCGGCCGGTGAGATCGTCGCGGTCTCCACGGGTGACGTGGAGAAGATCGGCTGGTTCGTGGAGGCCCTCTCCCGCTTCACCGCCGCCGCACTGACCGTCGTCCTGGTCTGCGTCGGCCTGTACGTCTACCAGCCGGCGCTCGGCATCGTCGTCGCCGTGGGTGTCCCGGTCCTCGCCCTCGCCGTGCTGCCGCTGCTGCCCCGGGCGACCCGGCGGGCCGACTTCCAGCGCGAGAAGGCCGGCCGCGCGACCGAACTGGCCTCGGACACCGTCGCGGGACTGCGGGTGCTGCGTGGCATCGGCGGCGAGGAACTCTTCCTCGACCGCTACCGCCGGGCCTCGCAGGAAGTACGGCACGCGGCCGTGCGCAGCGCCCGTATGTGGGCACTGATCTCGGCCATCCAGGTACTGCTGCCGGGTCTGCTGACGATCGCGGTCGTCTGGCACGGCGTGCACCTGGCCAGGCAGGGCCGGATCACCGTCGGCGAGCTGGTCACGGTGTACAGCGCGATCATGCTGATGTCGTACCCGCTGCGGCACTTCGAGGAGATCGCCATGGCGTACTCCTTCTCGCGGCCCTCCGCGAAACGGGCCGCGCGGGTGCTGTCCCTGGAGCGCGCCACGGACACGGCGGGCTCCCGGGAGGCGGTCGTGCCGACCGGGGATCTGTACGACCCCTCGACCGGACTGCTGGCCCCCGCCGGGTGTCTGACCGCCGTGGTGTGCGGCGATCCGGACGCGGCGGGACTGCTGGCGGAGCGCCTGGGCGGGCACCCTTCCGAGGAGGGCACGTCGGCGCTCCTCGGTGGCGTACCGCTCGACGAGCTGCCGCTCTCCAGCACCCGCACGGCCGTCCTCGTCCAGGACAAGGACCCGGTGCTGCTCTCCGGTTCCCTGCGCGAACTGCTCGACGTGCCCGCGTCGGGTGCGGTGAGCGCCGCCGAGGCCCTGGCCGCCGCCCAGTGCGGGGATGTGCTGGAGGCTCTCGTGCAGGGCTCGCTGGACGCCGAGGACCCGATGGACGCGCGGATCACCGAGCGCGGACGGTCACTGTCCGGCGGACAGCGCCAGCGCTTGGCACTGGCACGGTCGCTGATCACGGACCCCGAGGTGCTCGTTCTCGACGAACCGACCTCGGCCGTCGACTCGCACACCGAGGCCCGGATCGCGGACGGAGTGCGTGAGCTGCGGGCAGGCCGCACAACCGTCGTGTTCACCTCTTCACCGCTGCTCCTGGACCACGCGGACCGCGTCGTCCTGGTCCACGAGGGCGAGGTCGCCGCGGTCGGTGTGCACCGTGAACTGGTGCACAAGGAACCGCGGTACCGGGCCGTGGTGACCCGGGAGACCGAGGACGAGGCGGCCCTCGGCCACGTGCTGGGCGACCTCGACACCCTGGATGAACTGGAAGAACTCAAGGAAATCGGAGAGACGGCATGATCGGCGTGGCGCCACCGGCGTACGACCCGGCGGCCCCGACGACGGCGAGCACCCTGCCGGTCGGCGCCCCCGCGACCGTACGCGCCTACGTGGCCGAACTGTTCCGCAGGCACCGCCGTGCCTTCCTGCTGCTGGTCACCGTCAACACGGTCTCCGTGGTGGCCTCCATGGTCGGCCCATACCTGCTGGGCGACCTCGTCGAGCGGGTCTCGGACGACGCCCGCGACCTCCATCTGGAACTCACCATCGGCCTGTTCGCCGCCGCGCTGGTCGTACAGGCCGTGTTCGTCCGGCAGGTGCGGTTGCGCGGCGCGATCCTCGGTGAGCGGATGCTGGCCGATCTGCGCGAGGACTTCCTCGTCCGGTCGGTCGGACTGCCGCCGGGTGTCCTGGAGCGGGCGGGCACGGGCGACCTGCTCTCCCGCATCACGACCGACATCGACCGGCTCGCCAACGCCATGCGCGAGGCCGTGCCGCAGCTCGCCATCGGCGTGGTCTGGGCGGCGCTGCTGCTCGGCGGCCTCGTCGTCACAGCGCCCCAGCTGGCGCCTGCCGTGCTCCTCGCGGTGCCGCTGCTGGTGGTCGGCTGCCGCTGGTACTTCCGGCGCGCACCCTCCGCCTACCGCTCGGAGGCCGCCGGGTACGCCGCCGTCGCCGCCGTGCTGGCCGAGACGGTGGACGCCGGGCGGACCATCGAGGCCCACCGCCTGGGCGACCGCCGGATCGAGCTGTCGGACCGGCGGGTCAGTGAGTGGACGGCCTGGGAGCGCTACACCCTGTGGCTGCGGTGCGTGCTCTTCCCGGTCATCAACGCCACCCATGTCACCGTGCTCTGCTCGGTGCTGATGATCGGCGGGGTCTTCGCGCTCCAGGGCTGGATCGGCGTGGGCCAGCTGACCACGAGCGCCCTGCTCGCCCAGATGCTCGTCGACCCGGTGGGGATCGTCCTGCGCTGGTACGACGAGCTCCAGGTCGCCCAGGTGTCCCTGGCCCGGCTGGTCGGCGTCCGGGACATCGAGCCGGACGCCGGTGACCCCTCGCTGACCCCGGACGGGCGGGACGTGCACGCGGACCGGGTGCACTTCGGCTACCGGGAGGGCGTGGACGTGCTGCGCAAGGTGTCCCTGGAGGTCGCGCCGGGCACCCGGCTGGCCCTGGTGGGCCCCTCGGGCGCGGGCAAGTCCACGCTGGGCAGACTGCTCGCCGGGATCTACGCGCCCCGGACCGGCCGGATCACCCTGGGCGGCGCCGAGCTGTCGAGGATGCCCGCCGAGGAGGTCCGCTCGCACGTGGCGCTGGTCAACCAGGAGCACCATGTCTTCGTCGGCTCCCTGCGCGACAACCTGCTCCTCGCCCGCACGGACGCCGACGACGCCGAACTGTGGGCGGCACTGGGCGCGGTCGACGCGGACGGCTGGGCCCGGGCGCTGGACGAGGGCATGGACACCGAGGTCGGCTCGGGCGGTTTCGCACTCACTCCGGCGCAGGCCCAGCAGATCGCGCTGGCCCGGCTGGTCCTGGCCGACCCGCACACCCTGGTCCTGGACGAGGCGACCTCGCTCCTCGACCCGCGCGCGGCCCGTCACCTGGAACGGTCCCTGGCCCGGGTACTGGACGGCCGTACGGTCGTCGCCATCGCCCACCGGCTGCACACCGCCCACGACGCGGACGTCATCGCCGTCGTGGAGAACGGCCGGATCAGCGAGCTGGGCAGCCACGACGAGCTGGTCGCGGCGGACGGCGCGTACTCGGCGCTGTGGCGGTCGTGGCACGGGTGACCCACCGGTGACCGGGCGACGGGGCGGGGCCGGATCGGCCTCGTCCCGTTGCGCGGTCCCGACGGTGGGTGGAACGCTGGAAGCGTCCGCCCGCCCCCGCGGGCGGCGCCGGGGCCGGTCCCCACGCACCTGGAGGTACCCGTGGACAGTGACGAGGGATGGGGAGACGACGTCTACCAGCCCGACGGATCCGAGGTACAGGACGACGCGGGCCTGCTGGACGGCGAGGACACCCTGGTCACCGACGGGGTCACTGACCCCCTCGACCGTGGCTGGTCCCCTCCGGACCGGCCCTGGGCAGTGGAGCGCTCCGGTGTGACGGCGGCGGAACGCCGGCAGGGCGAGACCCTGGACCAGCGGCTCGCCGAGGAACTTCCGGACATCGCGGCATCGGACGGCGACGGCATCGGCGACTGCGCGGGCACGGACGGCGAGCCGCTGGACAACGAGGTGGGCGCCGCCCGCTCCGGCCGACTGGTGGCCCCCAACGAGGGCGCGCACGAGGACGAGGAGAGCGGGCTGATCGCCACCGACGTGGGCATCGACGGCGCCGCGGCCTCGGCAGAGGAGGCCGCGATGCACATCGTCGACGAGGACTCCCTGTCCGGCTGACCGCCCGGCCTGCCCAAGGGCCCCGCGGGGCCGACCGCCCGACTGAACCAAGCGTTCCGAGCGTTCCGAGCGTTCCGAGCGTTCCGAGCAAGGAGAACATCCATGCAGCAGGACAAGCAGCCCGACTACCACCCGGTCGTCTTCCGCGACCGGGTCGCCGGATACGCGTTCCTGACCCGGTCGACCGCGACGAGCGAGCAGACCATCGACTGGGACGACGGCGAGACGTACCCGGTCGTGGATGTGGAGATCTCCTCGGAGAGCCACCCGTTCTACACGGGCAAGGCCCGGACGGTGGACACCGAGGGCCGCGTCGCCGCCTTCGAACGCCGGTACGGCGGCGGGGACGGCCAAGGCTGAGCGGGCCGCCCCGCCAGGGGCTCCGTACCTGGACGTCAGATGAAGTTGAGCGCCGCCGCGCAGCCCACTCCCCCGAGCAACATGAACGCCGGCATGAGCACCTTCAGCTCGACCCAGCTGCCCGCGCGGAACCGCATCGCCTTCGGCGGACCGAGCGGGTACCAGCGCTTGCGGCCGATCGGGATGGGCCACAGCACCGGGCAGCCGGACACCGTCAGCGCGTCCCCGATGTCGTGCACCAGCGCGCCGAGCACGACCGGCAGCCCGAGCCACAGGTAGGTCTGCCCCGGGTCCGTGAACAGCCAGTCCGCGCCGTTGCCCGGCTTGTCCAGGACACCGGCCAGGATCCAGGCGCTGGTCGCCGCCAGCAGCCAGACCAGGATGTCGGCACTGGAGCCGCGGGTCGCCCGCCACAGCAGGCCTTCGATGGCGAGCACGATGTGCACGAAGAGAATGGCGAGGACCGCCCAGCGCCCCCCGGTGATCGCGGCGACGGAGGCACCCGCACCGATGAGGACCGCCCACAGCCAGGTGTGCGTCAGCGTCCGGTGCCCGCCCGAGCGACGCGGGTCGCCCTGCTTCTTCGTCGCCTTGTAGACGGCGTACGAGAGCTTGTCGACGATCTCGCACAGGCCCCGCGAGACCGGTCCGAAGGCCCGCGAGATGGTCGCCGCCTTGTGGTCGAGGTCCGGGGCGAGTGCGGCTCCGGCGCAGATCAGGGCACCGACCAGGACGACCGGCCAGGGCATCGGTTTGCCGGCCGCCGCAGCGGCGGCTCCGACACCGAGCCAGGCAGCGGCCCCCGAGAGTGAGTGTGCTGGTCCCATCATGGCCGTTTTCCGCCCTATTCCTCGTACGCCGCTGTCCAGTTGACCGGGTGCGCTGACGCTCCGTCGGCGACACAGCGTAGCGGCCGTGATCTTCGGGCCGGCATCCGATTCCCCCATCACCTGGGATCACAGGCAAGATGGGGGCGTGACACTCATCGATCAGCTGCCGCAGACCGCAGACCCCGACGCCCTCTACGAAGCCTTCGAGTCGTGGGCCCAGGAGCGCGGTCTCACGCTCTACCCCCACCAGGAGGAGGCGCTGATCGAGGTGGTCTCGGGTGCGAACGTGATCGTGTCGACGCCCACCGGGTCCGGCAAGAGCATGATCGCGGCGGGTGCGCACTTCGCGGCGCTGGCCCGGGACGAGGTCACCTTCTATACGGCCCCGATCAAGGCGCTGGTCTCGGAGAAGTTCTTCGAGCTGTGCAAGATCTTCGGCACGGAGAACGTCGGCATGCTGACCGGCGACGCCTCCGTCAACTCCGACGCCCCCGTCATCTGCTGCACGGCCGAGGTACTGGCGTCCATCGCGCTGCGCGACGGCAAGCAGGCGGATGTCGGCCAGGTCGTGATGGACGAGTTCCACTTCTACGCCGAGGGCGACCGCGGCTGGGCCTGGCAGATCCCGATCCTGGAGCTGCCGCAGGCGCAGTTCATCCTGATGTCGGCGACGCTGGGCGACGTCTCGATGTTCGAGAAGGACCTCACCCGCCGCACCGGCCGTCCCACCTCGGTGGTCCGCTCGGCGACCCGCCCGGTCCCGCTGTCGTACGAGTACAAGCTGACCCCGCTGACCGAGACACTGACGGAGCTGCTGGAGACCCGGCAGGCGCCCGTCTACATCGTGCACTTCACGCAGGCGCAGGCGGTGGAGCGGGCGCAGGCGCTGATGAGCATCAACATGTGCACCCGCGAGGAGAAGGACAGGATCGCCGAGCTGATCGGCGGTTTCCGCTTCACCACCAAGTTCGGCCAGAACCTGTCCCGTTACGTCCGGCACGGCATCGGCGTCCACCACGCCGGCATGCTTCCCAAGTACCGCCGCCTGGTCGAGAAGCTGGCCCAGGCAGGCCTGTTGAAGGTCATCTGCGGCACGGACACGCTCGGCGTCGGCGTCAACGTGCCCATCCGCACAGTGCTGTTCACGGCGCTGACGAAGTACGACGGCAATCGTGTACGGACCCTGCGCGCACGTGAGTTCCACCAGATCGCCGGCCGGGCGGGCCGCGCTGGCTTCGACACGGCGGGCTTCGTCGTCGCGCAGGCGCCCGAGCACGTCATCGAGAACGAGAAATCGCTGGCCAAAGCGGGCGACGACCCGAAGAAGCGCCGCAAGGTGGTCCGCAAGAAGGCGCCCGAGGGTTTTGTCGGCTGGACGGAAAGCACCTTCGACAAGCTGATCACCTCCGATCCGGAACCGCTGACGTCCCGCTTCCGGGTGACCCACACGATGCTGCTGTCGGTGATCGCCCGCCCCGGCAACGCCTTCGACGCGATGCGGCACCTGCTGGAGGACAACCACGAGCCGCGCAAGCAGCAGCTGCGGCACATCCGGCGCGCGATCGCCATCTACCGCTCGCTGCTGGACGGCGGTGTCGTCGAGAAGCTGGACGAGCCGGACGCGACCGGCCGCATCGTGCGTCTGACCGTGGATCTCCAGCAGGACTTCGCGCTCAACCAGCCGCTGTCCACCTTCGCGCTGGCCGCGTTCGAGCTTCTTGAGCCGGAGTCGCCGTCGTACGCGCTGGACATGGTGTCCGTGGTCGAGTCCACGCTGGACGATCCGCGCCAGATTCTCGCGGCCCAGCAGAACAAGGCGCGCGGTGAGGCCGTCGCGGCGATGAAGGCGGACGGCGTCGAGTACGAGGAGCGCATGGAGCGCCTCCAGGACGTCTCGTACCCGAAGCCGCTGGACGAGCTGCTCTTCCACGCGTACGACACGTACCGCAAGAGCCATCCGTGGGTCGGTGACCATCCCCTCTCCCCCAAGTCCGTCATCCGTGACATGTACGAACGGGCCATGTCCTTCACCGAGTTGGTGTCCCACTACGAGCTGGCCCGCACCGAGGGCATCGTGCTGCGCTACCTCGCCGGTGCCTTCAAGGCCCTCGACCACACCGTCCCGGACGACCTCAAGTCCGAGGATCTCCAGGACCTGATCGCCTGGCTGGGCGAGATGGTGCGCCAGGTCGACTCCAGCCTCCTGGACGAGTGGGAGCAGCTCGCCAACCCGGAGGTGATGACCGCCGAGGAGGCCCAGGAGAAGGCCGACCAGGTCAAGCCGGTCACCGCCAACGCGCGTGCCTTCCGGGTCCTGGTCCGCAATGCCATGTTCCGCCGCGTCGAGCTGGCCGCGCTCGACCAGGTGGAGGCCCTGGGCGAACTGGACGCGGAGGCCGGCTGGGACGCCGACGCGTGGGGCGAGGCGATGGACAAGTACTGGGACGAGTACGAGGACCTCGGCACCGGCCCCGACGCCCGCGGCCCCCGGCTGCTGATGATCGAGGAGGAGCCGCAGAACAGGCTGTGGCGCGTCCGTCAGACCTTCGCCGACCCGAACGGCGACCATGACTGGGGCATCAGCGCGGAGGTCGACCTCGTGGCCTCCGACGCGGAGGGCCGTGCCGTCGTCAAGGTCACCGCCGTCGGCCAGTTGTGAGCACAGGAGAATCGCACCCATGACGAACGCAGCCGAGAGACTCGTCGACCTGCTTGACCTGGAGCAGATCGAGGTCAACATCTTCCGTGGCCGCAGCCCCGACGAATCCCTCCAGCGGGTCTTCGGCGGCCAGGTGGCGGGCCAGGCACTGGTCGCCGCCGGGCGCACCACGGACGGCGAGCGTCCGGTGCACTCGCTGCACGCGTACTTCCTGCGCCCGGGACGGCCGGGCGTGCCGATCGTGTACCAGGTCGAACGGGTGCGTGACGGCCGGTCGTTCACGACCCGTCGGGTCACGGCCGTGCAGCAGGGCCGCACGATCTTCAATCTCACCGCCTCCTTTCACAAGCCCGAGGAAGGCAGCTTCGAACATCAGCTGCCGCCGGCCCGGAAGGTCCCGGATCCGGAGTCCCTGCCGAACGTCACCCAGGAGATCAAGGAGCATCTCGGCGCGCTGCCCGAGCAGTTCGAGCGTATGGCGCGCCGTCAGCCCTTCGACATCCGCTATGTGGACCGATTGCTCTGGACCCCGGAGGAGGTCCAGCAGTTGGAGCCGCGCAGCGCGGTGTGGATGCGTGCGGTCGGCCCGCTGGGGGACGATCCGCTCGTACACACATGCGCGTTGACGTACGCCAGCGACATGACGCTGCTGGACGCCGTACGCCTTCCGGTGGAGCCCCTGTTCGGCCCCCGGACCTTCGACATGGCCTCGCTGGACCACGCCATGTGGTTCCACCGGCCGTTCCGGGCGGACGAGTGGTTCCTGTACGACCAGGAGTCGCCGATCGCCACGGGCGGGCGCGGACTGGCCCGTGGCCGGATCTACGACGTCGAGGGCAGGCTGCTCGTCTCCGTCGTCCAGGAAGGCCTGTTCCGAAAGCTCGGCTGAGGCGTCCCGCCCCTGTTCAGACCCGCGCGGGGCGCTTGCCCCGGTCACGGGCGGGTCGCGAGCCTCTGCCGCGCAGACGACCCAGCAGGCCGCGTGCTCGCACTGCCGTGTCGGGCACCCCGGGTTGCTCGGCTGCCTCCGGTGTCCTGGGTCGCTCGGCTGTCTCGGGTCGGCTGTCGTGCTGCGGAGGCACGGGCCGGACGTACTCCTGGACTTGGCTGCCGTGCGGGGACGGAGCCTGCTCCGACCTCGGGCGCGGTGCGGGACGGTGGTCGCGGGCCTCGGCCAGGGTTCCGGTCAGTTCTGCGCGGAGCCAGCCGATCTCGTCCGGATCGTCCGCCGTCATGATCCGCTCGGCGAGCCGGGCGGTGGGTGAACCCGGTGCGCCGTGGGCCGGCTGATCCGGCCGGAAGCGGTTCAAGTGAGCGCGTTCGTAGGGGTCGTTGACGATCTCCGCGACCTGGGCGGGGTCGATGAAGGACGCCACGACCGCGGCTCGTGCCCATGGATCGTCGGCCGGTCGGAGCAGGAATCCCAGTTGTCGCCCGCGCCAGTTGCGGGGCCGCAGGTCGAGGCCTTCCGCGAGTTTGTCGCGCTGGTCCTGGGAGGTGCGGCCGGTCAGCAGCGGGACGGTGTCCTTGCCCGCGGCGAACTGTCGTAGCTCGTCGGCGAGATACAGCCAGACCACGGCCCGGTAGCGGTTGAGGTAGAAGGCCACCGGCGTCACCAGGCCCAGCCGCGCGAGGCGGGTGAACCGGGTGGGCGTCACATCCATGAGCGTCGCGCCCTCCGCCGTGCCCACGGCCCGCACGCGTTCGCGCAGTGTTTCCGGGAAGTGCTCGTCGTTGCGCAGCCTGTCGATCTCGTCGCGTCCGACGCGTCGGCCGCCGCCCCCTTCGTCAGGAACGGTCCGCACACACCCGAGATGGACCGCGAGGTCGAACTCTCGTCGTTTCAAACCCAGTTCGCGTGCGGCACGGCTCGGTGCGAAGGGCGCTCCTGAGGAGCGGAGCGTGTCGGTGGCCGGTGCGGCGGCGGTCTGGGCGGGTTTCGTGATGCTGACGCCGGACATGATCGGTCTCCCCCGTGGAGTGGCTGGCCAGCGCCTTGTGCGCCGGCCTCGGGAAAAACGTAGCCGGTTCGGCCGCCGACCGTGCGAGCCTGTGGATAACTCTCGCCGGAGTGCCGTATTCGCAGGTCAGGAGTCCGATAACGGAATTTGCTCGGGTTGCCTGGCATCCACGTCGAGGTGTTCGCCGACTCGATTGACGAGCAGTGTCATCTCGTAGGCGATCTGGCCGATGTCGGCCTCGGCGGCACTGAGTACGCACAGACAGCTGCCGGTGCCGGCCGCCGTGACGAACAGCACCGCGTCGTCGAACTCGATCATCGTCTGACGTACCTTGCCCGCGCCGAAGTGGCGTCCCGAGCCTTTCGCCAGGCTGTGCAGGCCCGACGACACGGCGGCGAGATGTTCGGCGTCCTCACGGCGAAGTCCTGTGCTCGCGCCTGTCACCAGCCCGTCGTTCGACAGGACCAGCGCATGTCGTATGTGTTGGACACGCTCGGTCAGATCGTCCAGCAGCCAGCCAAGTCCTTGGTTCTGTGCCATGTTTCTGATCTCCCCGTGCGGCAGGTCCTCCAAGCCGAAGGATCCGGTCAGTCAGCCTTCCCCACGCCCGTCCCGCGAGCAAGCAGGACGGGCGCAGGGCACAGGAGATGCGTAGCCGTCGTCAGCTCACCGAGTCGAGCAGCCGGGCCGTGTGCATCCGCCCGGCGTACTCGACCAGTCTGATCAGCACTTCCTTGCCCGAGGCGCGGTCGCGGGCGTCGCAGAGCACCACGGGCGTGCCCTGGTCCAGGTCGAGGGCGCGCGACACGTCCTGGGCGCCGTACGCGCGAGCGCCCGTGAAGCAGTTGACGGCCACCACGAACGGGATGTGCCGGTGCTCGAAGTAGTCCACGGCGGGGAAACAGTCCTCCAGCCTGCGGGTGTCCGCGAGGACGACGGCGCCGAGGGCGCCCTGCGACAGTTCGTCCCACAGGAACCAGAAGCGGTCCTGGCCCGGCGTACCGAACAGATACAGGGAGAGGCCCGAACGGATGGTGATGCGGCCGAAGTCCATGGCGACGGTCGTCGTCACCTTCTGGTCCACGCCGTCGGTGTCGTCCACCAACTGACCGGCCTCGCTCAGCAGTTCCTCGGTGCGCAGCGGCCTGATCTCACTGACCGCGCCCACCAGGGTGGTCTTGCCCACGCCGAATCCACCGGCGACCAGTATCTTCAACGCCAGCGCGGACGTCTCGTCGTCCGTGGCGTCGGAGTGCTCGGAGACCATCGATCACTTCTCTCGGGAGTGCCGGCAACGGTCGACGTCCATCGTTCTCATCATGACAACTGCCGTTTCGTTACGAGCGGTTGGACCGCAATTAGCCCGATGTGACCGGCTCGCGCCTGTTCGGTGCCAGGAAGGGTGCACAACTCGGCCTGGTCCGTGTGTTCCGCGTCTCTCGTCCACGGTTCTACAGCGCCCTCAGTCCTTCGATCACCTCGCGCAGAATGCGTTCGTCGGGCAGTTGCGCAGGCGGCACGGGGCGGCTGACGGTGACGCGGCCCAGCTCCAGGAGGTCGCCGAGCAGCACCCTCACCACCCCTACGAGGAGGTCGGCGCCCGCGGCGAGTTCGGCGACCGACTGTGTCTCCGTACGGCACAGGTCGATGATGGCCCGGTGCTCTGGGCCGAGCGCCGTGTCGTCGTCCATGTTGGGCGCGCCCGGGTCGAGCGTGACAAGCGCGATCAGATCGAAGCGCACCCCTGTGGGGCCGGGTTTGGTGCGTCCGCCCGTCATGGCGTAGGGGCGGACGAGGGGCCCGGCCTCGTTGTCGTACCACTGGCTGCCCGGTTCCCGCAGGGTGCCTGTCGTGTCCTCGGTCATCTGTGCGGACCGCCCTCTCGCCTCATCCGGCGGCGGGCGGGCGCGCCGCTGCTCTGGGCGCTGTGCGGAGGTGCTCGCCCACGCGTTTCACCAGCCGTGCCATCTCGTACGCCACCAGTCCCATGTCGGCGGTCGCGGCGGTGAGGACGGCGAGGCAGGAGCCGTCGCCCGCGGCGGCGACGAAAAGGAAGCCGTCGTCCATCTCCACCATGGTCTGGCGCACGCCTCCGGCGCCGAAGTGCCGGCCGGCCCCCTTGGCCAGGCTGTGGAAGCCGGAGGCGACCGCGGCGAGGTGCTCCGCGTCCTCGCGCCTGAGGTCGGTGGAGGCACCCACCGCCAGTCCGTCGTTGGACAGCACCACCGCGTGCCGGACTTCGCCGACGCGCAGCACGAGGTCGTCCAACAGCCAGTCGAGTTCGCCGGACCGCCGCTCCGCCCTGGTGCCCGGGTCCTTGATCATGTGCGGTCTCCTTCGCTGCTGTCTCTGCCCGCTCCGGGGCCCGGGGCGGCTCCACGGCCGGGTGACCTGCCGCCGCCGCGCACCCAGCCGTCGCGGTAGGCCGTCATGCGGTCCCGTACGGCCTCGGGGGTGCGCTTGTCGTCGCTCCGGGCCCCTGTGGTCCGGGCCGGTTCCTCAGGGCGTTGTTCGCGCAGTTGGGGGGCGAGGTTCGCCTGCCGGACGCGCCGTGGGAGGTCGTCGGACTCCTCCGCGTCGCCGGGGTCCTCGGGCGGTCGGTGCAGCCGCAGGGCGGTGACTCCTGGAGGTGGGGGCTCGGGGGCGTTCTCCGCCGCGGTCTGCGCGGGGGCCACCAGTGCGGGGCGGTCCGCCGATGCCCGGACCGGTTCCTGGGGCGGGGCAGCGGCGGGCACGCGCGCGTACTCGCGTTCCTCGGCACGCTCCCGGTCCATCGCGGCGCGCGGGGCCCGTTCCGCCGCGCCGCTGTGCAGCAGTGCTGTGGGCAGCAGGACGACCGCGGTGGTGCCGCCGTAGGGCGAGGTCCGCAGGTGCACCTTGATGTCGTGCCGCGCGGCGAGCCTGCTGACGACGAAGAGGCCGAGCCGGTCGCTGTCGAACAGGTCGAGCGCCTCGGACTGTTCGATGCGGCGGTTCGCCTCGGCGAGGGTCTCCTTGCCCATCCCGAGCCCCCGGTCCTCGACCTCCACGGCATAGCCGTTGCCGACCGGTTCGCCGGTGATGCGCACCCTGGTGTGCGGTGGCGAGAACTGGGCGGCGTTCTCGACGATCTCCGCCAGGAGATGCGTGAGGTCGGCGACGGCGGCGCCGGAGACGGACGCCTCGGGGAACTGACGCACCTCCACGCGCGCGTAGTCCTCGACTTCGGAGACGGCGGCACGGACGACGTTCGTCAGGGAGACCGGCATGCGCCAGGCCCGGCCGGGTGCGGCTCCGGAGAGGATGATCAGGCTCTCGGCGTGGCGCCTCATACGGGTGGTGAGGTGGTCGAGCCGGAACAGGTCGCTGAGTTCGTTCGGGTCGTCGGACCTGCGCTCCATGCTGTCGAGGAGGTTCAGTTGGCGGTGGACGAGGACCTGGCTGCGGCGCGCGAGGTTGACGAAGACGCCTGAGATGCCGCTGGCCAGTTCCGCGCGTTCCACGGCGGCACGCAGGGCGGCGCGGTGCACGGTGCCGAGGGCTTCCGCGACCTGTTCGGTCTCGTCCTCCGCGGGTGGTCCCGGGGGCGCCTCTGCGCGGATGTCGATCTCTTCTCCCGCGCGCAGTCTCAGCATGGCATGCGGGAGCTTGTGGCGGGCGATCTCCAGGGCGCTGTTGCGCAGGCTCACCAGCTCGACGACGAGGCCGCGTCCGATGCGTACGGAGATCACCAGGGACGCGGCGACGGCGGCGAGGCCGAACAGCACCGCGGCGCCGGCCGGGCTGAGCAGGCCCCGGGTGAAGGGGTCGGCGCGGTCCGCGACGTCGTGGCCCGCGTCCGCCTCGATGGCCCGCATACCTCCCTGCACGCGCGCGTGTGCCTTCGTCCAGACGGCTTCGGGCGCGGCGGCGATCGCCCTGACGCCGGGGTGGGCGCCGAGCACCTTGTCCTCGGCGGCTGCCAGAGCGGCGTACGCGCTGCTTGTCGCGAGGTTCTGCCAGGTGGCCCGTTCCGGGCCGCGCAGGTCCGGGGCGGTGGCTTCGACAAGGGTGCGGCGGGTGTCGACGGCGCCGATGAACAGCCGCAGCCGTTGTCCGTCGAGGCCCCCGGTGAGCCGCGCCCCGGCGAGAACGGCGTCCTCCTGGGCCAGCGCCTCTCCGGCGCGGGCGAATTCGAGCAGTACGCGCGCGTCGGAGCCGAGTTCGGCGTCCTGGATGCCGGTGAGAGCGCCGCCCACGGCGAAGGCCGCCGAGATGGTCCTGGTGTACTGCGCGTACGCCTCGGCCCATCCGGTACGGCGGTCGAGTACCGAGGTCCGCAGCGCGCGCAGTTGTTCGACGCCGACGACGAAGGTCTCCAGGCGGTCCGCGACTCCTGCGGGGAGTTCCTCACCGTCGGCGACGGTGTTGCGGTCGCCGAGGCGCAGCTTCGCCACGGCCCGGTCGGTGCGCTCGCCGTGGGTCCTGAGGTCGATGCCGGGGACGGCGGCCGGATCGGTGGCGTGGCGTACGGCGACCGTGCGTTCGGCCTGGAGCGCGGCGACGACGGCGGCGACGGGGGCACGCACCTGGGAGTCGACGCGCTGCAACTGCCGCAGCCGGGCGACGTCCTGGGCCGTGGTGACGGTGGCGTACGCCCACAGCGCGAGCAGGGAGACGACCGGCACCATCAGAAGGCAGACGATCTTGGCGCGGACGGTTCCCGGCCGCATGCGACGGCGTCCCGCGCGCGTGGGTATCTCGTCGGGCAGGGCTCCGAGGGGTTCCTCGGCGCCTTCGTCGGCCGGCGGACCGGCGTGTGCGCGGCGTCCGCGCACCGGGGGCGGAGTCGCCGTCCCGGCGTCGGCTCTGGGGGTCCTACGGGGTGTACGCATGGCCTCCTCGCTCGTGGTGTGGTTCGGGGCGTGCCTCTAGCGGGCAGCGACGCTCTCGACCGGTCGCTGGGCGGACGCGGAGGCCTGGCGTTCCCCGGCCGTCGGTGACAGCGCGACGAACGCCGAGGTCAGGAAGAGATAGGACCCGAGGCCGACGGCGAGGGGGAAGATGAACTGCATCGCCGTGGCCCCGGGCAGCACCTCGCCGGAGGGCGTGACGTCCACGTGCACCGCGAACATCCCGGTGTAGTGCATGCTGCTGACCGCCGCGCCCATGACGAGCGAGGCGACGGTCACCGCGATCGGCGACTTGATGTTCAGCGCCGCCCACAGTGCCGCGGTGGCCGCGACGACGGCGATCACCACGGAGAGCGCGACGAGCGCCGGGTCGTAGTTCACGTCACCGTGCAGCCGTACCGCGGCCATGCCGAGGTAGTGCATGCTCGCCACGCCCAGCCCGGTGGTGAGCCCGCCGACGAAGAGCGCGCGGGCGCGGTCGTGCCCGTAGCCGACGGCGAAGACCCCGGTGGAGACGACGGCCATGGCGACGAGGAGGCTGAGGATGGTCAGCGGCACGTTGTAGCGGATGTCGGTGCCGCCGACGCTGAAGCCGAGCATGGCCACGAAGTGCATGGTCCAGATGCCGGTGCCGATCGCGGAGGCCGCGGTGACGAGCCAGTTGCGGCGCGAGCGTCCGGTCGCGCCGAGCGCCCGGACGGTGCAGCGCAGCCCGAGGGCGGCGCCCATGCAGGCCATTGCGTATGACAGTACGGGGGTCAGCCAGCCGAAGGCCGCGTGGTCCAGGTGTCCCATGACCACGGGACGCTAGTGGGGGCACGGGAGCACGAAGGGGGCGCATTTCGAAAGGTAGTGAAATATGACAGGGAACTGCGTCTGAACGATCGCGTCCGGCTCGAACATGCGCGCCGTGAGGTGTTTCGCGTCTGTGCGGGATCATGCGGAACATGAGCGACGACCACACACACGTCCAGGAATTCTTCACCGCCCGCGCGGCCGGCTGGGACCACAGGTTCCCCGACGACGGGCCCGCCTACGCCGCCGCGGTCGCCGAGCTGGGGCTGCGCGAGGGCGCTCGGGTACTGGACGCGGGCTGTGGCACCGGACGGGCCCTGACGCCGCTGCGTGCCGCCGTGGGGCCCTCGGGAGTGGTCCTGGGAGCGGATCTGACTCCGGCCATGCTGGAGGAGGCGGCGCAGGCCGGACGGGGCCTCGACGGGCAGTTGCTGCTCGCCGACGTGGCCGCCCTTCCCCTGCGTTCGGAGTCGCTCGACGCGGTGTTCGCGGCGGGCCTGATCGCACATCTGCCACACCCTGCCGAGAACCTGCGGGAATTCGCGCGCGTGGTGCGCCCCGGCGGCATCCTGGCGCTGTTCCACCCGATCGGCAGGGCCGCGCTGGCCGCCCGGCAGGGTCGCCGGATCACCCCGGAGGACCTGCGCGCGGAGCCCAACCTCGGTCCGCTCCTGGCCCGTTCCGGGTGGCGCATGACGTCGTACGTGGACGAGGACGCCCGGTTCCTGGCGCTGGCTGTCCGGCCGGTCTGACCCGCGCCGTCAACGGCGTACGGAGCCCTTCACCCGCGCATGCCCTCTTCTGCCGCCGGAACTCCAACCCTACGTTGGTAGGAGCAGATGAACGATCAACCATGGCAACCACACAGGGGGAGGGTGGTCCACATGTTCGGCGGAATCCATAAATCGTTCACCAGATTTCTCCGTTCCTGGCGCTCGGAAGTGAGCGCGGGGCAGGAGAGGCGCACGCACAATCTCTTCGAGGCCGCTGCCGTGTACGTGTCGGCGTGCGCGGAGGACGACCAGGACCGGATGGACGAGGCCGTGGCCTGGGTGTCCCCGGAGGCGTTGTCGTTCGGGGTGAACGAGCTGGCGTGCCGTGCCGTCATCGCGCTGGCCAGGGAGCGCGACGAGTCACCACGGACGGTGGCCCGGGATCTCCTGGGACTCCCGGCAGCCTGACCGAAGCGGGCACATCCGGTCGATTCCTCCCCGTCCGGTGGGAAAACAGCAGCTCCGCGTGGGGTGGGAGTCGTGACAAGGGCCTTCCGCTCGGATTAGGGTGCGCGCCGATGGACGAACCGATGGGGAGGCTGGGATGGCAGAGACGGACGAGGAGGCCGTCGCCGCCGAGGACGACGCGCTCTATGTGCTCACGGCGGTGCTGCTGACACCCGCGCAGTTCCCGAGCGTGCTGGGCGACGACTATCCGGAGGCCTGTGCGGCGCTCGGCCTCGCGCCGTTCGCCGACGGGTACGGGCTGGTGCTCGGCCAGGACGGCGACGGCGCGCGGTGGACGGTGGTCATCGACGACGTCTCCCTGGTCGCGGTCGCGATCGCTTCGTGGGACTGCGGAATGGAGTACGACCTGTCGCCGGAGGAGCACACGGTCGTCGCCGCCCTGCCGGGCTGGCCTCTCGCGGTCGCTGTCGCGGCTCCGGATGTGCCCGCCCCGCACGACCCGGGCCCCGAACTCACGGACCGCCCACCGCTCGCTCCGCCGGACACCACCACCTGGGGCCCGGCCCAGCGGCGTCTGGGCGCCGACGAGATCGCGCTTCAGTGGGCGACCTGGCGGGAGCAGCTCAGCGACGAGGACTTCGCCCCTCCTGGCGGTGGGTCCGCGACACCCGATGCTCCCGAGGCGTCCAGGGGCGAGCCGGACCGGGCCGAGGCGGACACGAACCAGGTCGCGGAGGCGGCCGACCCGGCCGAGGACACCGCGAACCGGACCGAAGGCGCCGTGAACCGGCCCCGTGCCGGGATCCGGCGTGTCCTCGCGGAGGCGCGCGCGTACGTGGAGACACCTCCGCCCCTCGGCCGCGTCCGCTCCTCCTTCGCTCCGGGCGACGCGCGGACGCTGCGCGCCGACGGTCCCGGCTGGTCGATGGTGGCCAGGACCGACGACATCGCCTTCGTCCTGCTCGACGACGAACCCGGAGAGGTGCTGCCGGTGGGCCGGGGCCCGGAGCTGCCCGGTCTCCTCGAAGCGCTCGACAAAATGGCCGTACGCCCCAGTTGAGCCCCGCCCGGACACCTGTGGCTCCGGGCGGAGTTCAGCGGGTCGGGGCGTCAGCCGGGGTGGGGCGCGGGCGGCACCGGATCGCGGCGCCTCAGCGGCCGATCTCCTTGCGTGAGACACGGCGCAGCCTGCGCCGCTGTGCGGGGTCCAGCGTGAGATAGGCGGCCGCCGGGACTCCCAGCACTATCAGCAGCGCAGCCCACCACGGCAGCCAGATCAACAGGATGATCCCGGCTGCCACGCCCCCTGCGGCGATCTTCGCGTTCCTCGACATGAGTGTCGCCTCCTTCGCGGCCACTGCCGCTCTCTGCTCTGAAAACGGGTCCGCGCTTCCCACGGTTCCGGACCACGACCCTGAGACGTCCCTGATACGTGACCCCTAGATGCCCCTGAGGGGCTCTCCCACCTCGTACATGTGACGCAGGGCCTGCCGGTACGAGTCGACGAGCCCCGTCTCCGTATAGGGAATACCCATCTCACGGCAGTAGGCGCGCACCGTCGGCTGGGCGAGCCGCAGATGCGGGCGGGGCATGCTCGGGAAGAGATGGTGCTCGACCTGGTAGTTGAGGCCGCCGAGGAACCAGTCGGTCAGGGCGCTGCCACGGACGTTGCGCGAGGTGAGCACCTGGCGGCGCAGATGACCCCAGCGCTCGCCGTCGGGGTCGGGCATCTCCATGCCCTTGTGGTTGGGCGCGAAGGCCAGGCCCAGATGGAGGCCGAGCAGGGCCTGGTGGACGGCGGCGAAGGCGAGTGCCTGGCCGAGGGAGAGGGAGGTCAGCAGCAGCGTCGTGTACGCGGCGACGTGGGTCACCAGGAGCACGGCTTCCACGGCCCGTTCCCGGGGCGCCTGTCGGCGCAGGTCCCTGAAGCCGGAGATCTTCAGGGAGATGCCTTCGAGAAGGGTGAGCGGGAAGAAGAGCCAGGCCTGGTTGCGGGTGAGCCAGCGCCGGAAGCCGGTGCGATGCCGTGCCTGTTCGCAGGTGAACACCAGGACGTCGGCGACGACGTCGGGGTCCTTGTCGATGTGGTTGGGGTTGGCGTGGTGGCGGTTGTGCTTGTCGATCCACCAGGAATAGCTCATCCCCAGCAGCAGATCGGCGTGGATCAGGCCGATGGCACGGCCCACGGCCCTGTTGCCGGTGATCTGCGCGTGGCCCGCGTCGTGGGCTGTGAAGGCGGTGCGTGCGCAGAACACGGCGAGCGGCGGAGCGAGGAGCAGGACCCACCAGGAGCTGCCGATCAGCGCGATTCCGGTGACGATGCCGGCCAGGGCGAACAGGTTGCCGACGATGCCGAGGGCGTACCAGGTGTGCCGCCGTTCCAGAAGGCCCTGCCCCCTGATGGTGCGCAGGAGCGGGGCGAAGTCGCTGCCGCCGGACTGCGCGGCGGGTGACCCCGGAGGATCGGCGGCAAGGGCGGCGGTCTGGGACATGGTCGGTCTCCGGCTCTCTTCGGGCATCGGGCTGACCTGAGGAAACGTACGAAGCGGACACCCTTGGCGACCATGGCGCCACCACCCGTGTCCGTGCGGGGGAAATCCCCGCCGCCTTGAGGGGGTTGATGACACCCCTTCGGCAAAGTGACCTGGGTCATGACTCAGCCATACCGGGTTGGCCTTCGGGGTGCTGTACCCTCGGCGACCCGGACCCCAGTAGTCAAATTTGAGGAATGCGGCCATCGCTGTGCAGAGGATTCCCGCGGCAACACCCTCCGAGATCTCCGAACTGGCCCGCTGCTGTGCCGTGTTCGTGCCCGCCGATCCGGCCCGCACCGGCACGGTCGCGTTCTGGCGGCCCGACGGCGACACACCGCCCACCGTCGCCGCCGGAACCGTCGACGAGCTGACCGTTGTCCTGCCGGGCGACCACGGTGTCGAGCGAGCGCAAGTGACCGCCGTCCTGCTCCCGGTGCGTGCCGCGTTGCCGGTCCTCACGCGCGCGCGTGCCGCCGCGCAGGCCCATCGGGCGACGGCGTTCTGGGGTACGGCCGCCGTTCTCGCCCTCCAACTGGCCGCACGCGGGCTGCTGTTGCCCGGCCTGTCCGCGACGGATCACGACGCCTGGCGGGCCGGTCCGCTGGGCGCGCCGGACGTGGAGCGCGTTCGCGAACTCGCCGCCGCGATGCCCCCGGACGCACACGCCGTGCCGTTGGAGGGCACTGAGCCGCACCGGCTGCCCGACCCGGAGCGGCTGCTGCGCGCCTTCCTGGACGCGGTGGCCGATGCGCTGCCCCGCTCCCCCGCTGCCGCGCTCGCCACGGGCGGGGCCGCGTACGCGGTAAGCGAGCCGCAGCACGTGCCGGAGCAGCGCGCGTGGGCCGCCGAGGTCGCCGCCGGGCACGACGCGGGCGTACGGATCTCGCTGCGGATCGAGGTACCGGGACTGGCGTCCGCCGAGCCGGACGAGACGGCTCTCCGCTTCCGGGCCGTGCTCCAGGTGCACAGCGTGAGCGAGCCCAGGCTCGTCGCGGACGCGGCCGAGGTGTGGTCCGGGACCGGCGCCTTCGGCCCGCGCGCGCGGATGGACGCCCTGCTCGCGCTGCGCCGCGCGGCCCGGACCTGGCCGCCGCTGACGCCCCTGCTCTCGGCGGCCGTGCCGGACGCCGTCGAACTGGCCGCCGAAGAGGTCACGGAGCTGCTCGGGGAGGGCACCCGCGCACTGTCCGCCGCCAGGGTCGAGGTGCACTGGCCCAAGGAGCTGGCCCGCAAGCTGACGGCCCGTGCGGTCGTAGGCCCGCCCGACGACGACACGAGCCCCGGCAAGGTGCTGTCGGACACTCCGTCGTTCCTCTCCGCCGACGCGCTGCTCGCCTTCAACTGGTGGTTCGCCCTGGGCGACCAGCAGCTCACTCGCGAGGAGCTGGACCGGCTCGCCGAGGCGAACCGTCCCGTGGTGCGGCTGCGCGACCAGTGGGTCCTCGTCGATCCCGGGGAGGTCCGTCGCGCCCACGCGCAGCAGGACCGCAAGGTCACGCCGGTCGACGCCCTCAGCGCCGCCCTGACGGGCTCGACGGAGGTCGACGGGCGCCAGGTGGAGGTGCGGCCCACCGGGTGGCTGGCGGCCCTGCGGGACCGTATCTCGGATCCGGAGGCACAGGACCCGGTCGATCCGCCGGCCGCTCTCGCCGCGACCCTGCGCGACTACCAGCTGCGGGGCCTGAACTGGCTCGCCCGGATGACCTCCCTGGGGCTCGGCTGCTGTCTGGCCGACGACATGGGTCTCGGCAAGACGATCACCCTGATCGCGCTGCATCTGCACCGGCAGACCGAAGAGTCGGCGGCGGGACCCACCCTCGTCGTCTGTCCGACGTCCCTGATGGGCAACTGGCAGCGTGAGATCGAGCGGTTCGCGCCCGGTACGCCCGTCCGGCGCTTCCACGGGTCGCGGCGCAGTCTGGAGGCCCTGGCCGACGGCGAGTTCGTGCTCACCACCTACGGGACGATGCGCCTGGACGCGCGGCGGCTGGCCGAGGTGCCGTGGGGCATGGTCGTGGCGGACGAGGCGCAGCACGTCAAGAACCCGTACTCGGAGACGGCCCGGGAGCTGCGCACCATCGGTGCACGCGCACGCGTGGCGCTCACCGGCACTCCGGTGGAGAACAACCTGTCGGAGCTGTGGGCGATCCTCGAC
Organism: Streptomyces sp. NPDC002680; assembly: GCF_042889145.1. NCBI lineage: Bacteria > Bacillati > Actinomycetota > Actinomycetes > Kitasatosporales > Streptomycetaceae > Streptomyces > Streptomyces sp. NPDC002680. The sequence goes on from NZ_JBIAQP010000027.1 coordinate 82,363, forward strand.
TGGACGACCCCGGGGCTGCTGGGCCGACTCGGCACCTTCCGCTCGCGGTACGCGCAGTCCGTCGAGGACGGTCAGGACCCGGCCGCCGCTGAGCGCCTCGCCCGGCTCGTGCGCCCGTTCCTGCTGCGGCGGCGCAAGTCGGATCCGGGTATCGCTCCCGAGCTGCCGCCGAAGACGGAGACCGACCGTGCCGTGTCGCTCACCAAGGAGCAGACCGGGCTGTACGAGGCCGTGGTGCGGGAGACGCTTGCCGAGATCTCCGGCGCCGACAACATGGCCCGGCGCGGGCTGATCGTGAAGCTGCTGACCGGCCTGAAGCAGATCTGCAACCATCCGGCGCAGTTCCTCAAGGAGGACCGGCCGAAGATCGCGGGGCGCTCCGGGAAGCTGGAGCTGCTGGACGAGCTGCTCGACACCATCCTCTCCGAGGGGGCGAGCGTTCTGGTCTTCACCCAGTACGTGCGGATGGCGCGGCTTCTGGAGCGGCATCTGGCGGCACGCGGAGTGCCCACGCAGTTCCTCCACGGCGGCACGCCCGTCGCGGAACGCGAGGCGATGGTGGAGCGTTTCCAGGAGGGTGAAGTACCCGTCTTCCTGCTGTCGTTGAAGGCCGCGGGCACAGGCCTGAACCTGACCAGGGCCGAGCATGTCGTGCACTTCGACCGCTGGTGGAACCCCGCGGTCGAGGCCCAGGCCACGGACCGCGCGTACCGCATCGGCCAGAACCGCCCCGTGCAGGTGCACCGGCTGATCGCCGAGGGCACGATCGAGGACCGCATCGCCGAGATGCTGAACCGCAAGCAGGCACTGGCCGACGCGGTGCTCGGCTCCGGCGAGGCCGCGCTCACGGAACTGACGGACACCGAACTGGCCGACCTGGTGCGGCTGCGAGGGGGCGCACGATGAATCAGCACAGCGTTGACGAGCACAACAGGGACGCGCACAACGGTGACGACCACGACGGCGAGGCGTACGTGGACGATGCGTCCGGCGCCGACCCGGAACGTACGTTCGCCGCGCTGCCTCCGCCACCGGGGCGCGGTTTCGCGGAGACGTGGTGGGGCCGTGCCTGGCTGAAGTCGCTGGAGGACGCGGCGCTGGACTCCGAACAGGTGCGGGCGGGCCGTCGGCTCGCGCGCGCGGGAGCCGTGGGCGCCGTGTCGGTGCGCCCGGGACGCATCACCGCCGTCGTCCAGGACCCCGACCGCACCACGCACCGCTCCGACGTCCTGCTGCAGGAGCTGTCCGACGACCAGTGGGACCGCTTTCTGGACATGGCCGTCGAGCGGGCCGGTCATATCGCGGCCCTGCTAGACCGGGAGATGCCCCCGCACCTGGTGGAGGACTCGGCCGCCGCCGGAGTCGAACTCCTGCCCGGCATGGGCGATCTGGAGCCGGAGTGCGACTGCGGCGCCTGGGACCACTGCGGTCATACGGCGGCTCTCTGCTACCAGGTCGCGCGACTGCTGGACCAGGACCCGTTCGTCCTGCTGCTGATGCGGGGGCGCGGCGAACGTTCCCTGCTGAACGCCGTACAGAACCGTGGCGCCGCACCTGCCGACGGTCCCGCCGAGCCGGCGGGTGTGGACGCGGCCGAGGCGTACGCGGCCGGGGACATCCTCCCCGCGCTGCCCGACCTGCCCCGGCTGCCCGACGTGCCCGGGATACCGCCGGCACTGGACACCGAGGCTCCGCCCGCGCGCGGGGTGGACGCGGGTGCGCTGGAGTTCCTGGCCGCGCGGACGGCCGTGGAGGCGCATCGGCTGCTTGCCGAGGCGCTCGGGTCCGGTCATGACCGGCGGCCGGTCGAGGCGGAGTTGACGGTGGCTCAGGACGCCGTCCGGTTGGCCGTGGGCAGCCCTTCGGGAGCCGTTTCGGACCGGCTCGCGGAGGGGTCCGGCCGCACCCGGGAACAGTTGGCGTCCGCCGTCCGCGCCTGGTTGTCGGGCGGTACGGCGGCGTTGTCGGTCCTGGAGGAGGAGTGGGCCGTCGGGGGCGAGGAACTCGCACGCGCGCGTGCCGCCCTCGACTCGGCCTGGGACGAGGGCGGGCGGCCGGCGTTGCGGGCGACGCGCAACCGGTGGACGGTGGTCGGCGCGGGCAGCCAGCTGCGCCTGGGGCGTGACGGCCGCTGGTGGCCGTACCGGAAGGAGGGCGGCCGTTGGATGCCCTCCGGGCGGTCGGCTCAGGACCCGGCGACCGCGCTGGCGTCGCTGGAGCACATGGCCCCGGAGGAGTCTCCCTGAAGACCCTGGAAGGGGGCCGGTCCAGCGGCACGCGCGCGTGGAGCGCGATCTGCCGGGACGTCAGGTCAGTGGTGTGGTGAGTTTCCGGGTGTCGGAGCCAAGGCCCGCGGCCAGGCTGCACGTGACCTTGTCGATGCCCAACCGGTAGCTCGCGGTGTCCGGATACTGCACGAGGCTGCCCTGCACGGTACCCGCGGGCTGCTCGGCCGCCGCGCGCTCCAGGGGTGACCGGCACAGGGCGGACGCGGCCTTCTGAAGGGCGGCGTCTGTCGAGTGACCGCCTTCCAGTTCGGCCACCTTCACGACCTCGGCGTCGTGCGGTCCGTCGCACGCGCGCTTCGCGGCCTGTCCGGGGTGGGAGGCGTCGGTGTCGAAGCAGTCGCCCGTTCGCAGCATGTAGTACGGGACTTCGGCGCCGGACAGGGGGATGAGCGACTCCAGGTCGCTCGGGAACTCGCTCGGCAGGTCCGTGGGGAACTCGGTCGGAAGCTCGGTGGGGAAGCCGGACGGCAGGTCCGTGGGCAACTTGGTGGGGAGCTTGGTGGGCAGTTCGGTCGGGAGGCTGAACGACGGCTCAGGTGTGCCGCTTGAACTCTCGCTGCTCTTCGGTGGGTTCTTCTCCGGGTCGTCGTCGCCTCCTGAGGCCAGGAGCACCACGGCGACGACCGCTCCGAGCACGACGATCGCGGCGATCAGGATCAGGAGCGGGCTCGGGCGCCTGCCGGGGCCCCGGTGTCCGCCCGGTTCGCCGGGCTGCTCCGGCGGCTGCCAGTTACCGCCGCCCGGAGGAGGCCCGTAGCCGCTGCTGCCGTTGCCCTCGTGGGGAGGGCCGTAGCCCCCGCTTCCGTAGCCTCCTCCGGAGGGCGGGCCGAAGCCTTCAGGTGGTGGTCCGAAGCCACCGCCCGGAGGCGGAGCGCCCCCCGGCGGCCCGGGCGGCTGAGGCGGTACGGGCGGCATGGCCATACCGTCAAGACTCGCCGCGAACCGGTCAGCACGCGACCCCCACGCGGAAGTTGATACGGCCTCATGCCATGGACCGCACGATTCCGGAGCAATCCGCGCGGGGACCGGTCACGGGGGATCAACCGGAGCACAGCTGTGAACGGCAGTGAACCGGGGACACCCGTCGGAGACGGGTGTCCCCCAGCACGCGACTCAGCCGCGCGCACCCAGCAGGTGGTCCATGGCCAGCTGGTCGAGCTGCTCGAAGGCCATCCCGCGCGCGGCGGTCGCCTCCACGTCGAACTCCTCGAAGGCCGAGCGGTCCGCGAGCAGGCCCGCCAGGCCGTCCGCCGCCGTCTGCTGCGCCAGCTCGTCCAGACGCGAGGCACGCAGGGCCGCCTGGACCTCCGGGTCGGCGCGGAAGGCCGCCGCACGCTCCTTCAGGATGAGGTAGTTGCGCATGCAGCCGGCCGCCGAGGCCCACACGCCGTCGAGGTCCTCGGTCCGCGGCGGCTTGAAGTCGAAGTGCTTCGGGCCCGCGTAACCGGCGCTCTCCAGAAGGTCGACCAGCCAGAAGGCGGCACGCAGGTCACCGGCGCCGAAGCGCAGGTCCTGGTCGTACTTGATGCCGGACTGACCGTTGAGGTCGATGTGGAAGAGCTTGCCCGCCCACAGGGCCTGGGCGATGCCGTGCGGGAAGTTCAGCCCGGCCATCTGCTCGTGTCCGACCTCGGGGTTGACGCCGTACAGCTCCGGGCGCTCCAGGCGCTCGATGAAGGCAAGCGCGTGGCCGACCGTCGGCAGCAGGATGTCGCCGCGCGGCTCGTTCGGCTTGGGCTCGATCGCGAACTTCAGGTCGTAGCCCTGGGAGATCACGTACTCGCCGAGGAGGTCGAAGGCCTCCTTCATCCGGTCCAGGGCGACACGTACGTCCTTGGCGGCGCCGGACTCGGCGCCTTCCCGGCCGCCCCAGGCGACATAGGTCTCCGCGCCGAGTTCGACCGCGAGGTCGATGTTGCGGATCGTCTTGCGCAGCGCGTAACGACGCACCTCACGGTCGTTCGCGGTGAACGCGCCGTCCTTGAAGACGGGGTGAGTGAAGAGGTTGGTGGTGGCCATCGGCACCTTCATGCCGGTCGCGTCGAGCGCCTGGCGGAAGCGCTTGATGTGCGACTCGCGCTCGGCGTCCGAGGACCCGAACGGGATCAGGTCGTCGTCGTGGAAGGTCACCCCATGGGCACCCAGCTCGGACAGACGCTGCACCGTCTCGACCGGGTCGAGCGCACGGCGGGTGGCGTCGCCGAACGGGTCCCGTCCCTGCCAGCCGACGGTCCACAGGCCGAAGGTGAACCTGTCATCGGGGGTGGGCTGGTAGTTCATGCCGCGGCTCCTTGCTGCTCCGACTATTTCGTCATGGCGGTTTACAAATTAGTATGCGGAAGCATCTCTGGGAAGAGACAACGTGTCCCTGAAACGTTTCCCTGAGCAGAGACTGAGGGTGGGGACGGGTCGCCGCGACCCGGACAGGCACCGGAAAACACCAGGCCAGATCCCGCGGAGCCGCGGAAAAGGGAGAGCTCGATGTCAGCAGCCGAGGGTCCGCTCGTCGTCGGCGTGGACACGTCGACCCAGTCCACCAAGGCACTGGTCGTCGACGCGGCCACCGGACAGGTCGTGGCGAGCGGCCAGGCCCCGCACACCGTCACCACGGGGGCGGGCCGCGAGAGCGACCCGCGGCAGTGGTGGGACGCCCTGTGCGAGGCGCTGAGCCAATGCGGTGACGCGGCCCGCGAGGCCGCCGCCGTGTCGATCGGCGGCCAGCAGCACGGGCTCGTCACCCTGGACGCCCAGGGCGAGCCGGTCCGTCCGGCGATGCTGTGGAACGACGTGCGCTCGGCGCCGCAGGCCCGCCGCCTGGTCGAGGAGCTGGGCGGCGCGAAGGCCTGGGCGGAGCGCACCGGAAGCGTGCCGGGAGCCTCCTTCACGGTCACGAAGTGGGCCTGGCTGGCGGAGCACGAGCCGGAGGCCCTGCGCGCCACCAAGGCGGTACGGCTCCCCCACGACTACCTCACGGAGCGCCTGACGGGTCAGGGCACCACCGACCGCGGCGATGTCTCCGGCACCGGCTGGTGGGCGTCCGGGACGGAGGCGTACGACGCGGAGGTGCTGGCGCACGTGGGGCTCGACCCCGCGCTGCTGCCCCGGGTGGTCCGGCCCGGCGAGGTGGCCGGGACCGTCCGCGACAGCCATGACCTGCCATTCTCCAAGGGCACCCTGGTCGCCGCGGGCACCGGCGACAACGCCGCGGCCGCGCTCGGACTCGGGCTGCGCCCCGGCACTCCGGTGCTGAGCCTCGGCACGTCGGGCACGGTGTACGCGGTCTCGACGCACCGGCCCACAGACCCGACCGGCACCGTCGCGGGCTTCGCCGACGCGCGCGGGGACTGGCTGCCGCTGGCCTGCACCCTCAACTGCACGCTCGCCGTGGACCGTGTCGCGGCCCTGCTCGGCCTGGACCGTGAGGCCGTCGAACCCGGCACGGCCGTCACCCTCCTGCCCTACCTGGACGGCGAGCGCACCCCGAACCTGCCGGGCGCCTCGGGGCTGCTGCACGGGCTGCGTCACGACACGACCGGCGGACAGCTGCTCCAGGCCGCGTACGACGGGGCCGTGCACTCGCTGCTCGGCGCCCTCGATCTGGTGCTCGACGCGGACGCCGACCGCTCGGTGCCGCTGCTGCTGATCGGCGGCGGAGCGCGCGGCACGGCCTGGCAGGAGACCGTACGCCGGCTGTCCGGGCGGCCCGTCCAGGTGCCCGAGGCCAAGGAGCTGGTCGCGCTCGGCGCCGCGGCACAGGCGGCGGGGCTGCTGACCGGCGAGGACCCGGCCGCGGTGGCACGGCGCTGGGACACGGCCCGGGGGCCGGTCCTGGACGCGGTGGAGCGGGACCAGGCGACGCTGGACCGGATCGCCGGGGTACTCTCCGACGCATCGCCGCTGCTGGAGCGGGGTACGGACGTCGGCTGACGCGCCCGAACCGCCGTGGGCGTACGTCCACGGCGGCCGGCACCCACTGAGGACTGAGGGAGGCATGACCGCACCGCTGCACGAGGCCCGTCCGCCCGGCGCGGGCGCCCGGCTGCCCGACACCCAGCAGGGCATGCGCCGCCGCAACCTCGCGCGCGTGATGCACACCGTCAACGCCGAGGGGCCGCTTTCCCGTGCCGCGGTCGCCTCCCACATCGGGCTGACCCGGGCGGCGGTGTCGACCCTCGTGGACGAGCTGATCCGCTCGGGGCTGCTCGAAGAGCTGGGCCCCGAGCGGCCGGGCCGAGTGGGGCGTCCCGGGTCGGCGCTCGCCGTGAGCGGGCGTGGTCCGGCCGGGATCGGCGCGGAGGTGGGTGTCGACCATCTCGCGGTCTGCGCGGTCGATCTGCGGGGCGAGGTACGGGCGCGCGCCGTGCGCCACGGCGCCCATCGCGGGCGCTCCCCCGAACCGGTGATCGAGGAACTGACCGGGCTGGTGCGGAAGGTGATCGCCGAGGCGGAGCACGAGGGCCTGTGGCCGGCCGGCCTCGCGGTCGCCGTGCCGGGACTGGTGGCCCGCGACGGGCGCACGGTCGTCCGCGCCCCCAACCTCGACTGGCACGACACTGATCTCGGCGCACTGCTGCCCGTCGAGTTCCCGCTGACCGTGGACAACGAGGCCAATCTCGGCGCGCTGGCGGAACTCTGGCTCGGCGACGGCACCCCGCCCGACTTCCTGCATGTGTCGGCCGAGATCGGTATCGGCGCGGCGGTGGTCGTGGACGGGCGGCTGCTGCGCGGAACGCGGGGTTTCGCGGGCGAGCTGGGGCATGTGCCGGTGTGGCCGGAGGGACCGGAGTGCGCGTGCGGCGGTCGTGGCTGCCTGGAGCAGTACGCGGGTGAGGAGGCGGTCCTGCGGGCGGCTGGCGTCGAGCCGGGCGAGGACCGCGTCGGGCTGCTCGCGGAGCGCGCCGCCCAGGGCGACCCGGATGTACGGCGTGCCCTGGACGGGGCCGGCACGGCACTCGGTATCGCGCTGACCGGGGCGGTCAATCTGCTGGACCCCGAGACGGTCGTCCTGGGCGGTGCGCTGTCCGGGCTCGCGCCGTGGCTGCTGCCGTCGCTGGAGGCCGAACTGGACCGGCGTACGACGGGACCCGCCTGTGCGGTGTCGGTGTCGCGGCTGGGGCCCGAGGGCCCGCTGCTGGGCGCCGCGCACTCGGTGGTGCGGGCTGTGCTGGACGATCCGGGGGCGGTGTCGGGGCGGGGCTGAGCGACTCCGACCGGTCGGGCGGTGGGGGGCTGAGAGGCTCCGACCCGGCCGTTGTCCGCCGCGCAGTGCGCCGCCTTCACCCGTTCGGGTGACGGAGTTATCCACAATCGCTCGGCTGTCCACCGAAATCCATGGGCTCTTCCTGCCCGACCGCCGGGCGCCGTAGCGTGATCCACGTGAGGCCCGGCCGTCATGGGGACGGTTGGTGCGAACCCCCACCACCGACCTTCCGCGACCTTCCACCGAACGGAGCTGGCAGCGATGAGCGACCCCAGGATTCTGACCGTGCGCCCCGAACCGGGCGAGTACGCCTGGACGTTCGGCGGTGCGCCGCCCGTCGCGCGGATCACGCCGGGCACCGTCCTCGACCTGTACACGGAGGACTGCTTCGCCGGACGTGTGCGGTCCGAGAAGGACCTGGTGTCCGAGGTGTGCGAGTTCCCGTTCCTGAATCCGCAGACGGGTCCCTTCCATGTGGAGGGCGCCGAACCGGGCGACACGGTCGCGGTGCACTTCGTGTCCATCGAACCGGCCCGGGACTGGGCGGCGTCGACGACGGTCCCACTGTTCGGGGCGCTCACGTCCACGCACACCACGGCCACGTTGCAGCCGCCGCTGCCGGAGACGGTCTGGATCTGGCAGCTCGACCGGACACGGCGTACGGCGCTGTTCCGCGCGCGGGACAGCGACATCGAGATCGAGCTGCCCATGGACCCGATGCACGGCACGGTGGGCGTGGCGCCCGCCAACCTGGAGGTGCGGTCCGCGCTGGTGCCCGACGCGCACGGCGGGAACATGGACACACCGGAGATGCGGGCCGGTGTCACCTGCTATCTCGGGGTGAACGTCGAGGGCGCGCTGCTCAGCCTCGGTGACGGGCACGCGCGTCAGGGCGAGGGCGAGACCTGTGGGGTCGCCGTCGAGTGCGCGATGAACACCGTGGTGATCGTCGGGCTGCTCAAGGGAGTCGCCACCCCCTGGCCGCGTATCGAGTCCGACACGCACATCATCTCGACCGGCTCGGCACGGCCGTTGGAGGATGCGTTCCGGATATCCCAGCTAGACCTGGTGCGATGGCTGGTGCGGGACTACGGGTTCAGTGAGCTGGACGCGTACCAGTTCGCGACGCAAGCCGTCGAGTCGCCGCTGGCCAATGTCTGCGACACCAACTACACGTGCGTGGCGAAGATCCGGAAGGAGTGGCTGCCCGCGCGCGAGACCCATCGCGGGCTGCACGCACAGTTGCGCGAGACGGCGGCGGCACTCCGACTCTGAGCACTCCGGCTCTGAGCCTGGAGCCTGCCTCCCAGGCATCTGCAACCCCTTTGGCACACCAGTGCGTCTCTCGACCAGTACCAGTACCAGTACCAGTACTCCCCCACCCCCTGTTGCTCCCCCTGCTGTCACTCCCCTCCCGAAAGGCCCTTCACGGATGGCGCGGACCAGGTCGTTCCCCAGCAGACGGCGGCTGTTGCAGAACGTCGCGCTCGCCGCCGGCCCCTACGCCCTGCTCCCCGCTCCCCGGGTCGGCGCCCAGCCCCGGTCCCTCGACTACCCGCTCGGCACCTGGGAACCGGCCAGCACCGCCAACTACACGGTGGCCGGCCGACCCGGGACCCAGATCCCCGACCTCGTCGTCATCCACGTCACCCAGGCGTCCTACGCCAACACCCTGGCCGTCTTCCAGCACCCGGACAAGAAGGTGTCCGCGCACTACGTCGTACGGTCCGGCGACGGACATGTGGCGCAGTGCGTACGCGAGCACGACATCGCCTGGCACGCGGGCGACTGGGACCACAACCTGCGCAGCATCGGCATCGAACACGAAGGGTGGGTGGACCGACCCGGCTATTTCACGGACGTCCTGTACGAGAAGTCGGCGCGACTCACCGCGACGATCTGCACCCGCTACGGCATACCGAGGGACCGCGCGCACATCATCGGGCACTACGAGGTGCCCGGCACCGACCACACGGATCCCGGGCCCCAATGGGACTGGACGCGCTACATACGTCTCGTCAACGCCGCCTGAGCGAAACAGTGGTGCCGTCGTTCGGTCGACTCCGTCCAAACGGTTGTCCGGGTCCATCCCCGGAGTGACGATGGCACCAGCCGCATCGCCTGCAGGGGAGGCCGAGTTGACCGATCCATGGGTGGCCCTGGAGCCGGGGGCCGACCCCGTCGAACGGGTTCGGGTGCTGCGTCGCGCGCACGAGACGTTCACCGAGGCGGGGACGGTGACCCGCCCGGTGCGTTCCGTGGTGGCGGACTCCTGGCGCCGCTCCGCCCGGGCAGGGGTGGGGCCGGACGGCTCGGCGAGCGTGGAACTGCTGGACGGCGATCTCGGCGCCTACCGCGCGGAGCATCCGCTGGCCCGGGTGATGCCCCTGATACGCGAACTCATGGGCACGTTCGCCGCCGACGGCGAGCATCTGCTCGCGGTGTGCGACGCGCAGGGCAGGCTGCTGTGGGTCGAGGGGCATCCCGCGACCAGACGGCAGGCGGGGCGGATCAACTTCGTACCGGGTGCGCGCTGGGCGGAGTCGGCGGTCGGTACGAACGCGCCGGGTACGGCGGTCGCCGTGGACCGGCCGGTGCAGGTGTTCGCGGCCGAGCACTTCAGCCGGCAGGTGCAGCCGTGGACGTGCGCGGCGGCTCCGGTGCACGATCCGCGCACGGGGCGGGTGCTCGGTGCCGTGGACATCACCGGCCGGGACGGGCTCGCGCATCCGCACAGCCTCGGGTTCGTACAGGCGGTGGCACGGGCCGCCGAGTCCCAACTGGCGCTGCTCACCCCGGTTCTGCCCGCCACGGACGTGCTCGAACTGGCCGCACTGGGCCGCGACGAGGCTCAACTGATAGCCGCCGGACGGAAGTTGCGGCTCAGCCGTCGGCACAGCGAGATCCTCGTCCTGCTCGCCCTCCACCCGGAAGGCCTCACCGGGGACGAGCTGCAGTGCGCGCTGTACGAGGACGAGTCGGTGACGCCGGTGACGCTGCGCGCCGAACTGGCCCGGCTGCGCCGCGTCCTGGCTCCCGGGCTGCTGGCGTCGCGTCCGTACCGGCTGACGGTTCCGGTCGAGTCGGACATCGCCGTCGTGGAGCGCGCGCTGGAGTCGGGTGCGGTCACGACGGCGGTGCGGGCGTACGCCGGGCCGCTGCTGCCCGGTTCCCGGGCACCGGCCGTGGCCCGGCTGCGGCGCAGGCTCGCCGACGGTCTGCGCACCGCGCTCGTCGCCCGCCGGGACCCGGACCTGCTGGCCGACTGGGCCCACGCGCCGTGGGGCGAGGACGACCTCGAGGTCTGGCGCGCGCTCGCGGCCGTACGACCGACGGCGGCCGTGCGGGCACGGCTGAACGAACTGGAGTCGGAACAGGCGGCGCCACGGGGTTGGGCGCATCAGGCCGTCCGGCACTGACGCAGGCCGGCGAGCGCCCACGTGCCCGGCACGCCCGGGCGGCACCGTCCAGGACCCGTGGATCGTGGGGCGCGGGTCCCATGGCTCACGCGAGCGTCCGGCACCCTCTCGGCCCACGCGGCGGCACCCTCGTACGCATGACAGGTCCGTGCCCGGCTCCGCGCGCATGCCGCCGGCGGGATCCGTACGCAACCTGGGTGCAACCTCGGCGCTTCTAGCCTCGCGGCGTGAGCCGTCCAACGGCGGGCGGTTCTGCTCAGGGAGGCAGGCCAGCATGACCCGTTACGCGGCGCCCGGTACCGACGGCGCGATCGTCTCCTACCAGGCGCGCTACGACCACTTCATCGGCGGCGAGTACGTGCCGCCGGCCCGGGGGCAGTACTTCGAGAACCCGAGTCCGGTGAACGGGCAGCCGTTCACGGAGATCGCGCGGGGCACCGCCGAGGACGTGGAGCGCGCGCTCGACGCGGCGCACGCGGCGGCGCCGGCGTGGGGCCGTACGTCGGTGACCCAGCGGTCCGACATCCTGCTGAAGATCGCCGACCGGATGGAGACGAACCTCGAAGCGCTGGCGGTCGCCGAGAGCTGGGAGAACGGCAAGCCGGTCCGGGAGACGCTCGCCGCCGACATCCCGCTCGCCATCGACCACTTCCGCTACTTCGCGGGCGCGATCCGAGCGCAGGAAGGGTCGCTCGGCGAACTCGACGACGACACGGTGGCGTACCACTTCCACGAACCCCTCGGTGTGGTCGCGCAGATCATCCCGTGGAACTTCCCGATCCTGATGGCCGTGTGGAAGCTGGCGCCCGCGCTGGCGGCGGGCAACGCGGTCGTGATCAAGCCCGCCGAGCAGACGCCGGCGTCCATCCACTACTGGATGAGTCTGATCGCGGATCTGCTGCCGGCGGGTGTCGTGAACATCGTCAACGGCTTCGGGGTGGAGGCGGGCAAGCCGCTCGCGTCCAGTGCGCGGGTGGCGAAGGTGGCGTTCACCGGTGAGACCACGACGGGGCGGCTGATCATGCAGTACGCCTCGGAGAACATCAAGCCGGTCACGCTGGAGCTGGGCGGCAAGTCGCCGAACATCTTCTTCGACGACGTGTGGGCGGCGGACGACGACTTCCGCGACAAGGCGCTCGAAGGCTTCACCATGTTCGCGCTCAACCAGGGCGAGGTGTGCACCTGCCCGTCCCGGGCGCTGGTCCAGCGCGGCAACTACGCCGACTTCATCCAGGGAGCGGTCGCCCGCACCGAGTTGATCAAGCCGGGTCACCCGCTCGACACGGACACGATGATCGGCGCGCAGGCCTCCAACGACCAGCTGGAGAAGATCCTCTCCTATCTGGACATCGGTCGGCAGGAGGGTGCCAGGATCCTCACGGGCGGCGAACGCGTCGAGTACGACGGTGAGTTGAAGGGTGGTTACTACGTCCAGCCGACCATCTTCGAGGGCGACAACCGGATGCGGATCTTCCAGGAGGAGATCTTCGGGCCGGTGGTGTCGGTGACGTCGTTCGACGACTTCGACGACGCGATCAAGATCGCCAACGACACGCTGTACGGCCTCGGGGCGGGTGTGTGGACCCGGGACATGAACACCGCCTACCGGGCGGGCCGCGCGATCCAGGCGGGCCGGGTGTGGACGAACTGCTACCACGCGTATCCGGCGCACGCGGCGTTCGGCGGCTACAAGCAGTCCGGGATCGGGCGCGAGACGCACAAGATGATGCTGGAGCACTATCAGCAGACGAAGAACCTCCTGGTGAGCTACTCGCCGAAGAAGCTGGGCTTCTTCTAGGCACAGCAAAAGGGGCGCCTGACCAGGGAAGATTCCTGTCAGGCGCCCCTCTCGGTGCGCAATCATGCCGGTTGGCGTGGTTTCTCGTTCCGGCGAGGAATCTGGCGTAGTAGCGGAGGAGGACCTGGATGCTCTGGCCTGCTCGGCGCGCGCACCCCGCTGGATCGATCCCGGAGGCCAACCCGAACGAGATGCCGACGTGGCGCAGGTCGTAAGGGCGCTTGGCCAGCTCCAGGGAGTGCTCGTCCAGAGAAAGAGCGGCGTCGGCGTGCTCCAGGGTGATCACGTTGAACGCGCCGACGGCCCGTCCATCGCGGCGTGCGAGGGCCGCGACAGCGGCATGGGCTTGCTGGAAGTGCAGGATTTTGCTCGTTTCGCGACCATAAAGCACCCAATCGAGCGCTGTGGTTTCATGGAGGTGTGCACATTGTGGCGCACACCGTCGACAGAGAGTTGTGAGACATGGCGGCACCGCAGGCCCGGTGGAGCGCGCTGCTGGAGATGCTGACGCGCGACGGGCGGATCGAAGTCGAGGCGGCGGCCGAGGAGTTGGGGGTCTCCGCCGCGACGATCAGGCGCGACCTCGACGAGCTGGCCCGCCAGCAGATGGTCACCCGCACGCACGGCGGAGCCGCGCTCAACGCGATCGCCTACGACCTGCCACTGCGCTACAAGGCCGCGCGCAACGCTCCGGAGAAGGAGCGGATCGCGCACGCGGCCGCGGGACTGGTGAAGGCCGGCGCCGTGGTGGGACTGAACGGCGGCACCACGACCACCGAGGTGGCGCGGGCTCTGGCCACCCGCGCCGACCTGGGTTCCGGCGGCACGGAGACCGCGCTCACCGTGGTGACCAACGCGCTGAACATCGCCAACGAGCTGGTGGTACGGCGCCACGTCAAGCTCGTGGTGACCGGCGGGGTGGCCCGGCCGGCGTCCTATGAACTGATCGGACCGCTGGCCACCGAACTGCTCGCGGAGATCGCACTCGACCAGGTCTTCATAGGGGTGGATGCCATCGACGTGGCCCACGGGGCGACCGCCCACCACGAGGGCGAGGCCAGCATCAACCGGGCGCTGGCCCGCCGCGCGCAGCAGGTCGTGGCGGTCGCCGACTCCACCAAGCTGGACCGGCGGGCCTTCGCCCGTATCTGCCCGGTGGAGGACATCGACGTCCTGGTGACCGACAAGGCCGCCTCGGACGAGCTGACCAAGTCGTTCGCGGCGGCCGGCGTGGAGGTCATCCGCGCCTGACACCGCCCGCCGCTCCCGTGCCGGCCCCGGCCGCGTCGCGCATCCCGGCGTCATCCCCGGACGCCGCCCGCGGTCAGGCCGGAGACGAGGTGGCGCTCCACGAAGACGAAGAGCACCACCACGGGCACGATCGCGACGAGCGAAGTGGCGAACAGGTACTGCCACTGCTCGTGGTACGAGGTGACGAAACCGGGTATCGCCCTGGTCAGGGTCATCCGGTTGCTGGACGAGGTGATGGTGAGTGCCACCACGTACTCGTTCCACGCGCCGATGAAGGTGTAGACGAGCGCGGTCACCACACCGGGCATCGCGAGCGGCAGGACGACACGGGTGAGGGCGCCGAACCGCCCGGTGCCGTCGAGCCAGGCCGCCTCCTCCAGTTCCCGGGGGATGCTCGCGAAGTACGCGTTGAGGATCCACACGCAGAACGGCAGGTTGAATGCCGCGTTCACCAGGATGAGGCCCTCGGCGGTGTCGGTCAGGTCGAGGCTGACCATCTCCCGGTAGATACCGACCAGCAGCGCGGTCGGCGCGAACATCTGGGTGACGAGTACGAGCAGCAGGAAGGCGCCACGCCCTCGGAAGCGGTGCCGGGCGGTGTAGTACGCGGCGGGCAGCCCGACAGCCAGGGCCAGCAGCGTCGCCGCCCCGGCGACGTACAGCGAGAACAGCAGCGCGTCCGCGACGCGCGGGTCGGTGAGCGACCAGATGTGCGTGAAGTTCGACCACTCCCATCGGGAGGGCAGATAGGACGGCGGGGACTTCATCAGTTCGGGCGTCGGTTTGAGCGCCGTCAGCAGCATTTCCGCGTAGGGCGCGAGAAACGCCAGCGCCACCAGCCATCCGACAGCGGTGAGCAGGACGGTGCGCAGTTTCATCGGTCCGGGCCGCTTCCTGCGCGGCACAGCTTTGTGAGGGCTGCTCACTCGGTGGCCTCCTGTCCGCGGACGATGCGCAGATAGACCAGCACCACAGCCATGACCAGCCCGAAGTTGACGACGGCCATCGCTGCCGACTCCCCCGCCGACTGGTTGTCGAAGGCGAGTTTGTACAGGTAGGTGGTGGTCGTGTCGGTGGCGAAGCCGGGGCCGCCGCGCGTCATGGCCCAGATGATGGGGAACGAGTTGAACACGTTGATGACGTTGATGATCGCGGCGACCACCAGCGAGGGCCGCAGCAGCGGCAGAGTGATGCCCAGATAGCCGTGGACCGGGCCGGCGCCGTCGACCCGCGCCGCCTCGTACACCTCGGCGGGGATGCTCTGCAGGCCGGCCAGCAGGACGAACGAGGTGAACGGCAGCGAGACGAACACCGCCACGCCCATCATCGCGGCAAGGGCCTGCCCCGGATCGGCCAGCCAGTTGACGGGCGCGTCCAGCACGCCGAGGTCCATGAGCAGCCGGTTGAGCACGCCGTAGAAGTTGTTGAGCATCCAGCGCCAGATGAGCGCCGTCATCAGCACGGACGAGGCCCAGGGCACGATCAGCGCCCACCGCACCCACCGGCGCCCGGGGAAACGGGAGTTCAGCAGCCCGGCCAGGCCGAGCGAGAGCACGAGCGTGACGGTGACGACTCCCACGACCCACACGAGGGTGCGCAGCAGCACTCCGGGCAGGTCGCCCTCGGCGAACAGGTCGGTGTAGTTGCGGATTCCGGCGAACCCCTGGGACTGTCCGGTGGAGCTCACCCGCGTCAGGGACGTACGGATCATCTCGACGACCGGCCAGACGACCATGGTCAGGATGAGGAGGATCGCGGGACCGAGCCACAGCAGGGGCTCCAGCGTGCGCCATGTCCTGCGACGGCGGCGCGGCGAGGGGGGCGCCGGCGCCACCGGGGCCGGGTGTTCGGCCCCGGTGGCGCTCACGGTGACATCGTGTACAGCCACCGTGGTCAGTCGCCCTTCTGCGCGGTCTTCTGGATCTCGCCCAGGACCTTCGCCGGGTCGCCGCCCGCCACCGCCGTGCCGATGCGCTGTTTCACGGCGCCGTCGACCGCGGCCCATGCGGGGTCGTCGGTGGGGGCGAACTCCGCGTCGGAGAGGGCGTCGACGAACGGCTTGTAGTAGGCGGCGTTCCGGCTGTCGGAACTGAGCACCTCACCGGCCGACCTGGTGACCGACAGGAACCCCTCGGTGGAGACGAACTCGGCGGCGTTCTCCTTCTGGTAGAAGAAGTCGAGGAACTTCTTCACCGCCGTCCTGTTCGACCCGTCACCCTTCTTGAACGCGACGAGGTAGTCCTGCACACCGAGCGTCTTGTGCGTACCGCCGTTCTTGCTGGGCAGGGCCGCGACTCCGTAGTTCAGTTTCGCGTCGACCGGGTCGATGAAGCCCTTCCGCATGAAGACGGCCCCGTTCAGCATGCCGATCCTGCCCTGGGCGAACTGGTTGAAGACGTCCTTGCGGTTGGTGGTCTCCGGGTTGGGCTGGGTGACCTTGTCCTTCGTCAGTTTCCGCAGATAGGTGAGCGTGTCGATGTTGGCCTGCTGGTCGATCGCCCACTCGCCCGAGGCGTCGGTCCAGCCGCCGCCGTTGTTCATGGCCCAGATCTGGAACTCGGCCTGGGCCTCCTCGGCCCCCAGGGGTAACCCGAGGCCGATGTACCCGGCCCGCTTGATCTTCTTGGCGTCGGCCTCGACCTCGGCCCACGTGGTCGGCGGCCGGGCGATGCCCGCCTTGGCGAAGATGTCCTTGTTGTAGAAGAACAGGCGCGCGCTGGAGATGAAGGGCAGGCCGTACTGGGCTCCCTCGTACTGCGCCTTCTGTCTGAGCAGCGGGAGGAAGTCGGCCAGCACCTCGGGGGAGACGACGTCCTGCGCCTTGTGGACCAGGCCGTCGCGGGCGAAGTCGGAGAACTTGTTGTAGTTGAGGATGTCGGGTTCCTGCTTGGTCTGGACGTACGTCTTGACCTTGGAGTCCATCTGCTCCCAGTCGACGACTTCGAGATTCACCCGGTAGCCGGGGTTCACGGATTCGAAGTCCTTGATCAGTGCCGTCCAGTAGGCCTGGGTGTCGTCGTCGTACTTCGCCGCGACGAACCTGATCGTCCTGCCGTCGGATCCGCCGCTGTCCGAGGAACTGCCCTTGCCGCATCCGGTGAGGGCCAGTGCCAGGGACAGTCCCCCGGCGAGGCCTGCGAGGTGCCGTTTCACGGAGTACCCCCTCCGCACGCATCGCGTGCTTCGTCCAGCGCGTGCTCGCCTGATTGCGCGCCCGCTTGCTTGTTTATGCTCGATTCATAGTGCTATCAATCATCGAACGACATGATGCTCAATGAAACGCGCACGGCGTCAAGGGCCGCCGCATCACGTATCGGTCACGCCGTGCGCCCGAGAGGGGAGACTCCCGATGAGTCGGACCGAGATCGAGATCGCCACCCAACCCGACTGCTGGCGGCAGGCGTTGACGCTGGCCCGGCAGCCCGACGGCCCCGCCTCCGCCTCGCTGCCCCGGCCCGGCGAGCGGGTGGCCGTCGTCGGTTGCGGCACGTCCTGGTTCATCGCCCAGGCGTACGCGGCGCTGCGGGAGTCGGGCGGCCACGGCGAGACCGACGCCTTCCCCGCCTCCGAGATGCCGGCCGGCCGCGCCTACGACCGGGTGATCGCGCTGACCCGGTCCGGCACCACGACCGAGGTGCTGGAGCTGCTCCGCCGACTGGGCGGGCGCACCCCCACCACCGCGGTGACCGCAGTGCCGCAGTCGCCGGTGACGCGGGCGGCGGACGCCGTCGTCCCGCTCGACTTCGCCGACGAGACCTCGGTCGTCCAGACCCGGTTCGCCAGCACCGAACTGGTGCTTCTGCGGGCCCACTTGGGCGAGGACCTCGGACATCTGCCGCAGCAGGGGCACTCGGCGCTGGACGAACCCCTGCCGGCCGGGGTGCTGGAGGCCGAGCAGTTCACCTTCCTGGGGCAGGGCTGGGCCCACGGCATCGCCCAGGAGGCGGCGCTGAAGATGCGTGAGGCGGCGGGCGCCTGGACCGAGGCCTATCCGGTGATGGAGTACCGGCACGGCCCGATCAGCGTCACCGGACCCGGCCGTGTGGCGTGGTGGTTCGGGGACCCGGCAGACCTGCCCTCCGGTCTCGCCGACGAGATCGCCCGCACCGGCGGGCAGTTGGTGGCACTCGGCCGGGACCCACTGGCGGACCTCGTCGTGGTGCACCGGCTGGCCGCCGCCCTCGCCTCGGCACGCGGGCTTGACCCGGACAATCCGCGCCATCTGACCCGTTCCGTGATCCTGACCTGAGGAAATTTACCCGTCCGTTACGAACGGTTTCCGGGCCCGTCGGGGCCTCTCGGCGGGACCCGGGACCGACCGCCACCAGGTACAAGAGCCGCTCCACGAGAGCCTCCCTGCCACTCGGGAAGCCGCGTGTCCCGCCTGTTGACAGGTGGCGGCTACCGCAAGAACATGAGCGAAATCGCTTGAATCTTGCATCTGCACGCAGAATCAAGCAGACCACATGCCATCGGCACCACGCACCGCAGCTCCTGAGCCACCGTCACCGTCCTGTCCGACAGGAGGACACGAGTGCACGCCCGACTGAGCAGTCCCGGCGGCCTGTTACTCGCCGGCGCCCTGACCGCCGCCATGTTGATGGCGCCCGTCACCGGCTCTGCCGCGGCAACGGCCGCCGCCCGCCCCACCACCGCCGCCACCACCGGCGGGCCGAAGGTGGCCCACACCGCGCACGCCGTCACGGTCTCCGTACCGGCCTCCGCCGGCGCCCCCGGCTACGCCCTCGACGTGGCCACCGACGAACTCGCCCTGACCACGCGCCGCGCCGGGAAGACCGTGCTCGCCACTGCCACCGCCGACACCGGCGCCCTGCGCTTCACCGCGTCTGACGGCACGTGGCAGCACGCGACCGACGTCACCGGCTGGACGTGGAAGAACGGCGTCCTGACCGTCACCGCCGACAGCACGCTCGACGGCGCCACGGTGGAGGTCCGGATCACGCCCGGCGCCGACCGCTACCAGCTCGACTGGGACGTCCACGGCGGCGGAGCGAGGCAACTGGGCCTCGCCTACGACCTGTCATCGGCCGGCCACTGGTACGGCCACGGCGAGGCGGAGACTCCGCAGGGCGGTCCCGGCGTCAACCAGCCCTGGCCGCTCGACGCCGGCGAGGTCGACCACGAGACCTTCGGACCGGCGTCGTACAACATGATCGACCCGTTCTGGTACACGTCCGAGTCGACCGGTCTGCGCGTCGACACCGGGCACGTCATGGACGTGGCGCTCAACAAGGGCAAGGACGGCCTCGGCACCTTCACCGTCGAGTCGCCCGACACCTACAAGGCCACCGTGTTCGTCGAGTCGGCCCCACTGGAGGTCTACCGCGACTACATCGGCATCGTCGGCAAGCCGGCCAAGTCCGACGCGACGTACGAGCAGTACGCCAAACCGCTGTGGAATTCCTGGGCGCAGTTCTACACCAAGGTCGACCAGGAGAAACTGCTCGACTACGCCACCGACCTCCACGACAACGGTCTGGACGGACACACCATCCAGCTCGACGACAAGTGGGAGTCGAACTACGGCAATCTGACCTGGGATCCCAAGACCTTCCCCGATCCCAAGGGCCTGTCCGAGAAGATCCACGACATGGGGTTCGACTTCGGCATCTGGGTCACCCTGTGGATCAACCTGGACTCCGACAACTACCAGTACGCGGTCGACCACGGCTATCTGCTCATGGACGCCGAGGACACGGCCAAGCCGTGTGAAGTGACCTGGTGGAACGGCCAGGCCGGGATCATCGACCTGGCGAACCCCGACGCCAAGGCCTGGTACGAGGGCAACCTCAAGACCCTCATGGACACCTACGACATCGACGGGCTGAAGTTCGACACCCGATTCTTCGACGAGAAGTGCGCGCCGCGCGAGGGCCACCAGGCCACGGACTACCAGCAGCTCGGCACCCAGCTCGCCGACGAGTTCGACCTCCAGGGCGCCGGCATCCGGGTGCACTGGAACCGGACGGCCCACGAGGCGGGATTCGTCACCCGCCAGGTCGACAAGGGCACCGGCTGGGACTCCCTGCGCGCCTCCGCCACCCAGAACCTGGCCATCTCCACCATCGGCTACCCGTTCGTCGAGTCCGACATGATCGGCGGCTCCGGCGGCCAGCCGGCACCGTCGAAGGACGTGCTGGTGCGGTGGGCGCAGTCCGCCTCGCTCATGCCACTGATGTACGCCTCGACCTCCCCGGTCGACACCAACGACACCACCACCGGGCAGCAGGTGGACTACGACCAGGAGACGGTCGACCTCTACCGGCAGGCGATCAAGACGCACGAGAAGCTCGCCCCCTACATCTGGGACCAGGTGCAGAGCACTCTCAAGACCGGCGATCCGATCATGCGGCCGCTGTTCTTCGACTTCCCGAAGGACGAGGCGAGTTACACGGCCACCGACGAGTGGATGCTCGGCCCGGCCGTACTGGCCGCCCCCAAGCTGAGCACCGGCGCCACCCGCTCGGTCCATCTGCCGCCGGGCACGTGGTACGACGTCAACCAGGGCACGGTGATCCGCGGCCCCAAGACCCTCAAGGGATACGCGGCGCCGCTCGGCGTCACCCCGGCCTTCGTCGACCTCAAGGCCAAGGGCGCCGCCAAGGCCGTGAAGGCGCTCAAGCGCGACGACGTGCCGGCCGCCTCGGTCCTGATCACCCCGGACGCGCCGTCCACCGACTCCGGTACGCCGTTCGAGGTGACCACCGAGGTGACCAACTGGGGCACCCGGACCCTCAGGAACGCCAAGGCCGCACTGGACCTGCCCAACGGCTGGAGTGCCAAGGCGACCGGCCCGGCCACCGCGAAGTCCCTCAGGAACGGCGCCACACTCACCACCACATGGACGGTGACCCCGGCCGACGACGCCCGATGGGGCAGCCACGACCTCACCGGCACCGTCACCTACACCTACACCTACACCGGTCACAACGGCACGCAGAAGGTGTCCGACACCGTGCCGGCGCAGGTGAAGGCCGCTCCGGGCAGCGTGCAGGAGCCGTACCTGACGGCCGACACCACCTCCGGGGGCGCCCAATACGCCCAGAGCGGCGACCAGTTCGCCATCTGGGCGGGTGGCCAGGACCTGTCCGGCTGGAAGGACGAGAAGGGCGTCATCTACCGCGACGACGCGGCCGGCGAGAAGGCCACGGTGCAGGCCCAGTTGGTCTCCCAGAGCAGCGCCTCACCGGTCGGCAAGGCCGGCGTCGCCTTCGCCAACGACCTGACGGCGCCCGAAAAGGGCGGTTACGCAGTGCTGGTCATGACCCAGCAGTACGGCCTGGAGTTCATGACCGACAGCGACGGCGACGGGAAGCTCGACACCTGGGCGGGCGGTGGCTCCACCTACCACCCGGCGTATCTCAGGCTGACCCGGGACGGCGCCACCTACACCGCGTACGCCAGCAAGGACGGCGAGACCTGGTCGCAGGTCGGCACCGCCCAGGTGCCGTCGGCCGCCGGCACCGGTGACGCCGGGATGGTCGCCAGCGCGGCCAACGTCAACTACCCCGGCGAGAACATCGAAGCCGTCTTCAGCGGATTCTCCGTCACCTCCTGACACCTCCCTGCACCTCCGTGAGAGAGGGAAACCCAACCCCATGGCACGAACGTCCTCAGCTGTCGCCGGCTTCGTCGCGGGCGTGGTCGTGGCCGCGAGCACCACCGCGATCGCCGTCACCGGTACGACGGCCAACGGCACCGACCTCAATTCCAAGGCCACCACCACCTGGCTGACCGTCAAGGTCGCCGACGCCATGGGCACCAGGAACACCATCACCTGGGTTCCCACCGGCTCCTTCGCCGGCTCCGCGGAGGAGCGGGTCCCGCGCTACCCGATGACCGCCGTCCAGGGCAAGGACACCAAGGAGCTCAAGCTCTCCGCCGTCCGCAACGAGCAGGTCTCGGCGCAGCTGGCGATCGCCTCCGGCCAGGACCTGGACGACGTCGAGGCCGTGGTCGGCGACCTCACCGGACCCGGCGGCGCGAAGCTGTCCGGTGACGACACCCAGGTCCGGTTCGTCAAGTACGTGCCCGTGCAGCGCTCCAAGAGCGAGGTCGACTGGTCCGCCACCATCGACCAGGTCAGCTCCGGCAAGGAGGTCTCCGGCGACCGCAACCCCGACGTGGTCGGCGACGCACTGGAGGAGCGGGACTCCGTGGATGTGCCCGCGTACGCGGCGCAGCCGCTGTGGTTCACCTTCCACATCCCCGAGAAGGCCAGACCCGGCACCTACACCGGCATGGTCAAGGTCAACGCGGACGGCCGTACCCAGACCACCTACCCGCTGACCATCGAGGTCGCGGACGCGAGCGTGCCCGACCCGGAGGACTACGACTTCTTCCTCGACGTATGGGCGCAGCCGGAGACGATCGCCAAGAACCACGGCGTCAGGCTCTGGTCCGACCAGCACTGGAAGCTGATCGACAAGTACAACCGCGACCTGGCGTCGCGCGGCCAGAAGGTCATCAACACCACCATCGTCGACAACCCCTGGCACCACCAGTGGTCGCTCGGCACCCGGGAGTCGCAGACCGCCACGCCGTACACCAGCCTGGTGGGCTGGACCTGGAACGG
The DNA here is from genome assembly GCF_042889145.1 of Streptomyces sp. NPDC002680. Lineage (NCBI taxonomy): Bacteria > Bacillati > Actinomycetota > Actinomycetes > Kitasatosporales > Streptomycetaceae > Streptomyces > Streptomyces sp. NPDC002680. The sequence goes on from NZ_JBIAQP010000027.1 coordinate 104,915, forward strand.
AAAGTCGTTCTCCTTCGACTTCGGCCGCTGGGACAAGTACGTCCAGACCGCCAGACGCGCCGGTCTCGGGCCCCACATCGGCGCCTTCTCCATGCTGGCGTTCCAGGACCAGGAGCACCTCACCTACACCGACACCAGCACCGGCAGAACCGTCTACGAGAACGTCGATCTGGGCGGGGAGCGCTGGCGGGAGGCATGGGGAGCGTTCCTTCCCGCCTTCGAGAAGCACCTCAAGGCGAAGGGCTGGCTGGAGAACACCTGGCTGTCCTTCGACGAGCGGCCCATCGACACCATGACGGTCGTCAAGGACTTCGTCCACGAGGTCGCGCCGGTCTTCGACGACCGTATCTCCGTGGCCGGTTCGATCAGCACCGAAGGCGTCGCGTCCAACCTGTCCGTCGACTGGGGCGGCATCGACGCGATGACGAAGGAGAAGGTGGCCGAGCGGCGCAAGGCCGGCAGAACCACGACCTTCTACGTGTACGGCGCGCCGGCCCACCCCAACACGTTGTCCTTCTCGCCCGCCGTCGAGTCGCGGATGCTGCCGTGGATCTCCGCCCAGCGGAATCTGGACGGTTTCCTGCGCTGGTCGTACAACAGCTGGACCAGTGATCCCTTCAAGCAGCCGGTGCACATCTTCACGCAGGGCGACGAGTACCTGGTCTACCCGGGCAAGGACGGCCCGATGTCCAGCATCCGCTGGGAGCAGCTGAAGGAAGGCATCGAGGACTACGAACTCATCGCCCAGCTGCGGAAGAAGAACGGCGGCGCCGACAGCGACGCCCTGACCGAGGCCTTCACCACCGCGACCCGGAACCTCGACGGCCGGACGAAGGACGTCGGCGACATCGAGACCGCGCGGGCGGCAGTCGTGAAGGGGCTGACGTCATGAGGGTGAAGTGGAAGTCCCTGCTGCTCTCGGCGGCCCTGTCTGTCATGCCCCTGACCAGTACGCATGCCGCCGCGGCACCGGTCCAGGCGGAGCCCAGCGCCCCGCACACCGTCACCTACGACCAGTACTCCGTACAGGTCGACGGCAAGCCCCTGTACCTCTGGGGCGCCGAGTTCCACTACTTCCGGCTGCCCAGCCCCGATGCGTGGCGCGATGTCCTGCAGAAGATCAAGGCGGGCGGATTCAACGCGGTCTCGCTCTACTTCGACTGGGGCTACCACTCGGCCGAGCCGGGCTCGTACGACTTCACCGGCATCCGCGATGTGGAGCGGCTGCTCGACGAGGCCGAGCGCGCGGGACTGTATGTGATCGCCCGACCGGGCCCGTACATCAACGCGGAGGTCTCCGGCGGCGGCATGCCCGCCTGGCGGAAGACACAGGCCGGCGTGAACCGCACCTCCGAGCCGGAGTACATGAAGGCGGCCCGGGAGTGGATGAGCCGGATCAACCCGGTCATCGCCCGCCACCAACTCACCCGTGGCACCGGCTCGGTGATCCTGTATCAGGTCGAGAACGAGTACCAGGGCGGTCGGCACGACGCCGACTACATGCAGACCCTCATCGACTGGGCGAAGCAAGACGGCATCGACGTCCCGACCTTCGTCAATGACGGCGGCGCCAACGAGAACTGGGTCAGCGGCAAGGGCGCCCCCGACATCTACGGCTTCGACGCCTACCCGCAGGGCTTCGACTGCAAGGACCCCGACACCTGGAAGAACCTGCCCGACTATTCGTACGTCAACGAGTGGAAGCCCGAGTCTCCCCTGATCATCCCGGAGGCACAGGGCGGCGCGTTCGACCCCTGGGGCGGCACCGGATACCAGGACTGCGCGAAGCTCACCGGCACCGAGTTCACCCGGGTGTTCAGCAAGATGAACATCGCCGCGGGGGTGAGCGGTCAGTCCTTCTACATGACGTACGGCGGCACCAACTGGGGCTGGCTGGCCGACCCGAACGCGGTCTACACGTCGTACGACTACGGGGCCCCGATCAACGAGTCCCGCCAACTGACCGACAAGTACCAGGAGTTCAAGCGCCTCGGGTACATGGTCAACTCGGTGGCCTCGCTGGCGCGCACCGACAAGGCCGAAGCGCCCTCCCCTTCCGACGAGGCCCTGCGTATCGACCGGCGGGTCAACCCCGACGACGGCACCCAGTTCTTCACCGTCCGGCACACCGACACCCGCGTGAAGGACAAGGACGAGACGACCCTGTCGCTGACGGGCGCGGACGGCGACTATCCGCGCGTGCCGCAGCAGGGAACGATCACTGTCGACGGCCGGGACGCCAAACTCCTCGTCGCAGGCTACGACTTGAGCGAGACCCAGCGGCTCGTCTACTCCACATCCGAGATCATGACGCACGCCCGGATCGGCGACCGGGACGTGGCGCTGCTGTACGGGCGTGCAGGCGAGGCCGGCGAGACCGTGCTGCGGTACGCCGAGCGGCCCGAGGTCAGCATCCTCGACGGCGATGTCACCACCACCTGGGACGCCGAACGCGGCGACCTGCGGCTGAACTACACGCACAAGGGCCTGGCCCGCGTGCTGGTGAACGGCATGGAACTGCTGATCGCCGACACCGCCGAAACCGCCCACTGGTGGCAACAGGACACCGCCGCCGGCCCGGTCCTCGTACGCGGCCCGTCCCTCGTCCGTACGGCCGAACTGGCAGGCGGCACCCTGAAGTTGACCGGCGACTCCACGAAGGCCGCGAAGATCGAGGTCATCGCGGACGCCAAGAAGGTGACGTGGAACGGCCGCAAGGTCTCCGTCACTCAGACGCCCCGCCCGGTCGAGTTGCCCGCGCTGACGACGTGGAAGTACAGGGAGGAGGCACCGGAGGCCGCCCCGGACTTCGACGACGCCGCCTGGACCACCGCCGACCACCTCACCGCCAACAACCCGGAACTGGCCGGGTCACTGCCGGTCCTCGCGATGGACGAGTACGGCTACCACCACGGCAACGTCTGGTACCGCGGCCGGTTCAGAACCACCGGCGCCGCGACCGCGCTCGCACTCGACGCCAACACCGGTCCGACCGGCCAGTACGCGGTCTGGCTCAACGGGAACTACTTGGGCAGCTCCGGAGACGGCGCGCACACCTTCGACATCCCGGCCGGGGCGCTCAGGGCGGAAGGCGACAACGTTCTTTCCGTGCTCGCCGAGAACGCGGGACACAACGAGGAATGGGGCCACGACTACTCCAAGGAGCCGCGCGGTCTGCTCGGCGCCGAGGTGATCGGCGGGGCCTCCACCCTCACCTGGAAGATCCAGGGCAGCCGGGGTGGCCAGGACCCGGTCGACACCGTCCGGGGCTCCTACAACAACGGCGGGCTGTACGGGGAGCGGGCCGGCTGGTCGCTGCCGGGCTACCCCGACGGAAGCTGGAAGCGCGCCAACCTCGCTGGGCAGACCGGGACGACCGGGCCCGGCGTGCGCTGGTACCGCACCTCCGCCCGGCTCGACCTGCCGCAGGGCCAGGACAACGCGATCGCGATCGATCTCGCCGAAGCCAACGGCGGCAGCACCGGCTATCGCGCCCAGATCTTCGTCAACGGCTGGCTGATCGGGCGCTACCTGCCGGACACCGGACCCCAGACACGCTTCGTCATCCCCAAGGGCATCCTGCGTGAGCAGGGCAGCAACACCATCGCCCTGGCCGTGTGGTCCACCGAGTCCGGTGCGGGCCCGGGTTCCGCGAAGCTCGTCGACCTCGGCGCCTCGGCGGGCGGGATCAAGGTCGGGACGGTGCCCGCGCCCTCGTACGCCCCCAAGACCTACGCCATGCCGACCGCGGGCGCCCATGTCACCGTCGACGCCGAGCCGTTCCTGAGCACCGGAACCGCCGCCGAGGTCCCCGTCACCGTCAGTGTGCCGAAGGACGCGCCGACCGCCCGGAACGTCGAGCTGTCGCTGAAGGTCCCGGACGGCTGGACCGCGACCACCGACGACACCACCCGTTTCGACCGGGTCCGGCCCGGCGACACCGTGACCGCGGACTACACCGTCACCCCGCCCAGCGACCCGGTCCACTACGCCGTCCTGTCCGCGACCGCCAGGCTCACGCAGCCCGGCCGCCCGGACACCGTCACCGGCGTACGGGCCGTGCAGGTGCCGCCGCCGGGGCTGTCCGCCGACTCCTATGTGAGCGACCTGACCCTGGTCACGGCGGTCAACGGCTGGGGCCCGGTGGAAAGGGACGCCTCCAACGGGGAGTCCGTGGCCGGCGACGGACGCCCCCTGAGCATCGGCGGCACCGTCTACACCAAGGGACTCGGCGTGCACGCGAACAGCCGGATCCGGGTCTATCTCGGCGGCGGCTGCACCCGCTTCACCGCCACCGCCGGGGTGGACGACGAGGTCGGCGACAACGGCAGCGTCTCCTTCCAGGTGATCGCCGACGGTCGCTCCCTCACCACGACCCCGGTGGTGCGCGGCTCCGACGGCGGCACCGGAATCGACGTGGACGTGACCGATGCCCGCTGGCTGGACCTGCTGGTCGACGGGGACGGCGATGTCTCCACGGACCACGCCGACTGGGCCGACGCCAAACTGACCTGCGCGGGAGGCACCTCGTGAACCTCGCCCGAATCAGACAGGTGCGAACCGTACTGGCCGGAACGTTGGCCGCCGTACTGCTCGCCATCCTGACCGCAGTGGTGCCCACCCCCGCCACTGCCCCGGCCGCCGCGGCCGCCAACCCCACTCCCCACACGGTCAGTTACGACAAGTACTCCGTCAAGGTCGACGGCGAGCGGCTCTTCGTCTGGTCCGGGGAGTTCCACTACTGGCGGCTCCCCAGCCCGGACCTGTGGCGCGACGTGCTCCAGAAGATCAAGGCGAGCGGCATGAACGCCGTGTCGGTCTACTTCGACTGGGGCTTCCACTCCCCGGCGAAGGGCGTCTACGACTTCACCGGTGTCCGTGACGTCGACAAGCTCCTCGACATGGCCGAGGAGGCCGGGCTCTATGTCATCGCCCGACCGGGGCCGTACATCAATGCCGAGACGGACGGCGGAGGCTTCCCCGGCTGGCTGATGACCCAGAAGGGACAGGCCCGCTCCACCGACCCCGAATACCTCGACGCCGCCCGCGAGTGGCTCAGGGAGATCGACAGGATCCTCACCCGCCGCCAGGTCACCGACGGCACCGGACCGGTGCTGCTCTACCAGGTCGAGAACGAGCTGTACGACCCGCAAGGCCGCGACCACATCGTCGAACTGTCCAAGCAGGTACGGGCCGACGGCATCACCGTGCCCCTCGTCGGCAACGAGCCGATGCCGCAGTACGCGGGCGGCGAGGGCCTGGACTTCGTCGGCGAACTGGACCAGTACAACTCCTTCTGCAAGGGCGAGTGGTGGCTGCCCGCCCTCAAACGGCAGCAGGACGACGCCCCGTTGGCCATCTTCGAGGCGGGCACCGGCTGGTTCCAGACCTGGGGCGACACCGGCTACGAGAAGTGCCGGGAGAAGATGGGCCCCGCCTACCAGAAGATCGTCAACAAGCACGAGGTCATGCAGGGCACGACGATCGAGAACCTCTACATGACGTACGGCGGCACCAACTGGGGCTGGCTCGCCGACCCGCGCCAGGTCTACACCTCGTACGACTACGGCGCACCGATCAGCGAGCCCCGCCAGACCGGTGCCGACTACGACGAGATGAAGCGGCAGGGACTCTTCTACACCACCACCGGACCGCTCACCGCGACCGATCCGGCCGACGCCCCGGCTTCGTCCAACACCGCCGTGCACATCGAGGCCCGCGCCAATCCGGACACCGGCACCCAGTTCCTCTACCTCCGGCACGGCGACCCGATGGCCGACGCCGACGCCACCACCACCTTCGACTGGCAGACCCCGGACGGCACGTATCCGGTCACCGCACGGCTCAACGGCAAGACCGGCAAGATCCTCGTCGCCGGCCATGACCTCGGCGGGCAGCGGCTCGTCTACTCCACGAGCGAGCTGCTGACCAGCGCACGGACCGGTGACCGCACCCAAGCCGTGCTGTACGGCGGCGAGGGCGACCCCGGGCAGACCGTGCTCCGCTACTCCGCCGAGCCCAAGGTCACGGTGCTGGGCGGCAAGGCGGACGCGACCTGGGACGCCGAGCGCGGCGACCTGAAGCTGGACTACACCCACTCCGGCGTCACCCGAGTTCTCGTCCAGGGCGGTGGCCGCCCCGATCTGCTGCTGCTCATCGGCACCGACGACGAGGCCGCCGGGTTCTGGCGGCAGGACACGGCAGCCGGGCCGGTCCTGGAACGCGGCACCGAGCTGATCCGTACGGCGTCCGTCACCGCCCGGGGGACGACGCTCGCACTCACCGGCGATGCGAAGAAGGCGGGCCCGCTGGAGGTCTTCGCCCCGCCCGGCGTACGGAACGTCATCTGGAACGGCGTACCGCTGAAGGTGAAACGGACCTCCTCGGGCAGCCTGCTGGGCAGCGTGCCCGGGCCGAAGGACATCAAGCTCCCCGAGCTGACCGGCTGGAGGACGGCCGCCGAAACCCCCGAGGCCGACCCGGACTTCGACGACTCGTCCTGGACGTACGCCGACAAGCTGAGCAGCGACAACCCGACCGAACCCGGGACTCTGCCGGTGCTCTACCAGGACGAGTACGGCTACCACTACGGCTACGTCTGGTACCGCGGCCGTTTCAAGGCCACCGGCACCGAGAAGTCCCTCTCCCTGACCGCCTACGCCACCAACCCGGACACCGGCTCGGCCGCGGTGGGCGCGTACTCGGTGTGGATCAACGGGAAGTTCGCCGGGACGAGCCAGACCGGTCGCAGGACCTTTCCCCTCGCCGACGGGTTGCTGCGCAAGGGCGCGGAGAACGTGATCTCCGTTCTGGTCGGCAATATGGGCCACAACGAGGACTTCACCTGGAACAGCGACGACCACAAGCAGCCGCGCGGCCTGACCACGGCGTACCTCGCGGGCTCCGACGCGCAGATCACCTGGCGCATCCAGGGTGCCCGGGGCGGTGAGCAGCCCGTCGACACCGTGCGCGGGCACATGAACAACGGCGGACTGTACGGGGAGCGTTCGGGCTGGACCCTGCCCGGCTATCCGGACCGGTCCTGGGACGACGCCACGTTGCCGGCCAGTGACACCACTCCCGGTGTCGCCTGGTACAGGACCACCTTCAACCCCAGGCTTCCCAAGGGCCAGGACGTCTCCGTCGGCGTCACCATCACCGACGACCCCGACCGGAACTACCGCGCCCTCATCTATGTCAACGGCTGGCTGATGGGCAACTACGTCAACGACACCGGCCCCCAGCACACCTTCCCCATCCCGAACGGCATTCTGCGCACCGACGGCAGGAACACCATCGCCATCGCCTCATGGAGCGAGGACGCGAAGAGCGGCGGCCTCGGAAAGGTCGGCCTCACCACGCTCGGCAACGTCACCTCCTCGTTGCGGGTCGCCGATGTGGCCGCCCCGGCCTACGACGCCGCCACCTACGCCGACCCGGCCGCTCCGGCGCGAGTGACCGTCGACGCCCCCGACACCGTGGAGCCGGGAAACAGCTACCAGGTCACGGCGACGGCCGCCGTGCCGGACGACGGCAGGACGCTCCGCGACCTCACCCTGAGCCCGGAACTGCCCGAAGGCTGGACCGCGACCCCGGCCGATCCGGTCCGGTTCGGCACCCTCAGGCCCGGTGCCTCCGCGAAAGCCCGGTGGACCGTCACCGTGCCCGCCGACCAGGAGACCGGCACCGTCGCGATCCTCCGCGCCACCGCCGACTTCACCCGCGTCGGCAATCCCGGTTCGATGACCGGGGAACAGGTGGTGGCGGCGCAGCCACCACCACTGACGGCCGGTGAACACTACGTCAGCGATCTGCCGTTCCAGGCCGGCAGCAACGGCTGGGGGCCGGTGGAACGCGACCAGTCCGTCGGCGAGAACGCCGAGGGCGACGGCCTGCCGCTCACCCTCCACGGCACCATCTACGACAAGGGCCTCGGCACCCACGCTGCCAGCAGCGTGCAGGTGTGGCTCGGCGGCACCTGCACCACGTTCCACGCCGCGCTCGGCCTCGACCAGGAGACCTACGGCCGGTCCGACGGCCCGGCCACCGTCGCCTACACCGTCCTCGCAGACGGAACCTCCGTCTACGAGAGCGGCACCGTCGACCGGGACACCGCGACGAAGAAGATCGACGTCGACGTGACAGGCGCGCGCCGCCTCGAACTCGTCGTCTCGGACGCCGGGGACGGCAACGCCCTCGACCACGCCGACTGGGCGGACGCCCGGCTGATCTGCGAGGGCGGTGCCTGATGGCCTTGCGGAGAAGATGTGCCGCCCTGGTGGCCGTCCTGACGGCCCTGCTTCCGGCGGCTCCGGCCGAAGCCGGGGCCCAGCAGCAGGGTTGGACCGGGACCTGGGCGACCGCTCAGCACGCCTCGTACGACCCGGGCACCTCGGAGGTGACCGTACGGATCCCGGTGCACGTCAGCGCGGGCGGGACGAGCGTCCGGATCCGGTTGACCAATGAGTTCACGGATCAGCCGGTGACGATCGGACATGCGTCCGTGGGGCGGCGCGCGGGCGGTCCGTCCGTCTCCGGTCCGCGCGATCTGACGTTCGGCGGGCAGCGGGACGTGACGATCCCGGCCGGGGAGCAGGCGGCGAGCGACGCGGTGCGGATTCCCGTCGCGGACCGCAGCGACCTGGTGGTCAGCCTGTACTTCCCCGGTCGGCTGACCCACATCAGCCAGCACTGGATGGGGCTCCAGACCGTCTACTGGACGCCCGACGGCGGCGGCGACCACGCCGGGGACGCAGGTGGGGACGCGTTCACCACGACCGACTCCACGTTCCCGTTCCTCACCGGCGTCGACGTGCGGGGCGGGCCGGCGCGGGGCTCCGTCGTCGCGCTCGGCGACTCCATCACCGACGGGGCCGCCTCGACCTCGGAAGCCAACCGGCGCTGGCCGGACTACCTGGCGGCCCGGCTGTCGGCCTGTACCTCCCCCGCCGGAGTGCTGAACGAGGGCATCAGCGGTAACCGCATCACGGCCGGGACCGACGGCAACCCCTCGGCACTGGAGCGGCTGGAGCGCGATGTGCTGTCCCAGCCGGGCGCCCGGACGGTGATCCTCTTCGAGGGCGTCAACGACCTCAGCTGGGGCGGCGCCACCGGCGATCAGGTGATCGACGGCATGCGGGAGATCGCGCGGCGGGCCCACGCCCGTGGGCTGCGGGTGATCGGCGCGACCGTGGTCCCCTACCGGGGCTGGGGCGACTACTGGACCGAGGCCAAGGAGGCCGACCGGCAGAAGGTCAACGCGTTCGTGCGCGACGGCGGCGTCTTCGACGGCTACGCCGACTTCGACAAGGCGGTACGGGACCCGGACGACCCCACCCGTTATGCCGCCGCGTTCGACTCCGGAGACCATCTGCACCCCAACGACACCGGGATGAAGGCGTTCGCCGACGCGGTCGACCTCGCCGGCCTCGGGGCGGCCCGTGACTGCCCCTCGGCCCACGTCCGGCTCACCCCGTACCGCCCGAGCCTCCAGGCCGACCGTGCCACGGAGATCACCGCGACGGTCACCAACACCGGCACCAAGGCGGTCACCCGGCTCATCACCGGGCTGCGCCTGCCGGCCGGCTGGACCGCCGAAGCGGAGGGAACGGAGGGCACCGACTCCCTTGCCCCTGGCGGGAGTCATGCCATCACCTGGCGCGTCACCCCGTCCTCCGACACGGCATGGGGGCCGTACGACATCGGCGTGGGCGCCTCCTTCCGGCAGGGCGGCCGGACGCGCCACGACACCGACAGCGTGACCGCGGACGTCAACCCCGTCCCGTCCGCCGTCCAGCCCCCGTACCGGACGTTCGCCACTGTCGAGGACGCCCAATACGCCCAGAACGACGGCCAGTTCGCGATCTGGGCGGGCGGTCAGGACCTGGCCGGCTGGAAGGACGAGAAGGCCGCCATCCATGTGCCGGACGCCGTACCCGCCTCGGGCGGCCTCACCACCCGCCTCGTCGGCCAGACCGGCAGCGGACCCTCCGCCAAGGCCGGGATCGCCGTCGCGAACGACCTCACGGCCCCGGAGAACGGCGGCTACGCGGTGCTGACCATGTCCAAGAGCTACGGCGTGGAGTTCATGACCGACAGCGACGGCGACGGCCGGCTCGACACCTGGGCGGGCGGCGGCTCCTCGTACCACCCGGCCTGGCTCAGACTCACCCGCGACGGCACCGCCTACACCGCGTACGCCAGTGCCGACGGCACCTCCTGGCAGCGGATCGGGGCCGCGACCGTGCCGTCCGCCGCCGGTGGCGGCCTCGACGCCGGGATGGTCGCAAGCGCCGTCAACCTCAACTACCCCGGCCAGACCACCACAGCCGTCTTCGACTCCTTCTCGACCACCGACTGAGTGACCCCGACTGAGAGGCCTCCCGTGAACGTCAGCCGTAGACGCTTCCTGACCACGGCCACTGCTCTCGGCTCAGCAGTGCTCCTGGCCCCACCCGGTGCCGCCCACGCGATCAGCGGCGGCATCCCCGACTACCGGCCCACAAGGGAATCCCTCGACACCCACCCCGTACCGCGCTGGTACAAGGACGCCAAGTTCGGCATCTTCATCCACTGGGGCGTCTACTCGGTCCCCTCCGGCTCCGCCCGGCAGATGGCCGCCGAGTGGTACCTCTGGTACCAGAGCTTCAACAGCGATCCCACCTGGAAGTACCACCGCGACACCTACGGCCAGGACTTCCTCTACGACGACTTCATCCCGCAGTTCACGGCCGAGAACTACGACCCGGACGCCTGGGTGCGGCTGTTCGAGCAGGCAGGTGCCGAGTACTTCACGCTGACCAGCAAGCACCACGACGGATTCGCCCTGTGGCCGAGCGAGGTGACGGACCGTCATGCCGGGAAGTACGGCCCGAAGCGCGACCTGGTCGGCGAACTGATGGCGGCCGCCCGCAGACGCGGCACCGTACGGCCCGGCCTCTACTACTCGCTCGGCGAGTTCTTCAACCCGTCGACCGGCCGGCCGATGAAGAACTTCTACACCGGTGAAGAGGTCCCGATGACCGGCTACAGGCCGGTCGACGACTACATCGGGGACTACGAGCTGAAGCAGTTGTACGAGATCATCGACCGCTACGACCCGGAACTGCTGTGGGCGGACGGCCAGTGGTTCCGGCCGACCGGCGAACCGCCGTGGCGCAGCGAGGAGCCTCTCTCCCACTACTACAACCAGGCCAAGAACCGCAGAAGGCCGAAGGGGGTCGTGGTCAACGACCGCTTCGACACCCACTTCGACTTCGCGACATACGAACAGCGCACCAACCCCACGATGGACCCCCAGAAGTGGGAGTGCTGCATCACGATGGGCTACTCCTGGGGCTACAACAAGTTCGAGGTCGAGGAGGACTACAAGACCTCCGAGTTCCTCGTCCACCTGCTCGCCGACGTCACCAGCAAGAACGGCAATCTGCTGCTGAACATCGGTCCGAAGCCGGACGGCACGATCCCGGACGTCATGCAGCGGAGGCTGCGGGACATCGGTGCCTGGCTGGGCGTCAACGGGCCCGCGATCTACGGCTCGACGCCCTGGGTGCGGGCGGAGGAAGAGGGCAGCGCCCTCGGCATCCGGTACACCGTCACCCCGGGCAAGTTCAACATCATCGTGCTGGGCGCCCCCAGCGGCACCCTCTCCGTGCCCGCGGACATCCCCCTCTCCGCGACCTCGCGGATCCGGCTGCTCGGCCACGACAGACCGCTGAAATGGACGCGTTCCGACGGCAAGGTCCACATCAGCGTCCCGGAGACGCTGCCCAGCGAACTCGCCAACACGTTCACCGTCGACTGGGAGCGACGGTGAACAACGTGAGCACCCGTACGGACGCCCTCGGCCCCACCCTCACCGTCACCACCGAACCCGCCGAACCGGCGGCCGGTGACGCGGTCACCGCCACCGCCGCCCTCGTCAACGACTGCCCGTTCCCGCTGCGCGGCGCCGTCCTGTACCTGGTGGACCCTGGCGCGGCGACCGCCGCCCGCACCATCCCGCTCGGTGATCTTCGCCGCGGCGCGAAGGTCACCCGCAGTTGGCGCACGTCGATGCCGGGCGACGTCGCCGGGGACGTCGCGTTCACCGCGCACGTCCTGTTCGACGTGGACGGACGCAGCGCCGACTGCGCGCGGGCCGCGAAGACCGTCAGCGTGCCCTACGAGCCGAACGGGGTGCGGGACCCGTACCGGACGTTCGCCACCACCGACGACGCCCGGTTCGGCCAGTACGGCAGCCAGTTGGTGGTCTGGGCGGGCGGCGGTGACCTGTCCGGCGGCCGTGACGAGAAGGGCGGCATCCTCCTTCCCGGCTCCGCCGCCGCATCGAGCGTGGTGCAGGTCAAGACGGTCGGCCTCACCGGGAGCGACAACCCCTCCGCCAAGTACGGGATCGCCGTCGCGAACGACCTGACCGCGCCGGAGAAGGGCGGCTACGCCGTGCTCACCATGTCGAAGTCGTTCGGCGTGGAGTTCATGACCGACAGCGACGGCGACGGACACCTCGACACCTGGGCCGGCGGCGGCTCCTCCACCCACCCCGCCTGGCTGCGCCTGGTCCGCTCCGGCACCACCTGCACCGCGTACAGCAGCACCAACAACGGCCTCGCCTGGAACGAGATCGCGAGCGTGACCGTGCCCTCGGCGAGCGGCGCCCTGGACGCCGGCGTGGTGGCGAGCGCCGTGAACCTCAACTACCCGGGCACGACGGTCCGGGCCGTGTTCGACCACTTCACCGTGGGGGAATCATGAACGCCTACCGTCCCGAGGAGGACTTCCTCCCGCCGACCGTCTCGCTCACGGTCACCCCGCCCGCCCCCGACGCGGGCCAGGCGGTGACCCTGACGGCCACGCTCACCAACACCACCGGGATCGCGCTGCGCGGCACCGTGCTGTACCTCGCCGTGGACGACACGGCGGAACCGGACAGTCTGGGCAGCCTCGCGCCCGGTCGGTCGGTGACCCGCACCTGGCGGACCCGGCTCGCCGACGACGCCGAGGGCAGGATCGTGTTCACCGCGCACGCTCTCTTCGACGTGCACCGCCACGGCTCCGACTGCACCCGCGCCGGCTCCTCCGTCCTGCTGCCGTACCGCTCACTGCCCGGAGCCTTCGACAACGCGGGGATCGCCTCCGACGACGCCCTCACCGTCGCGAACATCGACGGCTCGAACTCAAGTCTGTCCGCCGAGGCACTGGCGTCGGTGGGGTTGACCCCGGGTGCCACGGTCACCTACGACAGGGTGCCCTTCACCTGGCCGGACACCCGGCCCGGGAGCAAGGACAACGTCGTCTCCTCCGGCCAGAGCGTGTTGCTGTCCGGTTCCGGTTCCCGGCTGTCCTTCCTCGGTACCAGCACCTGGGGCGAGGGCAAGGGAGACGGCAAGGTCGTCTACGCCGACGGCACCGAGCAGGCGTTCTCCGTCGCCGTCCCCGACTGGTACGGGACGAATCCCGCCGCCGCGGTGGTGGTGCCCTACCGCCACATCACCACCGGCCGGGACGACACCCCCGTCAGCCTGTTCACCTTCGGTGTCGATCTGGCGGCCGGCAAGGAGCTGCGCTCCCTGGTCCTTCCGAAGGTCAGCGACGGCCTCCAGTCGGGCGTCCCCGCCCTGCACATCTTCGCCCTGACGATCACGACGAGCAACTGAGCTCTCCCGGAAGGACGTTCATGCACGACAACCGAGGCGACCTCGGCATCATCGGCGTCACAGGTGTCACAGGTGTCACCCGCAGACGGATCCTCACGGGTACGGTCGCGCTGGGCGGCGCCGCGCTGCTGACCCGCCCGCAGGGCGCGTACGCGGCCGGCGGCGCCCCGTTCGACACCGCTCCCGCCGTAGCCGCGCTGAAGCGCCTGCTTCCCGACCACCACCGGCAGCTCACCCTGCTGGCCGTCGACGACGACACCGACCGCTTCCGGGTCACCGGCCGGGCCGGGCACATCACGGTGGAGGGCACCAGCCCCGCCGTGCTGCTCACCGGCCTCCACACCTACCTGCGGCGGACCGCGCACGCCTCCGTCTCCTGGACCGGCGAGCAGCTGAACCTGCCGCGCGTCCTCCCCGCGCCCGCCGAGGCGATCACGGGAACGGCCGACGTGCCGCACCGGTTCGCCTTCAACGACACCAACGAGGGCTACACCGGCGCCTACCGCGACTGGGACGCCTGGCAGCACGAGCTGGACGTGCTGGCCGTGCACGGCGTCAACCGGGTCCTCGTCTACATCGGCGGCGACGCGGTGTACTACGACACCTTCCGCCGCTTCGGCTACTCCGACGCCGCGCTGCGCGCCTGGATCCCGGCCCCCGCCCACCAGCCCTGGTGGCTGCTGCAGAACATGTCGGGTTTCGGCGGGCCGGTCTCCCGACAGCTCATCGAGCGCCGTGCCGCCCTCGCCGAGAAGATCGTCGACCGGATACGCGACCTGGGCATGACGCCGGTCCTGCCGGGCTACTACGGCACCGTCCCGGACGACTTCCCCGCCCACCACGGCGGGGACGCGGCGGTGGTGGCGCAGGGCACCTGGGGCGCCTTCAAACGCCCCGACTGGCTCGACCCGCGCACCATGGCCTTCGACGACGTGGCCGCCGCCTTCTACCGGGCCCAGAGGGAGCGGTTCGGCGACAGCACGATGTACAAGATGGACCTGCTGCACGAGGGCGGCAACCCCGGTGACGTGCCGGTGGGCGAGGCCGCGAAGGCCGTCGAGACGGCGCTGCAGAAGGCCCACCCGGGGGCCGTCTGGGCGATCCTCGGCTGGCAGACCAACCCGTCCAGGGCGCTGCTCGACGGTGTCGACAAGAGCCGGATGCTGATCGTGGACGGTCTGTCGGACCGCTACACCACCGTCACCGACCGGGAGAGCGACTGGGACGGCACCCCGTACGCCTTCGGCAGCATCTGGAATTTCGGCGGCCACACGCCGATGGGCGCCAACGCCCCGGACTGGGTGGAGCAGTACCCCAAGTGGCGTGACAGGGAGGGCAGTTCGCTCGCCGGTATCGCGGCGATGCCGGAGGCCGCCGACAACAACGCACCCGCCCTCGCCCTCCTCACCGACCTGGCCTGGACGCCCGGCACCATCGACCTGGACGACTGGTTCGCCGCGTACGCCATCTCCCGCTACGGCGGCCCCGACCGGCACGCCGCCGCGGCCTGGCAGACGATCCGCGACACCGCGTACAACATGTCCCGCGCGGACTCCTGGAGCGAGGCACCCGACGGCCTGTTCGGCGCCCGTCCGAGCCTGACGGCGGACAAGGCCGCCGCCTGGGGCCCGGCGAAGGACCGCTACGACACCACGGCCTTCGACACCGCGCTCACCGAACTTCTCGCCGTGCGCGCGGAGTTGAGGGACAGCTCGGCCTATCGGTACGACGTCGTCGACGTGACCCGGCAGGTCCTGTCCAACCGCAGCCGTGTCCTGCTGCCGCAGATCAAGGCCGCGCACGAGGCCGGGGAGAAGGCCCTGTTCGGCAGGCTGACCAGGACCTGGCTGGACTGGATGGACCTCCTCGACGACCTGTTGGCGGCCTCCGGCCCGCATCTGCTCGGGCGATGGCTCGCCGACACACGCTCCTGGGGCGCCGACCGAGCCGAGAAGGACCGTCTGGAGTACGACGTCCGCTCCCTCCTCACCACCTGGGGCGGACGCGCCAGCAGCGAAGAGGGCCTGCACGACTACGCGAACCGGGAGTGGGCCGGGCTGGTGGGCGGCCTGTACCGCACCCGCTGGAAGACGTACTTCGCCGCGCTGACCGCCGGCAAGGACCCGGCGATGATCGACTGGTTCGCCCTGGAGGACCGCTGGGCGCATGCCCACGAGACCCACCCGACCGAACCCCACGGCTCCCCGTACGCCCTGGCCCGCCGCGTGCGCGACCTGCTCGCCGCCACTCCCCATCAGGCGGCCCTCACCGCGGGAGCCGACCGCGGCGCGGTGGCCGAGGGTACGCCGGCGACGGTGACGGTCACCTTCACCAACAAGAACGGCTTCGCGGCGGCCCGCGACGTGACCCTCTCCCTCACCACCCCCGAGGGCATGGCGGCGAAGCCGCTCGATCCGGCGAGCACCGCGTCGGTGGCGTCCGGCGAGACGTTCACCGCTCGCTTCGAGGTCTCGCTGGCGGGTGAACCGACGCAACTGGTCGGCCGGGTCGTCGCGGCGGCGACGTACGCGGGCGGCGGGAGGGCGGTCGCGCCGGTGCGGCTGGTGGCCGCGGCCGGGGTCGGCGACCCGTACCGCACGGTCTCCTACAACGACGCCGTGTTCGGCCAGGCGGGCGACGAGATCGCCGTCGAGGGCGCCGGAGCCGACCTGTGGGGCGCCACCAACGAGTTCGGGGCGGTGTACCGGGCGGGCGTGTACGGCGACGGAACCGTGGCCGAAGTGAGGGTCGCGTCCCAGGACGCGACCGGGGGCTGGGCACGGGCGGGCCTCGTCGTCCGCAACGACCTGAGCACTCAGGGGAACACGGGCTATGTGAACCTGGCGGTCACACCGTCCAACGGCTGTGCACTGAGCTGGGACGCCGACGGCGACGGCCGCTTCGACTCGATCGTGCTGTCGGGCTCCTTCACCACGCCGGTGCGGCTGCGACTGACCAGGTCCGGCGCCTCCTACACCGGGCAAGCCAGCACGGACGGCGTCACCTGGACGACAGTGGGCACGGCCACGCCGGGAGGCTCGGCCGCCACACAGGACGTCGGAGTCTTCATGACCGCGGCCAACGGCTGGACCGGCACACGGGGCATCGCCACGTTCGACGGATTCACGGTGTCCTGACCTCTGCGCCCGCGACGGCCACGGTCAGCACGCCCCGGTGGCAGCTCGGAAGAAAAAGGGCGCCTGAACAGGGAGGATTCCCGTCAGGCGCCCTTTGCGACGCACAAACGAGCAGCGAGCCCACACACACCCTTCCGGCGTCAGGCCGGCTGGCAGCTTCCGAACGTCACGACGTACGTTCCCGCTCCGCTCGCACCGGCGCCGGCAGGGTCGGCGGCGCTTCCCAGGCCCCAGCGCCCGATCTCCCTCAGCGAGGGGTCGAGGACGATCTGGCGGTGCCCCCATGTACTGACGTTCACCCACCAGTTGACGGCCGCCCGTGGTGTGCCCCGGCCGCCCCAACCGGTGTAGGTGATCTCGCTGACCTTCCAGGACCGAGGGTTCGGGCAGTAGCCCGCGGCCTTGATACGACTCTGTGGTGTCGAGCCCGTCCGAGGGTTGGTGTGCGAGTCCTTGCCGGGCCCCCACCATTTCAGGCGCACCGCCTGGTCGGCGTGCTGATACGCCGCGTCCGTCAAGGACTGGTTGTACGTGAGCGCCGGCAGCCCGTACCGCGCGCGTTCGGCGTTGATGAGGCAGACCAGGGCCTGCCGTGTCCCTAGGGTGCCGGTGCCTCCCCCTGGGCTCTGGTCGTAGTAGGCCGCAGCGTTGTCGCACTCCGAGACAGCCGTGGCCTGCGACGCGGTGGCGGGGACGAGGGCGGCCGAGAGAACACCGGCCGCGGCGAGAGCCAATGCGGTTCTGGTGTGTGAAACGTACCTTCTCACTGCGGTTCGACCTCCCACGTAAAGATGGCAGATGGTTCAAGGCGGTTGCCGGGGCTGCTTCAACCGTTGCCCCGCACGGGACGGCCCGCAACTCGACTGGGCGGTGGAAGAGTTCCGTATTCAATTTAAGAATGTTCAACGGACCGCGTTCGCCGACATTCGAATTGCACGTGACTGTTCCCTGTCGCACTGTTCTCGGCCCCGCTCTAGAATGGCCGTATGAAGACAACCGAGTTCTATGTGGTCAGGGAGGGCGATACGCTCTCCGCAATCGCAGACCGGTTCCATGTGACGCTGGCTCAGATCAGGGAATGGAACCCCCAGATCACCAATCCGAATCTCATACACCCGGGACAACGGGTCCGCGTGGCCCAACCGACCGAAGAGCCCGACGGCGAGTATGAGCCTTTCCCGGGCAAGGACTTCTTCCAGTCGTCCGTGAGCAGCCCGATCATCGAGGCCATGGGCTATCGCCTCATCGATGAGGACTGCTCGGCGTACTCCGGCGGACCCGACTACCAATGGAGCGAGGCGGACCAGAAATCCTATGCCAAGTGGCAGCGCAAGCTCGGATTCTCTGGCGCGGACGCGGACGGAATTCCCGGACGGCAGTCGTGGGACAGGCTCCATGTGCCGGCCATCTACGAGTGAACGACCCGCCCCCGGGCACCGGCGGGGGCTTACAACGGCTAACACAAAGAGGTGGATCGGCGCTGACGGCCGCGTCCAGGGCGGGAGTTGAGCGTTCCGTCTGGTGTGGGGATGTCGCCGTGG
>NZ_JBIAQP010000028.1:0-122051 GCF_042889145.1 Streptomyces sp. NPDC002680
GGAACGCAGGGCCGACATCCACGAAGCGTTCCTCAAACTCGCCTGCTGCCTCATCACCCACCGACAACTCGGATCATTGTGTTAGCCGTTCTAAGGGCGATAAGAGCCGGGCCGAATCGGGATCGCGACTCACCGCTACGTGCGACCGGGGCTGCCCATGGCATCGACCCACTCCTGACTCGGCCATCGTGGCCACCGGCAACGACATTCCCGCCACGGCCTCCGCGACCCGCGACCGCCAATGCCTCGGCGATCAGCTCGTCGGCTGGGACGACACGGGGGACCAGCCCGGCCCGCTTGGCTTCGCCTGCGTCCATGGTGCGGCCAGTCGGGCACAACAACCCGAGCCTGTTCGTGGTGGGTAGGCGTCGGCGACATCGGCACGTGAGGCGGCTTCTACGGCACAGACGGCGGGCTCGGCGCCCGCCGCCAGCGCCGTGGCCTTTTTCAAGGCTGTGGCGTCGACAGGGGCATTGCGTGATCGGGAAGACGCCCGATACTCCAGGCCCACGAAGGGGCGGTCACTTAGCTCTCCCGCCGACGGCTCCGAAGCCGTGGAATGCGATCCGCTCACTATTCCATCCGCGCGAATCAGTCGGACCTTTTAGAAACTATCGACCACCGTGGCAATTGCGTGACCGATGAGCAACTAATAGTTTATCATTGGTTGCAGTGCGCCTGCTTGAAGATCAGTCCGGAGCACGGGGAGACCGCGTTGGGCAAGGGTCACACTTAAGAGGGGGGCAGACGCGGCGTCCCCTCGATTCTGCTAGCCTGGCGAACATGCCCAGGGAAGAGAATAAGACGAATACCTCTGATGCCAGTCGCCCTTCGTTGCGTGGTGACGCGGCCCGGAATATCCGGCGCGTTCTTGACGCCGGCCGTGCGGTATTCCGGGAGAACCCCCAGGCATCTGCGGATGATGTCGCCCGGGCGGCAGGCCTCGGGGTAGCGACTCTTTATCGGCGCTTCCCCACGCGAGACGACCTGCTTCGCGGGGTCGTAATGGACATTTTTGAGACCGATATGGCTCCGGCCATGGCCAGGGCAGAACGCGAACCAGACCCTCGAGAAGGGGTCCGCATTGCCTTCGAAGCGGGTTTGAGTTCGGCAAGCCAAAGCGGATTTTCCTTCCCGGCGGGGATCACTCTGGAAATCATCCAGTCGACGTTTCTCGACCCGCTGAACCGCATGATCTGCAGAGCGCAGAAGCAGGGTCTGCTGCGAGCCGATATCGACCCGGAGAAGGACACGTTCCGGATCCTCTGCATGCTGCTGGCCGTCGTGCCGACATTCCGTCAGGACAGTGAGGGATGGAGGCGTTATCTGACGCTGGTGCTGGAGTCACTGACGCTGACGCCAGCCGAGCCGCTTCCACCGGCTGAAGCCGTCGTCGACCCCTTTCGGCGCGGTAGGTGAGAAGGGCGCCGCGGCCCCCGAATTCGAGACCGTCCCGCAATCCGGGAGACCTAAGCGAAGACCGGCGCCATGTCCACGTAGACCTGGTAGTGGCGTATGAGGCCGTCTTCCAGCCGGAAAATGTTGGAACACGGGACGCTTACTACGTTGTCATCGAGCCGTGTGTAGTGGACTGTCATCGCCGCGATGATGGTCTGGTCGTCCCCGGCGGCCTGCCACACGTCATGGATCTCGTGACGTATGCCTTTCAGCAGGTTCTTGACCTGAGCGGACAGCCTCGCGTGGCCGGCCTTCCCGCGCACCGGTTCGTTGTTGCCCAGGACGATCTCGATGTCGTCGTGGAAGAATTCGGAGGTGACCGCTACATCGAAGCGGTCGGTCGCGGCGAAGAGCTCGGCGACCTTCTCCACGGAGAACAACTTTCGGGTGTCCTGCATATGGTCTCTCCTGTCGTGATCCGGTGCCTGGGTACGCCGGCGCCGTCATCATCTCTGCGACCACGTCGATCGGCTTCAGGCCCTCGGGGGGGGCGATCCCCAGGCCGAAGGACTCGGGGAGTAACACTGGACGGCCCCATGGTCTGAGGCACGACAGCAGGTGCGCTGGGTCGCCAGGGACAGTCGCGGCAAAGCCGTATACGTGAATCCAACCGCCGCGCGGGGTTCGCCGCGTAGCGCGGAAGCAGTCGAGGCAACCCGCCCCGGCCACACCCCGCTGCACGACCGGCACCCCGGTTCGGCGGGTTGCTACCTCGATCGCAACGTCTGAGCCGGCGAGCATCCGTAGCGCGCGCGGTATTCGGCCGTGAAACGGGCGTAGTGACTGAAGCCCCAACGGTGAGCGATCGTGGTGGCCGTCACCTCGTCCGGGTCGCTCCGCGTGAGCTCCTCGTGGACACGTGCCATACGCACACCCCGCACGTAGTGCATCGGCGAGGTGCCGAGATGCGAGCGGAAGCCGTTCTCGAGTGCGCGTACGCTCAGGTTGGCCAGCACGGCGAGATCGCTGACTCTGGTGAACCTGAGCGGGTCGGCCTCGATCCCCTCGATAACGGCTCTGATGGACCGTGGTCCTTGAAATCCGGCTGGACGAGCCAGTGCCTCCGAGAAGTTGTGCGGGAATTCCAGGAGGACGCCTGCCATCAGCACACCGCTCAGGTGTCGTGCCATCACCGGGTTCTCCGCCATCGCCGCCAGTGCCACGGGCTGCGATCGCAGAAGCTCCAAGGCGTGCAGGAAGTGGCCGCCGGAACGTTGCGAAGGCGGGAAGTCCGCACGGAACTTGATCGGTGACGTCACAATGTGGCCGAGCATGACCGAGAGTTCATTCTCAAGCGCGACCGCATCGAGCACGACCGTGAGCATTTTGCAGGAGCTGGCGCTGAACTCGGTTCGCACTGGCCTGCCGGGCGGATTCACCATCCCCCACACCTGCGGCACCTGCCTCATGGCATCGCCGATCGTCAGATTTGCCCGCCCCGCCAACACCGTCGGCAACACGTAGAACGACGCCGGCTGGCCGATGACCGTCGACGCAGTGATCGAAAAATCGACGAGCTTGACCGCCGAAAAGTCCAAACTCCGCAGGCGCATCCGCATCCCAGCGCGCTGGGGTGCTGTGACAGTGCTATCGATGTACGCGCTGCTCAGAATCACAGCGGCTTCGTCGGCGTCCGAGGCCGACGCAGTCTGAAACTCGCCCTGTACCTCATCCGAAAGCTGGTCCACGCAATCACCCTGGGCAATGTCGAGATCGACGTCAGTAGACATCAACAGCCCCTCACCGTGAAAATTCCCGAAAAATGGATACCATTCTGCCTCGCTGCACCGGGCGAACAGAGACGGCCCACCCCACGGGCTTACAAGCCGTCACGCAACGTCGCGGTCAGCCCTGTACCACCCCGAACACGATGTTCCACTCGCGCACTACGAATGCCGCGCCGCCGTCACGGACGATGGGGCTGTCCCGGTACAGGTCCTGCACTGCTTCGAGGGTGTCGCCGCGCAGGACGGCCATGTCACCGCCGCCATCGGCGAATCCGCCCGAGAGCGTGAGGGTGTTCTGCTCGTACAGCTTGGTCAGCCACGCCCCCTGAGCCTTGCCCACCCCCGGGCCCGGGGCTCCCTTGACGAAGGTGAGCGTCACGGCGAAGTGCTTCACGTCGGTCTCTGATTCCTGGGTCCGCCGAGTCAGTGGTGGTGGCTCTGCCCCTCCGTCGGGTGCGGCCGCAGGCGCCCGCACCCGACGGAGGAATCGCTCATGCGTTGCTCGCCGCGGGAAAGCGCGGGGCGAGCCAGTCGACGACGAGCTGGAGAGCCTCTGCCCGCTTCGCGAGATCGGTGGTGAAGTGGTCGGCGTCCACGAAGTCCATGGTCTTGTCCTCGGCCGGGGTGGCGTCGAACTGTGCCTTGTTGTCGTCGGGGAAGCAGAGGCTGTCAGCTGTGTAGTTGATCATGAGCAGCGGCTCGTGGACCGATTTCAGGTTCTCCGCGAGCCTGGCCCGGGTCGACAGCCCCGACCAGGTGCTCAGCCACGCGCGCGGCGTGACGAGCCGACCGAACCCGGAGGCCGCGTAGTTGACCTGGTCCGGGCGGGCACCGAGGATCGAGCCGGGCTTGCGGGTGGACTTCCACGCGTGCAGGCTCAGGTCCGTGAACGCCGGGTCGGCCTCGGTCCGGTGCACGACCATGTACTGGCCGACCAGCGCGCGCCGGGTGATGTAGTGCTGCTCCTCCAGCGGGAGGTCCGCGAAGCCCGGCTCCTGCATCTGTTGCTTGTAGCGGTTCTGCTCGGCGATCAGCGCGTGGGCGCGGGCGTCCAGCCGGGCCACCCGGGCATGCTGCGCCGCTCGGTAGGGCTCGAGGAAGTCCGCGGAGTACTTGCTCCCCTCCGGGAGCGGGCGGTAACCGTTAGCCGGGTTGTACATGTCCAGTTCCGGGTCCACCAGCAGCGGGTCGTCCTCGTCGATCACCGACGGGTCGATGGAGGTGAGCATGAAAGAACCCTGGCCGGGGTGCGCGGCGAGCAGGACGACGCCGTCAGCCTTGGGCATCTCCACCGCGTTGAGGTCCAGCGGGTCCCCGGACGCGGTATCCGTCAGCCTCCCCGGCGAGGGCGTGGTCGCCTGCTGCTGGTAGAACGTCAGCAGCGATCCGCCACCGCTGTTGCCGAGCAGCACGATCTTCTCGTAGCCACGCTCGTCCTTCAGGTGCTTCAGCCCTGCCGCGAGATCGAGCAGCAGCCGCTCGTGTTCGATGTCGACGTCGTTGTTCAGGCTCCGCGGCGAGTGGACGTAGAAGGCGTACCCGGCCTCCAGGACCGCCGGAGCGGCATAGTGCCGGGTCATGTCGCCACGGGGGTGCGCGGTGATGACCACCGTCCGCTCACCGCCCCGGGCGTAGAGGACGCCACGGGAGCCCGCATCGTCGTCGGCGGCCACCGGGATGAGCGTCGTCTCGGTCCCGGCCGGCAGCGCAGGGAAATCGATGACGCCGATGGCCGTGGCGCTGATTCGCTTCTCTTCAGTCACTTTTCGTCCTTTTCATTACGTTGTCCAGCTCGGCCGGTGCTGCTTTCCCTGACCCTTCGCGGCCTTGGCGCGCGACATGCGGGGCGAAGGCCGCACGGCGTCCACTCCTACGTCCTCCATGCCGATGCGGTCGCCCGGCCTGAACGTGCCGTTGTGGAGGAACAGGAACTTGTCGTAGTCCGCGGTGCGACGGAGAAGGTGCCAGTGCCGAAGTACGGTTCGCGCCACCGGTGTCATCCCGACCTCAGCCGCGGAACAGTGCGCCTGCACCGGGGGCCGGATTGTAGGCGCCGAGTGAGTTCAGTAGCTGCCAAGAGGTGGCGGTGGCTGCGGTGACGACTGGCAGGTCGACGGCATTCTCCGC
Organism: Streptomyces sp. NPDC002680; assembly: GCF_042889145.1. Lineage (NCBI taxonomy): Bacteria > Bacillati > Actinomycetota > Actinomycetes > Kitasatosporales > Streptomycetaceae > Streptomyces > Streptomyces sp. NPDC002680. The sequence continues at coordinate 5,313 of NZ_JBIAQP010000028.1, forward strand.
GGCGGGGATGGCCTGCAGAGACGGCATCTGCACGCAGGCGCTGAGCACCACCGCGTCCACCCCGCGGGTGTCGAGCCGGCCCGCGATCTCCGGCAGCCGGGTCTGGTCCAGGCGGCCGACGGCGAGGTTGTCGTCCACCTCCAGGCTGATGGCGTCCTGCACCTCGACCCCCTCGGCCTCGATGTAGTCGGCCACCAGCGCCGTCAGCGGCTTCATGTACGGCGTGACGATGGAGACCTTGCGGGCGCCCAAGTGATGCAGCCCGGCCACCAGCGCACCCGCGCTGGAGACGACATCCACGGGGGCACCCGCGTCCTTCGCCGTCTTGGTCAGCCGCTCCTCGATCTCACGGTGCGCACCCCGGCCCTGGGACATGATGGCGACCAGACACGCGTACGCCATCACATCCACCGCCGCGTCGGCCAGCTCGACCGCCGCCCGGTCGGCATCGGCGTTCATCGCGGCGAGTTCCTCCGCGCTGACCGTCTTCATCCGCATCCGGTTGGAGTGGAACGTGAACCGATCACGGGTGCGCGCGGCGACGCGCCGCAGCACCTCGGGGACCTCGGTCTCCATCGTCGTATTGGAACTGGGCACCAGCAGGCCCACACGGTACGAACTCACTGCACTTCACCTTCCGTTACTGGACGCGCTTGACAGGCCGGCAGACCCGCCGGTCGCGGGCCCGGACGCCGTCACCTTCCTGGCCGGGCATCGCCCCGGGAGTAAACGCCCGCCGGGGCCGCGTCCGGAGCGCCGCTGCCGTGATGAGAATGCTCAGTAGCGAAAGTTGCTCTGCAGCGTGTTGTTACCGCTCAGCGTTTCGTCGTCGAGGTCGGCGACTGCCTGGGCGGCCTGATCGGTGAGGTAGATCGGCCGCAGCGTTTCAACAACGACGATCAGTCCGTCGCCCTTGAACGGGGACGCGAGGTCGTCGTTGGTGGCGGCCGTCCAGATGTCTGCTCCCGATCCGTGCGGGGTCAGCATGTTGGTCAGGCCCGAAATGCCTCGCCGGAAACCGCCGGCCTGCGCATATTCCTGGACGACAGCGACGAACTCGGTGCTCACGTTGCGGTGGAACCACTGCGGGCGGAAGGTGTCCTCCTGGACGGACCACTCCGGAGGGACGATGCCGAAATCGATGTTGTTCAGGCCGAGCGAGGCGGTTGTCGACGTGAGCGCCGTGAATCGCGAGGGATCCGGGTGGTCGAAGTTGGTACTGCCCATGACCTGGAAGTGGCGCATGTTGTAGACGTAGGGGACGCTGCTGCCGTGCCAAGCGACCACATCCAGCGGTGAGTGGTCGTACGTCGCCTTCCACAGGCTCCCGGCCACCTTGTGGACCACCTCGACCGGCCGCGCGGAGTCGTCGTAGGCGGCGGCCGGGACCCGGAAGTCTCGCGGGTTGGCCATGCCGTTCGTGCCGATATAGCCGAGCTCCGGAAGGGAGAACGCCGCACCGAAGTTCTCGAACACCCACCCACGGACGAACCCGGACCCGTCCTGGCCCTCGGCCGCGCCCAGGATCTCGACCCGGAACGCCATCGACCGCGGGATCAGGGCGAGCTCACCCGGCTCCACGGCCAGCAGGCCGAGCTCCGTGTGGATGAGCAGGCCTCCCAGCTCGGGCACGATCAGCAGTTCGCCGTCGGCGTTGCGGAACACCCGGTCGGTCATCGAGGTGTCGGCGCTGTAGAAGTGAATGGCCATGCCGGCACGCTCGCCGGGGTCACCGTTGCCTCCCAGGGTCCACAGACCGGAGACGAAGTCGGTGCCCGCGGCCGGAGCGGGCCTGGGCTCCCAGGCCTTGAGGTTCGGCTCGACGGGAGTCCTGAAAGGCGGCGTGAGCAGCGTCGGGTGGTCGGTGCGCTCGAACCGCGGGCTCGCGACCGACGGGCGGATGCGGTACAGCCAGGTGCGGCGGGTGTTCTGCCGCGGCTCGGCGAACGCCGTCTCGGAAAGCTGCTCGGCGTACAGGCCATAGGCGGGGCGCTGGGGATTGTTGCGCCCCACGGGCAGCGCACCGACCAGGGCCTCACTGCTGTGCTCGTTGCCGAAGCCGGTGGAGTAGGTCAGCGAAGCCGCCTTCTTGCGGGCCCGCTCACGCACTGCGGCTTCTGTGGTCGTCTCCTGGGAGATGGTCATGATCCTCGACCTTTCGCGTTGAACTCTGTCCGACGTGCTCGGCTCTGCGGACGCAACGTTCACGCCGCGCAGCTGGAACCCCGCACGGCCGGACCGCCGATCACAGCCCGTCTACACCTCTGAGGGCGACAGGCAAGTGATAGATGGTTATCACTATGTCGAGGTTAGGACAGACGAACCCTGGCGACCAGTCGGATTGCGACGCGCGCTATCCACTTTTCGCCACCCGGACTCAGACCTCGCGATCCGGCCCAGAATATCGCCCTACCTGCCCCTGCATGCCAGTCACTTGCCCTCCAAGAAACACTCTGATAGACACTTATCAGTACGGCTTGCGAATCCAACCCGAGCAAGTTCGACGCACACTGGCGTTCGCATCCACGACTTCAAATTCGAGCGAAATATTGACTCAGGAGGCAGGAAATGACTGTTTGGGAAGTTACTCAGCTGGCGGTTGCCGAGGGCGACCAGGATGAGTTCGAATCCGCCCTCCGGTCACATTTGCCCCTTCTCCAGGAGGCCGAGGGCTGCCTGGACGTGAAGCTGCTCCGGGCCGTCGACAAGGAGGGAGTTGCCCTCCTGTGCATCCATTGGCAGTCGCTGGAGCACCACACCGAGGTGTTCATGAAGACCGAGGCGTTCGCCAAGCTCTCCGAAGCCGTTGCACCCTTCCTCGCTGGACCTCCCGAGATGCTCCACGCCCGCACCGTGATCGACGGATTCTGAGCCGGCAGAGCCGGCAATCGGCGTCTTCGGAGTTATTGAGCCTTTTCAGGGGTGCCGCTCCAGGGTGAGGACGGCAACAGCATGACGCCCTTGACCTTCAGTTCCGTCCTACTCCTCAACGGGACGCACCGTCTCTGGCGGATATGGATAGCTCACGGCAGCCTCCCGATCAGCCGGAACTCTCCTTGGCGGGTCCGCGTCGCCCACTCCCGGCCAGCGGGCCAGAAGCCCCGACCCAGCGGACCGATCTCGACCACACCTGGAGGTGGCGGCCGAGCTCCCCAAAACGCCCGGCCGGACGATCCTCGCCGAGCGTTGGCCGAAAGCCACTCCCGGAGGGCGCGCCAACCAGTGAAAGGGCTTGCATGCCAGGCTAGTTGAAGTGTCATCTTTCCTTGTTGACCTCTTCGACCCCTTCCTTACGGGAGTACGCATGAACATAGGTTTTTCACTCCCCCAGTACGGCGCGATGGCCAAACAACTCGACCTTGTGGCGCGCTTCGCCCGGCAGGCCGAGGAACTCGGTGCGGCCAGTCTGTGGGTCGGTGACCGTGTCCTGGCCTCGGTGAATCCCACCGTGGGTTACGCGGGCCCGGGCACTCCGATCCCGTGGCAGATGAACGCCCTGCTCGATCCGTTCGTGGCGATGTCCGTGGCGGCCACCGCCACCGAACGGGTGCTGCTGGGCACAAGCACGCTCACCGCGCCCTGGTACTCGCCGCTGCTGCTGGCCCGGTCGCTGAGCGGCATCGACGTGGTGAGCCGGGGGCGGCTGCTCCCCGGTTTCGGGACCGGCTGGTCACCGGAGGAGTATCAGGGCGTGGGTGTGCCCTGGAGGGAACGAGGCGCGCGGCTGGATGAGTTCCTGGACGTGTTGGAGACGGTGTCAGCCACCGATCCCATTGAGCAGCACCAGGGCACGCACTACTCCATCCCTGCTGCCTATATTGGGCCGAAGCCCGTCCAGCGTCCTCGGCCACCCATCTACCTGGCCGCTTTCGGGCCGGCCTCGCAGCGGAGGGCGGCCCGCCGGGCGGACGGCATCCTGCCGGCGGTGACGCCGCACCCCGGGTTCAAGTTCGACCCGGTGGGCGCAGTGAGCGGGCCACTGGAACAGGTGCGCCGGATGGCCGAGGACCAGGGCCGAGACCCGGCGAGCATCGGTGCGGCGCTGCGGATCAGCCCGTCGGCCGAGTCGACGGTGGAGGATGTCGTGGACATCGTCCTGCGGACGCGGGACGAGACGGATGTCGACCATGTCTTCGCGGATTTCGTGTACATGGCCGACCATGTGGACCAGGCGCTGGAAATGGTCCAGCGGACACTGGAACTGACGCGCTGATCCTTTCCGGCCATATTGCCCTGACGTCGCGCGGCTGCCCGCGTCAGGGCAGCGCCCGCGGCATCACCGCCGCGTCGAGTCACACCATCACGTTCCATTCGCGCACGTCCAGCGTCGCACCGCCGGAGCGGACGACGGGGCTTTCTCGATAGATGTCCTGTGCCTCTTCGAGAGAGTCGCAGCGCAGGACGGCCATACCCTCCGGCCGTCACTGAACGGACCAGACATCATGAGGGTGTTCTGCTCCAAGAGCTTGGCCAGGAACGCCTGTTGCGCCTCACCCACCGCCGGGCCCGGTAGTCAGGGCTTCGGCGTAGTCGCGTGACGTCCGGTTCGCGATCATCCGAGACCGAGGAGTGCGAGGGGGCGGCGAGGGTCGCGGGCGTTGGGGCGGCGGTCGGCCGCGGTGTTCTTCGCTCCGGCCGTGCGGAGGGCTCCGATGGCGAGGTTGCGCCAGGTGGCCATCGCGCGGGGCCAATGTGCCGGTCCGCAGCTGGGAGGCGTCCTCGGCGAAGGTGGTGCCGCGGACATGGTGCGGGGCCTCGATCTTCCAGTGGTCGCGGACGAGTTCGGCGAGGTGGGTCGCGGTGGCTTGCCCGGCGGTCAGGCTGGTGACGGTGCAACCCGTTTTCACGGTGGCCTTGCGCGTCCTTGCGGTCGGTGCGCCGGCGCTTGATCTGGACGGCCTGGCGGGCTCCGGGCAAGAGGAGGCTGTTCAGGGTGGCGACCTTGATCCGGCGGATCTCCGAGCGGCCGTGGCCGATGCCCCGGGTGCGTCCCCGAAGCGGGATGTCTTTCCAGGGAAGGGACTTGAGCTGTCGGCACAGCGCCTTCTGGTTTGCCCTTGACGATCACGATGTACTGGGCCCGCCGACTGAGGAGGTAGTCGGCGTGCTCGCGCCGCGTGTGCATCGCGTCGCTGGTGACGACGGTTCCTGCCAGGTCGGCGCCGGTGTCCAGCAGCAGCTGGAAGCAGGTGACCTCATTCGTCTTCTCGCCGACATCCAGCTGGGCCAGGACCAGGCCGGTGGCGTGCCGGAGCGCGGCGAGCAGGTGGATCTTGCGGCCCTTCGCCCTGGCCGCGCCACGCAGGCTCTTGCCGTCCACGGCCAGGCCGCGCAGCCAGGCGGTCCCGGTCATCTTGGACCGGCGATCCGCGAGCCGGCATCCGACGGTTCGGTCCAGGGCGTCGCCGTCGATCCGGGCCAGCAGCCGGAGCGGATCGTTGCCTCGGCGGGCAGGACCCGCCTGGGCAGAAGCGGATCGGGGTGGACGCCGACCTGTTCGAGGACGTGTGCCGCGGCATCGGCGATCCACTCGCTGACCGCCTGCAGCGAGGTCGCCCCCGGCGAGCACGGCACACGCGGTGAGTGCGAGCACGACGGCGAGGCGGTGGCCCACCCCGCGCGGATCCCGCGGGTCCGGCACCTCGGCCAGCCGCTCCAGCCGCTCCAGCAGGCCCGGGACACCCCGGATACGACGTCGGGATGCTCGCGGAGTTGGTCAAGGGCGGGCGGGATCAGCGATGCGTCGGCAGGCACGGTCTTCGACTCGGATCACGGGGCGTAGAGAACCCCATGATCTTGGAAGCCGTGCCTGTCACGTTCCGGGGCACCGCCGAGCTGACAGATTGTCACGAACTGGGCGTCACGCGACAACACTCAAGCCCCGGTACGGCGACTGATCAGAACCAGCGGTGAGCGACCGTCTTCCGCCCCAATGCCTCGTTCATCGACTCGATCTGCCGAATCATCAAACCGATGTCCGAACCCAGCGACACCATGCCGAATCCTTGGTCAACGCGCGTGATCGCTTCGTCGGTGTTTCGAGCGACGATGCCAGTTCGGATTCCTCTCCGGGAAGCCCGGCGCACGATGTCGAGGTTGATCTCAGCGACTCCTGGCCCCTCCCATTCGCCGACTGCACCTCGGCTGGCGGACATATCACCGGGTCCGAGGAAAACGGCCTCGATCTTGTCAGCCGCGAGGATCTCGTCCAGGTTCTCGTATGCCCGTTGAGTTTCGATCATCGGAATCAGCAGCAGGTCTTCGTTGGCGCTACGAACGTAGGACTCAAGGTCAAGCCCCCACTTCACGCAGCGCTCACCACCGATGCCGCGGTGGCCGAGTGGGGGGTAAAAGAAGTGGTCGGAAGCGGCGCGAAGCTCCGCAGCGCTGTTGACCAAGGGAAGGATGACCCCGTGTGCGCCGAGGTCGAGGGCGCGCTTCATCGGCTCGAGGTCATGTGAGGGAGGACGTACCAGGACGGTCATCCCCGTGCCGCGAGCCGCTGTCAGGTGTCCGGCGATCGACCGGTGGTCCAAGTACCCGTGCTCCATGTCGATGCAGAGCCAATCGATACCGAGGATCGCCGCCACCTCCGTGACCGCTGTTGACTCAGAGGTGACCCACAGTCCGTACGCAGTTTCGTTCTTTGCGAACTTGCTTCGGAGGTTCTCGTTCAATTGCTTTCCTCTCGTTGACCGCGTCAGGGAAATGAGTCGTTGGTAAAAAGAATCGTCCGGCCCCCAGCCCTGCACTTTGGGGATGACTCCCTTCAAGAGGCAGGACGGAGTGGGAGTCCTGGATCACCTCTGCTCCATAGGCCCGAACTGCCGGGCGACGACTATGCGTTTGCGGCGAGATGGAGTTCTGGCTGATCCCAGTCCGGGAGCGACGGGTCCAGGAGTACTTTGCCCGCCTCGCCGCGCATGAGGTCGAGAGCTTGCGGAAGGCCGCTGAGTGGGAGCCGGTGGGTGATGAGGTCCTCGAGGTCGACCTTCCCTGCGACCACCAACGCGGCCAGCCGATGCCAGGTGTCCCAGATGGACCGCCCCCAACTGCCTCGTAGGGTCACACCATGGGAGATCAGTACCTTGCTGATATCGAGCGGGAACTGCTCCTTCACCAGGCCCACCGCAACAACCGTGGCCTCGCGGCGGACCGTTTCCAGAGCGCCGACCAGCGCCGACTTCGCGCCGGAGCATTCCAACGCCAGGTCGAAGCCTCCCCGTACGCGCGTCATCCCGTCAGCGACCTCCCGCGGGTCGCTCTCGGGGCCGACGGCCACGGCGCCCACCCGTTCAGCCATGGCGCGCCGGTAGGCGTTCGGCTCGACGACCACCACGGAACGCGCTCCCAAGGCGTAGGCGATCTGTGCCGCCACCAGGCCGATGGGACCCGCTCCCGTCACGAGCACAGATGCCCCAGCCGGATTGACCCCCGATCGCAGCACGCCGTGCATGGCGCTTCCAGCGGACTCCAGCAGTGCGGCGACCTTGGGATCGATCCCGTCGGGGAGAATGAAGCAGCTTCGTGCCGGGACCACGAATCGCTCGGCGAACGCGCCATCTACCGTGACGCCCAACAACTTCAGCCGGGCACAGTTGTGCCCGTCGCCTGCAAGGCAGTTGAAGCACTCGCCGCAGTGCAGATGCGTCTCGACCGCGACCGGTGTACCAACCGCAATTCCGGCCGTGTGCGGCCCGAGTTCGACCACAACGCCGCCGACTTCGTGGCCCATCGTGCGCGGAAACGTCATCTCGACATCGCCGCCGGCAAAACCGGACTCGAAGAAGGCAGCGTCAGAGCCACACACCGAGGCCGCGGCGACCTCCACCCTCACCTCGCCCGGCCGGAGCTCAGCCTCCGTCTGGTCAAGGACGTACTCGCATCCACGGCCGGGAACCTTCTTGACAACTGCACGCATGTTTTGAGGTTCGATGCTACGGCGCCCGCCGACCACCGCCCGGTGACGAAGGTTCCTTACCGGCGCTCCGACAATTGTCGCAACCGTCGGCCACCGCTCCCGATAGGCCGGTGCCGTTCCTACAGCTGTCCTACTCCAGGCGCTCGGAACTCGACTGGGGGAGGTGGTTGCGGATGGAGGCGCGGAAGATAGTTGTGCGGTGAGGGGTTCGGCCGTGAAAGCGGCAGGAACCTCGCGCACTCACCCCGAAAGGAACCCTTCATGCCAGGCACCGACCTCACGATGACGACCTCGGACGGAGTGCGGATCGTCTACGACGACGAGGGCGGCGGCAGCACGTTTCTGCTGGTCCACGGTTACGACGGTCTCCGCGGCCACTGGGAGTTCCAGCGAGAGGCCCTCCTCGCCGCCGGGCATCGGGTCGTGGCACTCGATCAACGGGGACACTGGGCGTCGGACAAGCCGAGTCACGGGCTTCGGATGGTGCGTCTCGGACAGGATCTTCGAGAATTGATCGACCTGCTCGACTTGGACGACGTCACCCTCGTGGCGCACTCGATGGGCGTGTCCGCCTCGCTCGCCATGTTTTCCATTTCGGGCGTCGCGCCGGTCAGACGATTCGTCGCCATCGAGCAGTCTCCCAAGCTCACCAATGACGAGCACTGGTCCTGGGGTGCCCAGGGCCTCGGCTGGGACAACGTCTACGACATCGCCTACATGCGCGCAGTTCTGGGACAGCCAGAACTTGAGCCTCCGATGCCAGAGGGCGCCGCAATGGGAATGACCGAGGAGACGTTCGACCACGACAAGGTCTCGCCGTTGCGGCTGGACCATCTCGTTGCGGACTGGCGCGACGTTCTGCCTCGCATCTCGGTGCCCACCTGGGTAGTGACAGGGCGACTCAGCCCCTACTACGACGTGGGAGGAATGGAGTGGTTCGCAGCTGAGGTGCCCGATGGCCGACTGACGGTCTTCGAGCGCAGCGGACACTCACCGCACGTCACCGAAGCGCACGACTTCAACCGACAATTGCTCGACTTCGTCGACGCGAATCGATAAGCAACGTCCGGCCGGAACCCGGGGTCGCCGCAGTTGGAGCAGGTCGCCGATCCGGACGTAGTCGTTGAGCACCATCACGCCACGTGCGGATGCTGCGGGACCGGCCTGGACGGGGTGATGAGCGTGGGCTATCGGGCCCGCCAGCCCTTCGACTTGCCGAAGATCGCACCTGAGGTGACCGAGCGCCGGCTGCACCGAGCGGTGTGCGGCTGCGGACACACCACCACCGCGACGGCTCCCGGGGAGGCCGCTGCCGCCACCGTGTGCGGGGCCGGGTACGAGCCGCGATCTGCTACTCGTCGGCCTATCAGCACCTGTCGGCCAAACGCCTGGCCGAGGCGATGGACGCCCTGTTCGGCCTGCCCACCTCCACCGGCACCGTCATCTCCGTCCTGGCCCGTGCCCACGACGGCGTCGCAGGCTTCGAGACCCAGGTCAAGGAACATCTGGCCACAGCCCCGGTGGCATACGCCGACGAGTCCGTTGTAGGCGTGGCCGGCACGCTGTACTGGCTGCACGCGATGTGCACGCACCTGGTCACCTAGTACGGCCTCGACACCAGGCGCGGCCGGGCGGCGGCCATGGACTCCGCGGAGGGCAAGAAGATCGCCGCCCGCCTGAGGGCGCCGCGACGGCGATGCCGCCTCGCCACGCCGACGGTGCCGTCGGTGGAGGCCAAGCCTGAGATCACCAGGTCGTAAGCCGGCCTTCTCGAACGCCTTCGCCATCAGCTGAGGCTGCAGGCCAGGTAGACGAGGCGTACGAGAACATCGCGTCGCCCTTGGCCAGCGGCGCCAGGTACTTCTTCTTCAGGTCCTCGGAACCCGAGAGGATCACCGGGAACGAGCCCAGCTTGTTCACCGCGGGGATGAGAGACGAGGAGACGCAGGCGCGCGCCACTTCCGCGATCACGATCACCTTGGCGAGGGCGTCGGCGCCCACGCCGCCGTACTCCTCGGCCACGTGCACCGCGTGCAGGTCGCTCGCGACCAGCGCGTCCAGCGCCTCCTGCGGGAAACGGGCCTCCGCGTCGACCGCGGCGGCGTACGGCGCGATCTTCGCCTCCACCAGTGAACGGATCGCGTCCCGGAGCATGTCGTGCTCCTCGGACGGGCGGTACAGGTCGAAGTCGTGACTCCTGGCGCAGACGCCTCATCTCTGCTCCGGTCATGAATATGGCACGAGCGTGCAGGAATTATTGGTGGCAACAGAGTGCCGGCCTAGCGATCCTCGGCCTGATCGCGGAATATCCAGCGCAGCGTCTCGGGGAAAACAGCCCCGGCGTGACGGAGGGTGTGCCCTCCGGTCCCGAACTCGAACACCGAATCGTAGCGACGGTACTTGAGCGCTGCAGCCATGTCGTGGTTGGCGATCGGGATGCTCCCGAAGATCACATCCACGTCACGGCTGCCGCTCTGGTGCCAGACCCTGATCGGCTTGTGCGGCGACTGGCGGATCATGGATGGCAGATTGTGTGCGCCGCGGATATTGATGAAGCTTCCACAGTGAGAGATGACGTTGCCGAACACGTCGGGCCGGTGAAATGCGGCGGTCACGGCACATGCGCCGCCTGAACTCATACCACAGATCACGCGTCCTCGAGGATCGCTGGTCAATGCCACCCGCGCCCGCACCACCGGGAACAGTTCCTCATCGAGGAACCGTGCATAGTCGGCGTTCACCGAGTCGTACTCAATGCTCCGGTTGTGGCCACCCCCGAAGTGCGGGTACCCGGGGCCCTGCTCGCCCGGCGCGACGAACAGACCCACCGTCATCGGGATCTCCCCTCGGTGGACGAGGTTGTCGAGCACCGTGGTCGCGTTCACCAACGGGCCGAAGTAGTCCGGTCCGTCCTGGAAGACCGACAGATTGACGCTGCTCGCTTGCTCGGCACCCGCCGGGAGGTAGAGCCACACACTGCGTGATACGCCGGGGTAAACAGTGTGGCTGATCCAGCGGAAGTGGTAGAGCTGCCCGGTCGGCACCTCAGGCTGCGGGAGTGAGTCGGCACACAGCGAGTAGTCGGAATTCTTGTCGTAGGACAGAGCGTAGGCCGCCTTGTCCTTGCCCGAGATATTGAGCTTCAAGAAGTTGTCCCACTCTACGGCTTCATCGACCTGCCCGTGCGTGAGGTCGACGCGCTCGAGTTCTCTCGCAGCTGCCTGGGATCGGGGCACTGGCGGGCTACCTCTTTCTTGGCGACGGTCGGCTGACGTACAGCCCTTGTGATTCGCACCAACAGCAGAATGAGCGAGGACTGACGCGCCTCACTACGAACACAGCGAGGGACAATGCCACGACGCCTCCTACAGGTGTCGAAAACGCTGGGTCGCTGTCAGTGCTCAGCCGGGCCGGTAAGAACGTCACGAGCGCTGAGTTCAGGCGTCGTAGATGTAGAAGCCGCGTCCGTTCTTGCGGCCGAGGTGGCCGGCGGCGACCATGCGGCGCAGCAGGGCGGGTGGTGCGTACAGGCGCTCCTTGAACTCCTCGTACATGGACTCGGCCACCGCCTGGGCGGTGTCGAGGCCGATGAGGTCGAGCAGGCGGAGCGGGCCCATGGGATGGGCGCAGCCGAGTTCCATGCCCTGGTCGATGTCGTCGGGGCGGGCGGCGCCGGACTCCACCATGCGGACCGCGCTGAGCAGGTAGGGCACCAGGAGCGCGTTGACGACGAAGCCGGACCGGTCGGGCGCCTGGATGGCCTGTTTGCCGAGTTGCTCGGCGAAGTCACGGGTGCGCTGCACGGTGGCGGGCGAGGTGATGAGCGCGGGGATGACCTCGACCAACCGCTGCACGGGGACAGGATTGAAGAAGTGCATGCCGATGACCCGACCGGGTCGCTCGGTGGCGACGGCGAGGTCGACGATGGGGATGGACGAGGTGTTGGTCGCCAGGACGGCCTCGGAGTCCTCAACCGCCTTGTCCAGGGCGCGCAGCACGTCCGTCTTGATGTCGCGGTTCTCGGCGACGGCCTCGACGACGAACTGCCGGTCGGCCATCTCGCTGAGATCGTGGGTGAAGGAGAGCCTGGCCAGGGTCTGGTCCCGCTGCTCCTCGGTGAGCTTGCCGCGCCGCACGCCTCGGTCGAGGGAGGCGGTGATACGGCGGCGGCCTGCCGCTACGGCGTCGGGCGTGGCTTCGGCGACGCGGACGTCGAGGCCGTGGCGGGCGGCGACTTCGGCGATGCCGGAGCCCATGAGGCCACAGCCCACGACGCCGAGACGGGTGATGGGTTCCACTTGAGGTCCTATCTGTACGGGAAGGCGTGCGTGCCTGACGGTTGGTGAGGTCAGACGTTGCGGCGGTACTGGCCGCCGACTTCGAAGAAGGCGTCGGTGATCTGTTGGAGGGAGCAGAAGCGGGCGGCGTCCATGAGGACGGCGAAGACGTTGCGGCCTCCCATCGCCGCTTCCCTGAGGGCGGCGAGGGCGGTGTGCGCCTCGTCCCGGTGGCCCGTCTGGTAGGTGCCTACACGCTCCAGCTGGGACTGCTTCTCCTGCTCGGTGGCGCGGGCAAGTTCGACGACGCCGGGCTCGGCGGTGTCGGCGTGCGGGTTGCGGAAGGTGTTGACGCCGATCAGGGGCAGGGAGCCGTCGTGCTTGCGCTGCTCGTACAGCATCGACTCGTCCTGGATGCGGCCGCGCTGGTAGCCGGTCTCCATCGCGCCGAGCACGCCACCGCGTTCACTGATCCGCTCGAACTCCTGGAGCACCACTTCCTCGACCAGGTCGGTGAGTTCGCCGATGATGAACGCCCCCTGCAGCGGGTTCTCGTTCATCGCCAGGCCCCACTCACGGTTGATGATCAGCTGGATGGCCAGGGCCCGGCGAACGGAGTCCTCGGTGGGGGTGGTCACGGCCTCGTCGTAGGCGTTGGTGTGCAGGCTGTTGCAGTTGTCGTAGATCGCGATGAGCGCCTGCAGGGTGGTGCGGACGTCGTTGAAGTCCATCTCCTGGGCGTGCAGGGAGCGGCCCGAGGTCTGCACGTGGTACTTGAGCTTCTGGCTGCGCTCGTTCGCCCCGTAGCAGTCCCGCATCGCGACGGCCCAGATGCGGCGGGCGACCCGGCCGAGGACCGAGTACTCGGGGTCCATGCCGTTGGAGAAGAAGAACGACAGGTTCGGGGCGAAGTCGTCGACACGCATGCCGCGGGCGAGGTAGGCCTCGACGTGGGTGAAGCCGTTGGCGAGGGTGAAGGCGAGCTGGCTGATGGGGTTCGCGCCTGCTTCGGCGATGTGGTAGCCGGAGATGGACACCGAGTAGAAGTTGCGGACCTTGTGCGCGATGAACCACTCCTGGATGTCGGCCATCATCCGCAGGGAGAACTCGGTGGAGAACAGGCAGGTGTTCTGGCCCTGGTCCTCCTTGAGGATGTCGGCCTGAACGGTGCCGCGCACGTTGGCCAGCGCGTGTGCCCGCAGCTCCGCCTCCTCTTGGGGCGACGGGTCACGGCCCTCGGCGGCCCGGAACTTCTCGAGCTGCTGGTCCATCGCGGTGTTGAGGAAGAACGCCAGGATCGTCGGCGCGGGCCCGTTGATCGTCATCGACACCGAGGTGGTGGGCGCGACCAGGTCGAAGCCGTCGTAGAGCGCCTTCATGTCATCCAGGGTGGCCACCGAGACTCCGGAGGTGCCGACCTTGCCGTAGATGTCGGGGCGTTCGTCCGGTCGCGGCCATAGAGAGTGACGGAGTCGAAGGCCGTGGACAGCCGGGTGGCGGGCTGGCCTCGGAGAGCAGCTTGAAACGCCGGTTGGTGCGGAACGGGTCGCCCTGGCCGGCGAACATGCGTGCCGGGTCCTCTCCGTCACGCTTGAAGGGGAACACACCGGCCGTGAACGGGAAGTGGCCCGGCAGATTCTCGCGGCGCCAGAACCGGACCTGCTCTCCGTGGTCGGTGAAGCGGGGCAGGGCGACACGCGGGATGCGGTTCCCGGAGAGGGACTCGCGGGTCAGCTTGGTGCGGATCTCCTTGTCCCGGACCATCACCACCTGCTCGTCGCCGGAATAGGAGGCCACGATCGCTGGCCACTTCTCGAGTTGCTCACCGACCTCGTGCGGGAGCTGCCTGCGGGCGCCGTCGAGCAACGACTCAACGTTCTGGGCGTCGGAGCCGGCCTTGGCGAGTTCGTCCCGTACCGCTGCCAGACGCTGCACCCGCCGGGCCGCCTCGGCCAGCCGCTCGGTGTCGGCGTGGTAGCCGCGCACGGTCGCGGTGATCTCAGCGAGATAGCGCACCCGGTCCGCCGGGACGACCTGGCGGATACCGGAGGAGTGGCGTACGTCGACGGGTGCCAGCGCGCCCTCGGACAGCTGAAGCCCCTGCTCGGCAAGGGACGACTTCAGGTGCTGGTAGAGCGGTGACTCCGTCGTCGTTGAAGGTGGCCGCCGAGGTGCCGTACACCGTCACGTCCTCGGGCCGCTTGGCAAACGCCTCACGATTACGGACCAGTTGACGGCCCACATCGCGCAGGGCGTCCTTGGCGCCGCGCCGCTCGAACTTGTTGATCGCCACCACATCGGCGAAGTCGAGCATGTCGATCTTCTCCAGCGCCGCGTCCACGACCTCCTGCACCGAACGGTTGTGGCCGAGGTGGATCACCTCCGCGCCCTGGGACTGGAAGATCCTCCGCATGATGTTGATCGACGCGTCATGCCCGTCGAACAGGGCCGAAGCGGTGACCAGGCGAACGGGGTGCACGGGGTGATGCAGTTCAGGCATGGGGACCTTCCCGGACAGGGCGGGGGACGGCGACTCCAGGGATACTAGGACGTCCTAGTAAATAGCAGAAGGTGATCGTCGTGTGACATATCCCGCGTGGTGGACAACGGTGCAGGGCACCTGTGATGCGAGACCTACCTCAAGCACGGCTGCCGCCTGAGCACCCGCCATGCGGTTGCGATGGAAAGCGCGTGGCTGTGCGATGCCGACCGGATGATGCACGCTTGGGGCGCGTTCGCCCGGGGCGGGAATCCTTCGACCGCGGACCTGGCCTGGCCCGCCTACGACACCCGCACGCGTCGGACCCTGGTGTGCGATCGGGGCTCCGCAATCGTGGTCAGTCAATGGAACGCGTCACGCTGGCATCTCATCGAGGGACTACCCACCGTGTGGTAACTGCGAGGGACCCCCCGTGCGGAGCGGGTGACCGAGGTGCTGCGGGCCGCGAGCCTACAGCGACGGTCGCCCACTTGCGTGTCCCGGACTTTGCGCGGCGAGGTTTTTGGACTTCTCACCGCCGTGGCGCGGGAGATTTGTACAACTCACCGTTCGGGCCCTGGACCAGGCTTCTTAGGCTGCCTCGCAAGTGAGCACCCTCACCGACAGCAGGGGCCAGCAGGACGGAAGGGCGCAGTGGATCACCGAGGAGACTTCAGATGACAGTAGTCGGGCAGCCGCCGGACAAGGCGGTTACGGATGTCGTGGTCATCGGGGCGGGCCCCTCTGGAGCCACCGCAGCGCGGATCCTCGCGGAAGGCGGATACCGGGTCACCTGCCTGGAGCAGGGCGGCTGGGTGAACCGTATTGACTACCCGAGCGACAAACCGGAGCGGGACGTCCTGCTCGCGAGTTCGTGGTCAGCGGATCCCAACGTACGTCGCAGCGCGTGGGACTACCCGTGCGACGTGTCCGAGGCCGATGTGCACCCGTTGAACTTCAACGGCGTCGGCGGCAGTAGCATCTTCTACGGCGCCGAATGGCCCCGGTTCGTCCCCTCCGACTTCCAGGTGCGCAGCCTGTACGGCTTCGCCGACGACTGGCCGCTCACCTACGAGGACCTTGAGCCGTACTACGAGCTGCTCGATGAGATGGTCGGCGTCTCCGGGCGCCCGGGTGACCCGGCGTACCCGCCGACCGTCAGGCCTCCGATGCCGGGCGTTCCGATCGGCCGGATCGGTGTGAAGGCGGCCGAGGGCATGAACAGGCTCGGCTGGCACTGGTGGCCCTCCACCCAGGCCATCGTGACGAAGACGCACGGCGACCGGGGCGCTTGCGCGCGCTGGGGCACCTGTATGTCGGGCTGTCCCGAAGGCGCGAAGGGGTCGTTCGACATCGCAATGTGGCCGGCGGCCCTCGCCGCGGGCGTCACCTTGATCACCGAGGCGCGCGTGCGCGAGGTGACGGTCGACAAGGCTGGCCTCGCCAACGGCGCGACCTGGATCGACGCCGCAGGCGCGGAGCACCACACGTCCGCAGCGGTGGTCATTGTGTGCGCCAACGGTGTCGGTACCCCACGTCTGCTCCAGCTGTCGGCCTCCAACCTCTTCCCCGACGGCCTCGCGAACTCGTCGGGTCTGGTGGGCAAGCGGTTGATGATGCACCCGTTCGTCGGCGTCATGGGCGTCTACGAGGAGCAGTTGGAGAGCTGGCTCGGCCCGTTCGGCGCAAACCTCTACTCGCTGCAGTTCGCCGAGACCGACCTGAGCCGCGGTTTCGCCCGCGGCGCCAAGTGGTCGGCGATGGCGATCCCGGGCCCGATGGAGCTCCTGGCGAGGTACGCCGACCTGCCCGTCGCCCAACGGACCGGTGCCGCGGGCCAGGCACTCGTGGAGCGGACCCTCGGCCGGGCCTTCGAGTGGGCGGCGTCCATCGAGGACCTGCCGGACGAGAGCAATACCGTCACCCTCAGCCCCGACATGGTCGACAGCTCCGGCGTCCCGGCGCCGAAGATCACGTACCGCCTCTCCGAGGACAGCGTGCGCAACCTGGAGTGGAACGTGGAGCGTATGCACGAGGCACACCGGGCCGCCGGCGCGATCGAGACGAAGGTCGTGCCGTGGATGCCGAGTGTCGGCTGGCACATGCTCGGGACGACCAGGTGCGGCGACGACCCGGCAACCTCGGTGGTCGACCAGTTCGGCCGTGCCCATGACGTCCCCAACCTCTTCGTCCTCGACGGCAGCGTGTTCGTGACCTCCTCGTCGGTCAACCCGACCTCGACGGTGGTGGCCTTCGCGGCCCGCGCGGTGGAGCACCTGATGGATACCGCGAGCATTCAGAAAGTCCCGGTGTGACCATGCGGATTCACAGCAAGATCACGATCGCCGACCGGACTCGCGATGGTCTGTCACTGATCATCGACGTGCTGCTCCCCGGCACCAGCACGCTGCCGTCCGGGCGGGCCGTCGGCGCTCACCTGGAACTGCTGGACCAGGTGCTGGAGGCCGACCCGCGGCTCGAGCCGCTCGTCAACAGGGTCGGAGAACTTGCGGCCGACTCGGAGGCGTGCACGTTCGCCGACATCGAGGGCTGGGCGGGGGAGGACCTTGAGCAGGTGGTCTTCGCATTGCAGTCCGCTTACTACATGTCCCGTGACGTGCGCTCCGCGCTCGACTATCCGGGGCAGGGCCGCCGCCCCATCGCGCTCGCCACACCGGAAGAGGTGTGCTCGGACGAGCTCGTTGCTCCGGTGGTGGCACGTGGCGCCGTCTACGTGCCCACGCCCCAGTAACGGGCCCCATCCGCGCCGTCACAGGAGACGAGACAGTTGCCCAAGTCGAGAAGTGTGATCATCACCGGTGCCGGCAGTGGCATCGGGGCGGCGGTCGCCGAGGCATTCGCCGCGGTGGGTGACCGTCTCTACCTCGCCGATCTCTCCGCCGGGCGCTTGAAGTCGACGGCGGCAGCGCTCGGCGGTGCGAACGTGAGCACCCACGAGGTCGACGTCGCCGACGCCGCCGCCGTTGAGGCCCTGGCCGAACACGTCGTGGAAGACCACGGCAGCATCGACGTGCTCGTGAGCAACGCGGGCGTTTTCGACGGCTGCGCGAGCATCCGGGAGACCACCGCCGAGCTGTGGGACAAGGTCATAGGGATCAACCTCACCGGGACGTTCAACGTCGTCAAGGCCGTCAGCGAGCAGATGATCGCTCAGAGGTCGGGGCGAGTGATCAGCATCGGCTCGATCGCGGCGCAGAGGGCGATGCCGGACGGCCTCGCGTACTGCTCCTCGAAGGCGGCGCTCGAAGGCCTCGTCCGCCGCCTCGCCTACGACCTCGGCGGCTACGGCGTCACCGCGAACCTCGTGGCGCCGGGTGTGGTCCGTACCGGAATCCGCACGACGTCCGAAGAGATCCTCGGGAACCTCGTCCCAGACACCAACGTCGGCGTCGGCACGAGCACGGACCTGATGGACCTGCTCATCCCCGCGCGACGCGGCGGAGAACCGTCCGAGGTCGCGGCCACCGTCTTCTTCCTGGCCGGCACGGGAGCCGCCTATATCAACGGCGAGGTGATCCACGTCGACGGTGGCTGGATCGCCAGCTGACGAGCCGACTCGACCGAACCGACCGACCCGGCCTACGACAGGACCTGCTCATGCCACTCGCCATGCCCGAGGGAAAGCAGCTCGCGATCTCGTTCGGCCCCGACTTCGACGCGCACGGCGTCTGGATGGGGACCTTCCGCTCCAGCTCGCAGTCACTGCTCTCACGTGGCGAGTTCGGCGCCGAGGTCGGTGTTCCGCGCCTGCTCGACACCTTCGAGAGGTACGGCATCACCACCACCTGGTCCGTGCCGACGCACACGGTGCAGACCTTCCGCCCGGCCGTCGACGCGATCCTGTCCGCAGGCCACGAGATCGCCGCTCACGGGGTCTTCCACGAGTACGTCCCCATACCGGAGCCGGCCGAGGAACGGCGGCTCATCGAGCTGCAGTTGGCACAGCACGAGCGCCTCCTGGGCAGCAGGCCGCGCGGATACCGCTCACCGGCCCTGGACGTCACCGACATCACGCTCGACCTGCTGGCCGAGTACGAGTTCGACTGGGATTCCTCGCTGATGGGCCGCGATTTCACGCCGTACCACCCGCGGATGGTCACGCACCTGGACCTCGAACGCGGCAACACCTTCGGGCCGGAGAGCGCGGTGCTGGAGTTTCCCGTGCACTGGTGTCTCGACGACTTCCCCGAGCTCGAGTCGTTCAAGGGCAGCCCGCTCATGCAGTCGAACCAGGCGGTCCTCGAACGCTGGAAGGACAGTTTCGACTTCGCCTACGAGCGGTGCCCCGGCGAGATCATGTCCTTCGCCCTCCATCCGCAAACCATCGGCCGGGCGAACAACATGGTCATGCTGGAGCGCTTCCTGGACCACGTCACCGGCCACGACGGCATCTGGTTCCCGCCCCTGTCCCAGGCCTATGACGCCTGGTCCGACCCCGAGCCGTCCCGCCCGGACGGCGGCCCGTACTCCGCCGATCCCGAAGGCATCCGCAATGTCTGAACAGACCACAGTCCTCGGCCTCACCGAAGACCACCACGCCCTGCGCGCCGTCGTCCGGCAGTTCGTCGACGAACGCGTCATCCCCACAGCCATGGAACGGGAAGCGAAGGACGAGTACCCCGCGGACCTGATCCCGGAGATGGCCGCCCTGGGCATCATGGGCATGTCCGTCCCCGAAGAGTATGGCGGATCCGATGTCGACTACATCAGCTACGGCCTGGTCTTCGAGGAACTCGCCCGCGGCTGGATGGGCCTGGCCAGCGTGGTGGGCAGCTCCGCGAGCGGCGCCTTCCTCATCGCCCGCTACGGCACCGAGAAACAGAAGCGGAAGTACCTCCCGGGGCTCGCCGCGGGCAGCCGCACGAGCGGCATCGCGATGACCGAACCCGCCGTCGGCAGCGATCTGAAGAATATCCGGCTCACGGCCAAGCGCGACGGCGACTCGTACGTGCTCAACGGCACCAAGACAATGATCACCCAGGCCCGTCACGCGGCACCGCTCGTGGTCATGGTCCGTACGGACCCGACGGCACAGCCGTCGCACCGGGGCGGCATGAGCCTCATGTTGGTCGAGCCGGACACACCGGGCTACACCATCGGCCGCGACATGAAGAAGCTCGGCCACAAGGGGCTGGAACTGTGTGAGCTGACGTTCGAGAACGCGGTGGTTCCCACGAGCCAGCTGCTCGGTGACATCGACGGCCAGGGCTACTACCAGATGATGTCGGCCCTCGACCGCGGCCGGATTTACATGGCCGGTGCCTCCATCGGCATCGCCCGGGCGAGCCTCGAATCCGCCGCCCGCTACGCGAAGCAGCGAGAGGCCTTCGGCCACCCGATCGCCGACTACCAGGCGATCAAGCTGAAGCTCGCCGACATGGCCGTCCGCATCGACGCCGCACGCCTGCTCAACATCAACGCAGCCGTGAAGACCCAGGCCGAGGGCCGCGCCAGCGTCGAATCCGCGATGGCCAAGGTCTTCGCCTCCGAGACCTGCATCCAGGCCTCGCTCGAGGCCATGCGGATCCACGGCGGCTACGGATACACCACGGAATTCCCCGTCGAGCGCTTTTACCGCGACGCACCGCTGATGGCTATCGGCGAAGGCATGAACGACATCCTGATGCTCTCGGTCGCCGAAAGCGTGCTCGCACAGGTTCGCTAACGGTGGGGTGCAAAGCCCCACGGCATCGAGTGCCGACAACACCGCAGGGGAAGGTCATGAGCCAGAAGATGAAAGCCCTGGTGCTCCGAGGCGGGAAGGTGGCGATCGAGCACCGACCGACTCCGATGGCGGGTCCCGGCGAGGTGGTCGTCCGCACCACGGCCGCCTCGCTCTGCTCGGCCGACGTCGCGTGCGTCAGCGGAGAGTTTCCAACGCCAGACGGAACCGTACTGGGACACGAGGCCGTCGGCGTCGTCCACGAGATCGGCGCCCTCGTCAGCGGGTTCTCCGTCGGCCAGCGAGCCAGCGTCGCCTCCGCAACACCCTGCGGACAGTGCCCCAACTGTCAACGGGGTTTCAGCGGCCACTGCGGCGGGACGGAGTGGGGCGGCTACACCTACGGGGTCAGCCGCGACGGCAGCCTCGCCGAGTACTTCGCCGTACCGTTCGCCCAGCACAACCTGGTGCCGATCCCGGACGGTGTGACCGATGCGGCCGCCCTCTGCGTGCCCGACACCATCGCCTCCGGGAGCACAGGACCTGAGGCGGCGCGGTTCCCCCTGGGCGGCACGGTCGTCATCTTCGGCCAGGGGCACGTCGGTCTCGCCGCGACGATGACGGCCCGTGCCCTGGGAGCCGGCCTGGTTGTGACGGTGAAAGCCCGGCCAGGCGGTGAAGCCCTGGCGGAAACCGTCGGAGCCGACCACGCTCTCAACCTCGCCGAACACGACATCGAGGCCGAGATCCGGCGGCTCACGTCAGGCGCAGGCGCCGACTGCGCGGTCGAAGCGTCGGGAGTGAGGGAGTCCTTTCCCCGGGCGGTAGCCGTCACCCGCTTGGGCGGCGTGATCGCGGTCCTGAGTTCGTACAGCGGGCCGGACGACCCATCGCTCTCGATTCCTCTCGCCAAGTGGGGCCGGGGCATCGGCGACAAGACCATCCTGAGTACGTTCCAGCGCTCCGGCAGTGAGCGGCTGGGGCGGCTCCTGCGACTCATCGAGACGGGACGCCTCGACCCCACACCATTGCTGACCCGGCACTACGCCTTCGACGACGTCGAGCGCGCGCTCACTGAGGTCACCGCACGCGAGCCTGGTCACATCAAACCGCTCATCACGTTCTGAGACTGACCGCCGGCACCTGACCGCCCCGTCTACTGGAAGGACGCAACACCATGAACGGACCTACGACGCAGTGGTCGTGGGAGCCGGCTTCGCCGGGATCCGGCGCGAGATCCAGCGGTACGGCATCGCCCTGACCGAACACGTGGCGCCCAGCAGCGCCGCCTTCATCACCGACGGCGTCCTGCGCTCCTGCCCGGTACCGGGCAGGGAGATCGGTGACCTGGAACGGATCATCGGATACCTGCGGGACACCTCGAAGCCAACGTCCTGCGGCACGTCGACTTCAACCCGAGCGATTCCGCCGAGAAGCGGAACATTCTCGCCGCGAACCACCGGGGCCGCGCCTACAAGCTGTCGATGATGGTGCGGAACGTACCGCATTGGCCCTTCGCTCTCGGCATGGGCACCTTGCAGGCGATCCGTCTCGGTTACGAGCTCGCCGACGAGTCCTCCCTGCACAAGGGCTTCGCGGGGAAGGCACCGCCAAGCTCGATCCGACGAACCGGGAACAGGTCGAGGCCGCGGTGCGCGAGTACTACCCCGACGCCGAGGTGCTCACCGTGGACGCCCACGACTGGAACACCGACCCACTCTTCGACGGGACCCACCGCATCGATCGTCCGGGCCAGGTACAACTTCCTGCGCGCGATGAATGAGCCGGAGGACCGTGTCGTCTTCACCGGGACCGACGTCGACGAATCGGTCTGGCGGACCTGGATCGAGGGAGCCGTCAACAGCGGCTACCGCGCGGCTGACGGAGTAAGTGTCATTCTCGGTCGGTAGGCACGCCGGACGACCTGCAGAGAGCTTTGACGTGATGGGGTGTCCCGCCGGGAGGGCACCCCATCACGTCTTCCCCTGTCCGGGAACCGTCGATCGTCGTTGTCAGCGTCATGGCTGTGGCCCGGCCTGTCGAGGCCGGGCCACGAGAATGCAGATGGTGATGACGCAGGTCAGGACCTACGCTCGAACATCACGAACCACTGGCCGTCGTGGCAGATCTCATCGTGCTGGTTCTTGACCTGGACGTCGAAGGTAACGATCCCGCGGTCCGGCTTGGACTTCGACGGCCGCACCTCGGCCACCTGCTGCTCGACACGGATCGTGTCGCCGATCCGCACGGGACCCTTGAGATTCCACGTCATGCCGAGAAAGGCGATCGCGGTGCCCTCCTTGATACCCAGACGGGACTCAAGCCCGGTCGCGACCGCGAACACCCCGGGACCATGGAAGATACGGCCGCCGAACTGCGTCCTCTTGGCGAACTCCTCGTCCGTGTGCAGGGGGTTGAAGTCGCCGGAAATTCCGGCGAAGGCCACCAGATCGGCGTCGGTGATCGTACGGGCCGGTGTGACCCATGACTGGCCGACGGTGAACTCGTCGAAGTAGAGGCCACGCTCGACGGGCGCCTGAACGGCGGCTACCTGGCTCACCAGGGGCTCCTATCGTTCTGAGAGGATCGGATACCTAGATACTGGGCTCGACGGCACGTGTGGGTGACCATGGGAATCCCCAATTCCAGAGACCCGAGTCGTTGCTTCACCAAAGGGTGTGAACAGCGGTGGTCACTGGTGGACCCTCCTCTCTGCGGGGCCTGAGAAGGTGCCCGTGGTTGGATGCCGGTGAGAGCCGGGGTGATGGCCTGTGGTGGTCGCGCGTTGAGGGCCCCAATGACACTGCCGCCCCGGGCTCTTCCGGAGCTGTCGACCGGCGACAGAGGGACGCGCCGCAGAGCGCCAGTCAGTGACTGCCCGGGGACCAGCTCCGTCGCCGGCCTGTCGCTGATGTTCTGATCGTTCTCGAAGTAGGCGCGCAGGCCGGCGAGCAGGTTATCCCGGTTCACGAGGGGATTGAGGAAGTCCTCGGCCCACGCCATCATTCGTTCCGGACCGACATCGGCGAAGAGCCGCGTGGCGAAGTCGAAGTCCTCGTACGCCATGAGCCGCTGGTCCTGGGCGACGCGCCGGAGTGTGCGCACGGCCAGGTGGGCGTCGTTGTACGAGTCGACGATTCCGTCGACAGCGGTGACAGGCCGCCCGATCCCTGTCTGCAGCGCTGGCAGCTCACGTATGAGGCCCCAGGAGCCGTTGCCGTGCGGCCACGCCGCACTGACGAGCAAGGTGGCACCGTTGCCACGAGCAGTGATCAACGACGGGGGCCCAGCTGCTGACAACATCTGACGCCTGCCGGCGTTGGTCGCGGCGCGGTGAGCGGGCGAACGTCGCGACGGCGACTCGGACCTCGGTATCGAAAGTGATGCCCAACCCCGCGACCCGCGCGGCGATTTCGGCATCGTGCCGCTCCCTGCGCAGGGCCAGCGCTTGTTCGAGCACAGCAGCGCGCACTGCCCGCTCCTGTTTCGGCACGAGGACGCTCATGCGCTGGTTGGCCTCGACCAGGCTGGCGGCTACATGCACGGCCGAAGTGGCGTAGACATCGGGGAAATCGGGGCGTCCACTCGTGACGACCAGCCAATCGGTGTGCTCGTCGGGAGAGGAGGGGTCGGCGATACGGGCCGCGAGACCGTGCCAGCCATCGATGTCCAGTATCTGCGTGTCGGCTTTCGTCGAGGAGATCTCGTCGAACAGGAGCGCGCGGAACTGGAGCGGTCGCGTGCATGACCTCACCGTGCCGGTCGAACAGCGCGGTCGTCGCGTTGCACACCCGCTTGAGACGGACCAGAAGGGCTGGAATCGGTGCCGGGTACAAGCGCGATACTCAGCGATCGTTGAAGCGTCCCGAGGCGCCGTGAGACTGCCTCCTCCACGCTCTGACTCGATCTCGCGACGGATGCGACGACCTCGCCGGCGCCGACGCTGACCACCCCTACGACGTTGTCCGCCACCCTCGTGACGTCGAGGACCTCGGCTCCGACCGGTGCGTCGCAGAGCAGGACGACACGGAAGTCATCCGGCTCCAGGAGCGGAAAGACGTCCTCGATACCCGCCCGAAATCCGGTACAGACCACGATCATGCCCGGGTCGGAGGGCACCGCATCGCCCGGTACCCAGACAGCCGCACCGCGGACCGGACGGGTCAGGTCCAGCGCGCTGCCAGGAACCAGACGAACGCTCGAACCGGGCTCGGTCAGGATCGTCCCCAACTCGACGGAGTGATGCGAGGCGGGCATGGCGACGTTTGCGCTGAGGGGCGACGCGGACCGTGACGGACCTGCGGAATTTAGTCGCAGAATGGTCCAATGAACGGACTGTAGATTTGGCGGTTCTCCAATGGTTGCGGCCCGTCATTGGGAAACATCCGATTGGACTACGGGTGCGGCCCTCCTAGATTGCGGTTCATCCGCACGGAAAGAAGGAGAACGCCGCGTCATGACGATGGCAGACCCGAACAAGGCCCCGTACTGGCACTCAGCGGTCAGCGAGATTACACCTGACACTGTCTTCGTGCGGGGATACCAGTTGGACGAACTCATCGGCCTCTCCTTCACCCAATCCACGTACCTGCTCATCAAGGGGAGGCTCCCCACCCCACAGGAAGCACGGGTCCTCGACGCCGTCCTGACTGGCGTGCTCGACTACGGCCTGGAGAAAGCGGGGACGGCCGCGGCACGGTACGTCGTGTCGGCGAACCCGAACATGCAGGCCGGTCTGGCCACCGCGGTCCTGGCCGCTGGTGACCACGGTCTGGCCACGGAGAACAGCGCGCGCTTCATTGCCGATACGTATGCCGCCTACGATGCGGCCGGCAAGCCGGGCATCGCCCCGTACGCCGAGAAGGTGGTCGCCGACGCCCGCGCCGCGCGGCTGCGAATTCCCGGCTTCGGCCACCCGGTCTTCAAGCGCGCCGACCCTCGCGCCCAGATCCTGCGGCAGATCGCGGTCGACGCGGGCCTGTGGGGAGAGGCAGCGCAGCTCTACGAGGCCGTACACCAGGCTTTCACCCGGCTCCCAGGCCGGGAGGAGTTCCCGATCAACGACGTCGGCATGCTCGCCGCGATCTGCGTCGCGCTGGGCTTCACCCCGCAGGAGTCGACCGCACTGACCGTCATCGGAACGCTGCCCGGGGTCGTCGCCCACATCTCGGAAGAGTACGCCTCCGGTAGGTTCGGACGGGTGATTCCGGCCGAGGACGTCTCTTACACCGTCCCCCGTCGCGACCTCGCCACCGACCTCAAGGCGGCAGGATGGGAAGCGACGCCGTGACGCCTCGACCGTTACTGAAGGGACCCGGTCCATCGTGATCCCGGACGTTCTCTCAACCTCGGACATCGTGGTGGTCGGCGCAGGGCTTGCCGGCCTCTGCACAGCCTTTGAACTGCGCCGACGGGGCTTCGACGTTGCCGTGGTCGAACAACGCTTCCCGGCGTTCGTCGCCTCCGGCCGCAACCCCGGCTGTCTCTGGGTCCAGACCCGCCGCAGCGATGTCGAACTCGCGATCGCCCGTGCCGCCAAGGAGAAGTACGCCGAATTCGCCGAAGAACTCGGAGACGTCTTCGAGTACCGGAAACTCGGCGGACTGTGCTTCTTCAAAACGGAGGAACAGCGGCGCATTCTCGAGGACTACGTCCGCGAGCGGCGAGCCGGCGGCGTCGAGATCGAACTGGTGTCGGCGGGCCACGCGGCCAAGTACGCCCCGCTGCTGCCCGCGACCGCAATCGGCGCCGTCCACTGCGCCGAGGACGCACAGATCGACACCCAGCAGTTCATCGGCGCCCTGAGCACGGCGGTCGTCCGCTCCGGTGTACGTCTCTACGAGAACACCGCTGTCCTCTCCGTCATCCGGCAGGGCAACCACGTCGACGGTGTCCGGACGGTCCGCGGGGACATCAGAGCCTCGGGAGTCGTGTGTGCGACCGGAGCCTGGACGCTCAACCCGGCGGAAGGCATCATGCTGCCCGTCACGACGGCCCGCATGGGCCAGGTCGTCACCCAGCCCGCCGACCAGCGGCCGAGCGATCCTCCATGGACCTCGTGGAGTCGTGCACTGCGGTGCCCTCACCGATCTGCCCCTGTACGACCCCAGCGTCTTCGCGCATCCTCATGCCCGGCCCTCCCAGGGGGCCGACCGCCTGGACTACGGCGACTCCCTGGCGCAGAACCGCAGCGGAGCCCTCGTGATCGGCGCCGGCATCGACGCCTACGGATCACTCAATCCGCACATCAGCTTCGCCTCGACCGAGGCCATGATCTCGACCACCCTGGAGCGCTACCCCAATCACGCCCACCTCGGCGTCACCGGGCTCTAAGCCGGCCTGATGAGCGACACTCCCGATCACCTGCCGATCGTCGACCGGCTCGACGCGGCCCACGTCAACGCGGGTCACACCTGGGGAGTGGCCAGCGCCCCCGTGTCCGGACAGGTCCTCGCCGAGCTGATCGCCGGTGAGCAGAGCGAGTTCGCCGATGCGCTGAAGGCGGACCGCCCCTCGAGGCCCCCCACTAGATCACCCCGGTGCTCCTGGGCCATCGCCCCGGGTGTCGGTATTTCTCCGGACACGGCCGCGGACCGCAGGACAAACACCAATTCAGCTGCGGGCTGCCCCCGCGTACCGAGTCGGAACACGGCGAGCCCCGTCCCCGGACGGCGCGGCCGGCCTTTCGCGATCAACCATGGAGAAGGTCATGCCAGGAGACGTAGGGACACGCGGCGACTACCTCGTCGAGCTGCGCCATGTCGCCGCCGCGCAGCCGACGGCGACGGCAGTCATCGGCGAGGGCCGCCACACCACCTACGGAGAGCTCATCGCGGAGATCGACCGACGTGCGGAACGTCTGGCCGCCGCAGGGCTGCAACGGGGTGACCGAGTCGCCCTTGTCGCCGAGAACTCGTCGATGTTCCTCGTCTCGGCACTCGCCGTATGGACCGCGGGCGGGGTTTTGGTGACGATCTATCCCTCGACCGGGCGCGAGGATCTGCTGTACACGTTGCACAACGCCGACCCCGTACTCGTGCTCGTCGACAGTGGTACGGCCGGAGCCGTGCGCGCCGCCGCGGAGGAACTGCCTGCCGCGCTCATCGACGGAGCGGACTTCGACCCGCCTTCCGTGCGCACGGGAACGATGCAGAACCCGACGGACCTGCGGGAGCCGGTGTCCCTCATCTGTTACTCGTCGGGGACGACGAGCAGGCCCAAGGCGATCATGCTCTCGCAGGCCGCCCTGTACAACGGCGCCCGCACGTACGCCGATATCTGGCGTCTGACGCCGGCCGACCGGACCATCGTGTGCCTGCCGATGGCCTGGCTCTACGGCCTTGACAGCACATCCATGGCGACCCTGCTGGTCGGCGGAACGGTCATCGCGCTGCGCCGGGCACGCCCCGACCTCCTCGTCGAGGCCATCCGGAACGACGGCGCCACCTTCCTCCCCGGCGTGACGACCGTGTTCGCCAAGCTCGTGGACCACCTGGAGCGGTCTTCCGACCGACCTGACCTCTCCTCGCTGCGACTCGCGGTCTCCGGCGGCGAGCCGCGCAACGAGGCCGCCTTCCAGCGGTTCACCGAACTCGTCGGCCGCCCCGTGCACGACACCTTCTGCGCCTCGGAGTGCTTCCCCCTCATCACGTACGACCCCGTCGTCGATCCGTACCCGGTGCCGGGTTCGGCCGGTCGGCTCGTCCCGCGCTCGGAACTGCGGATCGTCGATCCCGACGGCAACGAGGTGCCGGTCGGTGAGGCGGGCGAGGCCTTCTCACGAGGGCCCGGCCTCATGCTCGGTTACTGGCGCGACGAGGAGGAGTCCGCCAAGGTCCTCACACCGGACGGCTGGTACCGGACGAGGGACCTGGTCCGCATGGACGAGGACGGGTTCGTCTACGTCGTCGGCCGTCTCTCCGACATGATCATCCGTGGCGGGAGCAACGTTTCCCCGGCGGAGGTCGAGCGCGCCCTGCGCGAGGACCCGGACATCCGGGACGCGACCGTGGTCGGGCTTCCCGATTCGGTCTACGGGCAGGCCGTCGCCGCCGCCGTCGTGATCAAGCGCGGTGCGACCTTTGACCCCGACCACATCCGCCGCGAACTGGGTGAACGCCTGGCCACGTACAAGGTGCCGACACGGCTCGTCCGCGTCGACCGTCTGCCGAACAACGCCACCACCGGCAAGGTCGACCGTCGCGCGGTCGCGGCGCTCGTGTCGCGGGAAGGGAACCCGGACTGATGAACTCGCTCAAGATCGCCATCACGCAGTTCGAACTGCGGCCCGAGCGTGGCTTGGATTCCTTCCTCTCCCACGTGGAGTCGCTGGTCTCCGAGGCCGCGGCATCCGGTGCCGATGTCGTGGTGCTCTCCGAACTGGCGAGCACCGGCCTCCTCGCGAGCCGCGAGGACCACACCGTCGCAGACGAACCGGCACGGCCTGACCGCCTACACCGACGACATCGTCACAGGGCTCGTCCGTATGGCACGGGAGCACGGGATCGTCCTGGTCGTGGGCAGCCACAACCGCACCGCCGACGACGGATCACTTCGGAACACCGCGCACATCGTGTTCCCCGACGGTCGTGTGGAAGTGCAGGACAAGATCCACCTCACCCCGCCGGAACACGCGATGGGCACGCGGGGCGGCGATGACCTGCTGGTCACGACCATCGGTCCGTTCACGGTGGGACTGCTGATCTGCGCCGACATCCAGATCCCCGAACTCTCCCGTTCGCTGGTCGGGCGTGGGCTCGAGGTGGCTTCTGCCCCTCGCTCACCTGGAACCGCCGCGGCGTCCACCGCGTGCGGGTCGGCTGCCAGGCCCGCGCAATGGAGAACCAGGTGTTCGTCGTCACATCCCCGCTCATCGGGCATAGTGGACTGCCCGCAGACGGACCCTTGTGCACCGTCGACCGGGCCCTCGCGGCGGGGCCCGTGGACAGAACCTTCGGCCGTAACGACGGCATCCTCGCCGAGGCGACCAGCGATAAGGAAGAGATCGTCTACGTCGACCTGGACCGGGACCTGCTGTTCGCGTCCCGCGAGAACCCCGAGGTCCCCGGGCTCAAGCTGCGCCGGCTCGATCTCTACGCCGGACTCGTCACCGGCAGCGAGACCTGAGCAGGACCCAGTGACGCCATGACGTCTACCAGCACCGCGTCCGTTACCACGAGGCCGACGCCCAGGGCTTCCTCTTCACAGCCCGCTATCTCGAACTCGCCGATGTGGCGATGACCGAGTTCGACGACCTGCTGGACATCACCACCCGGTGCACCCGCGTCGGCACGTCCAGCTTCGGCCTCGACGTGCACGTGGCCCGCGGCGCGGACACCGTCGCCACGATCGCGCTCGTCTACGTCAACGTCGATGTTGTTGTCCGCCACGTCGCGGCCGCTTCCCGACAGCCTCGCCAAGGCGCTGCGGTCCACGATCACCGATCAGTAGGACGTTGTCGGATTCACAACTGATCGCGCGGCACCTTGTGGCGATCACGATTCCCGCTGCGGCGGTGCCAGACAAAACTGACCGCTATGAGGCCGCCCCACGGCCTCAGAGGTCCGCCGGGCCCGAAGCCCGCGCTTCACTGTTCCAAGGAGGTCGACGTCCGAATGCCCACCGCCCCGCTCGCAGGTCCGCTCTTCGACTCCTGGCGTGCTGGTCCCGCAGACAGCAACGTCTCCGTCGTCCATGAGCCCGCGACAGGCGAGCCTCTCGACGCCTACCGGAACGCGACATCCCAGGAAGTCGCCGCCGCTGTCGAGAAGGTCGACTCGGCCTTAAGCACTTGGGGCCGTACGACTCAGGCCGAGCGGGCCGCGCTGCTGCTCACTCTCGCGGACCGTCTGGAGGCCGCTGGTGAGGACTTCGCCCGGTCGGAGAGCGCCAACGTCGGCAAGCCGCTGGCGCCGGCCCGCGACGAGATCGCGTACGACGCGGATGTCCTGCGCTGGATGGCCGGAGCCTGCCGGATCTCACACGCCTCCGCAGCGGGCGAGTACGTGGAGGGGGGCACCTCCATGACCCGGCGCGCCCCCTTGGGCGTGGTCGGGCTGATCACCCCCCGCAACTACCCGCTCATGGAGGCGATGTGGAAGGTCGCCCCGGCAGTAGCGGCCGGCCACACGGTCGTTCTCAAGCCCTCCGAGCTCACTCCCCTGTCGACGATCCTTTTCGCCCAGCTGGCCCACGAGGTGCTTCCTGACGGGGTCCTCAACCTCGTGCTCGGTGACGGCACGATCGGCGCGGCCCTGGTGGAGCACCCCACCGTACGACTGGTGTCCTGGACCGGAGACGTGGCCACCGGCAGGAAGGTCGCCATATCGGCCTCCGCCACACTCAAGCGCGTCCATCTGGAACTCTGCGGCAAGGCTCCGGCGCTGGTCTTCGGCGACGCGCCACTGGACGGGGTCGCCGCCGAACTGGCCGCGACCGGCTTCCTCAACGCGGGCCAGGACTGCCCCTCGCCCTGTCGCATCATCGTCGAGGACGCCGCCTACGACTCCTTCGTCGAGGCCAACCGCAAAGCCGTGGCCGATCTGCGATGCGGCGACCCCGAGGACGAGTCGTCCCACTTCGGTCCCGTCATCTCGCGGCGGCAGCTCGAACGGGTGGAGGGCTTCGTCGACCGGGCACGCTCCACCGGTGCCTCGGTCCCGGCCGGTGGCCGGCGGGTGGACCGTCCCGGTTGGTTCTACGAAGCCACCGTGATCACTGACGTACGACAGGACGACGAGATCATCCAGCGGGAGATCTTCGGCCCGGTGGTCACGATCCAGCGTGCCGGCTCGGACGACGAGATGCTCACGATGGCGAACAGCGTCGACTACGGCCTGGCCGCCAGCGTCTGGACGAGCCGACGTGAACCGGAGCCTCCGGCTCACGCGGGACCTCGCGTTCGGGACCGTCTGGCTCAACCAGCACCTGGTCCTCGCGAACGAGATGCCCCTCGGCGGATTCGGGCAGTCCGGCTACGGCAAGGAACTCTCGGCCCACGCCATCGACGAATACTCACAGGTCAAGCACGTCATGCTGAAGGCTGCGGGCTGATGAACCGCCTCGTCCAGCAGCGCCCAGCCGTCCGCCTGGCGGCGACCGGATCCAGCCCCCGCGGAAAGGGACGCCGATGAGCGCCGATCGCTACGACATCCTCTTCGAGCCGGTTGTGATCGGCCCCAAGACGGCGCCCAACCGCTTCTGGCAGACACCGCACGCCACCGGATTCGGCACCGAGTACCCCGACATGCAGGCGGCGTATCGCGGGATGAAGGCCGTGGGCGGCTGGGGCGTGGTGTTCACGGAGGCCACCTCGGTGGCCCCCGAGACCGACAAGGTCCCCTACGTCCTTGGCCGCCTGTGGGACGAGGGAGACGTACGTAACTCCCGCCGTATCGTCGAACGCATCCACGCCGGCGGCGCCCTCGCCGGCGTCGAGCTCGAATACCACGCCTCGATGTCGGTCGCGTCCGAAGGCCGTCTGGTCGCCCATTCTGTCGACCCGGTGGCCGGGGAGGGACCGCTCCCGGTCGCCTACGCCGGGACCGCCGCTGCGCTCCGCGAGTCGGACATCGCCCGCGTCCAGGATCTTCATGTGCAGGCGGCCCTGCGCGCCGTGGACGCGGGCTACGACCTGATCACCCTGCACTGCGGCCATGCGGCGTCGCTGATCTCGCACTTCCTGATCCCGTACTACAACACCCGCACCGACGCCTACGGCGGATCGTTCGAGAACCGTGCCCGCTTCGCCAGGGAGACGCTGACGCAGGTGCGTGCGGCCGTCGGTGACCGCGCGGCGGTCGGCCTGCGCTTCGGCGTCGACACCCTGGACGGCCCCCTCGGACTCGGCGACCGTGGCATGCGGCACGACGGCGAAGCACCACGCGTGCTCCAGCACCTCGACGACGTCGTGGACTACTGGGATCTGATCATCGGCGGAGTCGACTGGGGACAGGACGCCCAGTCCTCCCGTACCGCGCGCGAGAACCACGAGGCACGGTTCACCGGCCGGATGAAGCGGTACACGGCCAAGCCCGTCGTCAACGTGGGTCGTTTCAACAGCCCCGACACGATGGCGAAGGTCATCAGATCCGGCCAGGCCGACTTCATCGGGGCCGCCCGGGCGGGCATTTCCGACCCCTTCCTGCCTGCCAAGATCCGCGACGGCGGCATCGAGGACATCCGGGAGTGCATCGGCTGCAACATGTGCGTCTCACGCGCGAACATGGCGAACGGACGCATCATCTGTACGCAGAACCCGACCATCGGCGAGGAATTCCGCCGCGACTGGCACCCGGAGACCTTCGAGACGGCCGGGAACCGCGACCGGGCCGTCCTGGTCGTGGGCGCAGGTCCAGCCGGCCTCGAATGCGCCATGGTCCTGGGCAAGCGCGGCTTCGACATGGTGCACCTCGTGGACGCCGCCGAGGAGGTCGGCGGCAGCCTCAACTGGATCGCCAGGCTGCCCGGCCGCCAGGAATGGCGTCACGTCGTGGAGTACCGCGAGCACCAGCTCTCGAAGCTGAAGAACGTCACCACGATCCTGGGCACCCGGCTCAGCGCCGACGACATCCTCGACTACGGCGCCGAGATCGTGGTCATCGCCACCGGAGCGCACTACGCGGCTGACGCCGTCTCGCCCTACGACCGTCGTCCGCTGTCACTCGGCGACACCTACCGCGGCAACGTCCTCACACCCGAGGAAGTCATGTCCGGCGAGGCCACGATCGGCGACCGCGTCCTGGTCTGGGACACCGACGGCTACTTCGTCGGTCCCGGGATCGCCGAGCACCTCGCGGCGCTCGGGCACGACGTCACCGCGGTGACTCCGGCCTCCGCTTTCGGACCGTACCTCCACCAGACGATGGAGGACGCCCGCATGACCGAGGACCTGCGGGCACTGGGTGTACGTATCTTCCCCAGCAGCGGCCTGGGCCACGCGGACGCCGACACCGTCCCGGTCAAAACCCTGGCCGGCTCGGTCGATGTCGGCGTCGACACGTTGGTCGTCGTGGGCCAGCGCGTCGCCGACTCCGGCCTCTACCAGGACCTCCAGGACCGCAGATCGGAGTGGAGCCAGGCCGGACTGACCAGCGTGTACAGCATCGGCGACTCGCTGCGGCCTAGCTTCATCGCCGACGCAGTCTTCTCCGGCCACCGACTGGCCCGGGAGATCGACAGCCCCAACCCCGCCGAGCCGCGGCCCTACATCAGGGAACGGCGACTGCTGAACGCCACCGAGACGGATTTCACCCTCGCCGGACGCGCTCAGTCCCGGACCGTCTGATCAGCCGCCCCAGCCCGACGTACACCCCAGCCGAGGAGCAGACATGCGAGCCAGCACGAAGGTGACGGTCCTTCCCTTCGACGAGAGCAGGGCCAAGCCGTTCGGCCCGGCCGTCATCGAACATCGCACCGCGCAGGCCGAATTCGGCGAACTCGGCACCTACTTCATGACCTTCCCCGACGGCGGGTACACGGATCGCTGGACCCTCCGGTACGAGGAGTCGATCTACGTCATCAGCGGCGAGGCGTCCCTGCTCGTCGTCGACGCCGAGGACGAGACCCCCGTGAGGGTCGGTGCAGGCGAGCTGGCCGCGCTCCCCAAGGGCGCCACCGTCCGCTACGGCGGAGAACCGGGCACCCGCCTACTGCTGTCGATCGCGCCCGTCAACTGGGCGGCGGCCGACCCGGTACGGGAGCGGTCCGGCGAGGTGCCCCGTGTCCTCTTCCTGACCCCCTTCCATTTCGAGAAGCCCGAGCACGACGACGAGTTCGACGCCGTACTGACGTCGCTGCTCGCGGGACACGGGGAGCAGACGGTCTCCGCCGAGCACGTGGAGCCCTTCGAGTCCGAGGGCGTCGACTACGACACGGCCCAGAGCAAGGCCATCCTCAAGGCGGTCGAGCAGGCCAACGCGGACGATTACGACGCGATCGTCATCGCCTGCCACTACGACCCCGCACTGACCGAGGCACGCGAGGCCTCTCGGATCCCGGTCGTCGGGCCGCTGCAACTGACCACCGGCCTCACCACGCAGTTCGGCCCGAAGTTCGCCGTCATCACCGACATCCCGGAGGCCGTGGAGGTCATCGGCGGTCTGATCGACGGCTACGGACGCGGAGCCGACTGCGTCGGCGTGGCCGCCATCGGCTGGGACGGTGACGCCATCCTGGAGGACCCGCGCGGCGCGGCGCGCGCAGTGGACCGCATCGTGGCCGAGCTGGCTGCGGCGGGTGAGGCGCAGTCCGTCGTCATCGGCTGCACCATCGTCTCCTCCGCCTACGAGCGACACCGGCAGGAGTTCCCGGACCACGGAGTCGTGGTGCTCAACAGCAACCTCGTCGCCCTGAAAGGCGCGGCCGCCCTGGCTGCCAACTGACCAAAGGATCCCTCTTCTTATGAACATTGTCGTCCTGGTGAAGCACGTGCCCGACGCCACCGGCGACCGTCGCTTCGAGCCGGACAACACGGTTGACCGAGACGGCGTCGAAGGCCTGCTCTCCGAGCTCGACGAGTACGCCGTCGAGCAGGCACTACAGATCAGGGAGCACCGCGCCGACGAGGAGATCGAGGTCACGGCGCTGACCATCGGCCCCGACGACGCGGAGGAAGCTCTCCGCAAGGCCCTGCAGATGGGCGTCGACAAAGCCTTCCACGTTTCCGACGACGCGATCGCCGGGTCCGACGCGATCGCCACCTCGCTGGTGCTCGCAGAGGCCGTGAAGAAGGCCTTCAACGGTGCGGTGCCGGACCTGATCGTGACCGGTATGGCCTCGACCGACGGCGGGATGGGCATCGTCCCGGCGATGCTCGCCGAGCGCCTGGGCATCCCGCAGGTCACCCTGGCGTCGGCGGTGGAGACGCAGGGGGACCTGGTTCGCATCCGGCGCGACGGGGACGCCGCCACGGAATCGGTCAGCGCCACCATGCCGTTGGTGCTGTCGGTGACGGACCAGTCGGGAGAGGCCCGCTACCCCTCCTTCAAGGGCATCATGGCGGCCAAGAAGAAACCCCTGGTGACCTGGGACCTGGCCGACCTGGGCGTCGACCCCTCCTCGGTCGGCCCGGATGCCTCCCGGACCACGGTCGAGACCATCACGGCCCGCCCGCCCCGCACCACCGGCGAGATCGTCAAGGACGAGGACGGCACGGGTGCCAAGGCACTCGCCGGCTTCCTCGCGAACAAGAAGTTCATCTGAGAAGGAACGAGACATGTCTGAGGTTCTGGTCCTCGTCGACCACCTGGCGGGCACGGTCAAGAAGCCGACGTACGAGCTGCTCACGATCGCCAAGCGGCTCGGCGAGCCGTCCGCCGTGTTCATCGGCAGCGCCGACGCCGGAGAGGCCGTCGCCGATGCCGCAAGGGCGTACGGCGCCGAGAAGATCTACGTCGTCGACGACACCGAGATCAGGGACCACCTCGTGGCACCCGAGGCGGAGGCGCTGCAGCAGCTCGCCGCAGACACGGACCCGGCCGCGATCCTGCTGCCCTCCTCGGCCGAGAACAAGGAGATCGCCGGTCGGCTGGCCATCAAGCTCGGCTCGGGCCTGATCACCGACGCCGTCGACGTCCAGGCCGACGGCACCACCACCCAGTCGGTCTTCGCCGGCAGCTACACGGTCACGGCCAAGGTCACCACCGGTATCCCGATCATCACTGTCAAGCCCAACTCGACAGCCCCGGAGGAGTCGGCCGGTGCCGGAAGCGTCACGCCCTTCGAAGTGACGATCTCCGACGCGGCCAGGACCGCTCGGATCGAGGACACCCAGCCGCGAGCGGCCACCGGCCGTCCCGAACTCACCGAGGCCGCGATCGTCATCTCCGGAGGCCGCGGCACCGGCGGCGACTTCGAGGCGGTCGAGAGCCTCGCCGACGCCCTCGGCGCGGCCGTCGGCGCCTCGCGTGCCGCTGTCGACTCGGGCTGGATGCCGCACACCCTCCAGGTCGGCCAGACCGGCAAGACCGTCTCCCCACAGCTCTACATCGCAAACGGCATCTCCGGAGCCATCCAGCACCGAGCCGGCATGCAGACTTCCAAGACGATCGTGGCCGTGAACAAGGACGAAGAAGCCCCGATCTTCGACCTCGTCGACTTCGGCGTTGTCGGCGACCTTCATAAGGTCCTGCCCGCGCTGACCGAGGAGATCAACCAACGCAAGGGGTGAGTCGGCCAGCGTTACCTGACGAACAACGACGTCTCCGGCCGGACTGCTGGTGGCGTCGTTGTTTCTTTGCCATCCAGTCGGGCCCCTCAGCCGTTGTCGCCCTGCCTTCGTCGTAGGGATGGCGGAGCGAGCCACCGAATTTCGGACATCTCCCAATGGAAGTGGCCAAGGGGTTATCCCTACGTTCCTGGCATCTCAAACGTCGCGTGGTGTACGCCACACCCAGGCCCAGGCAGCCAACGGCGACGTATCCGTGAATCGACATGATGGAGGATGCCGTATGAGCGCAGCGAGCGAAGCCGCTGATGCCGAAGTGGCAATGAGCAGCGAAAGTAGCGCGAGTCTGCGCGGCAACATGGGCGTACTCGAACTGATCTTCACGGTCGTCGCCTACAACGGCCCAGTCGTGGTGTTCCTCGGATTCATTCCGGTCGCCGTTCTGCTCGGCAATGGTGTCGGTACGCCGGTGGCGTTCCTCGTCTGCGGCGTGATCGTCGCGATGCTGGCAGTGGGTCTGCTCACCATGTCCGTACGGCTGAAGAGGCCAGGCGGCTTCTACGCCCTGATCACCGCCGGGCTGGGCAGGGTCGTTGGCCTCGGCTCCGGCTTCGCGGCGCTCACCTGCTACTTCGTGGCCCTGCTCAGTGCCTACGCACTCGGCGGGATCGCCCTCAACACCATCATCGTGGACCTCTTTCACGGACCCAAGGTCGCGTGGTGGGTGTGGGCAGGTCTGATGCTCGTCGTGACCAGCGTGCTCGGCCACCTCAACATCAGCTTTTCGAGCCGCGTCCTCACTGTGTTCCTGGCGTGCGAGCTGCTCCTCATGATCGCCTATGACATCTCGGTCCTTGCCAAGGGCGGCGCACACGGGATCGACTTCGACTCCTTCACCCCGCGTCAGATCTTCTCGGGGTCGACATCGATCGCGTTCCTCTTCGGCATGGGTCTCTTCGGCGGCTTCGAGGCGACCGTGATCTTCCGCGATGAGGTGCGCAAGCCAGAGCGGACGATTCCAGTCGCCACCTACGGCGTCGTGGCATTGCTCGCCGGCCTCTACGCAGTGACCGCATGGTGTTTCATCAACTCCTACGGTGCTGCCGCCGTCATGGATACGGTGAACAAGGACCTGGTGGGCGCGTCGACCAACAGCATCAAGGAGTACACCGGGCAGTTCGCCTACGACGCGGCAACAGTCATGCTCTTCACCAGCTCGTTCGCCCTCGCGCTCGCGGCCCACAACATCACCGCCCGGTACGTGTTCAATCTCGGCGCCGACGGCATCTTCCCGCGACGCTTCGGCCAGCCTCACGAGCGGCACGCGTCCCCGCACAGGGCCTCGTTCGCCCTCAGCGTGACGGCACTGCTGGTGCTCGGCGTCTTCGTGGCCGCGGATGTCCCCGAGGCCGACCTCTACGCGCGACTGGCCGGGCTCTACAGCTACTCGTTCGTCATACTGCTGGTCCTTGTCGCACTGGCGATCGGCATCTATTTGCTGCGTGACCGTGTACACGGAAAGGCAGTCAGGCCGGCGGCGGCCTCCCTCGTAGCCTTCGTCGTGCTGTGCGTGACGCTGGTCCTGGCTACCAAGAACTTCACGCTGCTCACGGGAGCGACGGGAACCACGAAGGATGTCCTGATCATCATGATCTGGGGCGTCACGCTGGGCGGGACAGCCTGGGCGTTCTACCTCAAACGGAACCGTGCGGAGATCTACAACAGCATCGGCCGCCAGTAGAAGGGACCGAGAAGGAGTGCTCTCGCGAGCAACATCGAAGGAAATGGTCGGTCGGTTGCTGGTCATTCGGGGCGGCGGTTGTGCGGAACCGTCTCCAGGACGAGGTGGTAAGAGTGGTCTACGAGTTCGCCGACCAGATCGGCGGTGACGCCCCGGCCGACTCCTACGGAGATCCAGTGCCGCTTGTCGAGGTAGCGGCCCGGAGTGATCGACGGGAACTGGCGTTGCAGCAGCCGCCCGTACTCCGGCTCCGCCTTGAGGGTGACGATGAGTTCGTCCGGGTCGTCCGTGACGATCAGGAAGACCTTGTCGGCCACCTTGTAGACGTCCAGCTGCTCGGTGAACGGGCGCCCGTGACCGACTCCCGGCAGCGCGAGTGCCGTGTCGCGCGCGGTGTCCTGGAGCTTCTCGCCACTGGAGGGCACGTGGCGGCTCAGGAGAGGCGGCCGTAGGCGTATGGATCGACGGGCTGCCGGGACTTGGGCAGCCGGCCTACGACGAGACGGTAGGAGTCGGCCACCAGCTCCCTGACGAGCTTCTCGTCGAGGGTGTTTCCGCCCTTCAGCGTGATCCAGTGCTTCTTGTTCATGTGGTAGCCGGGGGTGATGTCCGCGTACTGCTCGCGCAAAGCCACGGCGTCACCGGGGTCCGCCTTCAGAATCACAATGGGGCGTCCCGGTACGTCGGTCATGAGCATGAACACCTTGCCGCGCACCTTGTAGACCTCCCATTCGGGGCCGAACGGGTGCTCCAGTCCGGCCCCAGGCAGGCCTTCGGCGCAGTCGGCCGCGGTCTTCTGCAGTGTTTCTCCGTCCAAGGTCGCCCACTCCTCGATTCCTGTCCGTGCCCCGACCGGCGGGCCACAGCACGTGGCGCCGTCTCCGTCATGATCAACACGCGCTGCGGCACCGGCACACGGTGACGGGAACGCCGCGCTCACCATCCTTCCCCGTGGACGACGATCCGGTCGGTAAACTGCGGACACATGATGGTCGGCAGGCGACACTCGCCAACGTCGGAGCAGCGTTCCTCCGCCCTCTTCGTCTCGCGGTCCGTCTCCGCCGGACGCGCCGGGCCCGAGTCCGTCCCGCTGTACGGCTTCCAGCCCCCGGTCGGTACCCCGTACGGCCTGGAGGTCACCACGGTCGAGGACTTCACGCCGATCACGACGACTGGCCGTGGAATCCGCCCCGTCCGGGCCGGGCCACCTTCCACTATCTGATCCTGGTGACAGAGGGTGAGCTCCAGCACGACGTCGATCACCTCACGCGGACCGTCGCCCCCGGCCAGTGGCTGTGGGTGCGCCCCGGGCACGTGCAGTGCTGGCACGACCCCGGCACCGCCCGTGGCCCCTTCATCCTGTTCGAGCCGGACGCGCTCCGACCCGACACCGCCAAGCATCTGACTCCGCTCATTTCGCACGACGCCCCTGCCGTGCTGACCCCACACCCCGCCGACGCCCCCTGGCTGGAGCAGACCGCGTTCCAACTCCTCGACGAACACCACGCGTTGGGACGCCGCCCGCTCGCGGCCCATCACGCCCTGCGGTGCAGCCTCCTCGAAGCCCTGCTGCTCCGCCTCGCCGACTCACCGGACGTCGTCACAGCAGCTCCGCTCCCGGCCAGAGTCACTCCCCGGGGGGAAGCTCAGAACGACGCCAGGTCTACGAACGATTCCGGGACACCCTGGAGCTGCACTACCGCGAGCTGCACCGCGTCGACAACTACGCCCGGCTGCTCGGTACGCACTCTCAGCCGCGCCACCCAGGCCGCCGCCGGCACCGGAGCACGGCAGGTCATCGACGAGCGCCGTCTGCTCGAAGCACGCCGTCTGCTCGGCCACGCCCGGTGGACCGCCCGCGCGGTCACCGACCATCTGGGCTTCACCGACACGGCCAACTTCGGCCGCTTCTTCCGGCAGCACACCGGCCTCACACCCGCCGCCTACGCGGCTCGTCAGGCCACCCCGAATCCCTGAGACTCCCCCGGTGGATATCCCAAAACTTCGCGCGACGTCTCATGAGGATTCCACTTCAGAGCCGCGCCAGAGGCTCTCTACAGTCACAGGCATGGACAAACCAAGCGTCATCATCACTGGGGCAGGCTCCGGCATCGGGCGGGGTATCGCCCGTGCTTTCGTCGACGCGGGGTACGAGGTCTTCGCGAGTGACATCTCCCAGGAGCGCCTGGAGGAGACGAAGGCCGAGCTGTCCTCCCCCTCGTCGCTCCACCTGCGGGTCATCGACGTGAGCAGTTACGAGAGTGTCGGCGCGCTCGTCGACGAAGTGGTCGAAGCCACCGGTTCCCTGGACGTCATGGTCAACAGCGCGGGCGTCTTCGACGGGTACGCCGACGTGCTGGAGACCACCCCGGAACTGTGGCAAAAGGTCATCACGGTCAACCTCACCGGCACGTTCAACGGCTGCCGTGCCGCCGCGAAGGCCATGATCGGCCAGAAGTTCGGCCG
This sequence comes from Streptomyces sp. NPDC002680, assembly GCF_042889145.1. Classification (NCBI taxonomy): domain Bacteria; kingdom Bacillati; phylum Actinomycetota; class Actinomycetes; order Kitasatosporales; family Streptomycetaceae; genus Streptomyces; species Streptomyces sp. NPDC002680. Next base: position 46,045 of record NZ_JBIAQP010000028.1, read on the forward strand.
GATCATCTCCATCGGTTCCGTCGCGGGTCAGCGCGGCGCCGCCGACGGTCTCGCCTACGTCACCTCCAAGGCCGGTATCGAGGGCCTCCACCGCCGCCTCGCAATCGACGTGGGTCCGCACAACGTCACGGCCAACGTTGTCGCACCAGGTGTCATCCGGACCAATCTCCGCGCAACCTCGGAAGAACTCCTCGGCGACCTCGTGTCCTCCCAGAACCGCGGGATCGGGGTGTCGCCCGAGATCATGGACTTCCTCATCCCCGCGGCCCGCTCCGCCGACCCCAGCGAAGTGGCCTCGGTCGTGCTGTTCCTGGCCTCCGACGGAGCCTCCTACGTCAATGGGCAGGTGATCCACGTCGACGGCGGATGGAGCGCCACCTGAAGCCGCCCTCGCGCCCAGGGACGTACACATCAGCAGCAGTCAGGCAGCCACCACCCGCCGATCGAGCCGAAAGGTCCTACCCGTGATACAGACGGCACTCACCGAGACTCTCGGCATCGCCCACCCCATCTGTTCTGCGGGGATGGCGCGCGTGGCCCAGGCGGAACTGGTGGTGGCGGTGAGCAACGCCGGAGGCCTGGGTTGTCTCGGCAGTGCCGGCTTCATGCCGGACGCGCTGCGGGACCAGATCGAGAAGATCAAGAAGGGGACGGACAAGCCGTACGCGGCCAATCTGCTGCTGCCGGATGCCCTGACCACCGAGGACCAGCAGCAGTGGGCGCCGGTGCGCGAACTGTGGGACTCGCTCGACGACCAGGAGCGCACCAAGCTGGCGGGGATCGAGGCGCTGCTGACGCCGGGTGCCGTGGCCGATCAGGTGCAGATCGTGCTGGACGCGGTTCCGGCTGCGGTGGTGCTGACCTTCGCCACGCCCGAGTGGTTCATCCGGGAGTGCAAGGAGCGGGGCATCCAGGTCTTCGCACTGGTCGGCTCGGTCGGCAAGGCCCGCGAGGCGAGCGCCGCCGGTGTCGACTTCATCGTCGCCCAGGGCACCGAGGCGGGCGGCCACACCGGGTACGCGTCGACCATGACCCTCGTTCCGGCCGTGATCGACGAGGTGGACCAGCCCGTCCTGGCGGCGGGCGGCATCGCGGATGGCCGCGGCCTCGCCGCGGCGCTGGCGCTGGGCGCAGCGGGCGCCTGGGTGGGCACCCGGTTCATCGCGAGTCCGGAGGCTTTCGGGCACACCGCGTTCAAGCAGCGCGTCGTCGACGGCACGTTCAAGGACACGACGATCACCCACTCCTACAGCGGCAAGCGGATGCGCGCCTTCACCAACCGATGGACGAGCGAGTGGGAGACCTCCGGGGCACAGGCCTCCGGTTTTCCCGCCCAGTACGCCGTCGCGGGATCGCGCGTGGAGACGGGATACCAGGACGGCGACCTGGACTTCGGCATGATGCCGGCCGGCCAGACCATCCAGCTGGTGCACGAGATCACCCCCGCGGGACAGATCGTCGAGCAGATGGCCGCACAGGCGGAGACCATTCTGCGGCGGATCGCCCCGCGGGACTGACGTACCCGGTCGGTCTAGGAGGGGCTGAATCCGCAGGCCGGGGCTTCACTGCCAGGTCGAACCCAGCAGAACGTTCCACTCGCGCACGTCGACTGCCGCGTCGCCGGAGCGGACGACGGGGCTCTCCCGGTAGAGGTCCTCCACTGCTTCGAGCGAGTCACCAGTCAGGATGGCCATCCCGCCCCGACCGTCGCTGAACGGTCCGGACATCACGAGGGTGCCTTGCTGCAGGAGTTCGGCCAGGAAGGCCTGTTGGGCCTCGGGGCCCGGCGGGCCTACGAGGAGTTTCGTCACGACGAACTGCTTCATGTCAATCTCCTGATCGCGACGGGAAGTGCGGAGCGAGCCACTGGACGACGAGTCGCACGGCCTCTTCCCTCTTCGGGAGGAGGGTGGCGAAGTGCTCGGCCTCCACGAACCGGATCGTCTTGTCCTCAGCCGGGCTGGCGTCCAGCTGTGCCTGGCTGGCGTCGGGGAAGCCGCGATTGTCCGACGTGAGGCTGATCAGGAGGAGCGGCTCGTGGACCGCCTTCAGTGACTCGATGAGCGTGGCCCGGGTGGACAGCCCCGACCAGGTACTCAGCCACGCTCGCGGTGTGACGAGCCGGCCGAACCCACCGGGGGCGTAGTTGACCTGGTCCGGTCGCGGTCCGAGGCGGGTGTGCGGGTGGAGTTCCAGGAGTGCAGACTCACGTCCAGGTGGGCCGGATCGGCCTCGGTCCCCTGGACGACCATGTAGTGGCCGGCCACCGCCCGGCGGGTGATGTAGCTGCGCTAGTCCAGCGGCAGGTCCGCGAATCCCGGCTCCTGCGTCTGGATGGTGCCAAGTACTGGGCCCTCACCCGCCTCGTAGGCCGCACCTTCGTAGGACCACTCGGTGTACCCCAGCCCGTGCCCGAACGCGTAGGCCGACTCCACGCCGGCCCTCTCCCATGCGCGGTACCCGATGAACAGCCCCTCGTCGTAGGACAGCGCCTGCCCTCTGGTACGACCCGGCTCACAGGAACGTCCTCCAGCCGCACCGGCCGGTGGTGGGTAGCCGCCCACCCGGTTCGGCCCCGCCGAGCAGCACTTCCGCCAGCCCATTACCCACCTCCTGGCCCGGGAACCAGCAGAGCAGTACGGCCGAGACGTCGTTGCGCCATGGCATTTCTACCGGGGAGCCGGAGTTGACGACCACAATGGATCGACGGTTGACGGAGGCAACGGCGCGTACGAGCTCATCCTGGCGGCCCGGTAGCCGCAACAAGAGAGGCTCGCCATCATGACCGATCGCCGGCACACGATCGCCGTTGAGGACGCTGACCAGGCTCGATCTCGACGCCATGGCAAGCCTGCTCGCGGGGCAGGACATGTGGTCGCTACCTGCATTGCCCGAAATCGGCCTCGGCTCCTTGGTGATGTCGGATGGTCCGATCGGTGTCCGGGGTGTGCGGTGGACATCGGACGACCCGTCGATCGCGGTGCCCAGCCCCACGGCTCTTGCCGCCACCTGGGACCCGGCACTCGCCCGCCGAGTCGGGCGGTCACTGGCTCAGGAGACCCGCCGCAAGGGCGTGCACGTCCTGCTCGCACCGACCGTCAACCTGCACCGCTCGCCGCTCGGCGGACGTCATTCGAAGCGTACTCGGAAGACCCGTACCTCACCGGCGAGATCGGCACCGGCTTTGTCCTCGGCGTCCAGGAGGGAGGTGCCGGCACGACGGTGAAGCACTTCGTCGCCAACGATGCCGAGACCGACCGCTTCACCGTCAACAACATGGTCGGCGAGCAAGCCTTGCGCGAGTTGTGCCTCGCCCCTTCGAGGCCATCGTCAAGAACGCCTCGTGAAGCCGTCGCGTGTGTTCAGGTTGCGGTCCCAGCGGGGAAACGAGCTCGAGGTCACTTGAACCCAAATCCGGTGCCCCTTCTTGGACAGCATGCTGCTCGACCACAGGTCGACCTCGACGGCATTCGCCTCGCCCGCGGTCGCGGCCACTCGTGCGACGCCGTCGCAGAGGTTGTAAGACGTGCCATCTGGATGTACGTCGCACAACCGAACCACCGAGTTGACCTGGGGCCGAAGTACGACGACCCGTCCTGGAACACGATGAGGTTCACTCCGTCGTGGCTCTCGACTCCGCGGGGAAGACAGAGCCAGACATCGCGATCCACACCGGCGTACACCGTGTGGCTGGTCCACCGAAACCGCAGCAACTGCCCCTGTGGCCCCTTCCTGCGGCAACGAGTCCACACCGAGGACGTAGTCCGTCGTTCAATCCCACACCCGCATGTACGCGGCGCGATCCTTCCCCGAGACGTCGAGGTTGAAGAAGGCTCCCCACTCGTCCTCTTCGCCGAGCTGCGCATCGCGCGTGTCCAGGTTCGTCATCATCCGGCCACCCCCGTTCGCTTGGTCCGCTCTGGTTCGGCCCGATCGTCGAACGGGAGCACAGGCTCGAGCGAGCTCGCGATCGCCTGGACTCCGGCCTCGTCTCCGGCGCCAACAGCTGCCGAGAGCTCACGAATCCGGGCCACCACGTCGCCGACATCGCCCCGGCTGGCGTGGGCATTGCACAGCCGCCGCCGCGCATCGTCGATGCGCGACCTGGCCGGGTCGGGCATGGCGTCAGCGCTGGTCCGCGGTGAGAGCTCGAGAATCGCCGACCGCAGGTCGACGAACCGCTCGAAGTCGTCGGGATCCTCGGCGAACCGAGACAGAGCGACCTCGAGCACGACTGTCGACCGGTCGGGCTGGGCAAGTGTCTCGGCGACAGCCTGGCGCTCGAGCGCCGCCAGCGCCCGTCCGGCACGGTCGCGGTCATCTCCGGCCGCGTCCGCTACCAGGGCGGCAACCGCCCGCCTCGCCCGACGACGTGCGTCCTGGAGATCGGGGTCTGCCTGGGGCGAAGCCAGCAGCAGACGGCGGGTGTACGGCTCTTGCGGGTTCCCGGTGACTTCCTCCGCATCACCGTGCTCGACCAGGTGACCGTGCTCAAGAACCGCTATACGGGTGCTCATGTGACGCACCACTGCGAGGTCGTGAGTGATGAAGAGGTAAGCGACCCTGAGCTCACGCTGCAGCTCGAGCAGCAGGTTGAGGACCTGAGCCTGTACCGAGAGATCGAGCGCGGAGACCGACTCGTCGCAGACCACGAGTCGGGGTTCCGGAAGCAGCGCCCGTGCGATCGCGATGCGCTGACGCTGCCCTCCCGAGAACTGCGCAGGAAACTTCGCGAGGGCGGAGCGATCGAGGCCGACGCGCTCCAGCATGGCGATCACGCGGTCACGTCGCTCGTCCGGCGACACGCCGTGAACGCTCGTCAGCGTCTCCGCCACGCTCTGTTCGATCGTCCGATGCGGGTTGAACGAGCTGTAGGGATCCTGGAACACCGCTTGGATCTGCGAGCCGAGCGCACGCCGAGCGCGTGCCGGCAGGCGAGTGATGTCGCGACCGTCGAACACCACACTGCCGCTCGCCGGGCGCACCAGACCCAGCACGCACCCACCAAGCGTCGACTTGCCGGAACCTGACTCACCGACCAGGCCGAGGGTCTCCCCCGCGCCGACTTCGACGCTCACACCGTCGAGGGCGACCTTGTCCTTGCGTCTGCCGCGACCGCGGTAGACGACACCAAGATTCCGGACTTCGAGCAGCGGATTCATTTCGCCCCCTCGAGCTTCGATTCAGCGCGCACACATCGTGCGGTGGTCTCCTCCGATGTAGCGACGAGAGCGATAGGAGTCGCCCTGCACCGCTCCTCGACGAACTCGCAGCGGTCGGCGAACCGGCAACCGGTGGGCCACGATCCAGGTATGGGGACCGATCCCGCGATCGTCGGCAGCATCTGACGCGGCGCCACGCCAACGGACGAGGAGCGAAGGAGCGCCTGGGTGTACGGGTGTCGGGGCGCCCGCACGAGCGTCCGTACGTCGGCGGTCTCGACAACCTCACCGGCGTACATCACCATCGCGCGGTCACAGGTCTCGGCGACAACACCCCAGTCGTGAGTGACCAGGATGAGTGCCATCCCGGTCTGCTCTCGCAGGTCGCGGAGCAGGTCGAGGATCTCCGCCTGTACGGATACGTCGAGAGCCGTGGTGGGCTCGTCGGCGATCAGCAGCTCCGGCTCTCCCGCGAGTGCGCGCGCAATGGCGATCCGTTGTGCCATTCCGCCCGAGAGTTCGTGAGGGTACTTTCGAGCGACGACCTCGGGCTCCGGGAGTCGAACCCGCGCCATCAGCTCGTGTGCCACGCGACGCGCCTCGGCCTTGCCGAGATTGCGATGGAGGCGAACGGCCTCGGCGATCTGGTGGCCGACGGTGAAGGCCGGGTTCAGGCTGGAGATGGGCTCCTGCGAGATGAAACCGATCCTGCGCCCGCGGTAACGGTTCAGCTCGCGCTCGTTCAACGCGGTCAGCTCAGCGCCCTCGAAGCTCACGGAGCGGGCACGGAGGTGAGCCCCCAGGGGCAGAACCCGCAGCACGCCCGAGATCGTCACCGACTTGCCGCAGCCCGACTCACCGACGATGCCGAGCGCCTCACCGGGGCGTACCTCGAAGCTCACGCCATCGACCAGCCTCAGTTCGTGCTTGCCCTTCGGAACGCTGACGCTCAGTCCGTCGACCTTCAGGAGCGGCGCCGTGCCCTCTTGGGCCACGGCAGGGGCAGCCGCCGCGTCACGAGTCACCTGAGCGGTGAGCGCACGCCAGCTATAGGCCTTGACCGACCCGCTGGACCGGCCGACGTAGGCGTCGCGGATCCCGTTTCCGATCAGCGTGAGAGCGAGCGCGACAATCGCGATGATCCCGCCGGTCGGAACCAGCATCCAGGGTTGCAGAACGATCGCGTGCTGGGCATCGGTGACGAGGTTGCCCCAGCTTGGAGCCGGCGGCGCCACCCCGAGGCCGAGGAAGCCGATCGCTGCCTCTGCGAGACAGGCCACGGCGGCAACGATGCTGATCTGCGTGAGAGCCGGGCCTGCCACGGCAGGCAGGATGTGCCGGCGCATGATCTGCACGCTGGACAGTCCGGCCACCCTCGCACCAGCTACGTAGGGCTCCTCACGTACGGCGACGGTCGCCGCGTAGACGACGCGAATCAGGGTCGGCGACAGGATCACGCCGAGCGTCACCATTGCAGCAGATTCGTTCTGGCCGAAGATGGACAGGACAACCAGGAGGATGACCAGACCGGGAACCGCCATCAAGAGGTCGCTGAGCCGCATGACCAGCACCTCCGCCCAGCCGCCGAGCGTGCCTGCGGAGACTCCGAGCACCATGCCGATCGCCGTACAGACGGTGGCTGCCTGCACTATGCCGAGGAGGGTCACGCGGCCGCCGTAGAGGACGCGGCTCAGGATGTCACGGCCCAGCTGGTCAGTCCCAAGAAGATGGTCGACGGATGGCATTGCGTAGGTGTTCAGCAGGTCCTGGTGAAGTGGACCCGACGATGCCAGGACAGGCGCGAAGATCGTCCCCAGGACGATGATCAGGAGGACGATACTGCACGCCACGGTCACAGGCTGATGGAGGAGGCGGGACAGAAACCCGGCCCCGGCCTTTGCCGCAGCACGTCCCTCGGCTTCGGCGGAGACGGTCTCGACAGCGACACTCATCGGGCCACCACCTTCGGGTTGAGAAGACCATGTGTGATGTCGGTGATGAGGAAGACGACGATGACCATCGCTGTGTAGAAGACCGCCAGGCCCTGGATCACCGGGAGGTCATGGGTACCGGTCGAGAGCACCATCTGGGTCCCGAGACCGGGCATGCCGAAGATCTGCTCCATGAGGATGGTGCCGCCCAGGAGACCAACGAAGACAAGGCTGACCATGGTCAGGATCGGACCCGCAGCGTTCTTCGCAATGTGCTTGAACACGATCCGCTTCCACGGGTAGCCATTGGCCCGGAGACTGCGCACATAGTCGCTGCGCATCGCGGCCAGCATCTCGGCCCTCGTCACGATCGCGACGAGGGCTGATTCGCCCAGGCCGAGCACGGTGACCGGGAGCACGAGGGACGTCGCCCAGCCGGATGGCGAGTCACCGAAGGTGACGTAGCCCGAGACCGGAAACCACCTCAGGTTCACGCCGAAGATAAGCGCGGCGATCATGGCGATCCAGAAGCTCGGGAGCCCGCGGATCAGCACCGCGACGATCTCGACACCACGTCCGAGCGCGCCACCACGGACCGCGGCCACCATGCCGACGGCGACGCCCAGCACAATGATCAGCAGGAGCGCGATGACAGCCAGCGAGAGCGTGATCGGCATGCGCGCGGCCAGGACGTCAGTCACCGGTCGCCCGCTGACGATGGAGGTACCCAGGTCGCCCTGGACCGCGCCCTTCAGCCATGTGAAGTACTGGACGAGGAGCGGTCGGTCGGCGCCCAAGGTCGCATTGAGTTCCTTGATCTTCTCGAGCGTGGCCCCTCTGCCGAGGATCGACTCAGCGAGGCTTCCGGGCGCAAGCGAGCCCAGCACGAAGACAACGAGCGAGATGACCAGCATCAGCGGGATCGCCAACAGCACGCGCCGCACGACAACTCCCAGCATGGCTTCTCCTTCCGGTTCGGTGAGTGTCTGTCCCGGGTCAGCGGGTGTCACTCAAGTCGAGGACCCGCTTCTGGGGCATGGAACTTCGCCCCGGAAGCGGGTGGCAGGACGGCTCGATCAGCCCTTCGGCTTCCACGAGGTCACGTCGTACTCGCCGTCCGTCGCCGGCTTGCCGATCTCGACGCCCTTCGAGTAGACGTACTTCGGCGAGGAGGAGATCGGCACGTACCACGCCTTCTCCGTCATCAACTCGTTGAAGTGCTTCGCCTGCTCCCCGACGGTGGCGTCGTCGGAGGTCGCCAACTTCTCGTAGGCCTTGTCCAGCTCGGGGTCGACCGATCCCATGGGATTCAGAACCGCCGAGAACGGCAGCTTGTAGAGCCGGTTGGCTTCAGTGGGGATGTCTCCCAGGAGCGCCCAGGACATGGCTCCGATCGGGTACTTCGCGGACGCCAGGTCAGTGAAGAACGTGGTCTCCGGCGACGACTTAAGCTCGATCTTGATGCCGACCTTGGACAGCTGTTCGACTGCGGCGGACACGCCGTTCTTTGCGTCGGGGTCATCGGAGTCCAGGAGCATCGTCGCTGTGAAGCCGTCGGGATATCCTGCTTTGGCGAGGAGCTGCTTCGCCTTGTCCACGTCGTAGGAGTACCGGGTCGGCTGCGCCGGATCGTGACCCGTGAGCCCCGGGAGGCCGAACTGGTCGAGCGGCTTGGTCGCGGGACCGACGACCTTGGCGATCTGCTCACGGTCCAGCGCGTAGGCCATGGCCTGCCGGACGCGAACGTCAGCGAGTGGCTTCGCGACCTTCCCCTCGCGGTCCCACAACATGAGGCCGAACCCCCATGGACGTCCCTCCGTGACGTCGAAACCCTTCGACTTCACCTTGTCGAGCAGCGTCTCGCCGCCGACCGTGTTGACCTGCACCTGCCCGGTTGCCAGCGCGTCGAACGCCGTGTTCGCGTCACCGATGACACGGAGGACGATCTTCTTCCAGTGCTGGCGCGACTTGTCGTAGTACTTCGGGTTGGGCGTGTAGGTGTAGTGGTCGCCCGGTTCACTCTCGTCGGCGACGTACGCGTAGGGGCCGGCGCCGAACATCGCGGTCTTCATCTTCGACGGATCCTTCAGCCCCGCCTCGCTGATGATCATTCCGTTGTTGCAGGAACCGCCGCTCGACAGCAGGCTTTCCATCGTCCGCGCCGGCTGCTTGGACGTGAGGCGGACGGAGTCCGTGCCTACTGCCTCGACGGTCACCGGCTTCAGGTACCCGTCGTTGAGGCCGGGTACCGACTTGTAGTACTTGAGCGTGTCCACAACCGACTTCACGGTGACATCGGTGCCGTCGGCAAACTTGATGCCCGAGCGGATCTTCATGGTGAAGACCTTGTTGTTGTCCGAGTACTCCCAGGACTTGGCGATTCCCGACTCGTACTCACCGTTCGAGTTGACCCGGATCAGCGGTTCGTAGGCGAGCTCGAAAACCGGACTCGAACAGTTTGTGGGAAGGTCGAAGTTCTGCGGCGTATAGCTCGGGAGCGCGACCGTGAGGGTGTCCGACGCGGCCGATGCCCCACCACTTCCCCCACACGCTGCCAACATGGCCGAGCCCAGGGCTCCCACGACGGCCACTCCCGTCAGTCTTCGGAGACGCCGCGGGGTCGCGCGCGACGCGCCCTTATTCAGTCCGAACATGCGCTTTCTCTCCTTGGGTTGTGTCGTGTGCCGGTCGCGCGAACTGCTTGCCGGGCCCGAGGGTCAGATCGCCATCGCTGTAGGCGACCCACCCAGGTCGGTCGCGACCGCCGGCGCATGACCGGGGTATGAACAATGCTGGTGTCCTGCATCACTGCGAACAGACGACGAGGCAATCAGCGCAGAAGTGCTACAGATGCCGAACCAACGCGTAGGGACACCCATCCAGCACGCCCCCAAGGGCGCGTGTGACCGCTTTGATCTCGTGTCGGTTCGCGCCGCCGAACAGTCGACAACCAAGCCGCCTTGACAGCTGGGAAGTAGCGAGCGTCACCGGTTCCAACAGACGTCCGAAAGCCACTCCGCGACACAGGTGCCGTGGAGTGGCTTTCACAGCGGGGTCCGACAACCTTTGCTCTGCGCTGCATGGTCTGCTCCTGCCATGGTCCGGGATGTCCCGGGCGGCGACGGAATGCGTCGTTGCACCGACCGTTGGGTCGGCTGGGGAATCCATCGCGGGCGTGGTGAATCAAATGAGATGGGGATCACCCGGCGAGTTGCGCACAGTTAAGAGCCGACGGCGTCCACGAACCATTGGAAGTGTTACGAAAATCCGGCATGATCCTTGGCCGTGGAACCCAGTGACGAGGCAGCGAGATTCCACGTGCGAAGGCAGCGGGACAGCGACTGAAGCGTCTGACGCATGCAGCACCACCGGCATCTGCACTTTTCAACAGATCGAGGAGCAGCGAAGGAAGGTTCGCGGCATCCGCTCGGAATCCCGCCTACGAGCACGGGGCGCATCACTTCGACGGGCCGAGGCGTGGCGACACGGTCGACTCCCGTCAGTGTTTCGCTGAGCCCGGGAATTGAGGCGGCCCCAAGCCCCCCAGCTCGCTCCACACGCCCAGGACGCCAAGCTGTGCCAGGCGGCCTCCGGTGCGCAGCGCCACGGTGGCCTGGCGGAACGAGTCGCCGGCGGCGACGCCGCGACAGGCGGCACCGACTCCACGCCCACTTCGGTCAGGCCAACTACGTCGCAGCGAAGGCCGGCGTGGTGGGCCTGACCCGGGCCATCCCCTTGGAGACCGCGGGGCAACGAATCACCGTCAACGCCATCGCGCCGGGTCTGATCGAGACCCCCATGCCGGCCTCGATGAACGACAAGGCCCGGGAAAAGCTCATCGGCAAGGGCCCCATGCGGCACACGGGGGGACCCACCGACATCTCGGAGGCGGCCGCCTTCCTGCGCTCGCCGACGGCCCGCTACATCACCAGTGTCGTCCTCGATGTCGATGGCGGTATCGGCATCGGCTCCTCCATCCGCTGAGCCATGGGACTTGGGACACGCGCGTGCTCGACGACACCTCGGGGGTGTCGTCAGGCACGCACTATCAACAGGGTCCGGCCGAGAGCTGTGCGCTCGTCCAGGTGCCGCAGGGCGGCCGCCGCCTGTTCGAGGGGGAAGACGGCCGAGATGGGCGGGTCCAGCCGACCGGACTTCAGCAGCGGCAGCAGCTCGTGCCACTGGGCCCGGGCGGCCTGCGGATCCTGCCGCCAGTACTCTGCGACTCCGACGCCGAGCACTGCCGTGTTGGTCAGCAGGAGACGATTTACTCTGACTGTCGGAATGCCCCCGCCCGCGAATCCCAGAACGAGCAGGCGCCCCACACCGCGCCGCAGCGAACGCAGCGAGTCAAGGAAGCGATCCCCGCCGACGGGATCGACCACGACGTCGACCCCCTGGCCGTCAGTGAGGGTCCTGACCTCGTCGAGGAATCCACCGGCCGCCACAACCTCGTGTGCACCCAGGGACCTGGCCAGTTCGGCCTTCTCCTCGTTGGACACGACCGCAATGACGCGCGCCCCGTACGCCGCGGCCACCTGACAGGCCGCGCTCCCCACCCCGCCCGCGGCTCCGTGGACAAGGACGACGTCACCGGCCCGCAGAGCACCACGGCGCAGGAGTGCGAAGTGCGCCGTCAGGTAGTTCAGCGGCAGGGCCGCCCCGCTGCGGGTGTCGACGTTCTCCGGAAGGCGGAAGACCATCGGCGCGTCGACCGCGACCGTCCGGGCGAAGCCACCAGTGACCGACACAGCCGCCACGCGGTCACCGGCCCGGAATCCGCCGGCGTCCGCGCGGACCGTCCCGGACACCTCCCAGCCGGGGATGAAGGGCAGTTGCGGACGGGACTGGTACTCCCCGCGCGTCTGCAGGAGGTCCGCGAAGGTCACACCCGCCCATTCGACGTCGATGAGGACCTGGTCCTCCTTGGCCGCCGGTTCCGGAAGCTCTCGTACGGCCAGGGCATCGGGGCCCTCGAACGCGGTGAGCACCACACCCTTCATCAGTGCCTCCGGCTACCAGGACGGGGCCGCGGCATGCCCGGCCTGGAGTCCGGGACGGTCGACGGCGAGCGCGGCGCGCAGGGGACTCGGCTCGTCGACGATCAGCTGGGCGAGGATCTCGCCACAGGCCGGGCCGCTCGCCACCCCGTAGGAGTGACCGGTGTTGACGTAGATGCCCTCGACGCGGTCCACGATGGGCAGGTTGTCGCGCGTTCGGCCGACCAGTCCCGCCCACAGTCCCGTGACTCCCAGCTCACCGCGCCTGGTGCCGCGGTCCAGCGTCGTGTTGATCAAGGCATGAGTGGCGGACATGCTGATGTGCGGGTTGAGGGAGCCCGTGCCGTCGATGCTGTTGCCGACCACCAGGGCGCCTTCGGTGTTCTGGACGAGCGTGTCGTCGTAGCCGAAGTCGCCGTCCGCGCCGGGCGGTTGGGGCGCGGCAAAGAGCCGGGGGTCGTAGCCGGTGAGGTCGGTCAGCGCCCCGCACCAGGCCACGCCACGCGGGCCGCGCAGGATGGGCCCCGGGGTGTAGGCGATCGGCTGGGTGACCAGCTGGCCCACCCGCGAGGTCTCGATCGGCAGGTCGATGCCTTCCGACCGCAGGTTCACCGACCATGCGCCGGACGCCCACACCACCCCGCCCGCGTGGATGTCGCCGCGCACCGTACGGACGCCGATGACCGAGTCGCCGCGCCGCAGCGTGCCCAGCACGGCGGTGTTCTCGTAGACCCGCACGCCGCGGCGCAGGCAGGCGGCCCCCAGACCGCGGGCGAACGCCTGGGCGTCGATCTGCGCGTCGTCGGCGCAGTGGACGGCGCCGATGGCGGACTCCGGGAGCACCGGGGAGTGTTTCAGGGCCTCGCGCGCGCCGAGCAGTGAGATGTCGAGACCGGCGGCGGCACGGTCCTCGACGTACTCCTTCAGCACGGTCTTCTGCTCTTCCGTCTCGTAGAAGAACAGCCCGCCATGACGGCGGAACTCGAAGGTGGGTCCGAGTTCCCGCTCGTACTCCGCGTAGCGTTCCAGGCCGCTTCGGGCCAGCTGGAGTTCCGTGCCGGAGCGGCGCGTCTGGAGCCACATCGCCCCGGAGTTGCGACCGGAGGCACCGAAGGCGAACATCCGCTGCTCGGCGATGATGACGTCGTATCCGCGCTTGTTGAGCTCGAACGCGGTGCACAGGCCCACGATGCCGCCACCGACGACGACGATGTCGGCGGTGTCGAGGGCTCGAAGCTGGTCCATGCTGTCTCCCTGCACGCCTTTGGTCCGGTGGATCATACGAAGTGCCGTGGGCAGTGGCCACTGCCCGGCGGGCCGCCCTGCTTCCTTCAGCTCGGTGGCGAAGTCCTTGTTTCCCGGGATCTCCTAGGCCACGTCGTGGTCGGCAACGATCCGGGGGCGCCTGGCCGAGGCCGACAAGCAACGATGCCCTGACGCCCACGTCGTTTACGGGGACGTCGCACTTGCCGGGCCAGGCGGTGAACGCGCGATGGATCGCCCCGGACAGCCGCACCAGCTCGGTCCACAGCCGCTCCTCTACAGCGAGGGAACGCAGGATCGCCGCACGCGGGTCCACCTTCTTGAAGGCCGGGTGTCAGAGGCCTGGAATGCGCTGCCGGCGCTCGACCATCGATGCAGCCTCGTCGACGGCGTCCATGTCCTTGCCCGACTCCTCGAAGCGGGCGGGGGCGGAGGTGATGGACCGGGGCGTGTCCTCGGTCGCCGAGGTGTGCTTGGCTACCGCGATGGGCGCCGCGGCCAGGCCGACGACCAGGTTCCGGCTCGTAGCCCCGGACGAAGACCTTCTCAGGTGTCACCTGGCTGACGGCCGACCGCCGACAAGGCTCGAACGCTCCGGGGTGCTGCGGCTCCATCTACGTAGCCATCCCTTTCGGGCGTCTGGGTATTTCACGCCCGACGGTAGCCGGGATCGCGTCTCCGCCCCATTGGAATTCTCATCACTGCACAACAGGTTCTTGAGATATATCCTGATACCACCTGACCGGTCATTGCCTAGCCTGTCCGGAACACCATGGTCCGCTGGTAGGTGGCTGAACGTTCCACACTGACGTAGGGAACCTTCCAAATGACGCATGACGGGACTGGTTGCACGCTCGGCGACCTCCTCGGCAACGAGCGGCTGCGGCTGACCCTGCTCGTGGACCGGGCGGGAGCGGAATCCCGGCCGGTGCACGGAGCACGGCTGGCCTTGGGAGGCGCCGGTCTGACCGAGGTCGGTGAAGACGTCGTCCTTGTAGCCGCGACCCGTCCCGCCACCGGTAGCGATCTGCTCGGCGGTGTCGCCGACGCCCTCGAGCTGCCCGGTTCCAGGGTCATCGCCGTACGGCTGCCGCCGGGCGCCCCGCCCAAGGGCCTGGAGCGCGCTGTGGGCCGCCATATCCTGCTGGGCCTTCCTGATGACGTCGATCCCACGGAACTCATCGCCGAGATCGCCCGCTCGACCGCGCGAGCCGACGAGACACCGACCAGGCGCCTGACGTCACTGCAGCGCTCGCTGACCCAGGCGCTGACCGAACCCGATCCGCTGCGGGCACTGACCGCGCGGGTCGCCAAGATCTGCAACGCGGTCGTCACACTCGTCGACAGCCACGGCGGCGTTGAACACGCCTCGGGGCCCTTGCCCCTGTCGCTGCTCTTCCCGGAGATCGCACGTACCCAGAGCGAGGCCCAGAGGTTCACCGTCGAGGGCTGGTACGGCATGGCGGTCAGGATCGCCACCAGCGCCTCTGCCGGTGAGCGGACCGGCTGGCTCGTCGCGGCCGGCCGTCGACCGGCCTTCCCGGACCAGTATTCCGAGGCCGCGTTGTACATCGCCGCCTCGCTCGCCGAGACCAGCCTCCAGATCGAACTCGCCGCCCAGCGCCAGGAACGGGCGGTGCGCAGCGCCGTACTCGAAGAGGCCCTGGCGCTGCGTCTGGAGCGCCACGACGCCGAGTTGGCGGGACGCATCGCCTCTCTGGGGCTGTCCTTCGAACAGGAGACCCGGGTGGTCGTCGCGGAGCCTGCCCTCGGCGTGACCACCGCCCGGGACGTGGCCGCCCTGGAGTCGCTGCATGCCGGTCTGCAACGCACGCTGGTCGGCGAAGGTCTCCCCCATCTTCTTGTCCTGCGGGAATCCGCCCTGGTCGGCCTCGTGCAGGCTTCTTCGTCCGCCGTCAGACGTGCCTTCGTCAAGGCGGGCACACCGACGGAGGGCCTGGTGCTGGGTATCGGACGGGACACGGCCGGCGTCGGGCACGTGGTCGACTCCTACCACGACGCCCAACTCGCCCTCCGCGTGCTGCGCCGCGACGGCACGGGGCGGCGTCTGATGGCTTACGAGGAATTCGACTTCGCCACCCGTCTGTTCTCAGACGTCGGCCTCGACCGGATGGGCGAGTGGGCGAGGGAACTTCTCCGCCCGCTGGAGGACAACCAGACCATGTTGGCCACCCTCTCCACCTACTTCGAGCACCGGCAGAACATCATGACTGCGGCCGACGCGTTGGCCGTACATCACAACTCACTGCGCTACCGCCTTTCGAAGATCGAATCTGCCCTCGACCTGAGCCTGCGGGATCCATCTGCGGTCTCGTCCCTGTTCCTCGCGCTGACCGCGCTTTCCATGGTGGAGGCGGAGTCCTGGGATCAGCGCCCGATCAGACCTTCCGACCGGGAGGAACAGACCGGAGAGATCCGCGGCGCCGGCGCGACGGGCAGCGTGCTCGCCGACCCGCAACGGGGGCTGGCCCTCTCAGCAGGTTTCGGGGCGGCGCTCGGGCCGGAACGCTGACCACGTCTCCTCATCCGCAACCGCCGAAACCGGCGCAAGGCGGCTTGGAAGGATTCCAGGGAACGTACTCGGCCCTTGTCATAAGTGACGAGTGAGCAGCCGCGACAGAGCCGATACGGTCGGCTTTACGGGCGGCAACGGAGCCTTTTAGGGCAGAGGCCATCGCCCAGCCTCCGGTCATCCCCGGAAAAGGAGTCCCAGAAATCATGGTGTCGCTGAACGTCGCCGTCACCCAATTCGAACTGCGCCCCGAGAGGGATCTCGATCAATTCCTCGCCCACACCGAGGATCTCGTGCGCCGCGCAGCCCACCAGAACGCGGAGGTCGTGCTCTTCCCCGAACTCGCCAGTACCGGGCTCCTCGGATCCATCACCGACCACGACGTGACCACCGCGACGATCCGGTCCGACTACTGGGACGTCCTGCCCACCTTCACCGACGGAATCGTCGACGGCCTCCGAAGCATGGCCAAGAACCACAACATCGTGGTGGCGGGCGGCAGCCACAACCGCGTGCACAGCGACGGCTCGCTGCGCAACACCGCCTTCGTCGTCCACCCCGACGGCCGCGTCGAGTCCCAGGACAAGACCCACCTGACGCCACAGGAACACGCGCTCGGCACCCGCGGCGGCGACGAACTGCTGGTCACCAGGATCGGGCCGTTCACCGCGGGGGTGCTCATCTGTGCCGACATCCAGTTCCCGGAGCTGTCCCGGTACCTCGTGCGCAAGGGGGTCGACCTGATCCTGTGCCCCTCGCTCACCTGGAACCGACGAGGCGTGCATCGAGTCCGCACCGGATGCCAGGCACGCGCCATCGAGAACCAGCTCTACGTCGCGATGTCGCCCCTTATCGGCCACAACGGCCTACCGGCGGACGCGCCTATGCACGCCGCCGGCAACGCCCTGGTCACCGGACCCGTCGACAGGACCGTCGGGATCAACGACGGGGTGCTGGCCAAGGCCGAGTCCTCCGAGGAGGACCTGGTGGTGGTGTCCCTGGACCACGACCTCCTACAGGCCTCGCGGGCGAACCCCGAAGCGCCCGGGCTCGCGCTCCAGCGGCCCGACCTGTACGCGAAGCTCCTGGCGGAAGCGGGAGCCTGACGTGTTCACCCACACGCACCGGGTGCGCAACCACGAGGTCGACACGCAGGGCTTCCTCTTCAACAGCCGCTATCTGGAGCTGGCCGACGTCGCCATGACCGAGTTCTTCCGCGAACTCGGCTGGCCCTACGCGAAGCTGGTCGAGGGCGGAACCGACCCGTCGGTGGTGAGCGCGCGGCAGACCTTCCAGTCACCGGCCCGCTTCGACAACGTCCTCGACGTGGACGTCGCGTGCCGGCGGGTGGGGACGTCCAGCTTCCAGCTCGACATGGCCGTCACGTGTGACGGAACGAAGATCGCGGAGATCGAGCTGGTCTACGTCAATGTCGAAGCCACAGCCGCGCGGTCGCGCCCGCTGCCCGAGGACGTCGCGCAGGCGCTCCGTGACTCCATCGCCGCAGAGCCTTCACAGTCGAGGAGACAGACAGAAATGACCCGCCCCAACGCTTCCAAGCCGGCCTTCGCGCCGGCCGAGGTCAAGCGCTTCGGCCCCGCCGAGATCGAGCATCGCACCGCGGACTCCGGCCTCGACCAACTCGGCACCTACTTCATGACCTTCGACGAGCCGGGGCACAGCGACCCGTGGACGCTCCAGTACGAGGAGACGGTCTATGTCCTCGACGGGCGGGCGGAGTTCCTCGTCGTGGAGGACGGCGTCGACGTCGCGCTGACCGGGGAGGCAGGAGAGCTGATCGTCCTGCCCCGAGGCACCACCGTCCGCTACGGAGCGGTTCCGGGCACGCGTCTCCTCCTGTCGATCACACCGGTCAACTGGCGAAACCAGGCATAACCAATTCACGAGGAGCGGCAACGATGAGCAATCCGATGGCCGAACACCGGAGCGCCGCGGCGGCGTTCGCAGCAGACATCACCGACACCGACGCCGCGGTCGTCGTCGACCCGGCCACCGAGAAGGCGATCGCCGCCTATCGGACAGCGACGGAGGCAGATGTCGACGAGGCCGTGCAGCGGGCAGCGGCGGCCGCGAAGGCGTGGGGGAACACCCCTCCTGCCGAACGCGCTGAAATCCTCCTCAAGATCGCTGACGTGATCCAGGAACGAGCAGAGGAATTCGCCCAGCTCGAGAGCGAGAACGTCGGCCAGCCGATCACGGTCGCCCAGGGGGCCATGCCCTGGGTGTGGGACATCATCCGCTTCAACGCCGGCGCGGCGCGCACGTCTGCCGTTCCCGCCACCGGCGAGTACGCGAACAACAGCACCTCGTGGGTGCGCCGCGAGCCCATCGGTGTCGTCGGCCTGATCACCCCGTGGAACTATCCCCTCCTGATGGCGGCCTGGAAGATCTCTGCCGCCGTCGCCGCCGGCAACACGGTGATCATCAAGCCGTCGGAGCTGACTCCCACCAGCACCATCCTCTTCGTCGACATCGCGAATCAGTTCCTCCCCCTGGGCGTGCTCAACCTCGTACTGGGAGACTCCTCCACCGGCAAGTCCATGGTCGCGCACCCCGCCATCCGGATGATCTCGCTCACGGGAGACGTCGCGACCGGAAAGGCCGTCGCGGAGTCGGGCGCACGGACTCTGAAGCGGATCGGCCTCGAACTCGGGGGCAAGGCTCCGGTCCTGGTCTTCGCCGACAGCCCGATCCGTGAGACCGCGCGTGACCTCGTGGAGTTCGGATACTCCAACAGCGGCCAGGACTGCACGGCCGCCTGCCGCATCATCGTCGAGGACGCGGCGTACGACGAGTTCGTCGACGCCTACTGCGAAGCTGCAGCGAAGCTCCGCGTCGGGGACCCCTCCGACCCGGAGACGGAGCTGGGTCCGCTTATCTCCGAGCGTCAGCTGAACCGGGTCGCCGGCTTCGTGGACCGCGCACGCGACAACGGCGCGACCGTGCGGATCGGCGGACAGCGGCTCGACCGCCCGGGCTGGTTCTACGCCCCCACGGTCATCACCGACGCCGACCAGTCGGACGAGATCATCCAGCGCGAGGTCTTCGGGCCGGTGATCACGATTCAGCGCGGGCACAGCGACGACGAGATGCTCGACATGGCCAACGGGGTCGAATACGGCCTGTCGGCGAGTGTCTGGACCACCAACCTCGCCAGGACCATGCGCTTCACGCGGGAGCTCGACTTCGGAACCGTGTGGGTGAACCAGCAGATCTTCGTCGCTTCGGAAATGCCGTTCGGCGGCTTCCGGAACTCGGGATACGGCAAGGAGCTGTCCCCGCACGGGATCGACGAGTACTCCAAGTTCAAGCACGTGATGGTCAATCCCGAGCTCGCGAAGTAGCCGAGAAATGGACGTCAATCATTCCATGAGTTCCAGTACACAGGTGAACACACCTGCCGTCCCCGCGACCATGCGGGCCACTGTACTGACCGGCCACGGCGGTATCGACAAGCTCGTTTTCCGCGACGACTACCCCGCCCCGGCACCGGCGGAGGGGGAGGTGCTGGTCCGGGTGGGTGCCTGCGGCATGAACAACACGGACATCAACACGCGGACGGGCTGGTACGACGCGGTCGTCGAGTCCGCGGTCTCCGAGGAACTGGGCATACAGGGGAGGTCGGACGGAGCGGCATCCTCGTGGAACAGCTCCACGGTCGACTTTCCGCGGATCCAGGGCGCCGCGGTGGTGGGTCACATCGCCGGCGTGGGGCCGGGGGGAGACCCCGCACGCATCGGTGAGCGGGTGATCGTGGACCCCTCGGTCCGCGACGCCGAACTGCCACTGCACGCACAGCTGGTGCAGTACCTGGGCAGCGAGCGCGACGGCGGCTACGCGGACTATGTGGCAGTGCCCGAGGGCAACGCCCACCGCATCGACTCACGTTTGTCCGACGCCGAGTTGGCCACATTCCCGTGCTCGTACGACACGGCGGAGGAGATGCTGCAACGCGCCCGGCTGGCGGACGGCGAGACCATCGTCGTCACCGGTGCCGCCGGCGGTGTCGGAACGGCGCTCATCCAGTTGGCGAGCCTGCGCGGCGCACGCGTCGTGGCCATCGCCGGCGCCGCCAAGGAAAAGCGGCTTCGCGCGCTGGGGGCCCACGAGTTCGTCGCCCGGGAGAGCGACGACATACTGCGGGAGATCGAGGGCGTCATCGGTGAACGAGGCGCCCACGTCGCCGCGGACGTCGTCGGCGGGCCGGTGTTCGACGTGCTGCTGAAAGCGCTCCGCCGCGGCGGCCGGTACACCACCGCCGGTGCGATCGCGGGGCCCGTCACGAGGATCGACCTGCGCGACCTGATCTACAAGGACCTCGAGATGTTTGGCATCACCAATCCGACCGCGGCGACGTTCTCCCGGCTGGTGGATCTCATCCAGAGCGGCCGACTTCAGCCGCTCCTGGAGGAGGCGTTCCCGTTGCAGGACCTCGCTCGAGGCCAGGCAAGGCTGCTGAAGCGCACGCACATCGGCAAGCTCGTGGTCACGACGTGAGCTGACAGCCGCCGCAGCCGACTGGCCCATGCATGACTCCCCATCAGTCCAGCAACCCCGTTGGCCGCCAGCCCGGTCCATCCCGCCCGCTGACAACACGAGCATCACCGGACTCGTAGCGTGCGGCTTGACAGCCCCAGCCCTCATGGGCGCGGTTGCGGTCCCGACCTTTGAGGTCATCTCCATCGGCGAGTCGGCGGCAGCAGATGGGGGTGCAGGCGGTGGCATCCGCCGGCACCGGGGCGGCTGACTCGCTGCTTAGGCCGGGCCGGAGGTCACTGCCAGCGTGCCGCGCCTGCAGCGATCATGCGAATGAGATGCTTCTTCATGGGATACACACGCCCCTCCTCCGACTTCGACATCGCGGGCACACGTGAGGCGCGCTTCCTCCAGCGAGACACGCTGAACCAGAGCTGATACATCAACTTCCCGTTTGCGTCTCGACGTGCGGCCCAGGCGGGTTGACGACTCGCGTTCTGCCTTGCCCCACAAAATGCGGCGTCTGATCGGATGTCAACCTTGCCGACGCGTGGGGCGGCGGCCGCGGGCGGTGGGCTGTTCCCGGTCCGCAGCGAAGCTGCCAACCGCGCGGGCGAACGCGGCGAGGTCGAGGCCGGCGAGGTGGTCCATGACGTTGCTCCTCACGCTGGCCAGCGCGTGCGGGTAAGCCTCCTTGAGCCGACGCAGCCCAGCGTCGGTGAGGACGGCCATCAGCCCACGACCGTCGGTCTCGGCCGACCGGCGCTCCACGAGTCCCTGCCGGGCCATACGTTCGACCACGCGGGTCGTGCCACTGGTGGACAGGACCGACTCGGCTGCGAGTTCGTTCATGCGCAGGGCCCGTCCGGGGGCCTCGGAGAGGTTCACCAGAACGACGTATTCGACCAGGCTCAGCCCGCACCCGGTGAGCAGGTCGGCCTCCAGGACTCGTGGCACGACCAGCACGGCCCGGGCAAAGGCCCGCCAGGCGGCCTCTTCGTCGACATCGAGGGGGGTTGTCCGGTCCGGCAGCTCAGTCACTGACACATCCTACGGACACGCCGGAAGTAGTTGACGTAACAACCGAGCGGGACTATTTTGTTGCTGCGACAATAAAATCACTGTGAGTAACGACTCGCATGTGACTTCATGTTCGGCATCAGGAGGAAGTCATGGTCAGTCGCCGTTCGCTCCTCGGCACCGGCGCCGCCGTCGGCGCCGCATCGGTCTCCGGGGCCACCACCAGTCACGCCGCCACGCCCCCCAAGCGCCACGGGAAGAAGACAGAGGCCAACAAGCAACTCGTGCGGGACTACACGGCACAGGTGTTCAACGGTCACCGGCCTGAGCTGGCGGCCAAGTTCATGACGCCGGACTTCGTCTGGCACGGCGGCTTCATGGGCACTGTCTCGGGGGTGGAGGGCCTGGTGGGCTTGATCGGTTCGTTCGTCGACTCGATGCCCGACCTGAACGCCGAGGAGCTCGACATCCTCGCCGAAGGTGATCTCGTCACGGTGCGGTACCTCGTGACCGCGACGGTGCGTGGCTCCCTGCTGGGCGTTCCCGCCGACGGCAAGCAACTGAGCTGGGAGTCCGCGACCATCTGGCGGATCACCGACGGGAAGATCAGCGAGGAGTGGGCCTTCGACGACACCGCCTCGGCCCTGGTCCAGCTCGGCGTCCTGGCCTCTCCCACCGCGTGACCGGGCCAAGGCGTCTGCGGCGGCGGGTTGGGATCATGCGGCGTGCCGGTGAACGGTGCCGACGTGGGAGGCGGTCCTCACCTTCGCCGCCGACCCGGCGAACAGCGGCGCGGGTTGACACATGGTCAGGTCGGTGCGGCAGCGGACCGCAACCAGCAGCGCCACTTCCACCAGCAGCAGGCTCCCTGGCCCCGCTCACCGCCGGGGCGGTTGCCGCTCCGCTCCAGCATCACCCGTAACCAGCATTCGAACTGCCACATCCGCGGTTACGTCATCGACGGTGGCCCACTCCGGGCCACTTGCCCCCCCCTCGCAGCCCTTGGCCGCTTCCCGGTCCACGGCGACCGTCGGCCTGATCGGACCTGGGGAGTGGCTTGCCCCGGTGCCGGCCTGTACGCCCGCCACCGTGTCCCTCTCCGCCGACGCGGGGCATGGCCTGTCCCTGCAGATCCCTGTCGACGTGCGCCGGAACACCGGCACACGCCAGTCCAATGTCAACGGAGAAGAATCCATGCAAAACCGTCGAGCATTCCTGGCGACCCTCGCAGGCGCCGGTGCGGCTCTGACCGCAGTCGGCGTGGGCACCTCGCCGGCAGCCGCCACACCGTCCCAGCCGCCGAAGGGCTCCAGCCTCTTTCCCGAAACCATCACGCTGCCGACCGGCTTCTTCCCCGAGGGCATCGCGATCGGCAGCGATCCCACCGCGTACATCACCTCCCTGGCCAACGGCGATGTGTACCGCCTCAACCTGGTAACCGGCGCAGGTCGGGTCCTCACCCCCGGACCGGGGACGGGTGCGGTCGGCATCACCTTCGACGCCTTCGGGCGCCTGTTCGTCGCGGGCGGGCAGGCAGGCACCGCCAGGGTGATCAACCCGGCCACGGGGCGAGTCGTCACCACCTACCGGCTCGGAGCCGAAGGCTCCTCGATGATCAACGACGCGGTCATCACCCGCGACGCGGCCTATTTCACCGACTCGTTCATTCCCGTGCTCTACAGGCTTCCCCTCGGCCGCCGAGGCGCCCTGCCCTCGCAGGCGGACGTGGTCCCCATACCCCTCAGTGGTGACATCGCGTTCCAGAGTGGGTTCAACGCCAACGGCATCGCGCGAACCCCGGACGGCAAGGCGCTGCTCGTCGTGCAGAGCAACACCGGGCTGCTCTTCCGCATCGACCCCCTCACCGGCATCGCCACGAGAGTCGACCTCAGCGGCGACGACCTGACCTTCGGCGACGGGATGCGCCGCGAAGGAAGCACCCTTTACGTGGTGCAGAACCTGAGCAACACCGTCGCCGTGGTCCAGCTCAACAAGGCAGGCAGCGCAGGCCGTGTCACCGCGCACCGAACCGACCCGCGCTTCGACACTCCGACCGCCATCGCGCGCTTCGGCGACCGCTTCTACCTGCCCAACGCCCGCTTCACGATCCCCTCGCCGGTGAACGCCGAATACACCGTGGTATCCATCCCCGCCCAGTCCCGGTAAGAGGGCATTCAACGTAGGCGACCCGCCGTCTATTTCCAGCTGGTTCTTCGCCATCCAGGAGTTGCCGGGGAATACGGCGCCTGTCGCATCGCGTCTACTCCTGCCGCGGGATTCAACCGGACAGCGCATGGGATGACGTGTATGAAAGGCGCGGACCGGCGCCTTCGCACATCTGCTTGGGGGTAGCGGAGAACCAGCGGCGGCAGGCGCGGGTCAGTGCCGACTGGTCGGAATTGCCGACCGCGCCCCGCGGACAGCACGGCGACCCGGGCCACGGGGATGTCGGTCTCGCGCAGGAACCCGGTCCGCCGCCCCTCGGTACGCCTCGCCGCGGACGGTCTCGAAGGTCGTTCCCTCGTCCTGCAGTCTGCGTTGCAAAGCCCGCGGATAACGCACGAGAAACGAGGCGATCTGCCCCGCGGTGCCGTGGTGGGCTCCCGCCGTGGTGACGAGCGCGCGGGCAATTCGATCCGACAGCGACGGGGTATGCGGCCCGCCTCGGAAGATGCGGTCGACGGCGGCCGGCCGCGGCAGCGGCGTCATGAGCACGAGGTCCATGTCCAGGTCGGCCTCGGGGAAGTGAAATCCGGCGTAGGGCTGTCGGCCCATTGCAGTGCCCGATCCGTCTTGCCACGGGCTCCGAGTCTGCGGAGGGTCAGGTGGCAGGCACCCGCTGGAACACCTGGCGCTTGGGACCTGTTTCTGCCCCACTTCCGACTCTTGAATGTCGACTCCCACCAGTAGCGCGTGCGGCCGCCCGGCGGTGGTAGTAAGGCCGCCTACTCCATCCTTGGTCGGCGCCCCCTGCAAGGGCCCCGCCGGCCCGGCTCCGCGGAACGGCAAGTGTGCCGAGGAGATGATGCTGGACCGCGCCCCGCTCTCGCCTCGCCGCTTCGGCTTCCAGTACCGACATGATCCACCGGTAGTCCAGCGCGAGGACCACGCCGGTGAGTCGCAGACCCAGCACCGACGGCATCGGCCACGCCCCCGAATGACGGCGGATTCCTGCGTGGGTCCGGTAACGGAAACGGAACGTCAGGCACCAGGCCGGTCCCCGGTCTTCGCGGCTTGGCCGGCGCAACGGTCAGGCGGCGCGGAGGAGCATCGCGAGGGCGGCCGGGGCCGAGGCACGGGCCACAGTCGCGTGCACGGGACGAGCCGTACGGACGGGGACCACGGCCTGCGAGCGGTTCCGCGCAAAAACGACCAGGCGCAGCACCGCGAACCGCGCGACACCGGCGAGTGCGGAGGCGGAGAGGTAGACAATCTGTTGGAGTACCGCACCAGGTGCCGCCACCAGCAGTTGCAGGACGAGCATCGCCACGGAGGTCACCGAATACGCGGCCACCGCGGACCCGGCCGACTGCAGATGCTGGCGCCGGGTCGCGCGCCCGCCCGCGCCGAAGGTGAAGCGCGCGTGCAACTCGGTGGCGAGGAGCGTGGAAACCACCGTGATCAGGGCGTTGGCCAGGGCCCAGGAAATCCAGGAGGCGAGGGCCGCCACGGCGAAGCTGGAGCCGAGTCCCACCCCGCCGCCGAAGAGCACGAAGCGGGCGAAGGCGATGAAGGCACTGGGTGCCGCCTGTTGCCGACTCTGCACTGTCTCCATGACCCACGCCCCTTGGTTGATGCATCATCTTTATATGTGATGCATCAACTAGTTGTCAATCGGCGCCCGGCTCATGTGCAGATCCAAGGTGTGTGTTCAAGGACCTGTCCAGTGACTGTTGCCGGCGCTGAGCCCGATGGGACCAAGGTGTGCGAACTGTCGCTCGCGCCCCGGCGGCGGAAACCCGGGCGGACAGCCGCGGGGCATACCGGCCCGGGAGAGGCTGCTGCTGGACTACGTGTACGTCTTCCGAGCCCTGTCGATGTCGCGTCTGGGGCGGAAGGCCGCTCTCTGGCACCTGCGGCTCTTGTCGCGTGGCGGGCGGACCTCGACTCCTGACGGGCTCCGCGATCCACAGGGCGGCCTGGGCGGGAGTGAGGTGCGGGGTGTCGCCGACCTCCCGCACGTTGCAGGAGTGCGCGCCGGAGGACTCCAGGGTCTGCACGCGACGGGCGGTACGGGCAGTGCTCCAGCCGGTGAGTTCGACGAGCCGCGAGTGGGGCGTGCGGCCGTCCTCGGCCGGCGCGCCGAGGAGTGGGGTGTCCTCGGCGGCGGGCGGGAGGAACGGTCCGGCGGGCAGGGCATGGACTGGCGACATCAAACGCGGCACGGCACTTGACCGGCGCATCCGCACCGGCACCGTCGACATCAACAGCTCCCGCATGGGCAGCGCCACACCGTTCGGCGGCTGCAAAGACAGCGGCCTGGGCCGCTAGAACGGTCTCGAGGCCTGATGACCTACTTCCGGTTGAAGTCCCTCCTCCCGCCCGTCGCCGGACAGGTCCTGACGCGCGCAGCCAGGCACCCGGCGGCCTTCCTTCGGATTCCGCCGCCACGCACGGCGAAATCCGAAGGAAGGTCATCGCCCTCGCAGGGCGGCACAGCAGCGACTACCCGGCGCTATGGTGGACAACCGTCCAGTGGACCCTGGGACGAGAGGAAACCGCGTGTCGAGTAGAACCCGGGGCCGAGGCAGGAGGCATGGAGCAGACACGCGAGCGGATGCTGCGCTGAGCGCTGGAGCTGTTCACAGAGCGCGGCTACCACTGCGCGTCGAGCTGCTCTCAGACGGCGCACAGTGGATCACGCCGAGACGCCCCCGCCGAGTGAGCTGTTCAGCGGAGGAAGTCGAGCAGCGCCTTCACGACGGCGTCCGGCGCTTCTTCGGTCACGAAGTGTCCCGAGCCGGGAACGACCAGTCCGGTCACGTCGGTGGCGACCTCCCGCATGACCTCTTCGACGCCGGCGCCGGTCGAGAACTCTGAGCCGATCGCCAGCACCGGGATGTTCAGTGGCCCGTCCTTCTGCCAACCCGAGATCAGCGGTCCGTTGTCAGCACGGTAGAACTCGAAACTCGCGCGCAGCGCGGCCGGGTCGCGGAGAGCCTCGACGTACAGGTCTACGGCGTGCGGCGGAATAGCATCGAGTGAGGCGGCCTTCGAGGCGAACTGGTGGCCGAAGTAGATCTCCTCGCGACCGGCGACCATGCGTTCGTTGATGTCCTCCAGACGGTTGAAGGCGAAGTGCCACAGGAACTCGTTGGTGGCCGCGTCCGAGAACAGCGGCGGGGACGGTGAGATGCCCGGCAGGATCGCCTCGGCAACCGCGAGGCGGGTCACGCGCTCACGATGTCTGGCGGCGAGTGCGTAGCCGCTAACCATGCCCACGTCATAGCCGGCGACGTCGTAGCGGCTGTGGCCCAGGGCGGCCATCAGTCCCGCCAGTTCGTCGGCCAGGGTGGCCATGTCGTAGCCGGTGGCGGGCTTGTCGCTGGCGCCGGTCCCGCGGTGGTCTGCGGCGATCACGGTGAAGTGCTCGGCGAGCGCCGGCATCACCAGTCGCCAGGCGTACCAGAACTGCGGCCAACCAGGGAGCAGGAGCAGCGGCGGGCCGTCTCCGCCGACGACGGCGTGCACCGCGATGCCGTTGACGTCAACGATGCGGCTGGTGAAGGTGTCGGTGAAACCTGCGGGCAGGTGCGGCACGGCGTCGACGGTGTTCGGCAGGGCGTCTTTGCGGGGGTGCGTCTGCTGGCTGGGCATGGGTCCTCTCTCTGTTGACGTGGTCCTCACATGACGAGGGCCTGTTGATCGTGGTTGTTTCCGTGCCGTCGGGATCAGCGGTGGCCAGGCGCGTGGTGATGTCCAACCCGCCTCTCGCATGGCCCCCTCGCCAGCCGCGACAGGGGGCAGTCAGTGTCGGTTCGTCGGGGCCAGGTCGCTGCTGAGGTCGGCGCCCGGGGTGCGGCTCCGCATGGACGGGTGCAGGCCCCGCCCGCACCTCGGCCGTGATCGGCTGCACCACACGACGGAACGCCATCGACGGCACGTCGGCGGCAGGCGTTCAACGACGCCCGAGGTCTGGCACGCCCCCCACTCTGGCGCCGCGCGTTCACGGGAGGAGTCAGGATGGCGCAGGTGTCAGATGGCGTAGACGCACGGCAGCGGTCTGCCCTTCTGCACGTCGGACGGGATCCAGAAGTTCGGCGTGACCGGTGAGCCTGTCCGGAAGTCGAGTGTGATCTTCAGGTTCTGGCCGCCCTTCTGTTGGCGAAGTTGCACACACGATCCAGTCGAGGGGTACCCGGCTTGGGCCTGTCCCGACGTGACCGGGCCGCCAAGGGAGGCCGCTCGCGGTGCGGCCGCTGCCGCGGTGCTCTTACGGAAGGCCTTCATGCTGATGTTGTCGCTCTCGTGGTCGGAGAGAGGGATTGCGATGGGAGCTTCCGCTGTGAAGCGCATGCGTGATGGGTGTCAGCTGAGATGAAGATGATACATCAATGGTTGACGCATCAATCCACCTCCTGACTATTCAACGCTTGGCGCACCGGGGACAGGGCTTGGCCAGGTTCACCTGTCGGATGTGATCGAGCCGTTCGCACGGAAGGATCAGTTCGGCGGGGTGGGGTGCATCTGCGGAGACTGCCGCTGGACGGACATCGCAAACCGGTGGAGCCGCCGGCCACCCGGCCGGGCGGGAACGGCAACGGCCACACCCTGGCCACTTGTCATCACCAGCCCGTGGGGCGCGGGGTATCTGGGGGCCCGGCCCGCATGGAAGATGATCGCGGCAATCAGACCCACCGCACTGATCAATAACGATGCGGGCCCCCAAAAGAGGCCATGACTGCGAGCGTTTGCACCCTCGCGGCGTCACGCTGTTCTCGCACCCGGGAGACAGTCAAGGAGCCGAGAACTTGACACGTCAATCGTTGACGTGTCATCTTTATCTCGAACTTCCCCCGCAGAACTGAGGAGACTTCAGAGGGGGCCCTATTCCCGTGGAGGAGCGACCCCATGTCCCACAAGAACTCGCAAGTGAAGCCTCCGGTCAATGAGCGCGTGCTCGCCATCGGCATCCGCGCTGATGCGTTTTCGCCGGACGATCTGCCGCCGCAGTTCGCGACGGTCGAGGAGCTGGCCACCGAGATCGAGCGTGGCTGGGCAGCGCTCCAGGCGGCAGGCATCGACGGCGAGATGTGCGGCATCGGCATGGACCCCGACGAGGCTGAGGCCGAGCTGCGCCGCCAGTTCGACGGGAGCTCGTTCGGCGTGGCGCTCATCGGCGGCGGCATCCGGAATGTCCCGGAGAACACCGTCCTGTTCGAGCGGATCGTCAACGTGCTCATCGACCTCCAGCCGGGCATCCGGTTGAGCTTCAACACACATCCGAAGAACGGGCTCGAGGCGCTGCAGCGCTGGCTCGACCGATAGAAGGTCGATGACGATCTCGGTGAGGGGCTGTCCGGTCGTCAGGCCGGACAGCCCCTCCGGCCGTGCACCGGCTGGTGCGATGTGCCAAGTGCCACTGGTGTGAGGGAGACCGAGGCACCCGCGTCGGTTGCTCAGCCGTCTTCCCAGCAGTCGAAGAGCTCCGAGAGCGTGGGGAACCAGACGTCGTCGTAGGACGTGACGTGGTCGAGGAATTTCTCGAGCATCAGTAGGTTGTGAGCCCTGCCGATGGTCTGCGGATGCAGCGTCCAGGTCGCGACCCCGCCCGGGCAGCGCTCGTGGGCGAAGTCGAAGCTGTCCTTCCAGCGGGCGAGGACGACTTCGTTGGCCTGCATCAGGGCGTTGCCCTTGAAGGACTCCAGCTCCGGGAAGTCGTCGAGGAACCAGGAGACGGGGAACTCCAGGACCCGGCTCTCGGGCCCGAAGGTGTTGCCGTTCTCCTGGTCGAGTTCCGCGACCATCCGTGGCCGGTAGGGCGTGAAGTCACGTCCCATCAGGGACGAGTCCCAGTCGAATCCGAACTCGGCCAGCAGATCGAGCGTGTCGTCCGTGACGTCCAGGGCCGGCGAACGGTAGCCCCGCGGCCGGGTGCCCAGCAGCTTCTCGTGCTGATGCAGCTGAAGTTCGAGCAGCCGCCGTTCCTCGTCCCGGTGCAGTGCGGGGACGTATTCGTGATACACCCCGTGCGCTCCGATCTCGTGGCCGTCCTCGATGATCGCGTCGACGGCAGAGCGGAACGTCTGGATCGTGTGTGTCGGCACGCACCACGTGGTGGTGATCCCGTAGCGGCGGAACACGTCCAGCAGACGCGGAGCCCCTACCACGGCACCGAACTCGCCTCGTGACAGGGCTGTCTGGGACGTGGACCGGAACGTCCCCATCCATACGCTCTGGGCGTCGAAATCCGGGCTGAGACATACGGCGAGCCGCTTTCCCTCGGGCAGTCGTAGCGTCACGGCAGATCACTCCGATCGGTCGGGACGGCGCGACAGCAGCACGACCCACCTGCCCTCCTGGCACACGTCCCCCTTCTGGTTCAGGACCCGGACGTGTGTGGTCACGACGCCGCGATCGGGCTTGCTCGCGGAGGGCCGGATCTCGACGATCTCCTCGCTCACCTTGATGGTGTCCCCGATGCGCACCGGCGCGAGGAGATTCCAGTCCCGGATGCCGAGGAAGGCGATCGCCGACGGGTTCTTCCACCCCAGGCCCATCTCCAGGCCGAACGCGATGGCCAGGACTCCCGGGCCGTGAAAGAGACGGCCACCGAACTCAGTCTGCTTCGCGAACTCCTCATTCATGTGGAGCGGATGCATGTCACCCGACCAGGTGCCGAACGTGACGACATCGGTCTCGGTGATCGTCCGGCCGTGCGTCACCCAGGTCTGCCCGAGCTCGATCTCGTCGAGGTATCGAACGGACTCCGAAGTGTTCGCAGCGCCGAGAGTGTTGGTGGTCAATTCATGCTCCTCAGAAGCTGATGGGGACAACGGGACGTTTTCCGCCCTCGTCGGGATGTTCTCTGCTCTCGGCGAGTTCACCAGCGGATCACGCCGTCGGAGTCCTCGCGAAGTGCCGGGCGGTCCAAGGCCATTTCTTCGATCGGCAGGCCGAGTTCCTCGCCCGAGATCAGCTCGGCCACGAGCTGTCCGGTGATCGGCCCGGCCAGGTTCCCGTACACGTGTCCGGTGGCGAGGACCAGGCCCGGTGCTTCGTCGACCTCGTCCACGATCGGCAGTGAATCGGCGGTGGCCGGGAGGAGGCCCGTCCAGAAACCCTCGACGCCGAGCCCCCGGTAGTGCGGGAAGGTCTCCAGAACGGCGTCGATGGTCATCTTCAGTCCGCCGAGCGGCATACGGTCGTCCAGTTGCTCGGGGTAGTCCATCGGACACCCGACGAACAGGTTGCCGTCCTCCGTCTTGGCGACACACTCCAGATGCTCGATCCCGAGTGCCGAGTCCTCGTAGGGCGCCGTGAAGTACTCGTCGCGATAGCTCGGGAGACTCCGAATGTGCCCGTACTGCTTGGCGGCCAGCGGACCGTTGAGGATCTTGTCGAGGTGCTCCTCGACCGGAGCGAACAGCACCGCGCCGAGCCGCTCGGGCTTGATCGGCACGCGGATGCCCTCTGCTTCGAGCATCCGCGACCAGACCCCCGTACCCCAGACCACCCGGTCCGCGTGCACGTCTCCGCCGACGGCCCTGACCCCAGTGACCTTCGCCCCGTCGCGCGTCAGTCCGAGCACGGGCGTGTGCTCATGGATGCGTACGCCGAGGCGGCGGCATTCCTGGGCCAGGGCGCGGACGAACTTGGGGGTGCGGATCTGGCCGTCCTCCGGACAGAACGTGGCGCCGATGACGGTGGGCGGCAGGATCGGCGCGGCCTCACGGGCCGTCGGTCCGTCCAGCAGCTCCATGGTGAAGCCGTGCTTGTTGCGGTCCTCGACGAATTCCTTGTAGACCCGGCGCTGGTCGTCGGTGAAGAAATACGTCATCGCGCCGTTCGCGCGGTACTCGAACGCCGGGCCGAGCAATTGAGAAAAGTCGTCGTACAGAGCGCGGCCAGCCCGGGAGAGCGCCAGAGAGAAATCTCCGTTCCGGTTGTGCATGTGGAGAAATCCCATGTTCCGGCCCGAAGCGCCATACGCGATTTCCCGCTGCTCCAAGAGGACGACGTCATGTCCCTTGGTCGCGAGGAAGTACGCTGTCGACACGCCGACGATGCCCCCGCCGACCACGACCACATCCGCCTGGTCCAGTTTCACGTTGCGATCTCCCTGCCGTCGGTCCGTCGGTTCGGCATGTAACCGGTTGTCCGAACATCCCTCGGAACTATCTCTCCGCCGACCTCCGGACCGCATTGGAACTTCCCAGAGGATCGGCACGGTCCATCAGAAGCTCCACAATGGGTGGCCGCCGCGGAACGGCGGACGTGATCCCGCCGGAGTTTCTACGGTACGGAGCGCGGGAGCCAGTGAGGATTTCCAATTACCACCGGTGGCCCTACCGCCTACGTTGTGGCCCATCGCCTGGCGCCCGACCACTCACTGGGCAGGCTCTTGCACAGCCTCACCCGATCAAGGAACTGGAGCTTTGATGGCGTTCCCGCCGGCCACCGTGCGTGGCGACTGCGTGTCGGCCTTCGAGCACATGGCTCGTGAGCACCCCGACCGCACCGCCGTGATCGACAACAATGCGACGATCACCTACCGCGATCTGCAAACGGCGGTCGAGCTCCGCACGACAACGTTGCTCGAAGCCGGGCTCCGCCCCGGATACCGGGTGACCCTGGTCGCCGAGAGCTCGGCGGAGTACCTGATGACCGCCCTCGCCGTGTGGCGCGCCGGTGGCGTCCTCGTCACCGTCTACCCCTCATCGGGCTCGGGCGACATGCGGTACGCCATCGAGACGAGCGACCCCTCGCTGATCGTCGTCTCCGCAGGAGTCGATCGCGAGGCCGTCGAGGCCGGAGCGCCCGGAACGCCCGTCGTGGACATCGTGTCCTTCGGCGTCGGCGGAGTCCGTCACGACCGCTCCCCCAACCCCGAGAACCTGCGGGAGCCACTGTCCCTGATCTGCTTCTCCTCGGGCACGACCAGCCGACCGAAAGCGATCATGGTGTCCGCCACCGCGGTCTTCAACTGCGCGGACACCTACGGTGAGGTCTGGCACCTCTCCCCCGACGACAGGGCGATCATCTGCCTGCCGATGGCATGGCTGTACGGCCTCGCGAGCACCTCGCTCGCGGTGCTCCTCCGCGGCGGCACCGTCATCGTCGTACGGCGGGCACGTCCGGAGTTCATCGCTCCGGCGATCGAGCGACACCGGGCCACGTTCGTGGCCGGCGTCACAGCCACGTTCGCCAAGCTCGTCCAGCATGCGGGAGATCCGGCCCCGGGTACGCGCACGTTCGGGTCGCTCCGTCTGTGCATCTCGGGGGGCGAACCGCGCAACGAGGCGGTGTTCGACCGCTGGACGGCCCTGACCGGCGTCTCGGTGCTCGACGCGTACTGCGCATCGGAGTGCCTTCCCCTCGTCACCTACGACCCCTCCACGGACCCGGCCCCCAGGCCTGGCTCGGCCGGGAAGCTGGTTCCCCGCGCCCGGCTCAGGATCCTCGGCCCCGAGGGAGCCGAAGTCCCGCCCGGCGAGGTCGGCGAGGCGTATTCGAGCGGCCCCGGCCTGATGCTGGGGTACTGGCGGGACGAGCAGCTGACACGCGAGGCGCTCACCGACGACGGCTGGTACCGGACGAAGGACCTGGTCAGGGTCGACGAGGACGGTTACGTGTACGTCGTCGGGCGGCTGTCGGACCTCATCATCCGCGGGGGCACCAACATCTCCCCCTCGGAGATCGAGCGCGTCCTCAACGAGCACGAGGCGGTCGGCGAGGCCGCCGTCGTGGGCCTGCCCGACGAGATCTACGGCCAGCGCGTGGTCGCCGCGATCGTGCCCAGTACCGCCTCGGGCGTGGACGAGGCCGAACTCAGGGCGTACTGCAAGACGCGGCTGTCCTCCTACAAGGTGCCCAGCGCGTTCGTCGTGGTCGACGCCCTCCCGGTCAACGCGACCACCGGAAAGCTCAACCGGAAAGACGTCGCCGCGTTGCTCGCTGACGTGAGCTGAACAGCATGACACAGGAGCCTCGGAAGAAGGATCTTTCATGAAGCACGACGGCTACGACTACATCATCGTCGGCGGCGGTTCGGCCGGTTGTGTGCTCGCCAACCGTCTGACCGCCGACGGCCAGCACCGGGTCCTGGTCCTGGAGGCCGGTCGGCGGCACTCCAGATTCGACTACCCCGTGCGGGTACCGGCCGCTTTCCTCTTCGTCATGGGCCACAAGCTCTACGACTGGCAGTACGAGTCCGAGCCCGAGCCCGAGCTCGGCAACAGGAGGATCGCGCACTACCGGGGCAAGCTCATGGGCGGCTCCAGCTCCATGAACGGCATGTTCTTCCAGCGCGCCAACCCCCTGGTCTACGAGGGCTGGGCTGCGGCTCCGGGCATGGAGACCTGGAGCTATGCCCACACCCTGCCCTACTTCAAGCGTCTCGAACGCCTCGTCGGCAGTGATCCGCGCGATGTCTACCGCGGCCATTCCGGCCCCATTCCGGTCCACCGGCACCAGGCCCAGAACCCGCTGTTCGGCGCGCTCTTCGAAGCCGCGCGCCAGGCCGGTCACGAAGTGGTCGACGACGTCAACGGCTACCGCCAGGAGGGGTTCGCGCCCTTCGACTGCAACATCGAGAACGGCGAGCGTTACGACGCGGCCCGCACGTACTTCGCGCCGGTCCGCGACCGGAAGAACCTGGACGTGATGACCGGCGCGCTCGTCAGCCGTGTCGTCTTCAAAGGCAAGCGCGCGGTGGGCGTCGAACTCGCCTCGCGGCGGGACGGCAGGACGGTCGTCCACGGCAAGGAGATCATCCTCTGCGGCGGAGCGTTCAACTCGCCCCAGCTCCTGCAGCTCTCCGGTGTGGGAAACGGCAAGGAGCTGAGCCGACTCGGCATCGACGTGGTCGAGGACCTGCCCGGGGTCGGCGAGAACATGCAGGACCACCTCGAGGCGTTCGTCATGTACGCCTGTAGGCAGCCGGTCTCGATGGCCGGCATCCTCAAGATGAAGTCATGGCCGGGCATCGGGGCCAAGTGGCTGCTCAAGCGTGAGGGCCCTGCCGCCACCAACCACTTCGAGGCCGGCGGATTCGTCCGCTCCAACGACGACGTGCCGATGCCGAACCAGATGCTGACGATGCTCGCCCTGGGCGTGCGCAATG
The DNA here is from genome assembly GCF_042889145.1 of Streptomyces sp. NPDC002680. Lineage (NCBI taxonomy): Bacteria > Bacillati > Actinomycetota > Actinomycetes > Kitasatosporales > Streptomycetaceae > Streptomyces > Streptomyces sp. NPDC002680. Next base: position 80,736 of record NZ_JBIAQP010000028.1, read on the forward strand.
ACGGTACGCCCGCGCCGACGGAGCACGCCTACCAGATCAACCTCGGACCGCAGACGCCCCAGTCGAAGGGCCATGTGAAGCTGCGCGCCAACGACCCCCTCCAGGCCCCGGTCCTCACCTTCAACTATCTGTCGACCGAACAGGACCGCCAAGACTGGGTCGACGGTGTCCGCGTCACGCGCGATCTGCTGAACCAGCCGGCGTTCGCGCCGTTCAACGGCGGCGAACTCTCACCAGGACCCGACGTCAGGACCGACAAGGAGATCCTCGCCTGGGTGGCCCGCGACGCCGAAACGACGTACCACCCCTGCGGCACGGCCAAGATGGGCACCGACGACCAGGCCGTGGTCGATCCGCAGACCATGCGGGTGCACGGTCTGGACGGGATCCGCGTCGTGGACGCCTCGGTGATGCCCATCATTCCCAACGCGAATCTCTACGCCCCGGTCATGATGATCGCCGAGAAGGCCGCGGACCTGATCCTGGGCAAGGAGCCGCTGGCTCCCGAACACGTCGACTTCTACCGCCACGAGAAGGTTTCCTGATGCAGACCGATGTGACCGAAAGCCTCGGCATCGAACTCCCCCTCTTCGCCTTCTCCCACTGCCGTGACGTCGTCGCGGCCGTCACGAAGGCCGGAGGCATGGGCGTGCTCGGCGCCGCATGGATGACTCCCGAAGAACTCGACATGTCGATCGAGTGGCTGGAGAGGGAGGTCGACGGCAAGCCCTTCGGCGTGGACCTGGTCTTCCCCGGCACGGCGATGGACGACGAGAGGACTCCCGAGGAGTACCTGGCCTCGATCCCGGACCGCTACCTGGCGTTCGTGAAGGACATGCTGGACGGCGGCGGGCTGAACGACCTCACTCCCGAGGACCGCGACGCCTACATGGTCGAGAACGCCAGGAAGATGGCGATGACCAACAGGAAGAGCCGTGACCAGCTCGATGTGACGCTGGCCCGCAGCTCGGTGAGCCTGGTCGTCGGCGCCCTCGGTGTCACACCAGACTGGGTGGTGAAGGCGGCGCACGCCCGGAACGTCCAGGTCGGGGCCCTCGTCGGCACCGCCCGGCACGCGGTCAAGCAGCGCGAGGCGGGGGTCGACCTCATCGTCGCGCAGGGCACGGAAGCGGGCGGCAGCGTCGGCACCGTGGCGTCGATGGTGCTGTGGCCGCAGGTCGTGGAGGCGGCGGCGGGCGTTCCGGTGCTGGCCGCCGGCGGTGTGTCCCGCGGCTCGCACCTCCTCGCCGCGCTGTCCCTGGGCTGTCAGGGCGTGTGGACCGGGTCGCTGTGGCTCGGCACCGCGGAGAGCGAACTCAGCCTGGAGATGCGGGAGAAGCTCTTCGCCGCCGAGTCGGAGGACGCCCTTCTGGCCCGCGTCATGACCGGCAAGCCGGGGCGGATGCTGCGTACGAAATACATCGACGCCTGGCAGGCTCCGACCGCTCCCGCCCCACTGTCCTGGCCGATGCAGTCGATCCTGAACGGCTACTCCTACAAGCGGGCCGAGCACGCACGCGACCTCGACTACTGGACCTACGCCGTCGGCCAGGTGGTCGGCGACATGAAGGGCCACACCACCGTCAAGTCCGAGATCACACGGCTGCTCAACGAGTACGTCGACGCACTCGATCGTCTCCAGCAGGTCACGGACGTCAGCTAGTCCGACGCGACTACCGCCGCATACGACAGAGGCAGCAGGAGGAAGCAATGGCAGGCGTGACGATCGAGTACGACGTGCCGGTCCCGATGCGCGACGGTGTCGTGCTGAGGGCGGACGTCTACCGTCCGGAAGGACCGGGACCGTGGCCTGTCATCGTCTCTCGGACGCCGTACGACAAGACGGACAACTACGAGCTGCAATTCCTGGACCCCCTGCTGGCGGCGCGGCGCGGGCTCATCGCCGTAGTCCAGGACGTACGAGGGCGGTTCGCCTCCGAGGGGGAGTTCGTGCCGCTCGTGAACGAGGCCGCCGACGGCGCCGACACCATCGAGTGGGCCGCGCAACTGCCCGGCTCCAGCGGCGCGGTGGGCATGTGGGGCATCAGCTATCTGGGCAACGTGCAGTGGCAGGCGGCGGGCCTCGATCCCACGGCGCTCAAGGCGATCGCACCCTCGCTGACCTTCCGCGAAACCGACAACGGCCTGGCGTTCCGTGGTGGTGCTCATGAGCTCGGCCTCGTGCGCAGCTGGGCGCTGATGATGGGCTTCGACGTCCTGACTCGTCGCCATGCCGGCAACGACGAGGAACTGAAGAAGCAGGTGGCCGCGCTCGCCGCCGCCTTCGACGGCATCCCCGGGCCGACGTATCAGGAACTCCCCACCGGCAAGGACCCCCTCGTCGCCCGATGGGACCTGCCAAACCTCGCGGACCAGGCGACCATGGCCGCCGGTGACGTGCCTGCGCACCAGGAGAATGTCACGGTGCCCAGCCTGCATGTGGCCGGCTGGTACGACGTTTTCGTCCAGGCCACGATCGACAACTACACGGCCGCGGCGCGACGGCCGGGGGCCAGACTGGTGGTCGGGCCCTGGAACCACCTCGCCCTGACCGGGATGCAGGGCGACATCAACTTCGGCATCGAGGGGAGCGGCGCCGCCATCGACGTTCTCGGCCTGACCTTCGACTGGCTGCGCACGTGTCTGACCACGGGCGAGGCCCCGGACGACGACCTGCCCGTGCAGCTCTACGTCATGGGCGCGGGCGAATGGCGTTCCGAGCCGGAGTGGCCGCTCAGCCGCGCCGTCGACACCCGCTTCCACCTCGGCCCCGATGCCAGGCTGACCACCGACGGCCAGCCCGCCCCGGCAACGCTCACCTTCACGTACGACCCACGGAACCCCGTGCCGACCGTCGGCGGCGCCACCGTCATGCCGTATCCGCCGCCGGGTTCCTTCGACCAGCGCGTGGCGGAGAAGCGCGACGACGTCCTCGTCTTCACCACGGACGTACTCGCCGAGGACATCGAGGTGACGGGGCGGATCACCGCGTCCCTGACGGTGGCCACCGACGGCCCCACGACCGACTGGGTCGTGCGCCTGTGCGACGTCCACCCGGACGGCCGCTCCTACAACGTCGTCGACGGCATCACCCGCGTCGAGGCCGTCCCCGGCGAGGCGTCCGCCGTCGAGGTCGACCTGTGGTCAACGAGCATGCTGTTCAAGAGGGGACATCGCATCCGCGTGCAGGTGACCTCCAGTTGCTTCCCGCGCTGGGACCGCAACCTGAACACCGCCGACGGTCTGCGCACCGGCGAGATGCGGGTGGCGTCCCAGACGCTCCATGTCGGCGGAGATGCCCGGTCGTTCGTCACGCTTCCCATCGTCTGACGGGGTCGGCAGACACGACACAATCGAGGCTCCCGAGCCGTTGAGTAGGGCGTTGACGTTGACGTCTCAACTCATCGGCGCGGGAGCCTCGTCGGTTCACCGGGACAGATCGTCCAGAAGCCGGGGCGGCCGGGTTGTCACGCTCACCTCCGGGACCTCATCCGTCCACTTCTCGACCTGCACCAGCGCGTGCTGTGCCGTCGTGGCCTGGGACAGGCTCGACGCCGGCCGGTCCGCGGTCAGCACGTTCGGGTTGCCATGGCGGCAGAATGACGGGTCGTCACGATCAGGGTCGTACCAGGCGCCCGCCGAGAGCTGGACCACGCCGCGCCGGACCGCGTCCGACACCACCAGGCCCGCCAGGCAACTCCCGCGCTCGTTGTGGAGCCGCACGACATCGCCGTCCGCCAAGCCACGAGCTGCCGCGTCCTCCGGATGCATCCGGAGCGGCTCCCGCCCCGCGACCTTCGCCTTCTGGCTCGTGTCGCCGACGTCGAGCTGACTGTGCAACCGGGTCTTGGGCTGATTCGCGATCAGGTGCAAGTGGTGGGCCCCGGCACTGCCGAGCCATTCGTCCGGCGCGATCCAGACGGGGTGGCCGGGGCAGTCGGCGTATCCGAACCCGGCGATGGTCGACGAGTAGATCTCAATCTTTCCGCTGGCCGTGGGCAGCGGGCTCGAGTCGGGGTCACGACGGAACTCCGAGAACAACACCTGATCCTTGTCGATGACGGGGATCGGGATGTTCTCGCTCCCCCAGAACGTGCCGAAGTCGACGACCTCGATGTCGCGCGCCGCGAGCCTGCTCCGCCACCCGTCGTACAGGTGCCGGAGCCATCCCATGACATCTCGGCCTTCGGTGAAGCTCTCTCCTCGGCCGAGCCTTTCCGCGAGGGCGGAGAAGATCGCGTAGTCGTCCCGGGCCTCACCGGCCGGCTCCGTGAGGGCCGGCATCGGGAAGAAGGCCGGGTCGTTGCGGCCGGCACCGTAGTCGTCGCGCTCCATGGTCATTGTGGCGGGAAGCACGATGTCGGCATGCCGTGCCGTGCTGGTCCAGAACTGCTCGTGGACGACGACGGTGGCGGGCTTCGTGAACGCCCGGCGCAGGCGAGCGAGGTCCTGGTGATGGTGGAAGGGGTTTCCTCCCGCCCAGTAGATCAACTCGATCTTCGGAAGAGTGATGCGCCGCCCGTCGAAATCGATCTCGCGGCCCGGCGTCAGCAACATGTCCGAGATCCTCGCCACCGGGATCCCCGAGATCTCGGCATTGCGTCCCTGCGGGAGCGAGGGAGCACTGGCCACCCGCTTGGGGAGCCCCACCTCGGCCGTCGCGCCGTAGCCGTGCTGGAAGCCACCGCCCGGTAGTCCGATCTGTCCGAGCATCGCCGCCAGGGTCACCCCGAGCCAGATGGGCTGCTCTCCGTGCTGCTGGCGCTGAAGGGACCAGCTCAGGTTGATCATTGTCCGCGACGCCGCCATTTCACGGGCGAGGCGGACGATCCGATCGGCGGGGACGGTGGTCAGACGCTCCGCCCAGGAGGGATTCTTCGGGACGCCGTCTACCGTTCCGCGCAGGTACGGCAGGAACTGATCGAAGCCGACGCAGTGTGTGGAGAGGAAAGCACGGTCAGCGAGGTCCTCGGCGTCCAGAACGAACGCGAGGGCCAGCATCAGGGCGGCGTCGCTGCCGGGCAGGGGCGCGATCCACTCGGCCTTGGCCTCGGCGTACGTGTCGTCCGCGATCGGCGAGATGTCGATGAAGCGGCATCCTCGGGCCACCGCCCGCCGGATCGCATCCCGGGCAGGATGCCGGCCGATCCCGCCGGAGTTGATGCCGCTGTTCTTCTCGGACAGGCCACCGAAGGAGAGGAACAGGTCGGTGGTTCGGCTGATCACGTCCCAGGAAGTGGCACCCGCCATGATGGCGCCGGCGTTGCCCACCACGTGCGGGAGCAGGATCCCGGAGGCGCCGTAGCTGTAGTCGCTCCATCCGGCGACGTATCCGCCGAGGGTGTTGAGGAACCGGTGGATCTGGCTCTGAGCGTGATGGAACCGGCCCGCACTGGCCCAGCCGTACGATCCCCCGTACACCGCGGACGGACCGTGCTCGGCATAGACGCGCCCGAGTTCGCCGCTCAGCAGGTCGATGGCCCGTTCCCACGACACCTCGACGAAGGCTTCGGTGCCGCGGCCCGCGCCGCTGCCGGGGCCGTTCTCCAGCCAGCCGAGTCGGACGGCGGGCCGGAGCACCCGCGTCGGGTGGTGCTGGGAGGACGCCACGTTGTGGATGAGGTCGCGCGGATCAGGATCGCCTGACCACGGCCGGACGGAGCTCAGCGACCGTCCGTCCGTCTCCGCTTCGAAAGCTCCCCAGTGGGTCAGATGCGTCGGCATGATCACGCTCCGTTGTCACGGCCTCTGGCCCTTCAGCCTAGGCGTGCGCGCGAGGCGGCTGACACTGGTGAAAAGCCGAGGGCCAGGCTCATGGCTGGTGCACCTTCCGAGAGCATGTTGACACGTCATCCAGTAGTGTTCGGGTGAGTGACCTTCGGTATTTCCGGATGTGGGACGACCGGCTTCCACCTCGGCCCCGCGGGCAGAAAGGACGGGCTCTGACGTGACTGCCCTCATGGACGTCTTGTCGAGGATCGAGGCGGCCGGCGTGTCCGTGGAGACCTCGGGGCACCAGCTCGCCGCGTATTCCTACGACGCGTCCAATTACCGCGTTCCACCGCTGGCCGTCGTCTTCCCGAGTAGCGTCGACGAAGTCGTCGCTGTCGTGCAGGCATGTGCGGCCACCGGTACGCCGTTGGTCGGCCGGGGCGGGGGTACGTCCATGGCCGGCAACGCGATCGGTCCGGGCGTCGTGCTGGACTTCTCCCGCCACATGAACCAGATCCACACGATCGACGAGACGTCCGGCACCGCCGATGTCGATGCCGGCGTCGTGCTCTCGGTACTCAGCCGCGCGGTGGAGCGCGCCACCGAAGGTGCGCTGACCTTCGCACCCGACCCCTCGTCGAAGACCCGTGCAACCGTCGGGGGCGCGGTCGGGAACGACGCGTGCGGAAACCACTCCGTGCGGTATGGGCGGACGTCGGACCATGTGGTCGAACTCGACGTTGTCACCTCGGACGGCGTGCGGCTCACGGCCGTGGCCGGCGGACTGCGTGCGACTGACCCCGAGGACGCGCAAGCGGTGGCCAGAGCCTTCGAGCTGAGCGAACAGCTCAAGGAACTCGCGCAGGCCAACCTCGCCCCCTTCCGCACGGAGCTGGGGCGCATCCAGCGGCAGGTGTCCGGCTACCACCTCTCCCACCTGCTGCCCGAAAAGGGCTTCGACATCGCCCGGGCACTCGTCGGCTCGGAGGGAACCTGCGCCCTCGTGGTACGGGCTCGGATGAGGCTCGTACCGAAGGCTCCGAGCGCGCTCCTGGTGTGCCTGGGCTATGCGGACATCGTCGACGCCGCACGGGACATCCCCACCATCCTGGAGTTCTCGCCCGCCGCCGTGGAAGGCATCGACGAGGTCATCGTGGACACGATGCGGCTACGCCGCGGCGCGGACTCCGTCCTCGGCATGCCCAAGGGCAAGGCGTTCCTCTACGTCGACCTCGACGGCGAACGGCCGGAGGCCGTGGCCGCCAATGCCGCTGCGCTGCTCGAACGGCTGAAGGCGGGCGGACGCCTGGTCGACGGACGCGCGGTTCCTGATCCTCACGAGCGGGCCACGCTGTGGCGAGTGCGCGAGGACGGCGCCGGCCTGTCCTCGCGACCGGCGTCCGGCGGGGAGTCCTGGCCCGGGTGGGAGGACTCCGCCGTAGCGCCGGAACATCTCGCCGACTATCTGACCGACTTCCGCCGGCTCCTGGACGAGCGCGGGCTGAAGGGCATCATGTACGGGCACTTCGGCGCCGGGTGCATGCACATCCGCATCACCTACGACCTGCGCACCGACGCTGGCCGGAAGGTGTATCGGGACTTCACCGCGGCCGCGGCCGAACTGGTCGTACGACACGGCGGGTCGCTCTCCGGCGAACACGGCGACGGGCGGGCCAGGTCCGAGTTCCTCCCGATCATGTACAGCCCGTCCGTGCTCACCGCCTTCGAGGCCTACCGCGGCATCTGGGACGGCTCGGGACTGCTCAACCCCGGGTCGATCACCGCGCCTGACCCGATCGACGCGAACCTCGCGCTCGCCGGCGTCCCCGACCGCGAGTGGCGCACCCACTTCACGCTCAGCCCCGTCGACGCCGAGGAGGCCGGGACGGACCCCTGGGTCCACGCGGTGCAGGGTTGCATCGGCGTGGGACGGTGCCGTGCGGACTCCGGCGGCGTCATGTGCCCGAGCTTCCGGGCCACGGGTGACGAGAAGGACTCCACCCGCGGCCGTGCCCGCGTGCTGCAGGACATGGTCCGGGGCGCGCGGAGCGTGGGGGAGGGATGGCGGTCGGAGGATGTCCGCGCGGCTCTCGACCTCTGTCTGGCGTGCAAGGCGTGCTCGCACGACTGCCCCGCGGGCGTCGACATGGCAACGTACAAGGCCGAGTTCTACTCCCACTACTACGCGGGGCGTCTGCGGCCCATGTCGCACTTCTCGCTCGGCTGGCTGCCGCGCTGGCTCAGGCTCACGGGACTGGTCAGCCCTCTGGTCAACGGGGTGCTCGCCTCACCGCTCGGCAAGGTCGTGGCCCGGGCCGGGGGCATGACGACCGAACGGGCGCTGCCCCGGTTCTCCTCGCGGCGCAGGCTCCGCAAGGAGTTGGCGGGCTTCGCCGGCGACGCGAAGGGTGCCGATGCCGTCCTGTTCGTCGACTCCTTCACGAAGGGGTTCCGGCCGGAAGTGGCCGGTGCCGCCGCCCGGGTCGCGGCCGGCGCCGGCCGCCAGGTCACCTGCGAGACCGACGCGTGCTGCGGGCTGACCTGGATCTCGACGGGCCAGCTCGACACCGCCAAGAAGGTGCTGTCGAGGACCGTCTCGAAGCTCGACGACGGTACGGACACGCCCATCGTCGTCATCGAGCCGAGCTGCGCGGCCGCGCTGAAGCAAGAGGCCCCGGAACTCCTGGGCACACAGGCGGCCGAGCGGGTGTCGTCCCGGATCCGCAGCTTCGCGGAAGCCGTGCTGGAGTGGGTCGACGACGGTTGGCAGCCGCCGACCGTGCCGTCGACGGTCACCGTGCAGACCCACTGCCACGAGTACTCGGCCTTCGGTGCCGCCGTCCAGCGCAAGACGCTCGCGGCACTGGGCGTCGCCCAGGTCGACGAGGCCACGGGATGCTGCGGCGTCGCGGGCACCTTCGGTTTCGAGTCCGAGCACTACGACGTCTCCATGAAGGTCGCCCAACAGGCTCTCGCCCCTGCCCTGAAACGGGCCGCACCGGGCACACCGGTCCTCGCCGACGGGTTCAGCTGTTCCATGCAGGTCAGTCAACTCGCCCCCGACCGGCAGAGCTTGCATCTGGCCGAACTCCTCGATCCGAGGGCGGTTGGAGACTGAAGTGAATTCCGGGCCGCGTCTGCCTGACGGGGCAGCGAACCTGGCGCTCGCCGCCGCCCAGTATTTCCTGCGCAGCGCTTCTTCTTGCAGGATCATGTCGTGGAGGAAGTCCGATCCTGGCTCCACCGAACGCTTCGGACATGGCAGATGCCCAGCCCACTGAGGTCGGTGAAGAGTTCGCGCGGCTTCGGGCTCTCGTCGAACGAGATCTGTTTCATGGCGCACCTCCTTACGGAAGCGCTCGTCGTCCACGCAGCTCCAGATCAGCCCCAGTCGCGGGCTTGCTCTGCGGTGATCCGGTCGCCGAGGAGCGACATACCCATCGCTCGCGCCCGACCGGCGTGCCGAGCCAGCGCCCAGGTGACACCTATATCGGGCACGATTCCAGCGATGTCATCTGCGGTACCAGGAAGTAGGCCGAGCGGGTGGCCACGGTGACGTCCGCGAGCAGGGCCAGCCCGACCGGGCACCGCCCGCGCAGAGACCGCTGACGGCGGCCACCACCGGCACAGGCGTCTCCTGGATCGACGCGCACATGAGGTCGACGCTGCGGGCCATACAATCGGCCACCTCCCCGGCCAGGTCCTTCCCCTGGGAATCGAGGTCGGCAAGGTCGAGGCCAGCAGAGAACGCACGGCCGGTGCGGGTGATGACCAGCACCCTGGTCGCCGGATCGTGGCCGAGCGACTCGATCGCATCCCGGACCCGGTCCATCAGCTCCCAGCTCAACGCATTGAGCCGCTCGGGGCGGTCGAGCGTGATGGTGGCGACACCGTCGTCGAGGCTGGTGCGGAGCATGGCCGTCAGATCACGAACCCGCCGCCGCAGACCAGGGTCTGTCCGCTGACGTAGTCCGACTCTGGGATGCAGAACAGGTACACCGCGTTGGAGGCGTCCGCGGTAGTACCGGCGCGCCCGAGCGGAATCGTGCGCTCCATGGCGTCCAGCAGCTGGGCATTGACACCGACCTTGATCTTCCGGCCCTGTACGTCGATCGTACCGTCACCGTCCGCCGGGGTGTCCGTGAGTCGGGTCTTGATCAGCCCGAACGCCACTGCGTTGACCGTGACGTTGTAGCGGCCCCACTCCTTGGCCATGGTCCTGGTCAGGCCGGTGACACCGGCCTTCGCCGCCGCGTAATTCGCCTGACCGGCGTTGCCGCCGAGCCCAGCGATCGACGAGATGTTGACGACCTTGCGACACGGCACCGGCTCACCGGCCTCACGGGCCCGCTTGACAGCGGCTGAGATCACCGGCTGCGCGGCCCGCAGGATCCGGAACGGCGCCTTGAGGTGCACGTCGAGGATCGCGTCCCACTGCTCGTCGGTCATCTTCTGGATGACGGAATCCCAGGTGTAGCCAGCGTTGTTCACGATGACGTCCAGTCCGCCGAAGTTCCCCACGGCCGTCTGCACGAAATGCTCGGCGAAGCCCTCGTCGGTGACGCTGCCGATGCAGGCGATGGCCCGCCCGCCGCCGGCCTCGATCGCGGCCACCGTCTCCTTGGCGGGCTCCGCGTCGAGGTCGTTGACGACCACGGACGCACCGTCACCAGCCAGCTTGAGGGCGGTCTCCCGCCCGATACCCCGGCCCGATCCGGACACTACGGCGACTTTGCCCTCCAGCTTTCCCATGGGGGTCACGTTCCTTTCAGTCGAGTGCGACGACAGCGTCGCCGAGGAGGGTGATGGTGCCGTCGTCGAGTGCGACGGTCAGCGCGAGCGTGGCGAGGCCGTCCTCGACCGACGCCACGCTCGCGGTGCGGGTCGGGCGGCCGAGCACGGGGGTGACGGCGGCGAAGCCACCTGGTAACAGCGGCCTCAACCGGCGGGGACTGGCAACGGTCGTCTCGATCGCCTCACGGCGCGCTGTGGGAGCCGGTCATCAGGGCGGCGAGGTCCTCCGGCTGGAGGAACGACGGCGGGGGAGGCGGCCCCCAGCTGTAGAGACCCTTGAGTCCTTCGAACATCCCCGGCTTCCAGACCTGGTCGTCGAGGACGCAGTCGAGGTCGCTGTAGTACTCGGAGAAGTTGCCCGCGGGGTCCCTCAGGTACCAGAAGAAGTTCGACCCGACGTGATGACGGCCCAGGCCCCAGATGTGCCGTTCGGGATTGTCTTCCAGCATGGCCGTGGCCCCGCGGCCCACCTCGTCGACGTCGTCGACCTGCCACGCGGTGTGGTGCAGGAAGTTCAGCGGGGACTGCTGGACGAGGAAGTTGTGGTGGTCGGTCGAGCAGCGCAGAAAGGCGGCGAGGCCCTTGGCCTCGTCGGTGACCTTGAAGCCGAGTCCCTCGGTGAAGAACCGCTGGGTGCCCTCCTTGTCCACGGAACCGACCACGATGTGCCCGAGCTTGCGCGGCCGGACCGGTCCCTCCCGCAGGATGCCGGGGGCCCGGGTGTTGGGGCGTTCCGCTCGACCGGTCCAGTTGTACGGGGTCGGAGGCTGTTCCGATTGGACGAGCCGCGGCATGACCCGCAGCGTGACGTCGAAGCCGCCGACGGGCTCCCGGACCGAAAGCGTGTCTGCGCTCTTGGAGACCGTGAGGTCGAGCTTCGTCAGGGACTCCGTCGTGCGGCCGAGGTCGTCCTCGTCGTCAATGCCGACTTCGATGGCGAGGAGTTGGCGGGTGGGTGTGTGGCGCAGGATGAGCTGTTCACCGCCGTCCTGGGTGGCGAACCGGCCGGGTGCGATCTCGGTGAGACCGAAGTCCGCGTAGTAGGCGGTGGTTTCGGCGACGTTGGGCACCCCTATGGTGACCGACGCCATGCGGTGAAGGGCCATGTTCCGTTCCTCGTGGACTCGTCGTTGAGCAGAGAGGTAGCACGATTGAGTGGGAGCGCGGAGGATTGAGCGCCCGGGTCAGGCGAAGCAGCGCTGGCGAATCTCTCCGATCCCCTCGATGCGGCTGACCACCATGTCGCCGGCCGACAGGAACCTGGGAGGGGTCCGGGCCATGCCGACGCCGCTGGGAGTGCCGGTGAAGATCAGGTCTCCGGGGAGCAGCGGGCATACCGCGGACAGCCGGGCTATCAGCTCGCGAACCGGGAAGATCATCGAAGAGGTGCGGGCCTTCTGGACCTCTTCGCCGTTGATCGTGCAGCTGATCTCCAGATCGTCCGGGTCGTCGAATTCGTCCGGAGTGACCAGCCACGGACCGATGGGGCCGAAGCCCGGGAAGGATTTACCCAGCGAGAACTGCGGGACCGGACCCGTGAGCTGCACCTTCCGCTCGGAAAAGTCCTGCCCGACGGTCAGCCCGGCGACGTAGTCCCAGGCCTCCTCCTCCTTGACGTGATGTGCCGGCCGACCGATAACCACGACTAGCTCCACCTCCCAGTCCACTGAGCCGCTCGGCAGCAGGAGCTCCCCGTGCGGGCCGGTGATGCAGGTCGGAAACTTCGTGAACGTCGGCGGTGCCTCGGGGAGCGCCACCCCCGACTCCTTGGCGTGATCGTTGTAGTTCAGCCCGATCGCGAAGACCTGCCGGGGCGCCGGAACGGGAGGCCCGAGGGTGTCGGGAGCGACGACGGCGTCGGCCGTTCCCCCGGACACGGGGACCCTGTCGGCGGCCCACTCGCGGAACTCGTCCCATCGCTCGTAGACGGCTTGAGGATCGGGCAAGAACCGATGATCACTGAGTTGGGCGACGTCGGCCGCGTTGCCGTCCGCGGTGAGGACGGTAAGACGTTGAGCCACGGATGCCACGCGCATGTTTGCTCCTGGAGCCACATCGACCGGTGCTGTCTACCATCAACATCCGCTGAGCTTTTCGGCATGTCAATACGTTTTCGAAATTCCATTGGGGTTTCGACATCGCCTGGACTCTGCTTTACTTCAGCACATGCTCAGTGACGCACCGACGAAGGCCGGCCGGTCCGGAGCGCCGACGAGGGCGGAGAAGGTCTACGCCGAGCTCCGCAGCGACATACTCAACGGCCGCATCGGTCCCGGAGACCGGTTGCCATTCGCCCAGCTCGGCGAGCGGTACCAGGCAAGCACCGGCGTACTCCGGGAGGTCCTTCCCAGACTCGTCGAGCAGGGCCTGGTGACTTCCGAACGACAGTTCGGATTCCGTGTCATGCCGGTGTCCGAGGTGGACCTGCGCCATCTCACCGAGCTCAGGGTCACCATCGAGTCCCAGGCCCTGCGACAGTCCGTCGAACAGGGCGACCTCGCGTGGCAGTCACGCCTTGTGGCGGCCCATCACACCCTTGCCGCCACTCCGATGGCCGACCTGTCAGGCGCCATCAACGAGAACTGGCTGGAAGTCCACGCCCGGTTCCACGCGACGCTCAACGAGGCATGCCCGAACGGCCGACTCCGTGGGCTCGCCGACTCCCTACGGGCCGTCTCCGAGGTCTACCGCTGCTGGTCGGGCGTCGCCACCGGCGGTGCGGGCCGGGACGTCACGGGCGAACACGGCCGGATTCTTGACGCCGCCCTCGCCGGCGACGCCGATCGAGCCGTAGCGGAACTCACCGCGCACATCCAGCGCACGACGGACGCGCTGCTGGCATCCCGCGGTGCGACTGCTCCCGACGGGAGCACGATCCCTGGAGAAAATGGCCCCTAGAGAAACACGAGGAGCGTCATGGCAGATGTGCGAGCTCCGCCCAGCGCCATAGTCACCGACCGGGTCATACCCCCGGTGCCGCCCGATTCCCCAGCCCGGCTCGACTACGTCGAACACGCCGTCCGGGCAGCCGGCCCGAGCGTCGGCCACCAGCCGACCGTCCGCAACGGCGTCACCGCCCCCCTCGCCGCGGCCGGCGCCAGCTCCGTCCGGACCTCCTCCGGCCAGCATTTCGCCGGAGCCGGTCGCACTGATCACTGCGGGCTGCGCTCAGGGGCGAGGAACCACACCACCTACAGCGCGTTCCGCGAGGTCGCCCGCGTGACCCGCACTGTGCAGCTGCTGCGCCATCTCTCGGATGCCCCGCTGCACGAGCGTTCGCCACAGAGATCGCCTGCGGCGTCCTGAAGCTCTCGGACAGCAACGCACCGAGATAGTTGGCCAACCACAGACCTACTGCAACGCTCTAGGTGAGTCATCACCTAATGCAGCGAAAAATAATGATTTATCACCATCAGGTCGCGACACGCGACCCTCACCCAAGGAGCCCCCTATGAGCCATGCCTTCGATCCAGAGCTCGTCCCGATCACGGAGATGCTCCCCCACCTCCCGTACAACGACCCCCCGGCGTTCCGCCAGCAGGCCGCCGAGTTCTCCGCGAGCATGCTGCCGCGCCCCGAGACGGCCGTTCCCGTGGAGGTACGGGATGTGGCGGTGCCGGGCCCCGCGGGCGCACCGGACGTACCGGTAAGGATCTACATCCCCAAGAGTGGCCAGGGAGCATCCGGCGCGTTCATCTATATCCATGGCGGCGGCTGGATCGGTGGCGACGTCGCCGGCAATGACGGCCTCACGTACACCCTGGCCGCAGAGACGGGGGCCGTCGTACTGTCCGTGGAGTACCGCCTGGCCCCAGAGAACCCCTTCCCTGCCGCCCCCGAGGACTGCTACGCGGCCTTCCTCTGGACGGTCGAGAACGCCGCGGAACTGGGCATCGACCCCGAGCGGATCGCGATCGGCGGCGACAGCGCTGGCGCCAACCTCTCAGCCGGCGTGAGCCTGATGGCCCGCGATCGGGGCGGGCCGACACCATGCTTCCAGCTCCTGCGCGTTCCAGCCTTCGACGACCGCCTCGACACCCGGTCCGTCGCCGAACTCAACGACACGCCGATCCTCGGCGGGACCGACCTGCCGTTCGTCTGGGACTTCTACCTGGGCGGCCCCGGGCGTCGCGGTGGCCCCGATGTCTCCCCCTACGCTGCACCGGCCCGCGCCGAGGACCTGACCGGCCTCCCGCCCGCCTACATCTGCGTCGCCGAGTTCGACCCGCTGCGCGACGAAGCCATCGCATACGCCCAGCGACTCCTCAACGCCGGCGTACCCACCGAACTCCACCTCGTCCCCGGCACCTTCCACGGTTCCCACGCCATCCCCGGGCCGAAGATCAACGCGCTGGTGAACGCCGAGGCGGTCACTGTCATCCAACGCGCCCTGAAGATCGAGCAATAACCGCGGCAAGCGCGGAGGTCAGGCGGCTTCCCCAGGTTCGACGGCGCCGCTCCGACGGCGGCGCCGTCCACCGCCGCCTCGCGGCCCGCACCGTCTGGGTACGCCGCATTCCCGGCACCTGAGTGCAAGGCTCGCTCCGGCAGGCACCGCCCACGCCGACCGCCTCCCGAGGCGACGCGACCGCGACCGATCTTGCGCAGCCCGAGCGCAGGCGAATACTTGGCTAGCCACCTGTTTCCTGTTAAGTTAGTTATGTGTCCAGCCACCTAAATGGGTGGCGCCATGAGAGGAGCCATCATGAAAGCCATCCTGTTCGACCGTTTCGGAGGCCCGGAAGTGCTGCACGAGGCGGACATCGAGGTCCCGCAGCCCGGCCCCGGGCAGATCCGCGTCCGCGTCAAGGCGGCCGGGCTGAACGCGCTGGACGGCAAGGTCCGCTCCGGAGCCATGGAGGCCGTGTTCCCCACCACGCTCCCCTCCGTCCCCGGTCACGAGCTCGCCGGCGTGGTGGACGCCTTGGGTGAAGGAGTGCGGGACGTGCAGGTGGGCGATGAGGTGGTGGGCTGGTCGGACACCGGTTCGTACGCCCAGTACGCGCTGGCCACCACCGTGGCCCCCAAGCCCGCCGGCCTCGACTGGCAGCACGCGGTCGCGCTGCCGGTGGCCGCCGAGACGGCCGAGCGGGTCCTGGACCTGCTGGACGTCGCGGCCGGGGAGACCGTGCTGATGCACGGCGCGGCCGGAGCGGTCGGCACCCTGGCGGTCCAGCTCGCCACGGCCCGCGGAGCACGCGTCATCGGCACCGCCGGCCCCGCCAACCAGGACTACCTCACCTCGCTCGGCGCCACCGCGACCCTCTACGGCGAGGGCCTGGTCGAGCGGGTCCGGGCACTCGCCCCCGACGGCGTGGACGCCGTGTTCGACCTGGCCGGAAAGGGCGCCCTGGAGGACTCCATCACCCTGCGCGGCGGCACCGAGCGCATCGTCACCATCGCCGACCTCAGCGCGCACCAGCTCGGCATCACCTTCTCCAGCGGTGGCCAGGACCGCTCCGCCGCCCGCCTGGCCGCGCTGGCCCAGGACGCCGCGACCGGCAAGCTCGTCACCACCGTCAACGCCTACCCGCTCGATCAGGCCGCCACGGCCCAGCAGGTCAGCGGCGCCGGGCATGTCCGAGGCAAGATCGTCCTCACCGTCGACTGATCACGCCCCGCTCGCCAACCCGGAACTGGTCGAGCGGCTACGCCCTGACGCGCCGCCGAACACCCGCGACCCGGCGACCTTCTACGGCGGCGGAGTGGCCGGCTACACCGACTCCCCACACGAACCATCTGAGGAACCGAACCATGCCCGCCACACACCGCACCCCGTCTACGGCCAGCGAGGGGCCGATGAGTTACGCGATCTTCCAGCTCGCCCGCGCCCACCGCGCCCGCGCCGGCGTCATGCTCCGCGAGATGGACCTGCATCCCGGACAGGAACTGCTGCTCATGCAACTCCTCGACCGGGACGGCCAGACCCAGTCCGAACTGCTCGAAAGCGTCGGCCTGGACCACTCCACCGTGTCCAAGTCCCTGCGCCGCATGCAGGACGCCGGCCTGCTCGTCCGCGAGCCGGCCGAACACGACCGGCGGGTCATGGTCGTCCACCTCACCGACAAGGGCCGTGCCATGCGCGAGCCCATCGCGGCCATGTGGCGGGCCCTGGAGGAATCCTCCGCGCAGAACCTGTCGGCGCAGCAGGCAGAGTCCTTCGTCCGCATGGCCTACGCCATAGCCGACGCGATCAACAGCCCCGCTCTTCCTCAGGAAGAGTCCAGCTAACTCCCCTGTTTACCCCCGTCTTGGCGCCCTCTATGTGACATACAGGCGAGCATGCGGACATAGTATTGCAAATTGCTTCAGGTAGGCCGAAATCATTCAGGGAAAGGCAACAGTCTGGCGGTGACCCGCGCGAGCTGATCCGCCTACCACGGGCCCCCCTTTGAGAGACCCAGACCGACGACGCCCACATCGCGGCCCCTGCCCCACCCACCCAATCCCCCCACCACTGACCTGATGGAAGTGAGACCTCCATGACCACCACCCCGCCGCCCGTCCTCGTCGTCGGCGCGACCGGCTCCCTCGGCGGCAAGGTCGTCGACGAACTACTCAAGCGCGGCAAGAACGTCCGCGCCTTGGTCCGGCCGACCACCGACGCGAGCAGGCTCGAAAGCCGGGGTGTCGAGATCGCCCGCGGCGACATGCTCGACGTCGACTCGCTCGTCGCCGCCATGAACGGCGCCGATGCCGTCATCACCACCGCTGCCGGCTATACCCGCGGCGGCAAGAACGCGCACGACATCGACACCGTCGGCAACGCCAACCTCGCCGAGGCCGCCCACCGCTCCGGCATTCGGCGGTTCGTCCTGACCAGCATCCTCACCAGTGACCAGACGCCCCAGGTTCCGCACTTCTGGCACAAGAAGATCGCCGAGGACAAGCTCGAACAGCTCGGCGTCCCGTTCGTCGCCCTGCGCCCGGGGGCGTTTTTCGACCAGATCGCGAGCATGGCGGGTGACCCGGTCGACAAGGGCCGCCTGATCTGGATGAGCAAGGCCGCCGTCCCGCTGACCTGGGTCCACACCTCGGATCTCGCGGCGTGCCTGGCGGCGGCGGTCGACGCCGAGGCCGACGACGGCGAGCGCATCGACATCGGATGGGACCGTCCGGTCAGCATGCGCGAGGTGGCCGACCTGATGGGCAGCCGGGCCGGAAAGAAGATCAAGGTGTGGGCCGTCCCTTCGACCGTCACACGCGCATCAGGAGCCATCGTGGGCCGCTTCTCGCCGGTGGTCAAGGACATGGCCGCGATGTTCGGCTGGTTCGACACGGGCCGCTATGTCGCCGACACCCGCCGGCAGGAGCAGCTGTTCGGCCCCGTCCCCACGGCCGAGGACGCCATCGCCCGGTACACCGACGAGCTGAGCACGGCACGGCACCAGTGATGGGCGCCCGCGTCCCGGTCCAGTTGCCCGGGCAGGGGTCCCATCGATGTGTGGCGAACCGCCACGACGGATTCATCAGCGTGGACAAGCTCGTCGTCAAGGACGTCCCGTGCCCGCGATAAAGCCGGGCTGGGCACGGGATCCGAGTGCAGGCGTTCGGGGTGAACGAGGCGGAGGTGACGACCGGCAAGGGGCTCGCCGACTCAGATGTGACCTGTCGCGCATCCCGGGACCGAGGGTGCCGACGTGGTGATCGAGGCCCCGCAGGACAGCGGTCTGACTCTGGCGGCCAGGCGATCTACTGGTACGGACCTGCCGTGGTCGACGCTGGGCGCACTCCCGGAAATGCCCAGACAGCCCTCGGCTCCTCACCACGGCCTGGACCCCAAGTCCAGACAGACCCCGCTGATCCGGCGGGACGTCCACGGCCGGCCCGAACGGGGCGCGCTGGCAAAGGGCACGTACGCCACCGCAATCGCCACCACCCGCAGGCCGGCTCGCGCCGACATGCTGCGGTGGCTCGGTGTCGATCACCCGGTGATGGACGACGGCAAGATCGCCGCCACGCCCACACCGTCTGCCCAAACGGTGTGGGCGTGGCGCTGGTGCTGGTCGGCTGCGGAGCCCTGTCGGACACGCAAGGTCCGCGTCCACGGCACCGCCCATTTCACCGGCGCTGTTGGACGACCAGCGGACGATCCGGGACTTCGGCTTCGTCCCCTCCTGCGGCGACGCGTCCGGCACCCGCGCGTGGAGCAGCACAGCCGACTCGACACTCGAGGGCTGACCAACCGTATGACGACGGGCGACGAGGACTGTGTGTCGAGCCCTTGAGCGCGATGATGCGATCAGGCTGGAAGAGTGTCCGAGCCCGTTGGCTCGGGGTGGTTGCCGAGCAGTTGGAGAAGTCCGTCCGGGACGAAGAAGTCAACTGCCGGCGTGGTGCCGGGTTGGGCGGAGTAGCGATCGAGGTCGCGCACCCCTTCCGCGCGGAGGACCTCCTCGTCGATGAAGAAGTTCCCAGTGCAGTGCTCCGCCGGCTTGACCAGGATTGCGTGGGCGGCGTCGGCGACGATGGCGGGCTTTCGGCCGACTGCCGGGCCTGTAGCAGCGGCGACCACATTGCGCACAGCTGCAGTGTCGATCAACGTGAGCGGCCAGAGCGAGTTGACTCCGATCCCGGCATCTCGGACTTCTTCCGCCAGGCCGAGAGTGCACATACTCATCCCCATCTTGGACATCGTGTACGCGAGGTGCATACCGAACCATCCGGACACCATCCCCAACGGAGGCGACAGGTTCAGGATGTGCGGGTTGTCCGCGGCCTCGAGATGGGGCAGGCAGGTTTTTGACACCAGGAAAGTGCCACGCATGTTTACCTGATGCATCAGGTCGAAACGCTTCATTTCAGTATCCACGGTATTCGTGAGACTGATCGCGCTCGCATTATTGACACAGATATCGATGCCGCCGAACCGTTTCACGGTTTCCGATACGGCAGCGCTGACCTGGTCATCGGACCGAACGTCACAGGTGAGCGGCAACGCCTGGCCGCCAACAGATTCGATCTCGCGGGCGGCCGTGTAGATCGTGCCGGGTAGCCGCGGGTGGAGCTCCGTCGTCTTTGCAGCGATAGCCACATTTGCCCCGTCACGGGCCGCACGCAATGCGATCGCGAGACCGATACCGCGGCTGCCGCCTGTTATGAAAAGCGTCTTACCGGCCAACGTCGTCATGTCATCTCCTTCAAGGCCGTTGTGCCGACCGCGCAAAACCCTCGGGCCGCACGAATCGGGCGGTGTCAGGCCATCCGGTGCGCGGGAGGGTCGACCAGGCCGTCGCGCTGGAGTACCACCATGGCGACCACGCAGGCACTCGTCGCAGCACAGACGTCACCGATCGGTGAGTGCTCCCAAGCGGCTCAGGTCCGCGGGCGGGGGCCGTGCGGGAAATCACTGCCCGCACGGCCCGCGCCACGGTCACGTTGAGACCGTGCTAGTCGACGGTCTCCTCACGCAGCGCGGGGAAGACTTCGCGCCCGAGCAGTTCGAAGGAGTTCATCGTCTCTTCCTTCGACAAGGTCCCGAAGGCGCCCCACAGCAGGAGGTTCGAGGTCCCCAGCTCGTGTGCCTGCTTCAACAGCGTGTCGCGGACGGTGCTCGGTGACCCGACAATGAAGATCCCGAGATCTACGAGGGTCTCCCAGTTCATCGGACCGGATCCGGCGAAGGGACGGAAGAACGACTGGTAGAACTCGGTGTCGTACCCCTCGGGGACGGTGTTCTCGATGTCCTTCCAGACGACGGACTCCTTGTACAGCCCGAACATGTGGTTGAGAGCGGGCTCGGCGATGGCGCGGGCTTCCTCATCGGTTTCCGCGACGTAGACGTTCCTGAGCACCATCACGGAGTCCGGCCCTGCAGGGTTCCCCGCCTTTCGTGCCGCAGCACGGTACCTGTCGTGTGTGGCACGCAGCTTCTCGGTGGGCTGGAAAGCCGTGGAGATGTTGTAGCCCTTCTCGCCACACCAGTCGACGGTCTCCGGGCTGAGTGCGGTGACCCAGATCGGAGGCCGCTCCGACATGGACTGCCGCGGTTGCGGCCACATCGACGTCTCCGCGAAGTTCGAGTACTCGCCGGTATGCGTGAAGACCGGCTTCGAGAGCATCTCTTCGATCAGACGCAGACCGTCTTGAAACCGGGCTCGCGTTTCCTTCAGCGGGATGCCTTCGCGCTCGAACTCCCTTTCATCGACACCCCGGCCGAGGCCGATCTCGAGCCGCCCGTGGGTGAGATAGTCCAGCATCGCGTACTCTTCGGCCAGCCGACGCGGGTTGTGCATCGGCAGGATGTTCGCCATGACGCCGAGCTTCAGCCGCTGGGTGCGCTGAGCGAGCGCGGCGACCAGAAGATTGGCGGACGGGCTCAAGGCGTAGGGAGTGTAGTGGTGTTCGCTGAAGAACACGCCCTCGAAGCCGACACGCTCGGCCAGCTCCCACGCATCGAGGTGCCAGTCGAAGAGGTCCTGGGTGGCCTCGGTGTCGAACTTCGTGGGGTCGGGGGACCACGGGTAGTTGAAGTTGTCGAACAGCCAGGGCTTGATCATTTTTTGCCTCCGTCGTCGTTGGCGGATTGCTGGGGGTCAGGAGATCGGTGCGGAAAGGGCGGCATCGGCGGACATGTAGGTACCGATGCGGTTGCCATTGGTGATGGGAAGCTTCAGTTCTGACGGGTGTTCGGCATCGTGCAGGATGCTGACCCAGGAGGGACTGCGCCTGAGCAGATGGCCCGAGGCGACCACATCGACGAACCTCTCGGGCGGTTCGAGGTCGGAGGAGCTGACCTGAAGCTGGATACGCTGACCGGGAGTGAACACGTAGGCGGTCGGGGACAGCGAAATCTCGTACCGGTGCACCGCGTCAGGTGTCACGGGTTTGGGATTGGTGTAGGTGTGCTCGGGGAGCCAGGGTTCGGATCGAGCCTCGTCCACCTCCCGCAGAGTTCCGCGGAGCCAGCCACGAGTGAGCAGGTGGCGGCTGCCGTCGACATCGACCACCCACAACGAGAGGAACAGCAGCAACTCGTCGTCTGTGGTGGCCGCGTAAACCGTCGCGGTCGCCGGCCCGACCACTTCGGTGCGTTCGACCAGCGGGGGCGTGGTGAAGGTGACGGCGTCACGGCCGTTGTAAATGTTGTCCTCGTAGCCGGACGCGCCTTCGAAGGGCCAGTGCTCGTGTTCCGACAGCAGTCCTTCGCGGTGAAGGTAGAAGCTGTGCCACGCGGTCTGCGGCAATGGCCACTCGTGGGCGTCGAGCCAGGAGCCCTTACCGTCGTCGCCCTGCACGAACAACTGCACGGGCGGCTCGTCGAGGTAACCCGTGTCATTGCCCTTGAGCCAGTGGTCGAACCAGCGCAGTGACTCCTCCGCATACTGGTAGACCGGTCGGTTGAGGTAGATCGGCGGCCCGACGATCAACTTCTTGGGCGCGTCGATCTGCTTCCACGCCCGGAACTCGCCGGGCAGGTGCAGTCCGTACATGCCCCAGCAGGCGCCCAGCACGATGGGCACACGGATGGCCGTGAGGTCGGGGTTGCGTTCGTGCCAGTAGGGGCCGTCCACCGAGTTCATCAGCACGTCGACGATCAACGGGTGCGCGTTCACGTCCGGCGCGGCGAGCGCGGCCGCGAGCCCGGGCACCGCTGTGATGTCCGGGTCGGCGCGCAACTGCTCCAAGCGGCGGGCGTACTCCTCCTCGCCGAGCGCCTTCTTGCTCCATCCCTCGACCTGGACGTTGGCCAACTGCTTGGTCCACGACGTGACGAAGTTCCGGGCGAGGATGCCCCCGTGGTAGAACTTGTCGCGATAGAAATCGGTGTATCCGAACGGCGCGAACACGGCCTTGAGCGGTTCCGGGTTGCGGGCCGCGACCTGCTTCGCCGCTACGGCGAAGTAGGACACGCCGAACATCCCGACACCGCCCGTGCACCACGGCTGGGCCGCCATCCACTCGATGACGCCGACCATGTCGTCGACATCGCGCGGTCCGTAGTGGGAGTAGCGGCCGCCCGAGGTGCCGGTACCACGCGCGTTGACGATCACATGGACGTATCCGCGCCGTGCGTAGAAGTACGGGTCGCCGGCCTCGGCCTGAGCGTTCGCCAGGTTCATCGCACGAGGGCGTGAATGCGCGGTCTGCATGGCGGCGTCGTAGGCGTGCACCCCGAGCAGGCCAGGGAACTGGCCGTCGGAGTCCGGCCGGTACACCTGCGCGTCGAGCTCGACGCCGTCGTCCATCACGATGCGCACATGGCGCTCGACCCGCACGTCGTACTGTCGTGGCGAGGTGCGCCAGTTGACCCCGAACATCTCTACAGCTCCCCGAGGGCATCAAGCGCGGCGCGGGCCACGACCGCATCCTGAGCGCTGGCGCCGCCGCTCACGCCGATCGCACCGATCACGCGACCGCCGCCGGTGATCGGAAGCCCGCCGGCGACCGAGCAGAACCTGGGCACTGCCGGCATGTACGCCAGCGCCGCCGGGTCCATAGTGACGAAGGCGTGCACCTGCTCGGTGGGAGCACCGGCATTGGCAGCCGTCCAGGCTTTGTCGGATGCCACCTTCAGGGGCAGCAGGCCGGCGCCGTCCGTGCGCGCGATCGCGATCGGCTCACCGGCGACATCGCTGACGACGACCGCCGCCGGAATACCGGCCTCGCGTGCGCTCCCGACAGCGGCCTCGATCAGTCGGCGAGCCGTCTCGTAGCTCACCGTCGACCGCTCGAGGGTGGTCGGTTCCGAATCACTCATCTCGTTCCTTCCTCACTGTGACAGGCTTGGTGCAGCGCGGCACGGAGCAGGCGTGGGTCGTGCAGCGGATCCATCAGCGCCATCATCGACAGCGCTGTGGCAGCCAGATGCCGGGCCAGCTCCGCACCAGCGGCAACGGCATCCCCTCGGGACACCGCTTGCAGGATTCTGATGTCGTGCCCTATGACCACGTCCCAGGCGCTCGGTGTCTGAGTCATGTAGACGCGGCGATACCGGCTCGCGTGATCGGACAACTGCTTGATCTGCCGCAGCAACCGGCCATCGATGTCCGAGTACAGAACCGAGTGGTACCGCTCGTGCGGAGTCGTGAACCGGTCGTAGTCGCGCTGCTCGGCGCTTTGCCGCATCTCCTCGAGCGCCGCGGCCATCTCATCCCGTTCCCTCTCTGTCAGAGACGGGACACGCACGGTCAGCGCCAGCGGCTCCAGCACCAGCCGTGAGGCGTAGAGCTCCTCCAGGTCCTTCATTGAGAAGTCGGCAACCTGGACGCGGCGGTTGTGCCGCGAGACCACGAGCCCTTCCCGCTCCAACAACCGGCAGGCCTCGCGGATCGGGGAGCGGGACACCCCCAGGTCGCGCGACAGATCAGCTTGGGACACGACCGCTCCTGGCGGGAGTTCGCCGTGCAGGATCCGGTTGCGCAGCAATTCGTGAACCGCGTCGAGGGTGACGGTTCCCTGACCCGCCTCGCTCCCGGGCTCCGCTGCAGTCAGCGCGTCTGGTGATCGTTCGACCATCGTCGTAGCCCCTGCGTGTCTCGGTCCATGTGGCGACACTCAGCATTCTGTCGACAGATTCACCTACCGTCAAGATGATTCAGCACGAATATGGCCTTGTGAACACGCGATTAAGGGGTCATTCTGTAGACAGAACTGATACCAGCACTCAGGAGGCGTCATGGTCGAACCCGATCTGTTTCGTGCTGCCATGTCCCAGGTCGCTACTCCGGTCGTCGTCGTGACAGCGCTATCGGAGGAGCGCCCGCACGGCACCACCGTCGGCGCGTTCACTTCTCTGTCACTTGATCCGCCGATGATCTCCGTCGCCCTGGACCGGCAATCGGAGCTGCTGGCCAAACTGCGGGACGCCGAGCACTTCGGCGTCAACGTGCTGGCCAGTGACCAGAAGGTGCTCGCGGCCAACTTCAGCAAGAAGAGTCCCGACAAGTTCGCGTCGGTGGATTGGCGTCCCGACGCGGGACTGCCGCGGCTGCCCGGCGTTGCCGTGTGGTTGGCATGCCGGACAAGCGGACTTCTCGACGGTGGCGACCATGTGGTCGTGCTGGGAACCGTCGAGCACGCCGAGATAGGCCAGCGCTCGCCGCTCGTCTACCACGATCATGTGTTCTCGACCGTCGGGGCCATCACGGATGACGTGGTCGTCGGCGGCGCTCGCAGGGCGGCCGAAGCGTGATCACAGCACAGAGGCGCGAAGAGGCGCTGCGGTAGCAGCCTGACGTCCCTCATGGACGTCAATGACAGCCGTACCCAAGGCAGCGTGACCTTCGCCGCGAGCCTTGCCACAACACGGCTTGTCGCGTTCACAGTCCGGCGCACCTCCGGCTGCGGTCACGGCCCGGGCTGTTCGAACCGAACTAAACACTTGCGGGTCAAAGTAGAGCTGCTGGGCTCCCGAACCGGGACAATCGGTCGAGACCGCGCCCCAGGTGAGGCTTTCGGCGGTGGGCGCCATCTGCGAACTTGTGCCGGAGGAGCGAGCGGTCGAGTCGGCCCTTGACAAAGAACTTGCCCGTTCCGCCGCCAAGTGTGAACTCCCGCTCGTCGCGCACCGAAATCCGACCTCCGTCGTGGCGCTCGACTCCTCGTACTTGCCCTCCGGTCGGCCCATGAGTTGTCCGGACAGGAAAAGCTGCGCGCCTGCACATGTGCCCCCGGCCGGGTGGATCCGGCCGGGGGCACATGTGCAGGCTTGACGCCCGAAGGTCAGGCGTGGGTCGGGTAGTCGGTGTAACCGGTGTGGTCACCGCCGTAGAAGGTCGCGGGGTCCGGGGTGCTGAAGGGGCCGCCGGCAGCAAGCCGCTTGGGCAGGTCGGGGTTGGCCAGGAACAGGGCGCCGTAGGCGATCAGGTCGGCGGTGCCGTCCTCGATCAGCTGCAGCTCCTCCGGACCGGTGGGCCGCGGGGCGGTGAAGGGGTTGAGGATGTAGGTGCCCGGGAACTGCTTGCGCAGCCGGAGGGTCAGATCGCGGGCCTCGGGGGCCTCCATCTGGTGGAGGTAGGCCAGGCCGAGCGGGGCGAGCGCGTCGACCAGCGCAGTGTAGGTCGCCTCCACGTCGGTCCGGTCGGACTCGTCGATGTCGTTGAAGGGGTTTCCGGGAGAGATCCGGAAGCCGAGCTTGTCCGCGCCGATGGCTTCGGCGACGGCCTTGGCGGTCTCGACGGCGAAGCGGATGCGGGCCTGCGGCGAACCGCCCCAGCCGTCTGTGCGCTGGTTGGAGTTCGGGGCCAGGAACTGGTGGATCAGGTAGCCGTTGGCGCCATGCAGCTCCACGCCGTCGAAGCCGGCCTCGATCGCGTTGCGCGCGGCGGAGGCATAGTCGGCGATCGTCTCGCGGATCTCGGCTTCGGTGAGTTCCTTCGGCTCCACGAAGTCCTGCGGGCCGGTCTGCGTGTAGACCTGCCCCTTGGCCGTGACGGCGGACGGGCCGACCGGCTGAAGGCCCATCAGGCTCGGATGGCCGACCCGGCCGGTGTGCATCAGCTGCAGGTAGATCACACCGCCTTCGGCGTGCACGGCGTCGGTGACCTTGCGCCAGGCGGCGACCTGCTCGTCCGAGTGAATGCCCGGGGTGGCGGGGTAGCCCTGGCCGACCACCGACGGCTGAGTGCCCTCGGTGATGATCAGACCGGCGCTCGCCCGCTGCGCGTAGTAGGTGGCCGACAGGTCGGTCACGCACTGCCCGTCACCGTATGCGCGGCTGCGGGTCATCGGAGCCATCACGATGCGGTTGGCCAGCTGCTTGCCATTGAGGTCGTAGGACTGGAAGGCCGTTGCCATGGATCGTTTTCCTTGTCTCACAGGCGGGCCGCCGTTTACTGCAGCCCATGACGTACCAGCGCCGATCGCGCCGTTTACTGTCTGAACAAGTAAACCTCACCGAGCCATCCCCTCGCACTCGTGAGCCATGTCACCTCGACCGTTTTCGCGCAGCAGGGTCGGTCGAAAGCGGCGGTCTTGCCGGATCCACGGAGACTCAGCGACTCGGGTAGCGTCTACTTGTTCAAGCAAGTTCCGACACCCGCCCAGCGAGGAAGAAATGACCCAGCCGGAGAGAGCGGACGAAAGTCGCTCGAGCGCAGCCCGGACGACGCCGTCGGCTGACGGCCCCTTACCGCTGCCGCCTTCCGTCGCGGCCGGCCCCCTCAGTCACGCGATCTTTCGCGTGGGCCGCGTGCACCGCATGCTCGCGGGGCAGCTATTGCGCCGCGTCGGCCTCCACCCCGGCCAAGAACTGGTCATGATGCAGCTGTGGGACCGCGGCCCTCAGCGCCAGACCGACCTCGTCCGCCTGCTCGGGTCCGACGCCGCCACCATGACCCGCACCGTTCAACGCCTGGAGAACGCGGGCTTCGTACGTCGCCGCCCCTCACCCAGCGACAAGCGGGCCACCATCGTGGAACCCACGGCCGCCAGCAACGCCCTGCGGCAGGAGGTGGAGCGCGCGTGGCTCGATCTCGAGGCCAGCACCGTCAACGGCCTCACCCCCGAGGAGCAGGCCGAAGCCCTCGAAGTCCTGGGCCGGATCGAGGACAGCCTCACGCGGGCCGCGGCACAACTCGGCTGAGGGACCGGACCACACGACGGGCCGGAAGCCGCCATCCGGACCTGGGCTCAACCCGCCGCCTCGGTCCGGGGCCCCGGGCACTGCCGGGGCAGGGAGACAGGCAGGATCAGTTCGACGGCCAGGGCGGGTGTCGCGATCAGAAAGGAGAAGCGGAAGCCGTGCCTGCCCGGGATCTCGACCCGCCCGCCGTGTCCGCGGTGTTGGCCAGGAGCGGAGGGTCTGCCGAGCATGCTTGCGGCCCACAAGTCATCGCCGCAAGCGATGCCACAGTGACTTCACGGCGCCCTCTACGACTCCACGCCATGACCGCCGGCAGCAACCGACTACCTCTGCGAGTCACAAGAACCGTGTACCGGCCCAGCTGACGCGACCGAAGGTCCGTACAGTCGATCAGGCGGGGTCCTCGTCCAGCTTCGCCACCACCCGGTCGGAAATGTCAGCCAGCGTCCGCAGCTCCGCCGGGGTGACATGGTCCAGGAACAGCTCCCGCACCGCCTCCACATGCCGCGGAGCCGCCGCCTCGATCGCCGCACGCCCGACGTCCGTGATCACCACAAACGCTCCCCGCGCGTCTTCGGGGCACTCCTCCCGGATCACCAGCCCCCGTCCGGCCATCCGCGCGATGTGGTGGGACATCCGGCTCTTCTCCCACTCGAGCACCCGGGCCAGATCCTGGTAACGCTGCCGGCCTTCCGGCACGTCCGTCAGATTGACCAGCACGGCGAAATCCGCGGCCGATAGCTTCGACTCACTCTGCAGCATGCGTGACAGACGGCCCCCCAGCCGCTCATGCAACCGAACAAAGCTCCGCCAGGCGTGCTGCTCCTCCGCCGTCAACCACCGCACTTCGTCATCCATACAAGCGAGTGTAAAGGAGTTGACGGGTCACCCAGCTGAGAGAGGGCGTCCCATCAGCACACCATCCCGTGCACGGCGTGCGAGGCCCAGCGGTCAGGACGCGTATCGCGGTGTCCACTGCGCCGCCGAGATCGCGTCGCGCAGCTCGGCTTCCGTGGCCTCGGGTGCCACCCCGTCCTCCACCGCGGCCTTGGCCACGGCCAGCGCGATCTCGCGGGCCGCCTCCCGCATGCCCGCCAGCGGCGGCAGCAACGGGGTCGCCCCGTCCGCGCCCGCTCGTACCGCGCACTCCCCCACAGCCCGCGCCGCGGCCACCATCATGCGGTCGGTCACCCGGGAGGCCCGGCAGGCGGCCGCGGCCAGTCCGACGGCCGGGAAGACGTAGACGTTGTTGGCCTGCGCCACCGGCACTTCGCGCCCGTCCAGCTTCAGCGGCGGGAAGGGGGAACCGGCGGCGATCAGCGCCCGGCCGTCGGTCCAGCGGGCGAGGTCGGCGGGGTCTGCCTCGGCGTGCGAGGTGGGGTTGGACAGCGGAAGGACCACCGGCCGGTCGCAGGCCGCGGCCATCGTCCGCACGATCTCCTCGGTGAACGCGCCATGCGCAGTGGACAGCCCGATCAGCGCCGTCGGCTTCACCTCCGCGACCACCTCCGCGAGGTCGAGCGCACCGGCATCCCAGTCCCGTACCTCCGTGTCGTCGCGCGCGTAGACCCGCTGCTCGGGCGTGAGGTCGGTGCGGGAGCGCACCAGCAGACCGTCGATGTCGACGAACCAGAAGCGGTCGGCCGCCTGCTGCTCGGAGAGCCCTTCCTCGACGAGGGCAGTGCGGATCATGTCGGCGACCCCGATCGCCGCCGATCCCGCGCCGAGGACCACGACGCGGTGGTTGGTCAGCCGCGCTCCGGCAACCTTCGTGGCGGTGCTCAGCGCGCCGAGGGCCACAGCCGCGGTGCCCTGGATGTCGTCGTTGAAGGTCAGCAGCCGGTCCTGGTAGCGGCCGAGGATCGGGCGGGCGTGCGTGGTGGCGAAGTCCTCCCACTGAAGGAGGGTCCCTGGCAGTTCGGCCTCCACGGCGCAGACGAACGCCTCGATCATTTCGTCGTACGCCGCTCCGGTGACGCGGTGCTGCGCGCGGCCGAGATAGTGCTTGCCGGCCAGCAGCTCCTCGTTGTCGGTGCCGACATCGAGCAGGATCGGGAGGGTACGCGCCGGGTGGATGCCGCCAATGGCCGTGTAGAGGCTGAGCTTGCCGATCGGGATGCCCATGCCCCCGACACCCTGGTCGCCCAGGCCCAGGATGCGCTGGCCGTCGGTGACGACGATGACGTCGATCTCCGGGTTCGGCCGATTGCGCAGGATCTCCCGGAAACGGTGGCGGTCCTCGTACGTCAGGAACAGACCGCGTGGCTTGCGGTAGATCTCGCTGAAGCGGCGGCAGGCGTCGCCGACCGTCGGGGTGTAGACGATCGGCAGCATCTCCTCCAGGTGACGAGTCAGCAGGTGGTAGAAGAGGACTTCGTTGGTGTCCTGCAGCTGCCGCAGATAGATGTGCCGGTTGAGCGGTTTGTCGTACGCGAGGAACGCCTCGTACGCACGGTTCGCCTGTTCTTCGAGGGTCTCCGTCGCCGGTGGCAGCAGCCCGTCCAGGCCGAGTTCGATGCGTTCTTGCGAGCTGAAGGCAGTGCCCTTGTTGAGCAGGGGGTCAGCGAGCAGGGCCGCCCCGTGGGCACTGGCCGGGCTGGTCGAAGTCATGACGTTTCCTCACAGGTACACGGTGGACGGGTTCAGGGGCGGGGGATGTTGCGCAGGTTGGCGCGTGCCAGGTCGAGCATCTTGCCGACGCCTCCGTCGAGCACGGTCCGGCCCGCCGCGAAGGCGAACCCCTTCACCTGGGCGGCCGAGATGTGCGGCGGAATCGACAGCGCGTTGGCATCGGTCACCAGGTCGACCAGGACCGGGCCGTCATGGGCGAGGGCCTGCTTGAGGCCGGCGACGACGTCCTCGGGGCGTTCGATGCGGATCGCCTCGATACCCGCGCCGCGGGCGATCGCAGCGAAGTCCACCGGCCCGTGGTCGGTCTCGTACTCGGGCAGCCCCTCGACCAGCATCTCCAACTTCACCATCCCGAGGGAGGAGTTGTTGAACACGATCGTCTTCACCGGCAGGTTGTGCAACTTCACGGTGAGCAGTTCGCCCATCAGCATGCCGAGCCCACCGTCGCCGGACATGGAGATAACTTGGCGGCCACCATCGGCGAACTGTGCGCCGATGGCGTGCGGCAGCGCGTTGGCCATCGTGCCGTGCAGGAACGAACCGATCACCCGGCGCCGCCCGTTGGGGGTCAGGTAGCGCGCCGCCCACACGTTGGACATCCCGGTGTCGACGGTGAACACGGCGTCGTCGGCGGCGAGTTCGTCCAGAACGGAGGCCGCGTACTCGGGGTGGATCGGGATGTGCCGCTCGACCTTGCGGGTGTAGGCGGCGACCACCGTCTCCAGGGACTTGGCGTGCTTGCGCAGCATGCGGTCCAGGTAGGAGCGGTCCCGCTTCGCCTCCACCAGCGGCAGCACCGCGCGCAGCGTCTCCCCTACGTCGCCGTGGACACCGAGATCCAGCACCGTCCGGCGGCCGAGGTTCCCCACCTCGTGGTCGATCTGCACGGTCCGCGCCTGCGGCAGGAAGTCGTTGTACGGGAAGTCGGTGCCCAGCAGGACGACCAGGTCGGCGTCATGCATCGCCTCGTAGCAGGCGCCGTAGCCCAGCAATCCGCTCATGCCGACGTCGTAGGCGTTGTCGAACTGGATCCACTCCTTGCCGCGCAGCGAGTGTCCGACCGGGGCGGCGGCCTTCTCGGCGAGTGCCATGACCTCGGCGTGCGCGTCCCGGACGCCGGCGCCGGCGAACAGCATCACCTTCCGTGCCGCGTTCAGCTTCTCCGCCAGCGCCCGCACCTGCGTGTCCGGCGGGACGACGCGGCCGCGTTCGGTGACAAGGTCACTCGTGCCGGTCGGGTGGGTCGCCTGGGCGTGCGCGACGTCGCCCGGGATGACGAGCACCGATACCCCGTTGTTGCCGAGGGCGCGCTGCAGGGCGATCCGCAGCACCCGGGGCATCTGCTCGGGCGTGCCGATCATCTCGCAGTAGTCACTGCACTCGATGAACAGCCGCTCCGGGTGGGTCTCCTGGAAGAAGCCGGTGCCGATCTGGCGGGAGGGGATGTGCGAAGCGATCGCCAGCACGGGTGCACCGGAGCGTTGGGCGTCGTACAGGCCCTGGATCAGGTGGGTGTTGCCGGGGCCGCAGCTTCCGGCGCACACCGCGAGCTTGCCGGTCAGTTGCGCCTCCGCCGCGGCGGCTAGAGCGGCGGCCTCCTCGTTGCGGACATGCACCCACTCGATGCCGTCGGTGCGCCGTACCGCGTCGACCACCGAGTTCAGGCTGTCGCCCACCACCCCGTAGATCCGCTCCACACCCGCCTGGCGCAGGATGTCCACCATCTGCTGGGCCACGGTCACATCTCGCATCGCCGCACTTCTTCCCTCGGGCGCACCCGTGTCGTGCGGCTCCCGGCCGCCTCCGATATAGTTGATGCATCCACGATAGAGCTGGGACGTCCATGCGTCCAATAACAGTCTTCCGTGTTATCCATGCCGCATAGACATGGATGGAGGATCACGGCATGGATCTGCAAGCCCTGCGCTGGTTCCAGGCGGTCGCCGACGGGGAGACCGTCACGGAGACCGCCCGCCTCGCCAACATCACCCAGCCCGTCGTCACCAGGACCCTGGCCCGCCTGGAGCAGGAGGTCGGCGCCACGCTCCTGCGCCGCAGCGGGAGACGACTGCACCCGACTCCCGCGGGACGGTTGTTCAAGGAGTACGCCGACACCGTGCTGGCCCGGTGGGACGACGGACTGCGGGCCATCTCCGAGTTCGTGGAGCCCGACACGGGCGTGGTGCCGCTGGGCTTCATGCACACGTTCGGCACCTGGCTGGTGCCCGAGCTGATCAGCGGCTACCTCCACGCCCACCCCGGCGCCCGCTTCGATCTGCGCCAGGACGCAGACCGCGCGCTCATCGACACGTTGCGCTCCGGCGCCGTGAACCTTGCCATCACGACCCCCAGCCCCGATGCACCCGATCACCTGCGGTGGCGACGGCTCCTGACCGAGCCGCTGCTGCTCGCCGTCCCGCCCAGGCACCGGCTCGCCCGCCGCCAAAAGGTGCGGCTCGCCGAGGTCACCGACGAGCCGTTCGTCGTACTGCGTACCGGCATGGGACTGCGCACCCTCGTGGAGGAGATCTGCCACGAAGCCGGCTTCGCACCGCGCATCGCCTTCGAAGGAGACGAGGTCGCCACCCTGCGGGGCCTGGTCGGCGCGGGGCTCGGGGTCAGCCTGCTGCCCAGCCAGCAGCCGGGCCTCTCACGAGGAGCCGCCCCCGCCGAAGCAGCGCGCGGCGAGGGCGCCGTGCCCCTGATCCCGGTGAGCAGTCCCGTATGCGCCCGGCAGATCGGCCTCGCCTGGTTCGACGACCACCCACTGCCGCCTGCCTCACGTGCCTTCCGGGACCATGTGCTGCGCGAGTGGCCGGGATGAGAGAGCCGGCCACACCACCCCTCGGATCGGACGCGGCCCCCTTGGGGGCGTCGTCGCTCCTGCCGGAGTCGGAACGAGTCCGACTCCGGTCCCCCTGATCGTGGTTCCGGTGCCCTTCCCTCCGCCGGCCGAAACCGGTCACCGCCGCTCCGAGCTCCTCATCGCCGACGGCGAACTTGGTGCCTGCAGACGACCGCAGGACACCCATGTAGATGATGCATCAACTATATGCTTTGATTGATGCACCAGCACGAGATGCGCCTCGCGCGTGACGGAAGCCGCAAGCAGCACACGCCGAGATGCTTGACGCATCAACCTATAGAGTCTCGTGCGCAGTCATGTAAACCGCAAGGAGCCCCATGATGCAGTTCGGCATCTTCGGTGTCGGTGACATCTCACCGGACCCGACCACCGGCTACACCCAGAGCGAGGCCGAGCGGATCAGCAACCTGATCAAAATCGCCCGGCGCGCCGACGAGGTCGGCCTCGACGTGTTCGCGTTGGGCGAGCATCACAACCCGCCGTTCGTGACCTCGTCTCCCCCGGCGCTGCTCGCCCACATCGCGGCTCTGACCGAGCGGATCATCCTGAGCACCGCCGTCACTCTGATCACCACCAACGATCCGGTGAAGATCGCCGAGGACTACGCGATGGTGCAGCACGTCGCCAAGGGCCGCCTGGACCTCATGCTCGGACGCGGGAACACGGTCCCGGTCTATCCCTGGTTCGGCAAGGACATCCGTGAGGGCGTCCCGCTGTCGCTGGAGAACTACAACCTGCTGCACCGGCTGTGGCGCGAGGACGTCGTGGACTGGGAAGGACAGTTCCGCACCCCGTTGCAGGGCTTCACCTCCACCCCGCGTCCGCTCGACGACGTCCCGCCGTTCGTGTGGCACGGATCGATCCGCACCCCGGAGACCGCCGAGCAGGCGGCCTACTACGGCAACGGGTTCTTCGCCAACCACATCCTCGCGCCGAACTTCCACTTCAAGCCGCTGGTCAACCTGTATCGGAAGCGGTTCGAGCACTACGGCCACGGCACGGCCGAGCAGGCGATCGTCGGGCTCGGCGGTCACGCGTTCATCGCCAAGCGGTCCCAGGACGCGGTAAACGCCTTCCGCCCCTATTTCGAGAGCCACCCCGTCTTTCGGTCCTCGAACCTGGAGAACTACATAGCCGCCACGCCCCTGACCGTCGGCAGCCCGCAGGAAGTGATCGAGAAGGTTCTCACCTTCCAGGAGGGCTTCGGCGACTACCAGCGTCAGCTTTTCGGGGTAGACGGCCTCGGCCTGCCGGTCGACCTGGTGCTGGAGCAGGTCGAACTGCTGGGCACCGAGGTGGTCCCGGTACTGCGCAAGGAGATGGCGGCGCGCCGCAGCCCCGGTGTCCCGGACGCACCGACCCACGCCTCACTGGTCAAGGCGAAGTACGGTGACGCAGAGCCGCGTCAGCCGCGTCCGAACCCGAACCGGGGCGACAACCTGTCGGGCACCTCGCCTTACCAGGACAGCGACCCGGCCGTCGAGGCCGGTTTCCCGGCGGCGTTCTGATGGCCGGCGCCACCCGGCTGGCGAACGAGGCCTGGGACGCGATGTTCCGGGCCCAGGCGACCCTCGCACGCGAGTTCCAGTGCGTGGACGACTGGGGTGACGTCACACCACGCGAGTACGGCGTGCTCTACGCGCTGGCCGGGGCGAGCGACGGCTTGCGGATCACCGACCTGATCGACGACGCCCTGCTCACCCAGGCCGGGGTGTCCCGGCTCGTCGCCCGTCTGGAGCAGCGCGGCCTCATCCAACGCCGGCCCGATCCCGGCGACGCCCGCGCCTACCGCCTCTTCCTCACCGCCGACGGCCACGAGGTCCAGCGGCGCCTCGGCCGCGCACACGCCCGGCATGTCACGGCCGCGATGACCCGCGCCCTGACGCCCGAGCAGCTTCACACGCTGCGCGGGCTCATGCGAGCGCTGGTCGCCGCGACCCCGGCCACCGCCGCCCACCACCCGATAGCACCCGTGAGGAACATGGCATGAGCGATCTCACACCCCATGCGAGGCCGGTCACGATAGCCGTCGTCAACGCCGGCGTCAGTGAGCCGTCCTCGACCCGCCTGCTCGCCGACCGCGTCAGCCAGAAGACACTCGACACCCTCCAGGCGTCAGGCACGACGGCGACCGTGCGCTCGATCGATCTGGCTCCTCTCGCCACGGACATCGCGTTGGGCATCGTCTCCGGCATGCCCAACGCAAAGGTGCAGTCGGCCATGGAGCGGCTCGCCTCCGCCGACGCGGTCATCGCCGCCACCCCGGTCTACAAGGCGGGGATCAGCGGTCTGTTCAAGTCGTTCGCCGACCTGATCGACAACGATCTGCTGATCGCCAGACCGGTCGTCCTCGCCGCGACGGGCGGCAGCGCACGACACGCCATGGTCGTCGACGAGCAGCTCCGGCCGCTGTTCGCGTTCCTGCGGGCGCTGCCGATGCCCACTTCCCTCTACGCCGCCCCCGAGGACTGGGGATCCACCGACCTCGGCAAGCGCATCGCCCGCGCCGCGCAGGAGCTCTCCGTCATGCTGCGCAGCGGAGCGGGCCGGCAGATCGCCGACAGCAACTGGAACGGCTACCAGCACCAGTTCGGCGGCAACGCCACCCGGGCCCAACGGTCCCTGGACGACGTCGACTTCAGCACCGACCTCATGCGGCTCGCCACCGGCGGAAGCGCACGCCCACAAGGCGGTGACCAGGCCGATGCACGCTGACGCAACCGTTTCGGCATCCGAGCGAGCGAGTCGGCGCGCGACGGTCGTGGTCGTCGGCGGCGGGCAGTCGGGCCTCTCGGCCGGCTACCACCTCAAGCGACGCGGCTTCACCAGCGCCCTGACCGGCCCGGACGCCCCCGCCGGCGACCGGACCTTCGTAGTGCTCGACGCCGAGCCGGCGGCCGGCGGGGCGTGGCGGCACCGCTGGGAATCGCTGCGGATGAACACCGTGAACGGCATCTTCGACCTGCCCGATTTCCCGCAACCGCCCGTCGACCCCGACGAGCCCAGTCGCACCGCGGTACCGCGCTACTTCACCGCCTTCGAGCAGGCGACCGATCTGCCGATGCTGCGTCCGGTGACCGTCACCGCCGTACGGCGGGTGGACGACCGGCCCGACGGAGAGCTCACGGTCGAGTCCAGCGCCGGAACCTGGACAACCCGGGCGGTCATCAACGCCACCGGCACCTGGACCAACCCCGTCCGCCCCCACTACCCGGGGCAGGAGAGCTTCACCGGCATCCAGGTGCACACCCGCGACTACGTCTCGGCCGACCGGTTCGCCGGCCTCCGGGTCGCCGTCGTCGGCGGTGGCATCTCGGCACTCCAGCAACTGGAGGAGATCTCCCGCGTGGCCACCACCTTCTGGTACACACGCCGCGAACCCGTCTTCCGCGAGGGCAATTTCAATGCCGAGGCAGGCCGCGAGATCATCGCCAAGGTCGCCGCCGACGTCGAAGCGGGCAGGCCCACCGGCAGCGTCGTCTCCTACACCGACCTGGGCTGGACCCCGTACGCGCTGGCGGCGAAGGAGCGCGGGGCACTTGAGCGTCGTCCCATGTTCACCGCCATCGAACCCGGCGGCGTCCGCGAGGCGGACGGTTCCTTCACGCCGGTCGACGCGATCCTGTGGGCCACCGGCTTCAAGGCCGCCCTGGCCCACCTGGATCCGCTGGGGCTGCGCAACGAAATCGGCGGGATCACCCTGCGTGGCACCCAGGTGGCCGGCGAGCCGCGTGTGCACCTGATCGGTTTCGGACCGTCCCAGTCCACCGTCGGCTCGAACCGCGCCGGCCGTCAGGCGGTCAACAGCCTGCTGAGGCAGTGGAACACCACCTCGAACGGTATGCCGAGAGACCCGGGTTCCGCGGCACCCGCATACGCCGGGGACGGCAGGTCCAGCGAAGAAATAGGAGTCAGCTCATGAAGTTCCAAGTCCTCGACATTCTGCCGAACCTCAAGAACCCGGTGACCGGACGCGAGATCCGCCCCGACGAGCGGTACTCCCAGGCACTGACCTCCGCGCGCTACGCCGAGGAGTTCGGCTTCGACGCGGTCGCGCTCGGCGAGCGGCACGCCGGTGCCTTCCTCTCCAGCGGCGTCACGGTCCTGCTCGGCGCCATCGCCGCGACCACCAGCCGGGTCCGCATCCAGACCGGCGTCTCGGTCCTGTCGATCCACGACCCGCTGCGCGTCGCCGAGGACTACGCCACGATCGACCAGCTCTCCCGCGGCCGGCTCGAACTCGTCATCGGCAAGGGCAACGAGCTGCGTCAGCTGCCGATGTTCGGTATCGACAACGGCGACCAGTGGGACGCGCTGGCGGAGAAGTACGAGCTGCTGCGCCAACTGTGGCGTGAGGAGGACGTCACCTGGGAGGGCCGCTTCCGGGGACCGCTGAACAAGGTCACCAGCCTGCCGCGGCCCTTCGCCGGTGCTCCTCGGGTGTGGCACGGCTCGGCGACCACGCCGACCTCGGCGGGCCTCGCGGCGAAGTGGGGCGACCCGCTCTTCTCCGCCAACGCCATCCAGCCCCGCGACAACTACACGGCCCTCATCGACCACTACCGCACGGAGTACGGCCGACACGGGCACGACCCCCGGTTCGCCTACGTCGGCGCGGGCGCGGGCTTCCTCTACCTCGCCGACACGACCCAGGAGGCGCGGGAGGCCTTCGGGCCGATGTACGAGCAGATCGTGGCGTACTTCAACCAGCCCGGGAACCACACGCCCGGCAACGAGATGACGTTCGCGACCATCGACGACGCCATCGAGCGCGGCCCCGTCCTGGTCGGGTCGCCGCAGCAGGTCGCCGAGAAGATCCTGTGGTTCCACGAGGGGTTCGGTCACGACCTGCAGTCCTTCAGCCTCCCGACGGTGATCCCGCACGAGCAGCAGCTGGCCATGCTAGAACGGTTCGCGAGCGAGGTCATACCGACGGTCCGCAAGGCGGCCCCCACGACCCTGTGGAGCGATGCGGATCCCTACGGAGGCCGCCCCGCCGTCCATGGCCGAACCGTTGGCGACGCCGCCGATCAAGTCGATCGGGCGCAAGCCTGATCCCAAGGAGGTGGCCTCGCAGCCCGCGTCACGGGTGACCCGATCCCGGCTCCGCGGGAGAGCACCACCTTCACGATGGACCTCTGCCTGTCGCTCGGGGTACTGCCGCTCTCAGGTGGCACGGGTCTCCGAAATGCTGTAAATGCGGCCGTCGGGGGCGCGGAAGAAGCGGAAGCGGTTGTCGTACACGAAAATCGGAGTGACCCACTCGGCACCGTTCTGCTCCAGATTCGCCATGGCCTCCTCCAGATGGAAGGACTTGAAGCCCATAGCCATGGAGGTGGGTCCGGTCCGCCACGGGAGCTGAGGAGCCGCGGGGCCGTAGAGCTCGAACCGGCTTCGGTTCTCGGCGAGGAAGATGCTGTATTCCGGTATGTCGCCCAGCCCGTCGAGGATCAGCGCGCTGAGTCCCAGACCGTCCTCGACGAACTCCTTCATCCTGGGGACCTGTTCGGAGGTCAGTGAGATGCCGGCGAAATCGAGCTGCTTGATTCCGGCGGGACCGGCGGCGCTTTCGGACACCTGCTCGTCGGCGTCGGCATTGGTCTGCGCGAGTCTGTAGACGCGGTTGTCGGGGGCGCGGAAGAAGCAGTAGCGGAGGCTGGTCCCACCTGCTCCTTCCCCGGGGAGAACGCGAACCGGAGAGACCCGACGTGCACCATTCCTCTCCAGCACTTTGCCGGCCGTCGCAAGGTTCCTGACGTCAAACCCGAGTGCCGCAGAGGTCGTGCCGGTACGCCAGGGAGCCGGCGGAGCCTTCGGCCCGCAGAGTTCGAAGAGGGTGCCATCTGGCGCGCTGAACACGGCGGACTCCGCCGAACTGAAGACCAGTGCCAGGCCCAGGGCCATCTCGGTGAACTCCTTCATCACCGGGTACTGCTCGGCGGTGAGCGCGACTGCGGACCACTGCAGCCGGGTAATACCGGCAGAGTCCTTGGCGTCGGTCGGGAGGCCCTTTGTTGCTGCCTGCGCCACAGTGGAAGTGGCCGCGAGGGACACGCCCAAGGCCAAGCCCGCGGAAACGGCAGTGCGGCGTGTGAAGTGAGCGGACATGATCGGATACTCCTTGCGAGGACGGTCATCGCCGCCCCGGTAGCGTCGCTGTTCGCGGGGGCTTCAGCCGGACAGGCCGGCCTTGAACGCGGCCGTGAGCTGGATCACGCGCAGGGCCTGGTGGCGGGCGGCGTTGCGAGTGTGCTCGCCGACGGCGTTCTGGCCCTGGCCGTCAGTGTGTGAAGTGCCGTAGGGGTTGCCGTCCACGTACTTCACCGGGTCGGTGTAGCCGGGAGAGACGACGATGCCGCCGAAGTGGTGGATGGAGTTGTACAGCGCGAGCAGCGTCGACTCCTGTCCGCCGTGCGCGGTGGCCGTGGTGACGAAGCCGCTGTAGACCTTGTTGGCCAGCTTGCCCTGCGCCCACAGGCCGCCGAGGGTGTCGATGAAATGCTTGAGCTGCGAGGAGACGTTCCCGAAGCGGGTGGGCGTGCCGAAGATCACCGCGTCGGCCCACTCGATGTCGGTCGGGCCGGCCACGGGGATGTGGGCGCCGGCGGCGGCATGGGCGGCCCAGGCGTCGTTGGCGGCGATGGCCGCCTCCGGGGCGAGCTCGGGGACCTTGAGCAGGCGTACCTCCACGCCCTCCTTGTCGGCGGTGTCGCTGATCTCCTGGGCGATCTGGGCGCTGAATCCGGTCGCCGAGTAGTAGATGACGGCGAGCTTGACTGGGGTGGACATGGCTGAACTCCGGTGGGAACGAGGTCGTTGGGAAAAGCCCCAGCCCGACAATGTTGATGCATCATCTATAAGGCCGTCGAGAAGGCGGATGCCGGGACGCGTCCGGATCTAGGCCGCCTTGTCGCCGAGGAACTCCTCGATGGCGGCGAGGGTCAGGTCGGGCTGTTCCAGGTGGGGCAGGTGGCCGGCCTTGGCGACGGTGCGGAAATGGGCATTGGGGATCGAGTCGGCGTAGAGGCGTCCGTATGCGGTGGGCAGGACGCCGTCCTCCTCGCCCCACAGGACGAGGGCGGGGAGGGTGACGCGGTGCAGTCGGCGGCGCAGCTTCGGGTCATGGTTGAACCGCTCGCCGCCGTAGATCTCCAGTGCGACCCGGTTGGCGGCGGCCGTAACCAGCTGCTCTTCACTCAAGGTGGCGGGGTCGGGCAGCAGGGTGGGGTCGTGGAAGGCGAGGGGGCCGATCTCGGCGGGGGACAGTTCCCTGATGTCGACGGTCTTCGCCCGGCCGTCGGTGTCGATGCCGACTGCGTTGATCAGGACCAGCCTTCCCAGCCTGCCTCGGGTGTCGTGCAGGGCCATCTGAGTGGCGATCCAGCCGCCCAGCGAGCTTGCGATGACCACGACGTCCCGGAGCCGGAGGGTGTCGAGGAGGTCGAGGTAGGCCAGGGCGAGGTCGGTGGGGTCGTCGAACCAGTCGGGGCGGGGTTGGCCGTCGAATCCGGGATGGGTCGGGGTGATCACGTAAGTGCGGTCGGCCAGCGCGGTCGCAAGGCCGGCGACCGTGGCCGGTCCGTCACCGCCGTGCAGGAGCAGGACGCCCTTGCCGCCCGCGGCATCGACGTCACCCTGCTCGGTCACGGCGATGCTCAACCCGTCACGCAGTTCGACCAGGCGGGAGGAGAGGGTGGAGAAGGAGGGGAGGGAATCAGTCATCGTGGTCGTCGCCTCCGACGAGTACGGCAGAGAAAAGGGGATTACAGGGGCGTGGCGACGGAGGAGGCGGTGAGGCGACCCACAAACGGACGCGGGGCTTCCCGCTCCTCCACCACTGCACGGCTCAGCCGCGGAACAGTGCGCCGGAGTCGGGGACCGGGGTGTGGGCGCCGAGTGAGGACAGCAGCTGCCAGGAGGTGGCGGTGGAGGCGGTGATGACCGGCAGCCCGGCGACGGCTTCGGCGGCGGGGATCGCGGGCAGGGACGGCATCTGCACACACGCGCTCAGCACCACGGCGTCGGCGCCGCGGGTGTCGAGCCTGCGCACGATGTCGGGCAGGTTGGCCGGGTCGAGGCGTCCGACGGCGAGGTTGTCGTCCACCTCCAGGCTGACGGCGTCTTGGACCTCGATGCCCTCGGCCTCGATGTAGTCGGCGACCAGGGCGGTCAGGGGCTTCATGTACGGGGTCACGATCGACACCTTGCGCGCCCCCAGGTGCTGCAGGCCGGCCACGAGTGCCCCGGCGCTGGAGACGACGTCCACCGGCGCACCCGCGGCAGCGGCGGTCTTGGCCAGCCGCTGCTCGATCTCCCGGTGCACGCCGCGGCCCTGGGACATGATGGCGACCAGACAGGCGTACGCCATCACGTCCACCGCAGCGTCGGCCAGCTCGATCGCCGCCCGGTCGGCGTCCGCGTTCATGCGGGCGAGCTCTTCCGCGCTGACCGTCTTCATCCGCATCCGGCTGGAGTGGAACGTGAACCGGTCACCGGTCTGGGCCGTCACCCGGCGCAGGACCTCGGGTACCTCCGCCTCCATCGTCGTGTTGGAACTGGGCACCAGCATGCCCACACGGTAGGAACTCATCGGACTGTGCCTTTCATGGGAAAGATCGAAAAGTCGGAGAAGGAGCACTGCGGCCGGAGTCGCGGTCATCCGCTGGACGCCGGCCGCCGTGGGCGTTCTCTGTGGTTGGTTCTCAGGTGGTGGGGGTGTGGAGGCTGCGGTCGGCCAGCCAGTCAAGGACGGTGGTTGCCGCTTCCGCGAGTTGTTCGGGCTGGTTGC
>NZ_JBIAQP010000029.1:0-117743 GCF_042889145.1 Streptomyces sp. NPDC002680
CCCCCGCTCCTCAAACGCCGGAGGGGCTGGATAGTCAGCCCGTCCGGCGTTTGAGGACAAAGGGGGGTCTGGGGGCGCAGCCCCCAGGGATGGGAACGGGTAGGGGCGGCGGGGGCGAGAAACCTGGCCCCGCGAACCGCGCCCCCGCAGCCGCCCCGTACCTTGGAAGGCGTGTACCGGTTTCTGCTGACGCCCCGTTGGTGGGGGATCAACGTCTTCGTGCTGCTCGCCATCCCCTTCTGCGTGTTCATGGGGTCCTGGCAGCTGAGCCGATTCGAGGACCGCGTGCAGGACCACAAGACCGCCACCGAAGAGGTCTCCGCCGAGAAGCAGGAGGCCGCCCGGCCGCTCGCCGAGCTGCTGCCCGTCGACAAGAAGACCTCCGGGGACCGTGTCACCGTCAGCGGGCGGTACGGCACGCAGTTGCTCGTTCCTGGGCGACAGCTCGACGACCGGGACGGGTACTTCGTGCTCACCCTGCTCCGGACCGATGACGGCAAAGCCCTCCCCGTCGTGCGCGGCTGGCTGCCGGGTCGCGCCGACGCCGCGAAGGCTCCCGCCCCGCCCACCGGCGAAGTCACCGTCACCGGTGCGCTTCAGGCCTCCGAGACCCCGGGGTCCAATGGTGTGAGCGCCGCCGGTGGACTCCCGGCCGGGCAGACCGGCGCGATCAGTGCCGCCTCGCTCGTGAACCTCGTGCCGTACGACCTGTACGACGCCTGGGTCACCCTCGACAAGGGCGACTCGGGGATGAAGGCCGTACCGGCGACCGCGCCCGCGGACACCGGACTCGACCTGAAGGCGTTCCAGAACCTCGGCTACACCGGCGAGTGGTTCGTCTTCGCGGGGTTCGTGGTGTTCATGTGGTTCCGGCTCGTACGGCGTGAAGTGGAGTTCGCGCGGGATGCCGAGCTGGGGCTCGCCACGGCCGAGGAGCCCGCTCGCGAAGACGCCACCGTCTGATGCTCACCGTCTGATCCTCGCCGTCTGATCCCCGCCGGGGCGCAGGGACCACTACGCGGTGGTCTCCGCCATGACTCCCGTCTTGTACACCGTCCCCGCGCACGCGTTCGACACCGTCGCCGACACCGTGGGGGAACCCCCCTCCGCCGTGTAGGACACCGCCACGCTGCCGTCGGCCAGCGTGCCGTCCTCCGTGAGCAGCTGGGTGGTCGTGCCGTCGCTGCCGGTCGTGGTGGTCGTGCCCGAGTCGGTGCTCTCGCTCGGTGTGGGCGTCGGGGACGCCGAGGGGTCGCCCGTGCTGCCGCCGTCGGTGGTGCCGCCGGTCGTGGGGCACGTCTCCGAGGGCACCCACGCGAACTGCACCGTGTACGCCGCCCCCGGTGCCAGCACGAGTCCGCTGACCGAGGCGGACGGGTCGGGCAGTCCGCCGGCGGCGTCCCCCGCCGTATGGTCGACGACGCCCAGCTTCGACTGGTCCGCCGCGCCCTGCGCGAGCGGCGACACGCTGCCGCTGCCGCTGACCGTACAGGCGGCGGAGGAGACGTTGACGACCCGGAACGTGCCGTAGACCGTGCCCGTGGTGTCGGGGTCGCCGACCGAACCGGTGGCCGAGCCCAGCTGGGTCGCGTCGCAGGTGGCCGCCGTCGCCGGGGTGTCCGTCGTACCGCCGCCCCCGTTGGTGCTGCCGCCGCCGCTGCCCTTGTCCGGGTTCGTCGCACCGCCCGTGGGGCTGCTCGACGGCTTGTCCTTGACCGTGCCGGAGTTGCCCCCGGCGGTGCTCTCGCCGCCGTCCGGGCCCTTGCCGTTGTCCTTGCCTCCCTCGGTCTGCGAGCCGTGGCCCGCGATGACGGAGGGGTCGGCCTCGGAGCCGGTGACGTTCGCGACCAGCAGCGCGGGGATGGCCGTACCGACGAAGAGCAGGGCGGCGGCCGCGCCGATGGCGGCGTGCCGCTTGCGGGCGCGGCGGGCGGGCACGGCGCGGCGGAGATGGGCCAGTACGGCGTCGGTGGGTTCGATCCCGCCCACCGCCTGCTGCATCATCCTGCGCAGTGCCAGCTCGTCCGAGTCGAGCCCGTCCAGGCTCTGGTCGTCGGGGCCGTGGTTCACAATTCCGTTCCCAGCTTGCGATTGCTTGTGCTCTTGATCGTGGCGACCGGGTCCATGGACTCCGGACGGCCAACTCCCGTTGGACCGGGCCCTGTTGAGAGGAAGCCTACCGGCCCTGAACTCCTCGGTCCGGAAACCGCCGGTCCCCAGGCCCGCGTCCTCGCGCGGTTCGCGCTCGGCGTCGCCCTGTTCCCGGGCTTGTTCCTGGGCTTGTTCCCGGACCTGTTCCGGGGCTGGCCCCTGGGCCCGCTCGGCTTGTTCCTGGCCCTCTTCCCGGGCCTGGTTCCGGCCCTGCTCCGAAACCTCGCGCTCCGGACCCTCGTACTCCTGGCCCTGGTCGCTCATGCCGGTTCCTCCATGGCGATGCGCAGCGCGGCGATCCCGCGTGAGCCGTACGCCTTCACCGAGCCGAGCGATATGCCCAGCGTGTCGGCGACCTGGGCCTCGGTCATGTCCGCGAAGTAGCGCAGGACGAGGACCTCGCGCTGGCGGCGCTGCAGGCCCTTCATCGCCTTGATGAGGGAGTCGCGCTCCAGCAGGTCGTACGCCCCCTCCTCCGCGCTCGCCATGTCCGGCATCGGCTTGGAAAGGAGCTTCAGGCCCAGGATGCGGCGGCGCAGCGCGGAGCGGGAGAGGTTCACCACCGTCTGGCGCAGATAGGCGAGCGTCTTCTCGGGGTCACGGACGCGCTTGCGCGCCGAGTGGACCCGGATGAACGCCTCCTGGACGACGTCCTCGCAGGACGCGGTGTCGTCGAGGAGCAGCGCCGCGAGTCCGAGGAGCGAGCGGTAGTGGGCACGGTACGTCTCGGTCAGGTGGTCGACCGTCGTCCC
Source organism: Streptomyces sp. NPDC002680 (assembly GCF_042889145.1). Lineage (NCBI taxonomy): Bacteria > Bacillati > Actinomycetota > Actinomycetes > Kitasatosporales > Streptomycetaceae > Streptomyces > Streptomyces sp. NPDC002680. Next base: position 2,904 of record NZ_JBIAQP010000029.1, read on the forward strand.
CGCAGCCGCGCTCTCGTCAGTGCCTTCGCGCTGGTTGGGTATGCGGGCCGGCCGCGCTGCGGGCATCGGCGCGATCACCGGCATGCCGCCGGGCGTACCGAGCCCGCGGGGTCGGCGGGGCGGACGCAGGGCTGTGCCGCGCGTCGCCGCTGTGAAGTCGAGTACCTCTGCTGCCACGCATGTTGGACACGCCTCCCCCCTTCAGGGTTGTACGCATCCGGCATCACGTTTGCGTCGTACGACACAGCCACCTTCATGCGTCCCGCTCTTCCCCTAAATCCATGGTGACCGGCGTCCCCCGCACGGCCTTGGCGTCCCCAACGCCCCTGAAGGGCGTCCGCAAAGACGCTCCCCGCCCTCCGCGCGGTTGCGGAGAACGGGGAGCAAAATCTTTGGAGCCCCAGAAGTTGTCACCTGGATCCTACAAACGTTTTCTGCCACCACCAGAGTGATTTACGACAAGATCAACAGGGGGAAGCCCGGAAGGAGCCGTGGTCAGGACCGCTCCGCCGCCACCAGCTCGGCGATTTGTGCCGTATTGAGTGCGGCTCCCTTGCGCAGATTGTCCCCGCACACGAACAGTTCCAGCGCGGTCGGGTCGTCCAGCGCCCGCCGGACCCGGCCGACCCAGGTCGGATCCGTGCCGACCACGTCCACCGGCGTCGGGAACTCCCCCGCGTCCGGGTCGTCGAACAGCACGACCCCGGGCGCGGTGGCGAGAATCTCACGTGCCTTGGCGACGGTGACCTCGCCCTGGAAGCGGGCGTGGACGGTCAGCGCGTGCGCGGTGACGACGGGCACGCGTACGCAGGTCACGGCCACGGGGAGCTTCGGCAGCCCGAGGATCTTGCGGGACTCGTCCCGGATCTGCATCTCGTCCGACGACCAGCCGTCCGCCCGCGCGGACCCGGCCCACGGTACGACGTTCAGCGCGACCGGCTCCGGGAACGGGCCCGTCCCGTCGCCCACGGCCCGTCGTACGTCTCCGGGGCTGGTCCCCAGTTCCGTACCGGCGACCAGGGACAGCTGCCGGCGCAGGGTGTCCACGCCGGCCCGGCCTTCCCCGCTCACCGCCTGGTACGAGGAGACCACCAGCTCGCGCAGTCCGAACTCGGCGTGCAGCGCGCCCAGGGCGACGATCATCGACAGGGTCGTGCAGTGCGGGTTGGCGATGATCCCGCGCGGGCGCTGCCGTACCGCGTGCGCATTGACCTCGGGGACGACCAGCGGGACCTCCGGGTCCATCCGGAAGGCGCCCGAGTTGTCGACCACGACGACACCCTTGGCGGCGGCGACCGGCGCCCAGCGCTCGGCGACCTCCTCGGGTACGTCGAACATGGCGACGTCGACGCCGTCGAAGGCCTCCTCCGACAGCGCCACCACCTCGGTCTCCTCGCCGCGCACGGCCAGCTTGCGGCCGGCCGAGCGCGGGGAGGCGACCAGACGGATCTCGCCCCAGATGTCCGCGTGCTGGGACAGGATCTGGAGCATGACCGCACCGACGGTGCCGGTCGCCCCCACGACGGCGAGCGTCGGCCGGTGCTCTGATCGGGGGTTGGCCATCAGCGGCCGGTGCCTCCGTAGACGACGGCCTCGTCGCTGTCGGAGTCGAGGCCGAAGGCGCTGTGCACGGCGCGGACGGCCCCGGGGACGTCGTCCTCACGGGTGACGACCGAGATGCGGATCTCGGATGTCGAGATCAGCTCGATGTTCACACCCGCGTCGGACAGCGCCTGGAAGAACGAGGCCGTGACGCCCGGGTTGGTCTTCATCCCCGCGCCGACCAGCGAGATCTTGCCGATCTGGTCGTCGTAGCGCAGCGACTCGAAGCCGATCCCGGCCTTCGCCTTCTCCAGGGCGTCGATGGCCTTACGGCCCTCGGACTTGGGGAGGGTGAAGGAGATGTCCGTGAGACCGGTGGACGCCGCCGACACGTTCTGCACGATCATGTCGATGTTGATCTCGGCGTCCGCGATGGCGCGGAAGATCACCGCGGCCTCGCCCGGCTTGTCCGGGACGCCGACGACCGTGATCTTGGCTTCGGAGACGTCATGGGCGACTCCGGAGATGATGGCGTGCTCCACCTGCTGGTCCCCTTGCCACTCGGGCTTCTCGTTGCTGACCCAGGTGCCCGGCAGTCCCGAGAAGGACGAGCGGACGTGGATCGGGATGTCGTAACGACGGGCGTACTCCACACAGCGGTGGAGCAGCACCTTGGAGCCGGACGCGGCCAGCTCCAGCATGTCCTCGGAGGAGATCCAGTCGATCTTCCGGGCCTTCTTCACCACGCGCGGGTCGGCGGTGAACACACCGTCGACGTCGGTGTAGATCTCGCAGACCTCGGCGTCGAGGGCGGCGGCCAGCGCCACGGCGGTGGTGTCGGAACCGCCGCGCCCCAGCGTGGTGATGTCCTTCTTGTCCTGGCTGACGCCCTGGAACCCGGCGACGATGGCGATGTTGCCCTCGTCCAGCGCGGTCCGGATGCGCCCCGGCGTGACGTCGATGATCCGCGCTTTGTTGTGGACCGAGTCGGTGATGACGCCTGCCTGGCTGCCGGTGAAGCTCTGGGCCTCGTGGCCCAGGTTTTTGATCGCCATGGCCAGCAGCGCCATGGAGATCCGCTCTCCGGCGGTCAGCAGCATGTCGAACTCACGCCCGGCAGGCATCGGAGACACCTGCTCGGCGAGATCGATCAGCTCGTCCGTCGTGTCGCCCATCGCGGAAACGACCACGACCACCTGGTGGCCGTTCTTCTTCGCTTCCACGATTCGCTTGGCGACACGCTTGATGCCCTCGGCATCGGCTACGGATGAGCCTCCGTACTTCTGCACGACAAGGCCCACGTGCACTCCTCGCTCAGTCCGTCTGCGGTCGGCTCAGTTTAACGAGCGGCCGAAATCCCCTTACGAGGTATCGCATGGTGAGATGTCCCGCTCATCATGGTGATCACCCGAGGGATCTTCGGCCGCTCGGACGGCTCCTGCCCATCCGTACCAGGGATACGCGTTGCGGCTGTGAATTAAGTTTCAAGGACCCAGGCCATAGGGTTCGGCTGTGCGCGTACTCCTGGTGGAAGACGATGAACCGGTCGCCCAGTCACTCCGACGCGGCCTGCTGCGCTACGGCTTCGAGGTGGCGTGGGTGTCCACGGGCGGCGCGGCCCTCAGCCACACCGAGCCCTACGACGTCGTCCTGCTCGACCTCGGCCTGCCCGACACCGACGGCCTGGACGTCTGCCGGGCACTGCGCGAACGCGGTGACGTCCCGATCATCGTCATCAGCGCCCGCAGCGACGAGACGGACCGGGTCGTCGGCCTGGAGCTCGGCGCCGACGACTACGTCTCCAAGCCCTTCGGTGTACGGGAGGTCATCGCGCGCATAAGGGCTGTCATGCGGCGCGTCCAGCCCCGTACGACGGCCGAGTCCGGCCCCGACCGGTACGGCACCCGCCTGACGATCGACCGCAAGGCCGCCCGCGTCCGCCTGGACGGCGACGAGATCGCCCTCGCCCCCAAGGAGTACGACCTGCTGGCCTTCCTCACCGAGGAGCCGGGCGCGCTGATGTCGCGCGAGCAGATCATGGAGGCGGTCTGGGACGCGAACTGGTTCGGGCCGACGAAGACGCTCGACGTCCATGTGGCGGCGCTGCGGCGCAAGCTGAAGGGCGCGATCACGATCGAGGCGGTACGGGGGGTCGGGTTCCGCCTGGAGATCGACAAGGCGGAGAAGGAGAAGGACGGCGGGAGCGGCGAGGGTGACGGCGGGGGCTCGGGCGCCTCATGAACCGGCAGCTCATCCGCAGCTACATCCTGCTCGTCGCCGTCGCCATCCTCCTCTTCACCGTGCCGGTGGCCTTCACGCTCACCAAGCAGCTGCGGGACGACACCAAGGTCTCCGTCCAGCGCGAGGCCCAGACCATGGCGCTGCTCCTCGGCAACGGCGACCGGATCTCGTGCGAGGCCCTGGAGAAGGTGGCCAAGGCGTACGACAAGGAGACCCTCGGCACGGTCCAGGTGGCCACCACCAGCTGTACGACGAACCTGCCGGAGCCCGAGGCGGACGCGGCGCTGACCCGGGCCGTGCGGGACGACGAAGCCACGACCGACTGGGGCTCCGACTTCATCTGGGGCAAGTACCTGACGATCACCGTCCCCGCGCAGGGCGAGTCGGCGGTACGGATCGTGTACTCGACGTCGGACATGACCAACCGGTTCTGGAGCATCTGGGGTTTCCGGGCGGGTCTCGCGGTGCTGGTCCTGGCGGCGGCTGCCGCGATCGGCGCCATCGCGGCCCGCCGTATCACCGCCCCGCTCCGTGAACTCAACGGTATGGCGAGCAAGTTCAGCGACGGCGACCTGACCGCGCGCTCGCAGGTGACGGGCCCGCCGGAGACCCAGACCCTGGCGCGCACCCTCAACCAGGGTGCGGAACGCCTGGACACCCTGGTCGCCTCGCAGCGGATCTTCGTCGCGGACGCCTCGCACCAACTCCGTACCCCGCTCACGGCGTTGCGGCTGTCGCTGGACAACATCGCGGACGGCACGGACGACGAGTTCGTACGGGAGGACGTGGAGCAGGCGACCGCGGAGGTGGTCCGGATGAGCCGCCTCGTCAACGGGCTGCTGGTGCTGGCCCGCGCCGAGGCGAAGGTGACGGCGGCGGAGCCGCTCTCCCTGCGGGACATCGTGGACGAACGTCTGTCGGTGTGGAGGCCGGCCGCCGACGAGCGCGGAGTCACCATCGCGCTCAGGGGGAGTGGGGGTGCCGACGGCCGGCTGCTTGTGCTGGCCAGCCCCGGTCATCTGGAACAGGTGCTGGACAACGTGCTGTCCAACGCCCTGGAGGTCTCACCGGACGGCGGGACGATCACCGTTCGGGCCGAACCCCGGGGCGAGGAGATGGAGTTGACGGTGGCGGACGGGGGTCCCGGCATGTCGGACGCCGAGAAGTCCCGCGCCTTCGACCGCTTCTGGCGCGGCCAGGGCCTCACCGGTCGCTCCGGCTCGGGCCTCGGCCTCGCCGTCGTCAAGCAACTGGTGACGGACGACGGCGGAACGGTGACCCTGGCGGACGCGCCCGGGGGCGGCCTGTGCGTCCGGATCACGCTCCGGGCAGCACAGCGGGCCAGTTGAAGCCGGTATCGGGGCCTAGCCCTCGGGCATCATCGACGAGTGGTGGTTGACGATCAGCCACTTGCCGCCCCGCTTCTCGTACTCGTACGTGTAGCGGGCGTCGACCCGGCTCTTCTCGCCGGTCTTCGGGTCGGTGAGGATGAAGTAGTAAGAGCCGGTGTCGATGGCCGAGTTGTTGTCGAGGATGTTGATGATCGTCTTGGTCTTCGTACCGACCGGCTTGTTCAGCAGGAAGTGGTCGAAGTAGTCCTCGATCTCGGCGTGGTTGGTGCGGATCTTGTTGGAGACCGTCGGCAGCAGCACCGCGTCGTCCGCGTACCGCGCGGTGACCTTCTCCGGGTCGCCGGTCTGCAGGGACTTGTTCCAACCGTCGAAGAGGGCGGCGATCTGCTTCTTGGTGGGCTTCTTCGGCTCGTCGGCACCCGCCGCACTGACCCCGACCGTCACCGTGGCTGCGGTGACAAGGGCGGTGGCGGTGACGAGGGCGGCGCGTATGCGGGTCTTGCGGGTCATCGCAACTCCTGTACGGATGAGGTGGTTTACTCCCTTCCGCATGTCCTGCGGTGGAAGTGACTCCAGCCTCGCTTTCCGCTGGTTAGCGCCCGTGCAAGGGACGTACAGCGGGCGGGAAGGACGACTCCAACTCACGTACGGCGAGCGCGAGGGCACTCTCCGTCACCACGGGCTGCACCATCGATCCACCGGCTCTGCCCAGGTCGTGCACAATCGCCCCAGTACGGTGAGGCATGATCTCCGCGCAGAAACTGCTCATGTTCGCCACCGCACTCGCGCTCACCGGCTGCGGACCGGGCTCGGACGACGGTGCCGACGGCGGCGCCGCGAGCCCCGCGGCCAAGGGTGCCGTCACGGCGGCGCAGGCGGCGAAGATCCTCGACACCTACGAGATCGTCAACAACAAGGCCAACGCCCGGCAGGACGCCGACCTGTTGGGCACCGTCGAGGGCGGGCAGCTGTACGAGCAGAGCAAGGCCGACTACCTCCTCTTCGAGACCGAGTCGAAGGAGGAGCAGGCCGCGTACCGGAAGCCGTTCCAGTACACCGGCCGGAAGTACTGGATTCCGGCGGGCAAGGACTGGTTCGCGGTGACGGCGAAGGCGAGCGGCTCGAAGAGCGAGGCGCTGCTGGTCTTCGGCAAGGAGTACGACGACTGGAAGCTGATGTCAGCGGTCTGGTCGGAGGTCCCCCTCCCGGCGATCGCCACCGACGACGCGGGCCTCGCCACCGCCGTCGACGCCGGCACCCGCGTCGGCACGCTCGCCCCGAACCAGATCTCGGCTGCGTACGAGGACCTGTACGCGACCGGCGGCAAGAAGGCCGGCGCGGCCGTCTCGCAGACCACCGAGGCCGCGAAGGACGCGATCGAGACGTACGCGAAGCGCGACAGCGGCAAGAGCGCGGCGTACGCGACCAAGGTGTTCGTCACCACGCCGACCGCGTTCGACACGGTGTACGCCCTGCGCCTGGAGAACGGCGGCGCCCTGGCCGCGCTGCCGACCGCGCACGCCTCCCAGTTCGTGCTGAAGGCCTCGTACCGCGAGAACTACGACATCACGCCCACGGAGGTGGAGTCGGTCTTCAACGGCCGGGACCGCGACACCGTGGTGAACACCTACCAGGGCATGGCCCTGGCCACCCTCCCGAAGACGGGCAAGCCGTCGGTGCTCGCGGACGAGTACCGGATCGTGGATTCGCAGTAGCACCATGGCGGAGCCGCGGGTGGTGCTGATCGGGGGCACGTCGAACACCGGGAAGTCGTCCGTCGCCCAAGTGGTCGCGGAACGGCTGGGGTTCGCGTACCGGTCGACCGACGGGCTGGCCCGGCATCCGGGGCGGCCGTGGCGTACACCGGGGTGGGAGGTGCCAGTTCATGTCGCCGAGCACTACCGCACGCTCACCGTCGAGGAGTTGACCGCCTCGGTCCTGGACCACTACGACCGCCTGTGGCCCCGGATCGAGGAGCTGATCGCCCAACACGCGGACGGGCAGGGCGGCTTGGTCCTTGAGGGCTCGGCCCTCCGGCCCGCCCGCGTCGCGACCCTGACCGTCCCGCGCACGGCCGCCGTATGGCTCACCGCCGAGGACACCGTCGTACGCACCCGGGTGCACGAGGCCGGCCACTACGCGGAGGCGACGGCCGAGGAACGGCACCTGATGGACAAGTTCCTTGCCCGCAGCGCCCGTTACCAGTCCCTCATGCGCGCCGAGATCGCCAGGCTGGGCCTGGACCCGGCCCGCGTCGTGGACGCGGGTGGCGGGCGGTCGGTGGAGGCGGTGGCCGACGCGGTCCTGAGGATCACTCCACGAACTCCTTGAGGGGCTCGGTGTCGAGGGAGATGTTCACGGGGTCGGGGAGCTTGACGGTGGCGCCGAAGGGCAGTTTCTCCTCGTGGCGGTAACGGCCGTCCTCAGGCTGGTTGAACACCACGACCGAGCCGTCGTCCCGGTCGATGAGAAGGTAGACGGGGATACCGGCGGCCGCGTAGCCGTCGGGCTTCTCGACCCGGTCGCGCTGGTGAGTGTCGGAGTCGTACGACGTGACTTCTACAGCCATGAGCACATCCTCCCCGTTCGACCACTCGCCACGCCCCTTGAGACTGCCCCTGGGGACGAGGATCGCGTCCGCGCGGGCGCGCCCCTTGCGATAGGCCTCGGTCTTCAGGCCGCGCTCGGGGTAGAGCCGAAGCTCAGGACGCGACTGCATACACCGCTCCAGAAGCCACATGTAAATCTCGCTGTGGTTGCCGTCGGGCACGGGCTTGACCTGGACCTTCCCCTTGACGAACTCCAGCCGCACGGTCTCCGGGGCATGGCGTTCCAGTTGCTCGAACTCCTCGGCGGTCATCTGCGGCGGGTGCTCGGTCCTTGGGGTCATGGCGTCGCCTCCTCGACTCCATGGTGCCCTGACCGGCACGTCCTGCACACTCACCGCAGCCCCGCCGCGCGGCGGAGGGCGTCGACGCGGTCGGTGACGTCCACGACCTCGTCGGCGCCCGGCAGGCCGCCGGGCCGGGGACCCGGCAGGAACGTCGCCGGGACAGGGGGCCTCCCCGACGGGTCCAGGCCGAACTCCTCCCGGCACTCACGGCACAGCCCGTTGACGATCTCGACCGTCCGTTCGTCCGCGTCACACGTGCCGCAGACCAGAATCACGCGAGTGACCCGCGCGCGGCCCTTCTGCCTGTCCTTCGCCTTCTTCGGCGGCATCTTGCTCTCCAATCGGTTGCGGGCGAGTCCGCCCGGGTTGGTGACCTCCGGCGGGAGCCCGTCGGTCAGAGCTCGGGTGATGTCGTCCGGCGTCGCGCCACGGGACAGCCAGTCCCCGGCCAGGGGTTCGAGGAGCCGGCACTCGGCCTCGGACAGAGGCATACGAGGGTCCACGTCCCGGAGTCCGGCGAGCGTGCGGTAGGCGTCGCTCGGCGCGGGTTCGGGTTCGGGTTCGGGTTCGGACTCGATGCCGGGTTCGCTTTCGATGCCCGGTTCGGTTTCAGGCTCGGTCTCGGGTGCGGTCTCCTCGGTCCGGGCCAGTCCCGGACGGTGGTCCGCCGTCACGTCCCGGCCATGGCGCTCGCGCGTGAATTTCGCCCACCACTCCGGTGACCTGGGGATACGCGACCAGTACGTCCGCGTCACCCAGCGCATCGAGTTGTCCTCGACGGTGATGTGCTCCCTGATCCAGCGCAGATGACCGGCGTCGATGATGCGGCCGAGGGAGGTACGGCAGGCCTGCTGGCCGTGCTGGGGGTGTTCGGCCGCGAGGACCTTGTAACCCATGGCGTGACCGTCTTCGAGGTGGTCGATGAAGACGGCGATCTCGGCGTCACGGGGGCGCAGATGTGCGAACTCCGGGTCCGCGTGCGGGTCTTCGTCACCCACAGAGCGCTTTCCGTACCCCGATTTGGCCATGGGGTGCGACGGGGACGGCAGGGCATGACTAGGCTGGCTGTAAGCCACGATCGAAGTCTCGATTCGATTCGTAGGTCCAGGCCCCGGGCATGGTGTTGCTGCACCGACCGGGGCCGAACTATTTGGTCGTTTGCCGCGAACCTAGAGCGGCTTCACTCTCCGGCGCAAGCTGATCACACAAAGTCATATTTTCGAGTCGCGCGCGCCTCAACTCGCCTACAGACTTGGTTGGTTGGGTTGGAGTTTTCCCAGCCCAGAAACCCAACCAAGCCCAAAACCAAAAGAAAGAGCTCGAAGCCCGGGGCTCGGGTTCCAGGGCTCGGGTCCCGGGGCGAAGCCCGCCCTCTCAGCAGTCGTCGCCCCCTCACTCGTCGGCTTCGGGCGGCTCGCCCAGCGCCTCGCGGAGACCGGCCTCGACATCCAGCACCTCGTCGAGAGCCGCGAGGAGCGCCTCGTAACCGTTCCCGAGCCGCCGCTCCACGGTCGCGTCCCCGGCCAGGTCCGTGGGCGCACGGGTCGGTGCCGCGTCCATCCGGCGAAGCCCGCTGAGTGTCCGTTCGAGCACGCCGACATCCGGAGCGGCACCCTCGTTCTCGTACGCGCCCGGCTGGTGGACGACGACGAGGCCCGCCTCCGCCAGGTCCGCGACGAGGATGCGGGCGACCCCGAGCGGTATCGACAGCAGGGCCGACACCTCGGCCACCGACCTGGTCTCACGGCACAGGCCGCAGATCCGCTGGTGCTCGGGCAGCAGCCCCACGAGGCTCGCCGGATCGGCTTCCGTGCGCACCAGGGCTTCGATCGCCAGTTGGTGGCGCGGCCGGGTTCGGCCGCCGGGCGCCGTGCTCGGACGCACCAGTGCGGGGCTCTCGGACCCGAAGAGGTCGTAGTCGGTCGCGCGCTGGGGATCGGTCACAGCTCCTCCCCGTCCTTGAGGCAGGCGGCGACGGCCCGGCGCGCCCTCATGAGATGGGCTCTGACCGTCGCGGGATCCAGCCCCAACTGCTCCGCGATCTCCTTGGCGGTGAAGGACTGGATGGTCAGGAACAACACCTGACGTTACCGAGGGGGCAGCGTCCGCAGCATCTGGAACACGGCGTGCCGGGCCTCGAACTCGACGAGCGCGTCGGGGTGCGGCACGAGGGACGTGGACGTGGACTCCGGCAACTCATCGGTGGGCGCTTCCCGTTGCAGGTTCGCGACCTTGCGGCCCCACATCCGGCCCGCGCACTTGTACACATAGGCGCGGGGGTGGTCGACGCTCTCGCAGCGTCCGAGCAACTCGGTCATGCACTCCTGGGCGATGTCCGCGGCGATCGGCGCGGGCACACCGTTGACCACCAGATAGGCGATCAGCGGCTTGATTCCCGTGCGGTAGAACGCGGAGAACGCCGCCGTCACCGTCTCAGGACGCCCAACAGCCAGATGTCCGGTCGGAGTTGGTGACACAATCGCGGATTCGGCCGGATGGTGGTCGGCGCCGTCGGCGGGGTCGAGCGTACTCACGCCGTGTCCTTGTCCGCCGGAATGCGGACGATCCTGATAAGCAGACTGTGCCCGTCAGGGCGTTGCTCCACAACCTCCGCCCGACCGCCTTCGGCGATCACCTGGGTCACCGACGCGAGGTGCTGGCGCCGCACCTGCTCGTGGCGCGTCCTCCAGCGCAGCCGGAGCCACAGCGCCACCAGCAGACAGATCCTTCCCGTGACTATCGAACTGACAGTCAGGACAAGGCTCGTTGTGTCCACGCCGGTTCCTCTCCCTTGACGGGCCGAGTCACAGCGACCCGACACAGGTTGAGAGGACCGACAGACCGTCACCGTGTAACCGGGCCACGGGATTTGTCGCGCACCGGCGGGTCGGACGGGTTGGACGGGCCGGACGCGCTACTTCACCGTCCGCAGCCCCAGCGGCTCAGCGATCTCCTCCGCCATCACCTTGCCCGCCTCCTCCGCCAGGGTCTCGTCGCCGAGGTCCTGGTCCGTGTCCAGGCCGTCCAGCTCCTCCAGGGGCTGGTTCAGGCGGACGTGGGCCACCACGGACTGCAACGCGCGGAGGGTGGCCGACGCCGTCGAGCCCCAGTTGGAGAAGTAGGAGAACTGCCACCACCACAGGGCCTCCGTGGTGCGGCCCGCGCGGTAGTGGGCCATGCCGTGGCGCAGGTCGGCGAGGACGTCGGCCAGGTCGTCGGAGATACGGGCCGGGACCGGGGCCTTGCGGGGCTCGTACGGGTCGAAGACCTCCGAGTAGACGTCGATCGGTTCCAGCATCACCGCCAGGCGTTCGCGGATGTCGTCCACGTCCGGCTCCGGGCCCAGGTCGGGCTCGTAGCGCTCGTCCGGGACGATGTCCTCGTGCGCGCCGAGGCGGCCGCCGGCCAGCAGGAGCTGGGAGACCTCCAGGAGGAGGAAGGGGACCGCCGAGTCGGGGTCCTCGCCCTTCGCGACCTCCGTGACGGCCACCAGGAAGCTCTCGACCTGGTCGGCGATCTGGACCGCGAAGTCGTCGGGGTCCTGCGTCGTGTTGTGCAGCGTGGCGTCAGACATCTAGGAGTCGTCTCCCCTCGAAGGCGCGGCCAAGGGTCACCTCGTCCGCGTATTCCAGGTCGCCACCCACAGGGAGGCCGCTGGCCAGGCGGGTGACCTTGAGGCCCATGGGCTTGATCATGCGGGCGAGGTACGTGGCCGTGGCCTCGCCCTCCAGGTTCGGGTCCGTGGCCAGGATCAGCTCCGTGATCGCGCCGTCGGAGAGCCGGGCCAGGAGTTCCCTTATGCGCAGGTCGTCGGGACCGACCCCCTCGATCGGGCTGATCGCGCCGCCCAGGACGTGGTACTTGCCCCGGAACTCGCGCGTCCGCTCGATCGCCACGACGTCCTTGGGCTCCTCGACGACGCAGATGACCGTGGTGTCCCGGCGCGGGTCGCGGCAGATGTTGCACAGCTCCTCCTGCGCCACGTTGCCGCAGGTCGCGCAGAAGCGGACCTTCGCCTTCACTTCGAGGAGGGCGTGCGCGAGCCGCCGTACGTCCGTCGGCTCCGCCTGGAGGATGTGGAAGGCGATCCGCTGCGCGCTCTTGGGACCGACGCCGGGGAGCCGCCCCAGTTCGTCGATGAGGTCCTGGACCACGCCTTCGTACACGGACTGCCTTTCCTGTTCCTACTTGTGCTTCGGGTGCTTCGATCCTGTTGTACGTACCGTAGTTGGCCGCCGCCCGGCTGAGGAAGGCGGGACGGGGGGCGCGCGGTGCGAACGTCAGAACGGCAGGCCCGGGATGCCGCTTCCGCCGCCGCCGCCCAGACCCTGCGCCAGCGGGCCGAGCTTCTGCTGCTGAAGCTGCTGCGCGTTCTCGTTCGCCGCCTGTACGGCCGCCACGACCAGGTCGGCCAGCGTCTCCGTGTCCTCCGGGTCGACCGCCTTCGGGTCGATCTTCAGCGCACGCAGTTCACCGGCGCCCGTCACGGTCGCCTTGACCAGACCGCCGCCCGCCTGCCCGTCGACCTCGGTCCGCGCGAGTTCCTCCTGCGCGTTCGCCAGGTCCTGCTGCATCTTCTGGGCCTGCTGGAGCAGCTGCTGCATGTTGGGCTGGCCACCACCGGGGATCACGATCAGCTCCTCTTTCGCGTCGTTCACCTACGAATTCTGGCGTTCAGCATGAGCCTACGTGGTCGGCCCGGCCGTCGCCCCGGCACTCTTTCGAGTGAGCCGGTCCCGGTGCCATACCTGATCAAGGACGTCTTCCGAGCGGAAAAGTAGGCAAAGCCCGGTCATCGCCACCCATTGGGCGGTAGGAATGAGGCGGCACGACAGCTTTACAACCGCATCAGACGTCACGCGGACACCCGTACGGTGTCACGCACCGTGATTGAAGGAGTGCCGGGTGAGCCAGCCGGAGATGCAGCCCGAGGGGCCGTCCCAGAGACCGCCCCACGACGGGCGGAGCGAAGGTCCCGCCGGGCTCGGTTTCGCCGGGCTGCGGCCCGGGGACCTCACCGGCCGGCCCTTCCCCCTCGGCGACTGGGGCGAGCCCGCGCCACGCCTCGACGAGCTGTACCGGTGGGTGGAGCAGGGGGCGCTGGAGACGGCGGCGTGGTATCTCGCGGACCGGGTGTGGAAGCGGCGGGGGGCGCGGGCGCTGCGTACGGGCGCCGCGGTCGGGGCGGTCGCCGGGGCGGCGCTCCCGTTGCTCGACCTCACCGGGGTGATGGGCGGGGTCGCCCCCTGGGGGTATCTGGCGCTGCTGCTCGCGGTCGCGTGCGTGGCCGTCGACCGGTTCTTCGGGGTCACCTCGGGGTGGATAAGGGACGTCGCGACCGCGCAGGCCGTGCAGCGGCGGTTGCAGGTGCTGCAGTTCGAGTGGGCGTCGGAGAGTGTGCGGGAGGTTCTGGGGCCGACGGAGGGGACGGCGAGCGAGGCCGCCGATCGGTGTCTGGGGGTGCTGCGGCGCTTCTCGGAGGACGTGACGGAGCTGGTGCGGGCGGAGACTGCGGACTGGATGGTGGAGTTCGGGGCGGGGGGTACGCCGTTGGGTGTCCAGTCGGCGGCGATGGGAGTACCGCGCCAGGACGCGACGGTCCACCAGGGCCGATTCGGCATCGCCCCGGGAGCCCGCCCGAACATGCCCCGCCAGCGCCCCCCGGAGGCGAGGTAAGGATTTTCTTCGCCCCCGCCGCCCCTACCCATACCCATCCCTGGGGGCTGCGCCCCCAGACCCCCCTTTGTCCTCAAACGCCGGACGGGCTGAGACGGCTGGCCTGGGTGGGTGGGAAAGTCGCGCTGAACGCGCTCGTCCTCAAACGCCGGACGGGCTGACAAACCAGCCCGTCCGGCGTTTGAGGACGAGGCCGTTCAGGCCGAAGCGGGGGTCTGGGGGCGGCAGCCCCCAGGGATGGGTATGGGTAGGGGCGGCGGGGGCGAGGAAAACCTAGCCCGGTGCCGGGAACGCCACCTGGCTTCTCAAGCCTCTTGTGTTCACCGCCCGCACCCCGAAGAACACGTTGTCCTTCGACAGGGCCAGTTCGTGCGACGTCACGTCGCCCACGGGGACCACGTGGGTCCACTCCGAGGACGTCGTCTCGCGCCAGACGATCTCGTAGCCCGCCAGGTCCGGCTCCGCACCCCGCGTCCACACCAACTGCGTCGCGTTCGTCAGCGTCGACGTCAGGATCTTCGCGCCGCGAGGCGTGCCCGGGGCCTGCGCCAGCGTCCACAGTGCCGCCGCGTTCACCTTCGCCACCCGCGCGACATACGGGAAGTCGCAGAACTCCGGCAGGTCTCCGTACTGTTTGCCGGTCTCGTCGACCCGTACGTCCTGGTGCTGGTGGGCAAAGTCCTCGGTCGGTTCCGTGAAGCGGGCGGCCGGATAGCCGCGTTCCAGGAACGGGATGTGGTCGCCGCCCCGACGGTAGCGGTCCCTGCGGTACACCACCCGTACGCGCATTCCCGTCGCCTCGTTCTCGCCCACATCGCGCACGAAGCGCGCCAACTGCCTCGCCGGCGAGTCGTTCTCACCCCCCACCGAACGCCGTACCGCCGCCTCCTCCGGCGTCTCCGACGACGGCACCCCCTCCGCGAACAGCCGGATCGTGTACGGATCCACCGTGCCGTCGTCCGCCTTCGGGCTGCCCACGATGTCGTTGGTGAACATGGCCTGGAGGTCCGTCCCGGCCGACTTGTACTGCTGCGCCATGTACGCCGCCCCGTACAGGCCCTGCTCCTCCCCCGCCACCGCCGCGAACACGATCGTCGCCGCCGGGCGGCGCTTCGACATCACCCGCGCCAGCTCCATGGCCACGGCCACGCCCGACGCGTCGTCGTCCGCGCCCGGGGCGTCCGAGACCGCGTCCATGACGTCCGTGGCGCGGGAGTCGTAGTGCCCGGAGACCACGTACACGCGCTCAGGGGCAATCGAGCCGCGCAGGGTCGCGACCACGTTCGTGATGCGCGTCGCCACCGGGATCCGGCTCGCCGGTTCCTGGATGTACGACTGGAGGTCCACCGTCATCCGGCCCGCCGACTCCGCCGCGTACGAGCGGAGTTCGGCCGCTATCCAGTCCCGCGCCGCGCCGATCCCCCGTACCGGGTCGTCCTGGGTGGAGAGGGTGTGCCGGGTGCCGAAGGAGGCCAGTTTGCGGACCGTCGCCTCTATGCGCTTCGGGTCGATCTCCCGTAACAGGGCCCGGAGTTCGCGGGTGGGCGGCTGGGCTGTGGCCCTCACGGCCCCCGCAGCCTCCGCTGCCTCCGCGGAACCCACCGAAACAGCCGAGGCGGCCGCCGTCGTCGCCGTTGCCGCCAGGACGGTTCTTCTGCTGGGTCGTCGCATGCGTTCCATGGTTGTGTACGCGTCAACCGGTAACAAGAGGGCACCAGAGTTAAAGCGCTTGCCGCTACTCGTTGTGGTGACCACAGTTCCCCGAGTAACCTTCAACTTCCTTTCGGACAGGCACAGTTGACAAGTTGACAAGCGGGGGAGTTCCGCATGCCATCCGACGACAGACCTGAGCGCAACTTTCCCGGTGACCGTGCCATCGACTTCATCCGCGAGTTCCGGTCCGCCGTGGTCCCCGACTACGGCAGCCGCGTGAGCCTCGACACCAGCCCGCCCCTGTTCGTCCTGCGCGTGCCGGAGGCGACGTACCGGACCGGTGTCCAGCGCATCGTCAACCCGCTGATCGACGCCCTGCGGACCGACAGCTCACGACGCGTCCCGTACGCCCATCTCACCGCCGCGAGCGACGACGAGCTGCTCTCCACCGAGGCCGGGACCGAGCTGAGCCGGGGCGCGACCGGGCATCTCACCCCCGACCGGTACCCGTACTTCCACGTCATGCGGGACCTCGTCACGTACATCAAGGACAACCCCGGCAGCTGGACGCACGGCTCGTGGGAGAAGGAGCTGCGGAAGCACGCCAGTGAGCGGCGTGCCCAGCGCGGCGGGCTGCTGGCCTTCACGCGTATGGACGCCCCTGATGTCGGCGCGGCGCTCGGCGGGGTGGCCGGTGTGCTGACGAAGCTGTCGTGGCTGTCGTTCGTGCAGCGCGGCCCCCGCCGGATCTGGGCGGCCTGGATCTCCCGCCGGGTGACGAAGGGCTGGCTCGGCAGCGAGCAGCCGGCCGCGAGCGGACAGAACCTCTTCAAGGTGATGGACGACGTGGGCGCGGAGCGCGCGCCGCATCTGCGCAATCCGAACCACCCGGAGCACGGAGGCGCGCTCCGCGAACTCGACTCGTTCGTGCTGCGCGCCCTGCTGGAGGATCTGAGCAGGCCGCCGGTCGGCCGGTTCCGGCCCGGTCGGCGGCGCCGGACCGCCCGGCCCGTGATCATCGTGGAGATCCCGCCTCCCGGTGCGCCGGGCGCCCGCGCCGCCGAGCGGTTCCTGCGCGCCCTGCACCACTGCCAGCGCGGCCCCCGCTCCACCGCCCGGCCGCCGGGCCCGCTCGTCCTGGCCGTCGGCACACCCTCCGACGCCCTCCTGAAGGATCTGGGCGCGAGCACGACACCCGCCTTGCCGGACACGGCCGTACGCCTCGTCGAGTGCACCTTTCCGGAGGCGGCCGGGCGTCTCACCGACAACGGCGGTCCGCCGGTCGTGGTGTCCCTCAAGGAGAGCGAGTTCGCCGGGGAGGGGACGTATGTCGGCCGGCTCAAGCCGAAGACGTTCACCTTCCACCGGTACGTGCCCACCTCGGTCGCGGCCGGAGCTGTCGTACTCGCCGTGCTCGCGACGGCCCTGATCGTCCCGCGCGTCATCGGGACGCCCACCGACTGCCTCGGCGGCACCGACTCGGTGGGCGACTCCGACCCGGGCGGGAAGATCCCCGTGCAGGCCAAGGCCTGGTACGACGCGGCCAAGGCCGCGATCGACGTCGAGAACGCCCGGGTCGCGGACTATGCCGAGAGCGGCCGCGAAGTACGGACCGTCGTCGTCTTCATCTCCCGGGTCCCCAAGACCGAGGACCAGACCCGCTTCGACGGCACCATCCCCGAACTGCGCGGCATCGCCATGTGGCAGCGCACGCTGAACGAGGCCGCCGCCTCCAACTCCACCCTCGTACCCCTGCACGTCGACGTCCGTGAGACCGGCGAGGGGTTCCGGAACGCCGAGGCCATGGCCGCGGACCTCGTCCGTGAGGTGCGCGCCGAGCGCGGCAGCCCCGAGCGCGACCGGATCGTCGGTGTGCTCGCGTACGCGCAGAGCCGGGAGGAGACGCAGGCCGCGCTCCAGGTGCTCGGCCGGGCCCGGATCCCCACCATCGGCACCACCGCGACCGCCGACGAGATGTCGGAGGGCGACGCCAGCTTCAGCTACTGGCCGTTCACGCCGAGCAATTCGCGGGAGGCCCGCATCGAGGCGGACTTCGCCCGCCGCAAGAACATCGTCGCCCTGCCCGACAGCGAGGACGAGTGCGCCCCCGCCGGGCACGCCATCGTGGTCGAGAGTTCCACGGACCTCTACAGCCGCAGTCTCGCCGCCCGCTTCATGGCGGACTTCCCCGGCGACGAGACCTTGTTCAACTTCAACCAGGAGGGCGACTTCGATCCCCCGGCACCCGACCCCGACGACAATCTGTCCAGCGCCGACATTCTCGCGCGGCGGATCTGCGAAGCGCTCGCCGAGCGGCCGAAGTCGGTCGTGTACTGGTCGGCGCGGGCCAAGGACTTCACGGCGTTCGTCAACTCCATGGACCTGGAAGGCACTTGTCTCGGCCAGGACATCACCGTCCTCGGCGGCAACGAGCTGACCAACGTGGCCCAGACCGGCGTCTTCCGGAACAAGAACTGGCTGCGGCTGTACTACTCCGCACACCGGATGCCCGACGATGCCGCCGCCGGGGCGAGCGTCAAGACCCGGCAGTTCGTACGGGAGTACAAGGACTTCGTGGCCGACACCACCAAGGGCACCGATCCCTGGCGGCAGGACGGCCACTCGGCGGTCTCGTACGACGCCTTCCACGTGCTGAGCCAGGCCGTGTCCGAGGCCTATCAGAGCGACCCCGACATCACCCGCAACTCCGTGCTCATCGAACTGCGCAACGGCGTCCGCTTCGACGGGGCGACCGGTTCCGTCTCCTACGCCGAGGGCAGCAACGCGCCGCCCGTCGACAAGACACTGGTCCTGCTGCGCCAACTGGCGGACGGGCCAAGGGCGGTGGTTGCGTGCGGCGCGTACCGGGAGGACGAGTCGAGCGAGAGGCAGGGGCCGCCGTGCGCCCCCTGACCGAACGGTTGCTCCGCTACTCGTCTACTCGTCGCACAACCGCTCCCCCTCGGTCGCCGTGCAGGGAATGTGCCCGTTCTGCCGGATCGCATCCTGGCCGTGGCCGCGTACGTAGGTGAGGAAGCTGCCCGCGAGCGAGCCTGCGGGCAGGTCGCCGTAGGTGTAGGCGTTCTCCACGCCCCGGTACGGGTAGGGGCTGTCGTCGTACTCGATGGCGTCCACGTCGGCCGTGGCGCCGTCGAGGGCGACGCGGTTCACGGTCAGCTGATGCTGTTTCGCCTGGCCGAGTTCGCTGTACCCGATGGCCCCCTGCGTGGCGGCGACCTTCTTCAACACGTCGGCCGTGGAGCCCAGTTCGCAGCGTACGGGGGCTGCCGTGTCGTTCCGGAGATCGCAGCCCAGTGACGTGCTGGGTACGCCCTCCCACTTGCCGGCGAGCACCCGGTCCTGGAAGACCTGCCGGGTGCCGGAGTCGGCGTCCCGGCTGACCAGCACGACCCGCCGGTGCGGCAGCGCGGGGTCCAGGTCGTCCCAGTACCGGACGGCCCCGGAGTAGAGCCGCCGTACCTGCGCCAGGGTCAGGCCCCGCCGGAGATCCAGCCCCTTGTTGGCGACCAGGGTGAACACCGACAGGGCGACGGGCTCGGCGCGCAGTGCGGAGCCGGCGCCCTTGTCGAGGCCGTCGGAGAAGGCGATCACCGAGGCCCGGCTCGCCCTCGACTCGCCCTCCATGGCGGCGAGTTCACTCACCCCGGCGGTACTGCCCCGCGCCTCGACCCTGATGTCGGAGCCCTCGCAGTCCTTCTCGTACTCCTTCGCCAGGCCCTGCGCCACCAGCGCGAAGGCGGTCGAACCGACGACCGTCAATGTGCCCTTCTCGCAGCCGAGCGGGGGCGGGTCGTCGTCCCGGACGATGACGATGCTCGCGAGGGTGACCACGGAGGCGGTGAGGATGATGGTGATCAGCCGGGCCGCGCGGCTGAACAGGGGCGGCTTGTCGTCGGGCGTGGCACTGCGGTTGGGGTGCACCTCGCCGTCCCGGATACCGCCGACGAGCCGGATGTCGCAGCCCACGTCGCCGCCCGACAGCAGCACCAGCAGCTTGAAGTGCTCGCCACGGTTGAGCGGGACGCGCGGAATGCGCAGGGTGCTGCCGCCGACGTCGTAGCCGAAGCCCGCGTGCGGGGTGAAGTGGCTCATGAGGTGGTCGGTGCCGGGCGGCTGGGTGACCGACACCCCGTGGATGGCCCGGTCGGTGAACTCGACAGTGAGGCCGTGCAGTTCGCGGCTCGTGTAGTCCTCGTGGGCGATGCCCTGCGAGCCGTCGTTCTCGATGCGCAGCAGCACGAGCGTGGCCCGGTGCATGCCGGGCGCCTCGTCGAACAGCCCAAGCCGGACGTTCGACCGCCCCGACTGCGCGCCGTCGCCTATCGGGTTGTCCATCTGTACGCGGTACCCGACCCGTTTGCGGCGCGGTACCCGGCGCTCGTACCAGACCATGACCGCCGACGCGACGATGCCGAGACCGGCGGTCGCCACGGCCACGACGTTCTCTGCGCTCAGCCACTCCATGTGGGTGCCCCCGCAAGCCCCGGAGTCCGGATGGTCGGGGGTCACTCTATGATCGGCAGCACCTCAAGTCCCGTACGGGCAAAGGAAGTTCGCCTGACGTTCAGCTGGCCTTCGTGTACGTCGGCGTGGGGGGCGGGGCCGGCTGGGTGGAGGTCGGCATGGGGGGCCTGACGGGTGTGGTGTCGTCGTCGCCGTTCAGCAGGGCGACGACGGAGGCGCCGGCCGCGAGGGTGACGACCAGCGCGGCGGCTATGAGCGCCACGGACAGGCGGGACCTGCTCGCGGGCTCGGCCCGCTCCGCGCGCCCCACCCGGTAGGAATCGGCCGTGCCGGGCGGCGACATGCTCCACGCGGCGGGCACGTCCAGCTCTTCGAGGGCCGGGTCCCCGGGCCAGACAGGGGGCCGTTGGCCGTTCCCGGGGACGGGGGCGAAGGGCTGCGGCTGGTGCTCGGGGTGGCCCTGGGCCGGGTGCGCGGGCGGCCCGTCGGGGGGCGCGTGCTCGGGCGGTACGTCCGGATCCTCCACGTAGGCCTCCACCTCCACGTCGAGCGACCGCACCGCGTGCCGCCCGAGCCGGGCGACCAGTGGGCCGGGCAGCCAGGTGTCCCGCTCGTACCCGTCCGCGACGGCGTCCGCCGACACCCCCGTACGGCGCAGGATCTGTTCCGGTGTGGGCCGCTGGGCCGGGTCCTTGCTCAGGCAGTCACGGACGAGGCCGAGCACGCCCCGCGGGACCCCCGCCAGGTCGGGCTCCTCCTGGGCTATGCGGAACATCACGGCGTGGACGCCGCTGTCCGCCGCGCCGAAGGGCTGGGCGCCCGTGGCGGCGTACGCGAGGACGGCGCCCAGGGAGAAGACGTCCGCGGCGGCGGTGACCCGGTCGCCGCGCACCTGCTCGGGCGCCAGGAATCCGGGGTGGCCGACGAGCACACCGGCGTCGGTGAGGCCGCCGTCGGTGCCGGTCTCCAGGGCGCGGGCGACACCGAAGTCGGCGACGCGGGGCCCGTCGATGGTGATCAGGACGCCGGACGGCCTGAGGCCGCGGTGGACGATCCCGGCGCCGTGGATGTCCTGGAGGGCGTGCGCGAGCCCGGCGGCGAGGATACGCAGCGAGCGCTCGGGCAGCGGCCCGTGGTCGTGCCCGACGACCTGCCGCAGGTCCGGCCCGGCGACGTACCCGGTGGCGACCCAGGGCTCGGCGGCCTCGGCGTCGGCGTCGAGCACGGGCACCGTCCAGCGCCCCCCGACACGCCGCACGGCGGCGACCTCGTCCCGGAACCGGCCCCGGAACCCACCCTGCCCGGCCAACTCCCGCCGAACGACCTTCACAGCGACAACCCGCCCACGCTCGGACCGCGCGAGATACACGGGCCCGCTCCGACTGACACCGCCCCAACCACCCACACGACCGCCGACGCCACCCGTCCCGCCTGCACGGCCACCCACACCGTCCGCGCCGCCGGTACGGGCGCCCCCACCACCCACACCGCCCGCGCCACCCGTACCGCCGACACCACCCGCAAGACCGCCCGCACCACCCGTACCGCCCGCACGGCCGCTCATACTCCCGGCGCCTCCTGCACGGGCGCCCCCACCACCGACACCACCCGCAGAACCGCCCGCACCACCCATCCCGCCCGCACGGCCACCCATACTCCCCGCGCCGCCTGCACGAGCGCTCCCACCACCCGTACTACCCGCACCACCCGCACGACCGCCCCCACCACCCGCACGGCCGCCCGCACCCCCGGTACCGCCACCCGTACTGCCCGCGCCGCGCATCCCACCCGTACCGAGCCGCGCGATCAGCCGGTACGTCCCGATCCGCGTCGGATCGTCGTCCCCGAGCCGCTCCATGCCCGCCTCCCCATGCGCCCCGCACCCCCTACCCCGTCGGGACACGCGACAACCTGTCGCGCAAAACGCCCGACCGCGTACAGGACGCCGATATCCCGCCGTCGCCTCCGACACCTACGCTCCCCGGCATGACCCCTCAGTCCAACCCCCGGGCGGGCGCGGCCGTGAAGGCCGCCGACCGTGCGCACGTCTTCCACTCCTGGTCCGCGCAGGAGCTCATCGACCCGCTCGCCGTCGCCGGTGCGGAGGGGTCCTACTTCTGGGACTACGACGGCAAGCGGTACCTCGACTTCAGCAGCGGCCTCGTCTACACCAACATCGGCTACCAGCACCCGAAGGTCGTCGCCGCCATTCAGGAGCAGGCCGGGCGGATGACCACCTTCGCGCCCGCCTTCGCCGTCGAGGCGCGGTCGGAGGCAGCTCGGCTCATTGCCGAGCGGACCCCCGGTGATCTCGACAAGGTCTTCTTCACCAACGGTGGTGCCGACGCCGTCGAGCACGCCATCCGCATGGCCCGGCTGCACACCGGGCGGCCCAAGGTGCTGTCCGCCTACCGCTCCTACCACGGCGGCACCCAGCAGGCCGTGAACCTCACCGGCGACCCCCGCCGCTGGCCCTCCGACAACGGCACCGCCGGGGTCGTGCGCTTCTGGGCGCCCTTCCTCTACCGGTCGAGGTTCTACGCCGGGACCGAGGAGCAGGAGTGCGCACGGGCGCTCCAGCACCTTGAGGACACGATCGTCTTCGAGGGGCCTGCCACCATCGCGGCGATCATTCTCGAGACCATCCCCGGCACCGCCGGCATCATGATCCCGCCGCCCGGCTATCTCGCCGGGGTGCGCGCGCTCTGCGACCAGTACGGGATCGTCTTCGTCCTGGACGAGGTGATGGCCGGGTTCGGACGGACCGGCGAGTGGTTCGCCGCCGACCTGTTCGACGTCGTGCCCGACCTGATGACCTTCGCCAAGGGGGTCAACTCCGGCTATGTGCCCCTGGGTGGGGTGGCGATCTCCGGCGCCATCGCCGAGACATTCGCCACGCGCCCCTACCCCGGCGGCCTCACCTACTCCGGGCACCCGCTCGCCTGCGCCGCCGCCGTCGCCACGCTCACGGTGATGGCGGAGGAGGACGTCGTCGGCCAGGCCGCCCGCACCGGCGAGACCATCCTCGGCCCCGGGCTCAGGGAGCTGGCGGCCCGGCATCCGAGCGTCGGCGAGGTGCGCGGTACGGGTGTCTTCTGGGCCCTGGACCTCGTACGGAACCAGGAGACCCGGGAGCCCCTGGTGCCGTACAACGCGGCCGGCGAGGCCAACGCGCCGATGACCGCGTTCGGCGCCGCCGCGAAGGCGAACGGGCTGTGGCCCTTCATCAACATGAACCGGACGCATGTCGTCCCGCCCTGCAACGTGACCGAGGCCGAGGCCAAGGAAGGGCTCGCCGCACTGGACGCCGCACTGTCGGTCGCCGACGAGTACACGGAGTAGCCGGATACGCCGAACAGGCGGACAGCGGGTAAGCGCACGGGAAACTCCGCCGGGAACCCGAACGCGTAAGGTGACGTGCTCGTAGACATATGCGAGTACGTCATCCACACGCGCGAAGGGGGAGAGTTCCGACCATGCCCGCCAGCAGCGGCAACGGCGCCGTGACCCGTAGCACCCTGCGGCAGCAGATCGCGGACGCGCTCCGCGACGAGGTGCTGGCCGGCCGTCTCCAGCCCGGCCAGGAGTTCACGGTCAAGGAGATCGCCGAGCAGTACGGCGTCTCCGCGACGCCCGTGCGCGAGGCCCTGGTCGATCTGTCGGCGCAGGGCCTGCTGGAGGCCGACCAGCACCGCGGCTTCCGTGTGCACGAGTACTCGCTCGCCGACTTCCGGGGCATGATCGAAGCCCGCGGCCTGGTCACCGACGGCATGTTCCACGGCCTCGCGAAGGGCCTGCCGCTTGTCCCGGAGGGCAGTTCGGGGGGCAGTGCGGGGGGTAGTGCGGGGCACACTACGGGTGACAGTAAGAGTGGCGGTACGGGTGGTCGTACGGCCGGTGTGTTCGCCGCCGACAGTCCGGGGCCGCGCGGTTTCTTCGTCCGCGCCGGCGACCCGCGTGCCGCCGCCGCCCTCGCCGGTGTCCGCCGCCGGGGCGAGGAGGCCAGACGCGCCGCGACCGCCGGTGAGCTGAACGTCCTCATCGGCTACGACCTGCGTTTCTGGCGCGAACTGGGCGCCCTGTTCGGCAACCCGTACCTCACCGACTTCCTGCACCGGCTGCGCGTGCAGTCCTGGGTGTGCGCGGTGCAGCATCTGAGCCGGCTCGGCGATCTGCGCGGCCGGCTGTGGTCCGACCACACCGAGGTCGTCGACGCGCTGACCCGCCGCGACCTCGCCGACGCGCACCGGATAGTCGACTCGTACGACACCCACTCCCTCACCCTCATCGAGGGCCTGGCGAACCTCGGCACCGAAAGAACCGTCCTCACCACAGAGGAGGACGGGAAAGAGGACGACGGGGAAGACGACAGGGAAAAGGAACACGAGGGGAACGGGGGCACCGCCGAATGAGCGCGCCCACCCGCACCACGGCCACCCTCGACCTGACCGTCGTCGTCCCGGCCTACAACGAGGAAGCCCGCCTCGGCCCCACCCTCGACGCCATCACCGGCCACCTCCGGGAGAACGAGGGCCGCTGGGGCGACTGGGAGGTCGTGGTCGTCGACGACGGCTCCACCGACGGCACCGGCGCCCTCGTCACCGCGCTCGCCGACCCCCGGGTGCAGCTCGTCACCAGCCCGCGCAACCGGGGCAAGGGCCATGCCCTGCGCCTCGGGGTGGCCGCCTCACGCGGCGCCCGCGTCCTGGTCACGGACGCCGATCTGGCAGCTCCCATAGAGGAGTTGGAGGTCCTGGACAAGGCGCTCGGCGAGGGGCACGCGGCGGCGATCGGCTCCCGTTCCGTGCCCGGCTCGACGATCGAGCACCACCAGCACCTGGTCCGCGAATTCCTCGGCCGGGCCGGCAACCTCCTGATACGCAGGGTCGCCGTCCCCGGCATACGTGACACCCAGTGCGGTTTCAAACTGTTCGACGGCGACCGCGCCCGTACGGCGTTCGCCGCGTCCCGGCTCAACGGCTGGGGCATAGACGTCGAGGTACTCCAGCACTTCCGCCGCGCCGACTGGCCGGTCGCCGAGATCCCGGTCCGCTGGGCCCACCAGTCCGGCTCGAAGGTCCGCCCGCTGGACTACGCTCGGGTCCTCGCCGAACTGACGGCCCTCAAGGCCCGCGCGGTCCGCCCGGCCGACCTGTTGGCCGTCACCCTCTTCCTGCTCATGGCCGTCGCCCTGTACGCGGGCCGCTGGGCCGATCCGAACGGCCGCTATCTCCCCGACTCGCTCCAGGACCAGAACCAGTGGGAGTGGTTCTTCGCGGTCACGGCCCACAACGTCAGCCACTTCCAGAACCCCCTCTTCACCGACCTCCAGGGCTTCCCCGACGGCGTGAACCTCATGGCCAACACGGTCATGCTCGGCCTGTCGGTCCCCTTCACACCGATCACGCTCCTGGCGGGACCGGCGATCTCCCTGGCCCTGGTGATGACGCTCGGCCTCGCGGTGACGGCGGCGGCCTGGTACTGGCTGATCGTGAAACGGGTCGTACGGCAACGGGGAGCCGCCTTCGCCGGCGCGACCCTGGCGGCCTTCGCACCCCCGATGATCAGCCACGCCAACGCGCACCCGAACTTCGTCATCCTGTTCATGATGCCGCTGATCATCGACCGCGCGCTGCGCCTGTGCGAGGGCGAGCGGGTGCGCCGGAACGGCGTGATCCTGGGCCTGATGGCGGCGTACCAGATCTTCCTCGGCGAGGAGCCGCTGCTGCTGGCGTCGATGGGGATGGTGCTGTTCGCCCTCGCGTACGCGGTCGTACGCAGGGACGTGGCGAGGACGGCCTGGCGCCCGCTGCTGCGGGGTCTGTCGATCGGCGCGGCGGTCTGCCTGCCGATCGTCGCGATCCCCCTCTACTGGCAGTTCTTCGGCGCGCAGAGCTACCACAGCGTGCTGCACGGCGACAACGCGGGCAACAGTCCGATGGCGCTGCTCTCCTTCGCCGAGCGTTCGCTGATCGCGGGCGACGCGGACCGGGCGAACGCCCTCTCCCTCAACCCGACCGAGCAGAACGCCTTCTACGGCTGGCCGCTGGTCGCCCTGGCCTTCGCGATCGTCGTACGGCTGTGGGAGCGCCCGGCGGTGAAGGCGCTGGCGTTCACGGCGGTGGCCGCGGCGTTCCTCTCGCTCGGGCCGAAGTTCCGTATCCCGCTCACCGACACGGTGCTGCCGGGCCCCTGGGCGCTGTTGGCCAAGAAGCCGCTGTTCGAGTCGGTGATCGAGGGCCGGGTCGCGATGATCTGCGCACCGGCGCTGGGCATGCTGCTGGCCATCGCAGTGGAACGCCTGGCGGCCACCCCTCGCCTGTCCACGCAGTACTTCGGCACGCTGGCGGTCGTCCTCGCGGTGCTGCCGATCGTCCCGGCCCCGCTGAAGTCGGTGGAACGCGTGGACGTACCGCCCTTCATCGCGGACGGTATGTGGAAGTCGTACGTGGGGAAGGGCGAGTCCCTGGTCCCGGTGCCGTTGCCCGATCCCGGCAACGCGGAGGCGCTGCACTGGCAGACGGCGGCCGGCCTCGGCTTCAAGCTGCCGGGCGGCTACTTCAACGGCCCGTACGGCGACGACCGCGTCGGCATCTACGGCGCCTCGCCGCGCTTCACCTCCAACATGCTGCGGGACGTCCGCTACAACGGCGTCGCGCCGACGATCGGCGACAACTGGCGGGCGCAGGCCAAGAAGGACTTCGCGTTCTGGAAGGCGGGCGTGCTGGTGCTGGCCCCGCAGGGCAACGACGGGGTGCTGCGCGAGACGGTGGAGCAGCTGACGGGGAAGCCGGGGAAGTGGACGGGCGGGGTGTGGGTGTGGGACCTGCACGACGGGGCATGACCCGGTGACCGGGTCACGGGGCGACCTGGTGACCGGTTCCTGCCGGTGTCTGGCCCATCACACGGGGGCCTGACCCACCGACGACCCACTACGCTTCCCTGACGCCCAGAGGCCTCAGGGCCTGGACGCCTATGACGATGCGAGGAGTGCTCCTTTGGCCTGTGACCTGTGGCTGGTCCCACTCGTCGACGTGCTGTGTCACACCCCCGACAACCCCTTCGCCGAGGAACTCGCCCTCTACGACAAGGTGCTGGGCGAGGCGGGACTGCCGCCGGTGCCGGTGTACTCGTACATGCCGGGCCTGTCCGGTGACGTGGCCCCCATCGCGGGCTTCGACTACGACGCGCTGCACTTCCTGCGCCGCGCGTATCTCCTCCAGGTGTGCGGTCTGCCGGTGACGCCGGTGGGCGAACTGGGCGGGGACTACGAGCAGTTGCTGGAGATGTTCGAGACGACGGCCCAGCAGTCGCACCTGGTGTGGCACTACGACCACGCGGGCGCGTACGTGCCGGTGGACTTCCCGCACCCTCTGTCGAGTGACGAACTCCTCGAAGGCGGCGGCCCGTTGGGCTCGTCCCAGACCCTGCTGCGGGAGCTGGAGTTCGTGGCCCCGTCGATCGGCATCGACCCGGCGAACCCCCCGCTGGCCCCGGCCCCGCCGCTGACACCCACGTCCCTGGAGGAACCGGCGGCACCGGCTCCCTTCGACGCGAGCCCGTTCGCGCGGGAACGGCATGTGTGGCTGGGTCTGAACGCGGCGGCGACGAGGAGTCTGGCGCAGGGTTCGATGATCGTCTTCAGCTGATCACCGGATGTGCGAGAGGCCCTTCTGCAGGTCGTCGGCGTTCATGATGGGGGTGAAGGAGACCTTGGCATTGAACTGGGTGAAGAACAGCTCGGCGGTGGGCGGCATTTCGGAGCTGTCCTGCATGTCGATCACCAGCCAGCAGGTCCGGCAACCGTCCTCGGGGCCGAAGTAGGCCGCCTCCGGCTTGAGGAGGTCCATGGCCTCCTTCAACAGCGTCGGCAGCTTGCCACTGCGTATGCCCTCGTTGCCCTTCTCCGTGTCGAACTGCGCCTTGAGCAGGACACGCATGACATTCACCTTCTCCTGGCGAGGGGTTTCAGGTGTGTTTGATGCGGTTCCAGCGTATTCCTGTTGCAGAAGGTTGGCGCGCACACGTTCGAGGCCCACGCCCGTGTTTCCGGGCGCGGGCCTCTGCCGGCAGCTACCGCTGACGCGGCAGCCTGAGGGTCCGTACGAGGGGCATGTCCGCGTACAGATCGGGGTCGACGGTCAGTACGCGCCGGCCGTCCGGCCAGTCCACCGTCGGCCGGGACAGGTGCACCGCGTGACCGAGCCGCCACTCGACCCCGTCACGCAGCAGCGCGCCCACGGTGGACGCACCCGCGAAGTCCAGCTCGACGATCTCCACGGCGGGCAGGGCGCCGATGTGCTCGGCCAGCCCCTTGCGCATACCGCCGGCGGCGGCCAGACAGAGCGCGGGCACGTACACGTGCCGGGTGGGCCCGTGCTCGGTGTTCGAGACGAACTGCGAGGCGAGCGAGTTGCCCGAGCCGAGGGCCAGCAGCGCCGACTCGTCGAAGACGACGCCGGTAGACCCCCCGGCCCTTTTGGCGGCGGCGCTCACAGGCTCTCGACCTCCCGTCCGGCCTCCAGGTCCTGCCAGATCTTCTCGACCCGGTCGTGGTCCTCGTCGGTGAGGGTGACGCCGAAGTGCGTCTCGCAGTACGCCTTGGTCTCCTCGTACCGCTTCCGCAGCTCTTCCTGCGTGGGTGTGGCCCCGGCCAGTTCGGCGATCAGGTCGCGCATGGTCATCCCGCGTTCGCGAGTGTGACGGTCCTCGTTTCCTTTCGGCTGGGTTGTACTGGATTCCCCGGCCGTGCGGGTGCATGACCGGGAGTCCTGGGATCAGGGCGACGCCCCGCGTTAGAGTCCAGGTATCTCCGAGCCTCGGCGACAAGAAGGGGACGGCCGCATGAGCGCACAGCACGTCGAAATGGGTGACGCTCCCGTCATCCCCCGCCCGGACCGCACCCCGGCGGCCCTCCGAGCGGCCTGCGCCGTCGTCGCCCCACACCTCCTCGGCGCCTACGACCACGCCAAGGAACAGGCGTTGGCCACGGCCCTGGAGCAGGACTCGATCAAGCCCGTGCACGCCTACCTCGCCCACTGGGCCACGCTGATCGAGATCGAGCGGCACCCCGAGACCGCGAAGGCCTACCACCAGGCCGAGTACCTCGCCCACATCACGACCGCGCCGGACGAGGCACGCGGCCACCTGATCACCGCGAGCGGCATTTACCGCGACGCGGCCAAGGCAGTACGCGGGGCATGAGCTGGGCTTGGGAGTACGTCCCGGACGAGGCGACGGTGGCAGCCGGGGCGCCCCCGGCATTCCTCGCCGAGGTCGAGAAGAAGGTCGAGAGCTGGTCCGCGCCGCCGAGGCCCTGTATCTCCACGGGCCCGCCTACCAGGACCTCGACGAGGGGGCGAAGCACGCGTTCGTGAACGGTGGCTTCTTCGTGTACATGGTCACCCCGCGCTCGGAACTCGTCAGCATCTGGCAGATCACTCCCGACCCCTACCTTCACGACTGACGGCACTCACGCCCCGACCTCGGCCACGCGACCGCTTTCCAGTACCGCGAGCAGCATCAGCACGTGTACGAAGTGGTCCCGGGACACCGGCCGATAACGCCAAGTCAGCGGCCAGGTCTGCCCGTTGAGGGCGGGTAAGGGGATGTAGGCGATACAACTCGGCCCGGACGCGAGACTGATGACCCCGGGTGGCCAGATCCGCCGGGTCGTCGCACCCACGGGTACGGGGAAGTAGACGGCACGGCTCCCGCTCGCCTCCTCCACAACCGGCCCCGGCGCCCCGCCGGTCATCCGCGCCAGCCGGTCCGCGACCGCTCTGCCCTCGTCGCCGTCCAGGCGGATCGCGTCGAAGTCGCCTACGCCTGGCGCAAGTCGACGTACAGCGACGACGGCGGCGGCAACTGCGTGGAGATCGCCCCCTGCCCCCACACCCCCACCACCGCCCGTACCGACTGAGGCCCTACACCGGGGTGCCCGGGGTGCCCGTCCACGGCCAGTACTCGAAGCCGTTGCCCGTGTACCAGCCCAGCCGACTGGTGGTGCCGCAGCCGCCGCTGTGGAAGTCCAGGAAGTCGGAGTACGAGGCTTTGACGGACTTCTTGGGGAAGGTCACCGACAGTTCGGTGACGACACTGCCCCGCGCCGGGATCGTGCCCAGCGACAGGGTGGTGGAGTTCCACATCGGCAGCGATCCGTTGGTCCTGCTGTTCCAGTGCAGGGTCACCTTGTGCCAGTGGCCGGTTCCCATGCGCCACTGCACGAGGGGAGCAGGGCCACGGTTCTTCATCAGGTTGCCGATGTCGAAGACGTACGTCGCCCTGGTCAGCTTCACGTTCTCCGTGTTGCGTACCCGGATACGCGCGTGCAGGGGCACCCCGGTGCGACGTGCGGTGGGGGTCACCGAACCGGCGAGGTCGGAGGCCGTCACCGCTCCGTACCGGCAGTCGTAGGCGACCGTGTCGGGGCTGGTGATGGCCTGTGGCTGGGCAACATGGGACACCGCACCCATGACACCGGCCGCGACAACGATCGCCGTTCTTCGTGAAACGGTGGTTTTCAACTTGTCCTCCTCAGCGGCCCGATCCCATCCCGCCAGAGGGTGACCGTCAATGATCTTTCCCGAATCATTGCCGGAACCATTCGTCGGTCATAGGTCATAGGTCACGGGTCGCAGGACGCGCGTAGGGCGTCGAAGTGCAAGGGCCCGTTGATGTCCCGCGCCTGGACCACCGCCCCCTGGAACGTGCCCCCGGAGATCTCGTTGCGCACATCACCCGCCCCGGTCGACGTGCCGTCCAGCGCATCCGCCTCCCGGCGCCAGGTGTCGAGCGCCCGGGCGAAGACGGGGTCCTGCCGGGCCCGCAGCGCGAGTACGTCGGCCAGTTCCCGGGCGCGCGCCGGACTGTCGGCGGCATCGGCGAGGGACGTCAACATCCGCACCGGCGGTGACAGCCTTCACCCGTCGGCACCCTCCGCCGGACGAGTCGTCAGCCAAGCGCTCGCCCCCGGAATGAAGTGGACCTCTCGGGGCCGGCGGAAGCCCAGGGGGCGCAGTTGGTCGCTGTGGCGGGGGGACATCGTGAGGGCGACGGCCGTTGTCGCCACGTCGTCGACCGCTCGCAGGCCCGGAGCCAGCAGGTCGGCGGCCACGGTGTGGTCCCAGGCGGTCGTGTCGTCCAGGGTGCCGACCATGACCACCTTCCAGTGCGGGATCTCGGGGCCCGCGTCCTTCAGCCACATGGGCAGGACCGGCAAGTCCTGCGGTCCGGTGGCGAGTTCGCGGGCGAGGAGGCTGCTGAAGCGGGTGTCGGGGGGCTCGGCTCCGACGCCGGGCGGCAGCCAGACGGCCGCGGCCAGGAGACCGCCCTCCGCCCGCTCGGCCACCCAGATACGGCCCTCCTCCAGGGCGTAGTGGGCCAGCACCAGCCGCATCGCGCTCTGTGCCCGCTCCCAGTCGTCCGAGTGCGTGGGCGCCGCGATCATGCGTACCACCGCGGGCACGTCCACCAGTTCCGCCGCGCGTACGGTCGTCCGGGTGCCCAGCTGAAGCATGGGCATCGCGGCCATGGGCGTCAGGGTCGTCGTCATCTTGCTGTTCTCCATTTCAGGCCGCCCGGCTCGTGCCGGTCAGCATCCGGGTGGGGAGCGGGTGCGGTACGGGGACGGGGACGGGTACGTCGAGGCGGGCTGGACGCTCGTACTGGCGTTCCAGCTGCGGGCGGCTCAGCAGGACCACGCCCCGGCCCGCCGCCAGCGCGCCGGCGATCGCGAGCAGGGTGCCCGTCGTGCCGTACTGGAAGCCCTCGCCGAGCAGGGTGACGCCGATGGCGGACGCGGCGACCGGGTTGACGAGGGTGAGCAGGGCGAGGGGGCCGCCGAGGCCGCTGCCGTAGGCCTTCTGGGCCAGCAGCAGCCCGCCCGCCGCGAAGGCGACGGTCAGGATCGCGACCGACACCGCGCTCCAGGACAGCGTCGGTCCGACCGCGAGCTTCTGGGCCAGCGTCGAGCCGACCCCGGAGGCGATGCCCGAGGCCGCCGCGAAGCCGAGGCCGGCCAGGGAGGAGCGGCCCGTGGTCAGGCGTACGAGCACCGCGATGAGCGTGGCGGCTGCGAGCGCCACCACCAGCACCTCTGTGCCGCTCAGCGCGCTGTCCGGCGTACCGCCCGAGGCCGTGACCGTCAGGAGGGCGGTCAGTCCTACGAGGGTGAGGGCCATGCCGGACCACTGGGTGCCCGAGGTGCGGCGGCGGGCCGCCAGTGAGCCGAGCGGTACCGCCACCACCAGGGTCAGTACGCCGAGCGGCTGCACCAGGCTCAGGGGGCCGTAGCGCAGGGCGACCACGTGCAGCAGCGCGCCGGCGGCGTTGAGGAGGACCGCCCACCACCACGAGGCACGGGTGAGGGCGCCGCGCAGGTTCCCGGCGCCGGCGGCGGTCCGCTCCTGGACCACGGCGGCCGTGGCGTAACAGAGCGCGGAGACGAGGGAGAGGGCGACGGCCAGGAGCACTGGAGAGGTCGTCATCGGCGTCGCGCCTTCCATCGATACGAAACGGTTTCGTACTCACAAGCTACGACGGTCTCGATCGAAACGCAAGCGTTTCTTTAGGGGGGATCATGCCTGGTGGCGGACCCGTACGGTCCGGATAAAGGCCGAATTCTCCCGCAACCATCCCGCCCCAACTCCGTCTTACTAGCGCAGGGGCTCACCACCCCACCACTCGCGAATCCGGGGGGATTCATGTTTCGCACCGCTCACACACCTCACACCGCTCGTATCGGTCGCCCACTCGCCATGGGAGCGGCCTGTGCGCTGATGTCACTGGGAGCGGTGGCCGCCGCGCCCGCCGCGTGGGCCGAGCCGGGGGCGCCGACTCCGTCGGCCGCGCCCGCGCAGACCTGCTGCAACACCACCCTGTCCGTGGCCGGGCCCGCAGCGGTGGGGCTGGCCGGGCAGCCGGTCGAGTTCACGGAGAAGATCACCAACACCTCCGCCACCGAGTCGCAGGACCTGTTCCTCAACCTGGTCGCGGACGCGGGGGCCGGCATGCCGAAGAACGGCCTGGGCGTCTGGTACCGCACGGACGGCGGGGCCTGGCAGCAGGTGCCGATGGAGTACACCAGCGGTTCGTTCCAGGGGGCGCTGCCTATCACCATCACGCTCGGCCCGGGCGAGAGCCGTGTCCTCCACCTGCGCCTCGGGCTGCCCATGGGCGAACCGCACAACGGCGACAGCGACGGCGGGGCGAGCTCCGTCCGGCTGACCTCGTCCGTCGGGGCGGCCGACGGGTCGTGGGTCCTCCAGGCGCGTGACATCCGTACGATCGCGGTCCATGGCCTGGCCGCCGGGCTCGCCGGAGTGCCCACGACGGCCGTGCGCGGCGGGGCGCCCGTCGAGTTCGACGCCACCCTGGTCAACCCGACGCCGTCCGACTACCTCAACGTCAACAGCGTGCTGTTCACCGACAAGTACGCGACGGTGCAGGTGAAGCGGGGAGGCGCCTGGGTCACGCTGCCGCCGGTGACGGCGGCCGCCGAGCCCGGCCTGGTCGGCCACTATCTGCGCGAGCGCGACCACAAGGTCCCGGCGGGCAGCAGCGGTTCCGTTCCGGTACGGGTCTCCTGGAAGGCGAACGCTCCGCTCGGCAAGGCCACCCTCACCGAGAGCATCATCGTCAACGAGGGGTCCGTCCCGTTCCGGGGCACCCACGTGGGTGCCGCGTCCGCCCAAGTGACCCTGACCGGCGGCCAGTCGGCATCCCCGAGCACGAGCGCGGGCACAACCCCGACGCCGACGTCCTCGGCCTCCGCCTCGACCGGCACCACCGCCACCCCCACGCCCACACCCACCACCTCTCCGGCCAACACCGGCACCCAGTTGGCGAGCACCGGCGGTGACGGCGGCGGCACGCTCGCCCTGTCCCTCGGCGGCGCCTCGCTGGTGTTCGCCGGCGGCTCCCTGGCCGCCTACACGCGGCTGCGGCGCCGCGCGTAAGGCAGACCATCAGCCGGTTCAGTCGGCGAACACCGCCGTCCCGCCCTGCGTCAGCCTCCAGTTGGTGACGGCGAAGTCGGCGGGGTTCAGGCTCCCCTTCGACGTCACGTAGTCGATCATCAGCTGGCGGATCTCGTTCGTGGAGCTGTACGCGATGTCGGCGGCGGCGATGTGCGGGTAGCCGCTGCCGCCGTTCGCGCGGTAGTTGTTGACGGCGACGACGAACACCTGGTCGTCCGTGACCGAAGTGCCCTTGTAGGCAAGGTTCTTGATCCGCGACCCGTCCGCCGCCGCGATGTCGATCTCGTACTCGACTCCGGCGGCGGTGTCGTACATGTAGTCCCAGAAGTTGTTGGCGTTGGTGAGGGTCGCGGTGTCAACTGCCGTGCCCACCGGGACCTGGTGGTAGTACTTCGCCGCGTACTCCAGGTAGTCCTTCAGCTGAGCACCCGTCAACTTCTTGCCGTACAGGGTGTTGTCGTAGATGTAGAGCCCGGCGATGTCCTTGATGGTGACGCTGCCGGCCGGGATGTCCGCGGTGCGGGAGAAGGGCGCGGCGACGGAGATGAGCGGCAGGGCGGCATCGGACGTCGACAGCCCCGCCTTGACCGTGTCCATCTGGACCTGGTGGATGAAGTCCATGATCGGGACGTCCTTCCAGCAGGACTCCGCCGCCGAGAGGTCCTCGGTGCAGGTGCCGACCGCCGTGTTGACGTACTTCACGACCAGCTCGTGGTCGGCCTCCAGGAGCTTCCTGATCTCCGGGTCCTCGTCCACCGTGTTGGGGTTGAGGGTCTGCGCGGTCTTCTTGGTGACCTTCCACTGCCCGCGCACGAGTTCCAGCTCGAAGTCGAAGACGCTGAGCCGGTAGCCCCAGCAGTACGGCTCGGACAGCAGCACGTCCTCGCCGGTCTCGTCGTTCTTCACCGTGTACGAGGGCACCTCGACGTGGGTGTGGCCGACCAGGATCGCGTCGATGCCGGGGACCTGCTGGGCGACGAGGTTCGAGGCGTTCTCGACGTACGGCAGCTCGTCGCCGTAGGACGAGGAACCGTCGAGCCCGGAGTGGTCGGTCAGGAAGACGACGTCACAGCCGAGCGCGCGCAGCCGGGGCACGTACTTCTTCGCCTGCTCGACCAGGCCCGGGAAGACCATCTTTCCGCTGACGTTGTCCTTGTCCCAGAGGGCGATGCCCGGGTTGGTCAGGCCGAGGATGCCGACCTTGATGTCGGGGGCGCCCGGCACGCGGATCCGCTTCACGGTGTACGGCGGGAAGGCGGGCTTCAGCGTCTTCGCGTCGAGCGCGTTCGCGCCCAGCAAGGGGAAGTGACACTGGCTCTCGAACTTCCGGAGGACCTCGATGCCGTAGTTGAACTCGTGGTTGCCGAGGGCGGCGGCGTCGTAGCGCATGTGGTTCATCGCGACCGCCATCGGGTGCTTCGGGGCGCCCTTGTCGGTGATGGGCTGCACGCGCGCGAAGTAGTACGCGAGGGAGGTGCCCTGGATGATGTCTCCGGCGTCGACGAGCAGGACGTGCTCCTCGCCCTTCGCCTCCCGCTGCTGCTTGATGAGCGTGGCGACCCGGGCGACACCGACGGAGTTGCCCTTCGTGTCGGAGTAGGCCTTGTCCAGGTAGTAGTCCCAGTCGAAGACATGGCTGTGCAGGTCGGTGGTGCCCAGGACGGAGAACGTCCAGGTCTTGGGGCACTTGGCGGGCCCGTGCCCGGCGGGCTTGGGCTGGGCTGCCTCGGCGGTACCGGCACCGGCCGCTCCCGCGACGGCGACGGCCGCGCCGGTGACGGCCGACTTCTGCACGAACTCACGGCGGTTCATGGGCGAGATGGGCATGGGGGAACTCCTGAGCGGTCGATGGCTACACGCGTAGAGCGTGGCGGCACACCGGCCACCCAGGAACCAAGAACAGGCCATGACAGGCCATGTCCCGGTCAATTCCAGCGATATCAGAGGCTCCCACCAGTCCCGTTAACCCCCTGTGAACCTTCTGTCAGTGGTGTGACCTACGCTTCTCTTCACTGGCTCTACACAGAGACCAAGTGGCCCCGCTTCAGGGGCACTTTCGTACCGGGGGGTTCGAAAACATCGTGCACAGACGCACTCTCTCGACCGCGCTCGCGGTCGCACTCACATTCGGTTCCGTCGCGCTCACGACCGGCGTCGCGGGTACGGCCATGGCGGACGACCAGCGGGACCTGGGCATCGTCTCCTTCGGTGACATCGTTGTGGACGGCGTCCACCAGCGGGTCTTCGTGAGCGACCCGGCCAGCGACCGGATCGTCGTCACGGACTACAAGGGCAACTTCGTCCGGGAAGTGTCCGGCCTGGGCGGCGTCAAGGGCCTGGAGCTGTCGCCCGACTCCGGCACGCTGTACGCGGCGGTGCCCGACGGCGTCGGCGACACCGGCGACGCGATCTTCGCCATCGACACGGCCACGGGGACGGAGTCGGGGCGGTACGCGACGGGTGACGTCGACCCGCAGTCCGTGGCCCTCGCGGGCGGCAAGCTGTGGTTCGGGTACGGCAGTGCCACGGGCGGCGGCACCGGCAACATCGGCTCGGTCGACCTGGCCGACCCGGAGCACAAGGTCACGCTGGACGGCGACGCGGCCACGCCGTGGGCCACCGCGCCCGTGCTGGACGCGGCGCCGGGTTCGAGCACGCTGGTGGCGGGCCTGCCGGGCGCGACCACGACCGACCTGGGCGTGTACGACGTCTCGTCGGGCACCGCGACGGCCACCGCGCGTACGACCGTCGCGGGCGGCGGACTGCGTGACCTCGCGGTCACGCCGGACGGCGGACGGGTCGTCGTGGCCGCCCAGAACCCGTACAACCACGTGGTGTACAAGACCTCCGACCTGACGACAGCCGGCAAGTACGCCAACGGCCAGGGGAACGCGAACGCCGTGGCCGTCGCCCCCGACGGCACGGTCGCGGCGGGCAACGACACGACGTACGGCCAGGGCCTGAACGTCTACAAGCCGGGCGGCACGACCTCGGTCCGGGACTACAACCTCACCAGGACGGACGGCACCGGCAGGCTCGCCGACACGGGACTCGGCTGGGCCCCGGACAGGTCCCGCCTGTTCGCGATCACGGCCCTGAACGGCACGTACGAGCTGCGCATCCTGAACACCCCGACGAAGGCCGTCACCAGCGTCTCCGTCACCGCCCCGACCAAGTCCGCACGGGCGAAGAAGCTGACGGTCAAGGGCAAGATCACCAGCAAGGTGGCGGTCCCCGCCGGCGCCAAGCTGACGATCACCCGCAAGGACCTGGAGCACCCGAACGGCCAGAAGATCGGCACGGCCACGGTCGCGTCGAACGGCACGTTCTCCTTCACCAACAGCCCGCCGGTCGGCGGCAGGGTGACGTACACGCTGTCGTACGCGGGCGACGCCAACCACCTGGCGAGCAGTGGCTCGGACGCGGTCGACGTCTCGCGCGCGGCGACCACGATCCGCCTCTCCAACAACAAGAAGACGTACGACTACGCGAAGAGCGTCAAGTTCACGGCGCACCTCGGCAAGACGTACAAGAACCGCAAGGTCGAGATCTGGGCCGACCCGTATGGCTCCGCGCCCAACAAGCTGGTCAAGGCCGGCACGGTCAACAGGAACGGCGACTTCTCGGCCACGTACAAGCTCACCCGCGACACCCGCCTCACGGCACGCTTCACGGGCGACGCGCGCTACGCGCCCAAGTCGGTGGCCAGCACGGTCTACACCAAGGTCAAGGTGTCGACGACGATCAGCCGCCAGTACAAGAACAAGAAGGTGTACGGCCAGACGTACGCCTACTTCCACCAGGCCACGAACCCGCTGTTCACGACGTCCATGACGGCGTACCCGAACCGCGAGCAGCGCCTCCAGATCGAGTACTTCTACGAGGGCGCCTGGTACGACGGCGGCTCGCAGTACTTCGCCCTGGACTCGGCCGGCATCTCCCGCGTCGAACTGCTCGGCGCCCACGACATCGGCTACCGCTTCCGCATCCGCTCGTCGTACATCGACGGAACGTCGGGCGACAACGTGAACGCGACGACGCACGGGGCGTGGAAGTACTTCATCTTCACGACGTGACGTGAGAGAGGGGCACCCCGTAGGACGGGGTGCCCCTCATCTACTTAGATGAACGAGTTGACCTCGATCGTCTCCGTGCGGCCCGGGCCGACGCCGATCGCCGAGATCGGGGCGCCCGACATCTCCTCCAGGGCCTTCACGTACGCCTGGGCGTTCTTCGGGAGGTCGGAGAAGGACTTCGCCTTGGTGATGTCCTCGGACCAGCCGGGGAGGTTCTCGTAGATCGGCTTCGCGTGGTGGAAGTCGGTCTGGGA
The DNA here is from genome assembly GCF_042889145.1 of Streptomyces sp. NPDC002680. Classification (NCBI taxonomy): domain Bacteria; kingdom Bacillati; phylum Actinomycetota; class Actinomycetes; order Kitasatosporales; family Streptomycetaceae; genus Streptomyces; species Streptomyces sp. NPDC002680. The sequence continues at coordinate 41,055 of NZ_JBIAQP010000029.1, forward strand.
GTACGGGAGTTCCTCGACGCGCTTGCCGTCGATCTCGTACGCCACGCAGACCGGGATCTCCTCCCAGCCCGTCAGGACGTCGAGCTTGGTGAGGAAGAAGTCGGTCAGGCCGTTCACGCGGGTCGCGTAGCGGGCGATGACCGCGTCGAACCAGCCGCAGCGGCGGTCGCGGCCGGTCGTGACGCCCCGCTCGCCGCCGATGCGGCGCAGCGCGTCACCGTCCTCGTCGAACAGCTCGGTCGGGAAGGGGCCGGCGCCGACGCGGGTCGTGTACGCCTTGAGGATGCCGATGACCCGGCTGATCTTCGTCGGGCCCACGCCCGAGCCCGTGCACGCGCCACCGGCGGTGGGGTTGGAGGACGTGACGAAGGGATAGGTCCCGTGGTCGATGTCCAGGAGCGTGCCCTGGCCGCCCTCGAAGAGGACCACCTTGTTGTCGTCGAGGGCCTTGTTGAGGACCAGGACGGTGTCGGCGACGTACGGCCGCAGCCGCTCCGCGTACGTCAGCAGCTCCTCGACGATCTGCTCCGCCTCGATCGCGCGCCGGTTGAAGACCTTGGTGAGGAGCTGGTTCTTGCCGTCCAGCGCCGCCTCGACCTTCTGCGTGAGGATCGACTCGTCGTAGAGATCCTGGACCCGGATACCGACCCGGTTGATCTTGTCGGCGTAGGTCGGGCCGATGCCGCGCCCGGTCGTCCCGATCTTCCGCTTCCCGAGGAAGCGTTCCGTCACCTTGTCCACGGTGACGTTGTACGGGGTGATGATGTGAGCGTTACCGCTGATCAGGAGCTTGGACGTGTCGACGCCTCGCTCGTTCAGCCCGTTCAGCTCGGAGAACAGGACCGACGGGTCGACGACGACGCCGTTGCCGATGACGGGTGTGCATTCAGGTGTGAGGATTCCGGAAGGGAGGAGGTGCAGGGCGTACTTCTGATCGCCCACGACTACCGTGTGGCCGGCGTTGTTGCCGCCCTGGTAGCGCACCACATAGTCCACAGACCCACCAAGCAGGTCCGTGGCCTTCCCCTTGCCTTCGTCACCCCACTGAGCACCGAGCAGCACAAGTGCGGGCACGCGCGTACACCCCTTCCGGGCGGGGCATGTCCAAGGCCAGGGGCGTACGTGACAGAGCTTCTCGGCTCATGCCTCGTACACCGGCGACCCTCATCGGCCGCAACCCGTCGGACCCGGATGCCCCGGAATAGACGAAGCCCCTGGCGCAATAGCGCAAGGGGCTCTTGCACAAAGATGCTACCCGAGGAAGCGAGGCATGACCGAGGTGGCGACTTCCGACCAGCTCCTCGTGGTCATCGACCCGGTCGCCCGGCGGACGGACGGCGAGTCTGTACGAATCGCGAAAGACGTGCTCAGCGCGGGTGCGACCACAAAAGTGTGCCTCCCGGACGGCCCCGAGGAATTCGCCCGGGCCCTGTCGAGGAGGGGCTCGCGCCGACCGGTGGTGATCGGCGACGACAGGGCTCTGCTCCGTACGGTGGCCCTCCTCCACCGGCAACGGGAGCTGGCCGGATGTGCACTGTCGGTCGTCCCGGTGGGCGCGGCCGGCGTCCTCTCCCTGGCCCGCTCGCTCGGCGTCCCCACGGGCGCGGTGGCGGCGGCACGAGCGGTCCTGGAGGGCGCGGAGCGCCGCCTGGACCTGCTCGTGGACGACAGTGACGGGGTGGTGGTGGGGGCGGTGCGGATTCCGGCGATACGGGAGGTGGGTGTGGAGGTGGATGCCTCACCCCACCCCTGGCTGCGGACGTGCCAGTCGCTGGTACGGACCCTGGCGGCACGGCCGACCCGGGGTGCGCGGGTGGCTCCGGTACCCGGCCCCGGCCCGTCGCGACTCCGCGTCGAGGTGGACGGGGTGACCCTCGTCGACCTGGACCAGCCCGTGGAGGCGGTGACCCTGACCCCCGGGGAGGCCGGGGGCGCGCGGGTGGAGGTACGGCCGGTGTCGGTGGGTGCGGAGGCGTCTCCGCTGTGCGCGGTGGGGCGGCGGGTGACGGTGTCCGGGGCGGATTTCCGGTACCGGGCGGATGCGGGGGTGGTGTCCGGGCCGGTGCGGAGGCGGACGTGGGTGGTGCGGGAGGGGGCGTGGGGGTTGACGTTGCCGGGGTGAGGGGGGTGGGGGGGTGCTTTTCCTCGCCCCCGCCGCCCCTACCCGTCCCATCCTTCGGGGGCGCTGCCCCCGAACCCCCGCTCCTCAAACGCCGGAGGGGCTGGATGGTGCCGGCCGGGGGTGGTCTTTCAGCCCGTCCGGCGTTTGAGGACGAGGCCGTTCAGGCCGACAGCGGGGGTCTGGGGGCGGCAGCCCCCAGGGATGGGACGGGTAGGGGCGGCGGGGGCGAAGGCAGCTCGTCCTTCAGCCCCACCCCCGTCAGCCCCAACTCCCGCGCCCGCCCCATCAACCCCGCCAGCTTCGCCGCCGCCGTCTCGTACGTCAGGCCCAGCGGGGGCCGAATGTTGGACAGGCAGTTGCGGTCCGCGTCCGTGGTCGTGCCGGGGCGCGGGGCGTATGTCAGATACGCGCCCAGCGAGTCCGCCGCCGACATGCCGGGCCGTTCGCCGATCAGGACGACCACCATCGTGGCGCCCATGGCGTGGGCCACGTCGTCGCCGAGGGCCACCCGGGCCTGTTCGGCGAGGATCACCGGGGCCACCCGCAGCACCGGGTCCAGCAGTGCCGTCGTCGCCCGCACCATCGGCGCCGCATGCTCGTGCACCGCCCGGCTGGACAGACCGTCGGCCACGACGAACACCAGGTCCCAGTCCCCGCCGGGGAGGTGGGCACGGTCGATGTCGTCGAGCCGGCGCCCCAGGTCGGGGCGCTGGAGGTAGGTGAGCCGGTCACCGGCGGCGCTGCGGACCCGTACCGTCGGCTCGCCCGTCAGGCCGGCCGCGACCACCTCCGGGTCGAACGGCGAGTGCACCGCGTCCCGGGCGGCGGCATGCGCGGCCTGAAGTTCGAGGCGGTGGCGCGTGGGGAGGGCCGAGCCCGCGCGGCCCAGGCCGATCCTGGCCTGTGTGTGCCGACGTAGCGCCGCCCACATGGGCAAGTCGTCCGTCACCTCGGCCAATTGACGTTCCGTCATGTCACTCGCCCCACTCCGTACGAGCCTGCGCCCATCCGCAAGTCATCCGCCACCGCGGCCACTTGACGCTCCGTCATGCCGCCAGCTCCCTTCCGATCGCCGTCAGCGGATGCGCCGTACCCGAGACGTCCCTGATCGCACCCCGCTCGTCCAGCAGGCCGATCCCCTCCAACCAAGCCTCGAACTCCGGTGCCGGGCGCAGCCCGAGGACCTCGCGGAGGTACAACGCGTCGTGGTACGAGGCGGATTGGTAGTTGAGCATGATGTCGTCGCCGCCCGGGGTGCAGATCACGAAGGACGCGCCCGCGACTCCCAGCATCGTCAGCATCGTGGCGATGTCGTCGTCGTCCGCGTCGGCGTGGTTCGTGTAGCAGATGTCCAGGCCCATGGGCAGGCCGAGCAGCTTGCCGCAGAAGTGGTCCTCCAGGGCCGCGCGGAGGATCTGACGGCCGTCGTACAGGTACTCCGGGCCGATGAAGCCGACCACCGTGTTCACGAGCAGGGGGTCGTAGCGGCGGGCCACCGCGTACGCCCGTGCCTCGACCGTCTGCTGGTCCACCCCGTGGTGCGCGTCGGCGGACAGCGCGCTGCCCTGCCCGGTCTCGAAATAGAGGGCGTTCTGTCCGACCGTCCCCCGCTTCAGCTCCCCCGCCGCCGCATGTGCCTCGTCCAGCAGGCCCAGGGTCACCCCGAAAGACGCGTTCGCGGCCTGCGTACCGGCTATCGACTGGAACACCAGGTCCACCGGCGCCCCGCGCTCCATCAGGTCCACACTCGTCGTGACGTGGCACAGCACGCACGACTGCGTCGGGATCGCGTATCGCTGGATGACTCCGTCCAGCAGTTCCAGCAGGTCACGTACCGCCTTCGGGCTGTCCGTCGCCGGGTTGATGCCGATCACCGCGTCGCCCGAGCCCAGCAGCAACCCGTCCAGCAACGCGGCCGCGACACCCGCCGGGTCGTCCGTCGGGTGGTTGGGCTGGAGGCGGGTGGCCAACCGGCCCGGCAGGCCGATCGTCGAGCGGAAGGCCGTCACCACCCGTACCTTGCGCGCCACCGCGACCAGGTCCGCGTTCCCCATCAGCTTGGACACCGCGGCCACCATCTCGGGCGTGAGCCCGGGCGACACCGCCGCCAGCGACTCCGCGTCCGCCGCCTCCGACAGCAGCCACTCCCGGAACCCGCCCACCGTCAGCCCGGCCACCGGCGCGAAGGCGGCCAGGTCGTGCGTGTCCACGATCAGCCGGGTCACGTCGTCGTCCTCGTACGGAATCACCGGCTCGGCGAGAAATCGAGCCAACGGCACCTCCGCCAACGCCCAACGCGCCGCGACCCGTTCCTGCGCGGAGTCCGCGGCGAGGCCGGCCAGCCGGTCGCCGGAGCGCTCGGGGCTCGCGGCGGCGAGCAGACGCGCGAGGGAGTCGAAGCGGTAGCTGTGGCCGCCGAGGGAGGCGGTGTACGTGCCGGTGTTCGTACTCATGGCGGCGACCGTACGAGGCGCGTGTTGCCGTCAGATTTCTAAAGGTCTGGTTGACAAACATTTAACGCACGGAGACCCTTGACCGACTTATTTGGGCTACAGAGTTCCACCCCATCGACAGCACAACCAGGAAGGGGCCACCCGATGGCAGTGGACGAGGGCGTAGCCCCGGCGGAAAGTACGAGTACCGGCGACGACGGCACGGTTCACCGGCTGAAGCCGAACGCGATCGGGTTGCTCGGCGTGGTCTTCATGGCCGTCGCGACCGCCGCGCCGATCACCGCGATGACGGGCAACGTGCCCTTCATGGTGTCGGCCGGCAACGGCATCGGCGCCCCGGCGAGCTATCTCGTCGCAATGGTCGTCCTGGCAATCTTTGCCGTCGGATTCACCTCGATGGCGAAGCACATCACCTCCACCGGCGCCTTCTACGGCTTCATCTCGTACGGCCTCGGCCGCACGGTCGGCCTGGCCTCCGGGCTGCTCGCCACCTTCGCGTACGTCGTCTTCGAGCCCGCCCTGATCGGCATCTTCTCGACCTTCGCCACCGAGACCATCAAGGACCAGACGGGCGCCGACATCCCCTGGTGGCTGTTCGCGATCCTGATGCTCGCGATCAACGCGACGGGCACCTGGTTCGGCGTCTCGGTGGCCGAAAAGCTACTGGTCGTCCTGCTCGCCACCGAGGTGACGATCCTCGCCGCGATGGCCATCTCGGTCGCCCTCCACGGCGGCGGCCCGAACGGCTTCACGTTCGGCCCGGTCAACCCGGTCAACGCCTTCCAGGGCACCAGCGCGGGCCTCGGCCTCTTCTTCGCCTTCTGGTCGTGGGTCGGCTTCGAGTCGACGGCGATGTACGGCGAGGAGTCCCGCGACCCGAAGAAGATCATCCCCAAGGCGACGATGATCAGCGTCCTGGGCGTCGGCGTCTTCTACGTCTTCGTCTCCTGGATGGCCATCACGGGCAACGGCGAGAAGGAAGCCGTCGCGGCGGCCTCCTCCTCGAACCCCCTCGCCCTGTTCTTCAACCCCACCGAGCAGTACGTCGGCCACTGGGCGGTCGTCGTCATGCAGTGGCTGATGATCACCGGCTCGCTGGCCTGCGGCATGGCCTTCCACAACTGCGCGGCCCGCTACATGTACGCGCTGGGCCGTGAGGGCGTACTCCCCTCCCTCAAGAACACCATCGGCCGCACCCACGCCGACCACGGCTCCCCGCACATCGCGGGCCTGGTCCAGACGGTCATCAGCGGCGTCCTGCTGGCCGCGTTCTGGCTCGCGGGCAAGGACCCGTACACGGGTACGTACGTCCTGCTGGCCATCCTCGGCACCATGGCGATCCTCGTCGTCCAGGCCGTCTGCTCCTTCGCGGTGCTGGCGTACTTCCGCAAGAACCACCCGGAGAGCCGCCACTGGTTCCGGACGTTCACGGCACCGCTGGTCGGCGGCATCGCGATGCTCGCGGTGGTGGTGCTGCTGGTGTCCAACATGGGCGTCGCGGCGGGCACGGAGTCGGACTCCCTGGTCCTGAAGGCCACGCCGTGGCTGGTCGCGCTGATCGCGGCGGGCGGTATCGGCTACGCCACCTACCTGAAGCGCCGCTCGCCGGAGCGGTATGCGCTGCTGGGGCGGACGGTGCTGGAGGAGACGAAGGAGCGGTAGCGCTCCGCTGGGGGCGCCGTCTGGAGGCGCCGTCTGGGAACTGCCGTCGGGGAACTGCGGGCCGGCTGTGGCTGGTCGCGCCCCGGCGGCGGAGCCGCCTATCGACACAGCCCCGCGCCCCTTTGGGGCGCGTTTTTCTTATCCCTGGCCGAAGGTTCGGGCCCGTTCCTCTCTCCATCGGTCCATCAGCTTGGTCAGTTCGCCCTCCAGGTACTCGAAGAAGGCGAGCGTCTCGGCGATCCGCTGCCCGCCGGGAGTGTCGACGCCGAGGCTGTCGACGCCCACGCGCAGGGTCTGCCCCCAGCGCTTGAGGACGGCGTCGCGGTTGGTGATCGCCTCGTACCACTGGTCGCTGTGCACCCGGTACCGCTCGCGCCGCGAGCCCGGTTCGCGCTCCCTCGACACCATGTGCACCTGGGACAGATAGCGCACGGCGCCGGAGACCGCGGCGGGGCTGACCTGGAGCTGCTCGCCGAGTTCGGCCGAGGACATGGCACCGGCGTCGGACGCGAGCAGCGCGGCGAAGACACGGGCGGCCATGCGCTGCATCCCGGCGTCGACGAGCTGGGCGGCGAAGCCCTCGACGAACCTCGACACGGCTTCGGGGTCCCGCCCCGTTCCACTCTCCGCCGCACCCGATTCCGTCATAGGCAGAGCATAACCGTCATTCATACGCTTCCTTAACTTCACAAATTTCTGAAGTAAGCGTACGTTCGGAAACATGACGAAGGCCAGCCCCGCCCTAGAGGTGTCCGGACTCCACAAGTCGTTCGGCAGGACGCACGCCCTGGACGGTCTCGACCTCACCGTGGAGACCGGCGAAGTACACGGCTTCCTCGGTCCCAACGGCGCCGGAAAGTCCACGGCCATCCGGGTCCTCCTCGGCCTGCTGCGCGCCGACTCGGGCACCGCGCGCATCCTGGGCCGGGACCCTTGGGCGGACGCGGTGGAGGTGCACCGCCGGATCGCGTACGTCCCCGGCGACGTCACCCTGTGGCGCAACCTCTCCGGCGGCGAGGTCATCGACCTGTACGGCAGGCTGCGCGGCGGACTCGACAAAGGGCGCCGGGCGGATCTGATCGAACGGTTCGAGCTGGACCCGACGAAGAAGGGCCGCACGTACTCGAAGGGCAACCGCCAGAAGGTCGCGCTGGTGGCGGCGTTCGCGTCGGACGTGGACCTGCTCATCCTCGACGAACCGACGTCGGGCCTGGACCCGTTGATGGAGGAGGTCTTCCAGCGCTGTGTGGAGGAGGAGCGGGACAGGGGCCGTACGATCCTGCTCTCCTCCCACATCCTCAGCGAGGTCGAGGAGTTGTGCGACCGGGTCAGCATCATCCGCAAGGGCCGCACGGTGGAGACCGGCTCACTGGCCGCCCTCCGCCACCTCACGAGGACGAGCATCACGGCCGAACTGGCGGGCACACCCAACGGGTTGGCACACCTGCCGGGCGTCCACGACGTCGACGTACAAGGCCTGCGGGTCCAACTCCAGGTGGACACCGACAAGTTGGACGCCGTACTGCGCTCGCTCACCAAGTCGGGCGTACGGTCCCTGAGGTCGACGCCACCGACGCTGGAGGAGCTGTTCCTGCGCCACTACCAGGACGAGACGGTGACCCGATGACCGCCCTCACATCGGCCCCGGCGGTATGGAGGACCGTCGGTTCGCGCCAACTGGCGGGCACCGGAGCCCTGGTGCGCTTCAACCTGCGCCGCGACCGCGTGATGGTCCCGATCTGGGTGGCGGTGACGGCCCTCCTGGTCCTCTCCCTCCCCGGCTCCCTGGAGAGCGTGTACTCCACCCCCGCCGAACGCGCCGACATCGCCCGCCGGATGCTCACCAACAGCTCGCTCCGGGCCACGTACGGCCCGGTGTTCAGCGACTCGATCGGCGGCCTGACCGCCTGGCGCATCGGCGGCTACGCGGCGATCCTCGCCGGCGTCATGAGCCTGCTCGTCGTCGTACGGCACACCCGCGACGAGGAGGAGAGCGGACGCCAGGAACTGATCTCGTCGGCGATGGTGGGCCGCAGGGCACCGCTGACTGCGGCCCTGCTGACAGCCCTGGTCGCGAACGCCACCCTGGCACTGCTGATCGCAGCGGGCCTGGCGGGCCAGGGCACATCCGGCGCACTCGCCCTGGGCCTGGGCATCGGAGGCGTGGGAACGGCGTTCGCCACGCTCACGGCGATCGTCGCGCAGTTCACGGAGAGCGCGCGGCTGGCGAAGGGCCTGACGGGTGGCCTGCTGGGCGTGGCGTTCGTGCTGCGCGCGGCGGGCGACTCCGCGACGAACGACGGCTCGTCACCGCTGACTTGGATCTCACCGATCGGCTGGCTGGAGAACGTACGGCCGTTCGCGGACGAACGCTGGTGGGTACTGGGGCTGTTCGTGGCCGCGACGGCGGTTCAAGGCTTCCTGGCCTACGAGTTGGCGGGCCGCAGGGATGTGGGCATGAGCTTCGTCGCGGCCCGCCCCGGCCCGGCGACCGGCCGACTGGGCACGGCGGGCGCGCTGGCCTGGCGGCTGCAACGGGGCTCCGTGTTCGGCTGGAGCGCCGGGTTCCTCGCGGCGGGGACCGCCTTCGGCGGGCTGACGAAGGGCGCGGCGGACCTGGTCGGCGACAACGCCAAAACCCGGGAGATCATCGAGCGGATGGGCGGCCAGTCGGGCATCGAGGACGCGTTCCTGGCCACGATGGTCGGCATGTTCGGCATGGTGGCGGCGCTGTACGTCGTGTCGTCGGTACTCCGGCTGCACACGGAGGAGACCTCGCAGCGTGCGGAGCCGATCCTCGCCAACGCGGTGGGCCGACTGCGCTGGGCCGGCGGCCACCTGGCGATCGCCTTCGGCGGCACGGTCCTGATCCTGCTGCTGAGCGGCCTGGGCCTGGCCCTCGGCTACGGCGCCGAACTGGGCCCGATCCTCGGCGCGAGCCTGGTACAGGTCCCGGCGGTATGGGTCCTGGGCGGCCTGGCGGTCCTGCTGCACGGGGTGTCACCCCAACTGTCGGTCGGAGCCTGGGGTGTTGCCGGGTTCGCGCTGCTGGTGGGCTGGATCGGCCCGGCACTGGACGTACCGCAGGGCGTGCTTGACCTGTCACCGTTCGGACATCTGCCCAAGTTGCCGGGCGAGGAGATGAGTTGGCCGCCGCTGCTGATCCTCACGGGGGTGGCGGTGGGGCTGGTGGGTGCGGGGTTGGTTGGGCTGCGGCGCCGGGATCTGAGCGCATGAGAGGCCACCTCCGGCCGCACCTGAGGTGAGAACCGGAACCCCCGGCGACCCGCCCGCGTCCTTCGCAGACATGGGACAACGCGCACAGGCCGCCGGAGGATGTCTGACCGTCGCTCTCGGGGTGGGCGTGGGGCTGGTGGTGTGGTTCGTCAGGGCTCAGGGCCGGGTCCGGCGCTTCGAGCAGGGCCCCGACTGGAGCGTCTTCTACGCCGAGCTGCCGCTGCTGACCCTCGCCGGAACCGCCACCGGCCTGACCGCCTGGGCTCTCGTACGGGCCCTCGGCGCCCGGCTCAGAGCTCGACGCTCAGCCCCTCCAACCCCCTGATCACAGCATTCTCAGTCGACGTACTGCCTGAGTTCCTCGGTGTCGAGTGCGATGCCGATGGGCTCGGGGAGCGAGAGCTTCGCACCGAACGGCTTCTTGTCGGTGCTGCGGTAGCCGACGCCCGGTGCCGGATCGCCGTACAGCGTCACCGAGCAGTCGTCGCGGTCGATCAGCAGGTAGTACGGGATCCCGGCGTCGGCGTAGCCGAAGGGCTTCTCCTCGCGGTCACGCCGGTGGGTGTCCGCGTCGTAGGAAGTCACCTCGACCGTCATGATCACACCGTTGGTGTCGGCCCAGTCCCCCTTTCCCGCGAACGTTCCCCGGGGCGCGAGCACGGCGTCCGGGAGCGCCCGGCCCTTGCGGTACTTCTCGATCCGCAGGCCCAGTTCCCCGCCTCCGTACAGCCACAGACCGGTACCGGCCAGCAGGCAGCACTCCTGCAACCACCTGATGACCTCGCTGTGGTTGCCGTCCGTCATGCCCTTGATCCCGATCCGTCCGTTGATGAACTCCAACCTGACGGCTTCGAACTCCCTGGCCACGAATGCAGCGAGCTTCTCGAATTCCTCTACGGTCATCGGGGACATGTGCTGCGCCATAACCGTCATGGTGCCCTCCTTCTCAGGCGCGCACCAGCTTGCCGAGGTCATGGGCGTGCTGTTCCCGGTTCGACCGGCTGATCATCCGAACGAGTGATCAGCCCGTTATCTCCGCCCCACCTCGACGCTCAGCCCCTCCAACCCCCTGATCACAAAGTTCGGCTTCCGCACCGGATCCGTCGCCAACCCCAACGTCGGCGCCCCCCGCAGCAGCGCCCCCATCGACGCCGCCAGCTCGATCCGCGCCAGTGGAGCCCCGATGCAGTAGTGAATCCCCGCGCTGAAGGAGATGTGCGGGTTCTCCGTCCGGGTCAGGTCCAGCACGCCCGGGTCCGCGAAGACCTCCGGGTCGTGGTTGGCCGCGCCGAACAGCAGCGCCACCTCACTCCCCCTCGGGATCACCGTCCCGTCGATCTCGATCTCGTCCAGCACCCAGCGTTCGAAGAGCTGGAGCGGGGTGTCGTACCGCATCAGCTCCTCTACGGCGGAGGGGATCAGGGAGTGGTCCGCGCGCAGGGCCGCCAGCTGGGCGGGGTTGCGGAACAGGGCCCACCAGCCGTTCACCGTCGCGTTGACCGTCGCCTCGTGGCCCGCGTTCAGCAGGAGCACGCACGTCGAGATCATTTCCTGTTCCGTCAGGCGGTCGCCCTCGTCGTACGCGGCGATCAAGCCCGAGATCAGGTCGTCGCCGGGTTCGGCGCGGCGGGTCGCGATCAGGTGTCGCAAGTACTCCGTGAACTCCTCCGACGCCCGTACCGCCCTCGCCGCCGTGTCCTGCGACGGGTTCAGCTCGTACATGCCGCAGATGTCCGCCGACCAGGGGCGCAGCGGGGCGCGGTCGGCCTCCGGGATGCCCAGCATCTCCGCGATCACCGCCACCGGGAGCGGCTCCGCCACATCGGTGAGCAGGTCGCCGCCGCCCGCCTTCACCAGGTCGGCCACCAGCTCGCCCGCCAGCCGCTCCACGTACGGCTTCAGACCCTCGACCGTCCTCGGCGTGAACGCCTTCGACACCAGGCGGCGGATACGGGTGTGGTCCGGCGGTTCGAGGTCCAGCATGCCGTGGTCGTTGAGGGTGTGGAACGGCTCGTGCTCCGGCGGGGGCGCCGTACGGCCGAAGTCCTCGTGGGTGAAGCGGTGCTGGTAGGTGCGGCCCAGGCGGCGGTCGCGCAGCAGCGTCGAGACGTCCGCGTGGTGCGGGACCAGCCACTGGTTCGTGGGTTCGTAGTACACGACCCTGCCGCGGGCGCGCAGCTCCGCGTACGCGGGGTACGGGTCCGCGACGAACGCCGGGTCCCACGGGTCGAATGCGAGGTCGGAAGCAACTGCCATGCACGGACGCTAGCCCGAGCCACCCCCACCTGACCAGGAAAGGTGTTCGGGTTCCCGTCGGTGAACCTTCTCCCGTGAACCCTTGACCCACCAGGTGATCCCCGGCTTACGGTGGCCGCCCCCGAACAGGAGTACCCCACCCATGTCCAGCCTGTACGTGCGGGAGATCACGCGCGAGGAACATCTGGCCCATCTCCGGCTGCGTCCCGACGCCAGCCATCTCCAGATCCCCGAGTGGGGCGGCGTGAAGCCCGACTGGCTGCCGGAGAGCATCGGCTGGTTCGAGTCGGACGGCACTGAGCTGGTCGCTGCCGCCCTCGTCCTCTACCGGCCGCTGCCCGGCACCCGGCGCTACCTCGCCTATCTCCCCGACGGGCCCGCCATCGACTGGCGGACCCCTCGGCTGGAGCGCTGGCTGGATCCGCTCGTCGCCCACCTGGAGCGCATCGGGGCGTTCTCGGTACGGATCGGGCCGCCCCTCGTCGTACGGCACTGGGACGCGGCCACCGTCACGGCGGGCCTCGCCGACCCCGACGTACGCCATCTGCGCGAGCTGCCCGCCGCCGGTATCGACGGCTACGCGCTCGACGCCGCCGAGCGGCTGCGGCGGCTCGGGTGGCGGCCCTGCGACGAGGGCGACGACAGCGGTTTCGGCCTCGGGCAGCCGCGCTACGGCTGTCACATACCGCTCGCCGGACGCTCGGTCGACGATCTTCGCGACGCCCTCGCACCGCACTGGGAACAGTCCCTGCGTACGGCCGAGACCGCGGGCGTCCAGGTCTCGTGGGTCTCGGACGACGACCTGCCCGAGTTCCACCGCCTGTACACCGCGACCGCCGCCCACGACGGCTTCAAGGCCCGCCCGCTGGACTACTTCCGGCGCATGTGGCGGGCCCTGAACAGCGAGGACGAGGACCGGCTGCGCCTGTACGTCGCCGAGTACGAGGGCGAGGTCCTCTCCGGCGCGCTCATGATCAACGTCGGCTCACGGGTCTGGCACTCGTACGCCGCCTCCGGCTCCCGAGGTCGCCAACTGCGGCCCAGCAGCGCGCTGTTGTGGCGGATGCTGTGCGACGCACAGGCGGCGGGCGCCGAGACGTACGACCTGCGCTCCATCACCCCCGCCCTCACCGAGGACCGCCTCCTCGGCCGGCTCCACTTCAAGACGGGCGCCGGCGGCCAGGCGGTGGAGTACCTCGGCGAGTGGGAACTCCCGGTGGGCAGCCAGGGCAAGATGCTGCGGAAGGCGCTGGGGCTCTATCTCGGCCGCAGATGACCCGCCCCGCCCTGCCTAGTCGCCGAAATCGGGGATCGTCACCGAACCGTCCGCCGCCAGCGGGAACCCCGGGTTGTGCGCGACCTCCCACGCGTGGCCGTCCGGATCGACGAAGGCCCCGGAGTAGAAGCCGACCGCGTTGACGACCGCCGGTTTGGTGACGGTCCCGCCGGCCCGTTCCGCCGCCGCGAGCAGGGCGTCGGCCTCCGCGTCGGAGCGGACGTTGTGGGCGAGCGCGATCCCGCCGAAGCCGCCTGCCGCCGCCTTCTCTCCGGGCTCCAGTCCGCAGTCGACCGCGAGCTTGTCCCGGTCCCACAGGACGAACCCCAGCCCACCCGCCTGGAAGAAGACCGTCTCCTCGACCTCCTGTCCCCGCCAGCCCAGAGCCTCGTAGAAGGCCTTCGCGCGGGCCAGATCGGCGACGCCCAGCGTGATCAAGGTGATGCGCTGCTCCATAGCCATTCCCATCGCCTCACCGTAGCCGTACTCACCGCACTCACCCCGGCGTCACCAGCCGCGCCTCGTACGCGAACACCGCCGCCTGCGTACGGTCCCGCAGTCCGAGTTTCACCAGGATGCGGCTGACATGCGTCTTGATCGTCGACTCGGCGACCACCAGCTGCCCGGCGATCTCGACGTTCGACAGCCCCTGCGCGATGAGCACCAGCACCTCGGTCTCCCGGTCGGTCAGATCGCCGTACGCCGCCTGCGCGCCCGGCATCAGCCTCGGCGCCTCGGAGAGCTTGGAGAACTCGGTGATCAGACGCCGGGTGACGGAGGGCGCCAGCAGGGCCTCGCCGGCCGCCACCACCCGTACCCCGTCCGCCAGTTGGCGTGCCGACGCGTCCTTCAGCAGGAAGCCCGACGCGCCCGCCCGTAGCGCCTGGTACACGTACTCGTCGAGGTCGAACGTCGTCAGCACCAGGACCTTCGCCGTACCGTCCGCCGCGACGATCTCCCGGGTCGCCTCGATACCGTTCATCTCGGGCATCCGGATGTCCATCAGGACGACGTCCGGGGCGAGTTCACGCACCCGCTCCACCGCCTCCCGGCCGTTCACCGCCTCGCCGACGACCTCGATGTCCGGCATGGCGTTCAGCAGCACGGAGAAGCCCTCGCGGACCATCATCTGGTCGTCCGCGATCAGCACCCGGATCGTACGAGCGTCACTCATGCCCCGTCTCCCCCGTCCTCGTTCGTGCTCGCGACCGGCAGGAAGACGGTGACCTCGTAACCTCCGCCGTCCACCGGACCCGTCGTCATCTCGCCGCCGAGCATGGAGACCCGCTCCCGCATCCCCGTGAGCCCGTGCCCCGCGCCCTCCGTCGGGGTCTGCTTCACGAACGACACCTCCGTCACCGGGCCGTTGACGATCCGCAGCCCCAACCCGCCCAGCACATAACCGATTTCGACCCGCGCACCCGCTCCCGGCGCGTGCCGCAGCGTGTTGCTCAGCGCCTCCTGCACGATCCGGTACGCCGACAGCTCGACGCCCTGCGGGAGTTCACGCACCGCGCCGGTCACCACCTTCTCCACGTCCAGGCCTGCTTCCCGCACATTGGCGAGCAGCCCGTCGAGGTCGGCCAGGGTCGGCTGCGGGGCGTCGGGGGCTTCGTAGTCCTCCGCCCGGACCACACCCAGGACGCGGCGCAGTTCCGTGAGAGCCGCCACCGCGTTCTCGCGGATCGTCGCGAAGGCCTTCGTCAGCTCCTCGGGCGGGTTCTCCACCCGGTAGGGCGCCGCCTCCGCCTGGATGGCGACCACCGACATGTGATGCGCGACGACATCGTGCAGCTCGCGCGCGATGGTCGTGCGCTCCTCCAGCAGCGTGCGCTTGGACCGCTCGTGCGCGGTCACCGTCTGCTGCGCGGTCACCTCCTGCTCGGCGGCCCGGCGCACCAGCAGCATGCTCACCATGAGCAGGGCCAGCGCGGCGACGAAGAGGAAGGGCACGGCGTTGCTGTTGAAGTACCGGTTGCCGAAGAGGCTCTCGGCGCCCATGGCGTACACCGCCGTCAGCGCCCACATCCAGGCGGCCGTACGCGGCCGGGTCCGGGCGGCCACGACCGTCAGCACCACCAGGTGCGCGACGAAACTCGCGGGCTGCCAGGGGTAGTTACCGCTCCCGTAGTCGCCGTCCCAGTTCTGGCCGATCACGGCGACGACCGGGATCGAGACCAGGGAGAACCAGAAGGCCCCGACCGGCCGGACCAGCGTCAGCAGGATCGGCCCCAGCGTGAAGACGGTCATCGCCAGTGCTTGGATCAGGTCGCCCCTGCTGCTCGCGAAGGAGACCAGCAGCGCCAGCATCCCGGCCGCGCCCACCAGGGCGTGCGGCGCCCAGACCGCGTACGGGCGCAGCCGCCCGGGCAGCACCCGGGCGATCCGGCCGGGCCTGTCCCTCGGGGGCAGCGCGCGGTAGGCGAACGCGTCGTGGAACAGGTCCGCGCGCAGCCCCGCCAGCGCGTCCATGGCCACCCGGAACTCGGGGCTGCTGAACAGAGCCTCGTCCCCCCGCTTCGGCCTGGGGTTCGGCTGCGTGTGTGTCGTCTCAGTCACATACAGCACGGTAGGCGGCGGGCGGGCGGCAGTCGTCAGCAGTGAGAGGGGTTCTCCGGGGTCCGTCTCAGGTACTACGGGACGGCCGAAGGGGGCCGCTCACCACGCCAGCTGCGCGATCTCCTCCGCCACCACCGCGCACGCGTCCGCCACCGGGTCGATCAGCGGGAAGTGCCCGACGTCCTCAAGCAGCGTCAGCCCGACCACCTCACCGGCCTTCGCCGCCGCGTCCGCGTACGACTCGGCGACGATCTGCGGTACGACGAGGTCGGCCCGCCCCTGTACGAGGGTGGTCGCGATGCCGGTGGGGAGCAGGAGCGCCGGGTCGGCGTAAGGCTGACGCTCGGCGAAGTGCCCTTCTCCGCCGAGGAGTTGACGTACGGCGTCGGAGCAGACGTCCAGCTTCTCGGCGACGGCGAAGTCCGCGATCGGGGCGAGCGCGACCACACCTCGGAAGGGTGCGGGACGGGCGGTGAACCAGGGCGCGTCGGCGGGCAGCAGATGCCGGGCGGCGACCCACAGGGCCAGGTGCCCGCCCGCCGAGTGCCCGGTGACGACCATACGGCGCGGATCGGCCTGCGGGAGGTGGGCCCGTACGAGGGCGGGCAGGGCGTCGAGCGCCGCCGCGACGTCGTCGAAGGTGTCGGGCCAGCGCCCGGCGACGGAGGGGCTGTCGCCGCCCCGCCGGTACTCCACGTTGGCGACGGCGAACCCGCGCCGGGCCAGGAACCCGGCGAACGGCGTGATGTGCCGGCGGTCGTACGGCGCCCGCCAGGCACCCCCGTGCAGGACGACGACCAGCGGCACGGTCCCGTCGCCGGGAAGCGCCTCGGGGCCGTGCGGACCCTGCGGGGCGTAGAAGTCGATCACCTGATCGGGGTGGTCGCCGTAGGCGGCGGTGACGTCGGCGTCGACGGGCGGGTGCGAGAAGGCCGACGCCTCTTCCGCGGCGGCGGCCTCTGCGGCATCGTCCGACATGCTTCAACCTCTCAGCGACGAAACGTACTTGGCGGACCTGGAGAGAATTCGGCCGTTGCCGGGGACGCTATCAGGCCCGTGACGTGCGTCGACACGCGGAAGTGACGCCCGGTGAGGGTTGAAACGGTTCTGCCCTGCTACGGGCGTCCAGGACGGCCGGTGCGCACACCACACCGACCGTCACCGAACAGGGCTCAGCCGGCGACGACTTCGCCCAGCACCCGGGCCGCCCGCTCCACGTCCGCGAACCCGACGTACAGCGGCGTGAACCCGAACCGCAGCACGTCCGGCCGCCGGAAGTCGCCCACGACTCCCCGCTCGATGAGCCGCGCCATGACGTCCCCCGCGTCGGAGCACCGCAGGGCGACCTGGCTCCCGCGCCGGGCGTGATCGGCCGGCGTGACGGACTCCACCCGCCCCTCGGGCACGTACTCGTCGACGCACTCCAGGAAGAAGTCGGTCAGGGCGAGGGACTTGGCGCGTACGGCGTCGATGGAGACCCCGTCCCAGACCTCGAGAGCCGCCTCCAGGGCGAGCATCGAGAGGATGTCCGGCGTACCGACCCGCCCGCGCGTCGCACCCGGGGCCGGGGCGTACTCGGGCCGCATGCCGAAGGGATCGGCGTGCGAGGTCCAGCCGGGCAGGGGCGAGTCGAACCGCTCCTGGTGCTGCTGCCGGACGTACAGGTAGGCGGGCGAACCGGGCCCCCCGTTGAGGTACTTGTACGTACACCCCACCGCGAGATCGACGCCGTGCTCGTCGAGCCCGACCGGCAGGGCGCCCGCGCTGTGGCACAGGTCCCAGACGGCCAGGGCACCGGACGCGTGGATCGCGGCCGTGAGGGCGGGCAGATCGTGGAGGCGGCCGGTGCGGTAGTCGACGTGGTTGAGCAGCACGGCGGCGGTACGGTCGCTCAACTCGCCCGGTACGGCACCGGGTTCGAGCGCGCGCAGGGTGCAGCCGGTCATCCGGGCGGCGGACTCGGCGATGTAACCGTCGGTGGGAAAGGTGGTGGCGTCGACGAGAATCTCATCACGCCCACCCCCGGCAAGCCGCACAGCCCCCACAAGTGCCTTGAAAACATTGACACTTGTGGAGTCGCCGACAACGACCTGCCCAGCCGCGGCCCCCACCAGCGGAGCGATACGATCCCCGATCCGCTCGGGCGCGGTCCACCACCCGCTCTCGTCCCAGGACCGGATGCGCAGCTCGCCCCACTCCCGGCGCACGACGTCGTCGAGCCGCTCCGGGACGGCGGCGGGCAGCGCGCCGAGCGAGTTCCCGTCCAGGTAGGTGACGCCGTGGTCGAGCACGAACTTCGCGCGCACCTTGGCGAGTTCGTCACGCGAGTCGAGTTCCCGGGCCTGGTCGTCCTTGGAAGGCAGCAGCTCAGACATGGGACCTCGCCGTCCACAGCTCGGGGAAGACGTTCTTCTGGGCGCGTTTCTCCAGCCAGGCGACCCCGGCGGAGCCGCCGGTGCCGGCCTTGGCGCCCATGGCCCGCCGGGTGGCGACGAGATGGTCGTTGCGCCAGCGCCACACCAGTTCGGCGACGTCGGTCAACGCCTCGCCGAGCCGGGCGAGTTCGGCGTCGGGGTCACCGGAGTAGAGGGCCGTCCAGGCGGCCTCGACGTCGGCGGAGGGCTCGTACCGCAAGGACACGTCACGCGACAGCACGGCGTCCGGAATGTCGTACCCGCGCCGCGCGAGGAGCCTCAACACCTCGTCGTACAGGCTGGGTTCGTGCAGCGCCTTCTCCAGCTCGGCGTGCACGCGGGGTGCGGCGCGGTGGGGCACGAGCATCGACGCGGACTTCTCGCCGAGCAGGAACTCCATCCGCCGGTACATCGCGGACTGGAACCCGGAGCCCTCACCGAGGGCGGCGCGGTAGGAGTTGAACTGGGCCGGGGTGAGCTGCGAGAGGGGCCGCCACGACGCGTTGAGGGCGTCCAGCTCACGCACGGAACGCTTGAGGGCGGCGACGGCGGTGGGCACGTCATCCCCGCGCAAGGCCTTGGCCGCGGTCTCCCACTCGTGCACGATGACGGTGAACCACAGCTCCATGACCTGGGTCGTCACCAGGAAGACCATCTCTCCGGGGTCGTCGGAGAGGGTGTGCTGGAGGTGGGTGAGGACGTCGGCCTGGACATAGTCCTCGTACGGCGTCGTACCGGCGAAGTCGAGATGCGGGGTCTCGGGCTCCGAAGCCTCGGGGGGCTGAGCCTGGAGGGACATCGCTGTCTCCTGTTGTACTCCGGGTAGCGGTCCGCCCCTGCCGAATTCCGACACGGGGGCCCCGGTCCCCAGGGGCATCCAACACAATCGTGCCCCGAATCCGCAAGGCCCGCCTGATCAGGTCACAGGCGGGCCTTGCGGACAGAGGGTGACTAGCCGAGCGTCTGGGCGGCCGTCGGGGAGGAGTCCTTGAGGAACTGGGTGCAGCGCTCGTACTCCTCCTGCTCGCCGATCGAGCCGGCGGCGCGGGCGAGGGCGTGCAGGGCCCGCAGGAAGCCACGGTTCGGCTCGTGCTCCCACGGCACGGGTCCGTGGCCCTTCCAGCCGGCGCGGCGCAGGGAGTCCAGGCCGCGGTGGTATCCGGTACGGGCGTAGGCGTACGACTCCACGACGCTGCCCCGCTCGAACGCGTCGTCGGCGAGCTGGGCCCAGGCGAGGGAGGAGGTGGGGTACTTCGCGGCGACGTCGGCGGGGGCGGTGCCGTTCGCGAGGAGGTCGCGGGGCTCGGGGTGGTCGGGGAGGTGGGTGGGGGGCGGCCCGCCGAGCAGGTTTTCGTGAAGGGTCATGGTTCCAGTCTGCTGCATCGCCCCCGCCGCCCCTACCCGTTCCCATCCCTGGGGGCTGCGCCCCCAGACCCCCTTTTGTCCTCAAACGCCGGACGGGCTGGATGTGGTGCCGGCCGGAGCTTGATCTTTCAGCCCGTCCGGCGTTTGAGGACGAGGCCGTCCAGGCCGACAGCGGGGGTCTGGGGGCGGCAGCCCCCAGGGATGGGACGGGTAGGGGCGGCGGGGGCGAGATCAAAGGCGCTCACCCTCCAGCGGCGGAGCCGTCACCGAGCCGTGCGTACGGCACTCGGGGTGCCGACACCCCGGCACCGGCCTCCGCACCGTCAGGAACGCCACCACAGCCCCCACCACCAACACCCCCGCACACACCACCATCGCCCGCCCGAACGCCTCGTCGAACATCACCCCCGACCGATACGCCTCCGCCCCCATCCCCGTAACCAACGGCAACGCGGCCACAGCCACCAACCCCGCCGCCCGAGCCGCCGCATTGTTGACCCCACTGGCCAACCCCGCCCGAGCGACATCCACCGACGCCAGCACACTCGCCGTGAGCGGCGCGACCAACGTCACCATGCCCACCCCGAGCACCAGCACAGCGGGCAGCACATCAGCGACGTACGACGCCCCGGCCCCCACCCGAAGCATCAGCAGCATCCCCGCCGCACACAGCAACGGCCCGACCGTCAACGGAACCCGCGGCCCGATCCGCTCCGCCAGTTCCCCCGAGCGCGCGGACAGCAGCAGCATCAGGGCGGTGGTGGGCAGCAAGGCCGTACCGGCGCCCAGGGCCGAGTAACCGGCCACCACCTGGAGCTGAAGGGCGGAGAGGAAGAAGAAGCCACCAAAGGCCGCGTACACACACAAGGTCACCAGATTGACGGCCGTGAACTGACGCGAGGCGAAGATGTCCAGCGGCATCATCGCGTCCCCACCGCGCCCCCGCTCGACGTACACGAAGGCCACCCCCGCCACAACACCCACCACCGCCGACACCACGACCGCCACGGACCCGGCCCTGGCCTCGATCAGCGCGTACGTCACCAGAGCGAGCGCCACAGCCCCCAGAGCCGCACCCAGCACATCGAACCGCCCGTGCCGCGTACGCCCGTCACCGGACTCGGGGACATGCCGTACGGCGATGGGAGCGCACACCAGCGCCAGCGGGACGTTGAGCAGGAACACCCACCGCCACCCGGGCCCGTCCACGAGCCAGCCGCCCAGGAAGGGGCCCACGGCCGCGCCGATACCCCCGAAGCCCGACCACAGCCCCACCGCCCGCCCCCGGTCGTCGGGGTGGAAGGAGGCCTGGATGAGGGCGAGGGAGCCGGGCACCAGAAGGGCGCCGCCGATGCCCTGCAACGCGCGGGCGGCGACCAGCACACCCGTGTTCGGGGCGAGCCCGCAGAGCAGCGAGGCGACGGCGAACCACACCACCCCGATCACGAAGATCTTGCGGCGGCCGTACCGGTCGCCCAGCGAACCGCCCAGCAGGATCAGCCCGGCCAGCGTCAGCATGTACGCGTTGACCGTCCACTGGAGGGCGGCCAGATCGGCGTCGAGGTCACGGCCGATGCGCGGCAGCGCGACGTTCACGACGGTCGAGTCGAGCAGGGCCATGCTGGAGCCCAGGACGGTGGTCAGCAGGATCCACTTGCCCTGGGGTGAGGCGATCCGCACGTCGGACATGCCCCCAGGTATACAGCGAGCCCGGCGCCGTCGACAGTGGACGGACGCCGGGCTCGCGAAAGGGTCCAGGGACCCTTGGGGACTACTTGATCTTCGTACCGGCCGACCGCAGGTTCTGCGTGGCCTCGACGACACGCGCGGCCATGCTCTTCTCGGCCAGCTTGCCCCACGTACGCGGGTCGTAGGTGCTCTTCGAACCGACCTCGCCGTCGACCTTGAGGACGCCGTCGTAGTTGCGGAACATGTGGTCGGCGACGGGACGCGTGAAGGCGTACTGCGTGTCCGTGTCGAGGTTCATCTTGACGACGCCGTTCTCCAGCGCGGTCGCGATCTCCTCCTCCGTGGAGCCGGAGCCACCGTGGAAGACGAAGTCGAAGGGCTGCGCGCCGGCGGGCTTGCCGTACTTCGCGGCGACGCCGTCGTTCAGCTCCTTGAGGAGGTCGGGGCGGAGCACGACGTTGCCCGGCTTGTAGACGCCGTGGACGTTGCCGAAGGAGGCGGCCAGCAGGTAGCGCCCCTTCTCACCGAGCCCCAGCGCCTCGACCGTACGCACGGCGTCGTCGACGGTGGTGTAGAGGGAGTCGTTGATCTCGTGGGAGACCCCGTCCTCTTCCCCGCCCGTGGGCGTGATCTCGACCTCAAGAATGATCTTGGCGGCGCGGGCCCGCTCCAGCAGTTCCTGCGCGATGGAGAGGTTGTCGGCGAGGGTCTCGGCGGAGCCGTCCCACATGTGGGACTGGAAGAGCGGGTTGCGCCCGGCCTTCACGCGCTCCTCGGATACGGCGATCAGCGGCCGTACGTACCCGTCGAGCTTGTCCTTCGGGCAGTGGTCGGTGTGCAGGGCGACCGTGACCGGGTACTTCTCGGCGACGATGTGCGCGAACTCGGCCAGGGCGACGGCACCGGTGACCATCTCCTTGCTGTACTGCCCGCCGAGGAACTCCGCACCACCCGTCGAGATCTGGATGATGCCGTCGCTCTCCGCCTCCGCGAAGCCGCGCAGCGCAGCGTGCAGGGTCTGGGTCGAGGTCACGTTGATGGCCGGGTAGGCGAACCTGGCCGCCTTGGCCCGGTCGAGCATCTCGCTGTAGACCTCAGGGGTTGCGATAGCCAAGACACAATCCTCTCGTGCGGGTTTCGCGTGCCGGGGAGCGCCACTGCGCCGTGGCTGTTCGGCCGTCTTGTATGCGCCGACAAGGCTACCGCTGCCCCGACAGGGTGACAGCGCCCGATAGTCACCGGTTTCCCACCATGTCAGACCCCGCTCCGCGTAATTGGGATCACCGTACCGGCCGCCGGGGAATGTCGTCCGAGGTGCACCGGTAGTGGCTCATCAGCCGCTCCACGCCACCCGGGAGCCGAAGTCCGGCCGCCCTGGCCAGGCCGACGATGTCCCCGAAATCGATGACCGCGCTGTACTTGGCCCAGGGCACCAGGTCCTGCCACACCCGGACACTGACACCGTGCTCACGCAGGAACGCCTTGCGATCCTGCGCCTCCATGCCGGCCCAGACGTCACGAAACCTCCTGCCCGTGCCCTTGAAGGTGTCCTCCGTCGCCTCCGCCAGCTGCTCCCGGAGCAAGGCGCGCTTCGCCGTCTGTGCCTTCAGGAGTCGCCAGTACGTCCCCTCCATGTCCGGGGTGTCATACCGCCCGGCGGTGTAGTCGTGCTCCAGCTTCACCAGCCGCCGCTCGACCTTTTCAACGGCCCCTTCGAGTTCGCGCCGACTCCCCAGCACCTTGCTCATCACCTCAAGGTCACCGATGGTGTCGTCGAAGAGCCCGTCGAAGATCATTTCGAGTTCGGACACACGCATGTTCATCTTCGCCTCGCACGCGCCCTTCTTGGCGCGCCGCGAACAGCGGTAGTAGGCGTGGTACCGGCCGTGCTTTTGGTTCACCGAGGTGGAGCCGAGCCCGCTGCCGCAGCTGCCACAGAGGGCGATCCCGGTGAGAGCGTGCTTCGAGAGTCGCCCCCGAGCCTCCCCGTCCTGCTTCTTCGGCTCCAGGCGCGCTACAAGCCCCGACCAGTCCTCGAAAGGCATGAACGGGTCCTCCGCGATCAGAACCGGGTTCCCGTTCCCGTCCTCGACGGCTTCGCCCTTGTACGTGTAAACGCCCGCGAACGTGGGGCGCCGTACGGCGTTGCCAAGCGTGGTCTGCTGCCAGTACGCGCCCTTCGGCTCCAGCCCACGGAGTGTCAACCGGTAGTCGCTCCAGGTCAGTTCCTTTGCCTCGTTGAGTTCGAGCGCGATCCTGTTGAGCGTCTTCCCATCGGCGATCCCCTGCAGGATGCGGTCCATGACCTGCGCGTAACCGGGGTCACGTACGAGGATCTTGCGATTCTGGCCCGGGACGCTCTTGATGGCGTATCCCATGGGCGGCGTGCCGCTGATCCAGGACCGATTGTCGAGCCGGTCCTGTACGCCGTCCTTGATGCGCTGGGTGATGACGTCGAGCTCGGCTTCCGCGAAGACCGCCATCATCTGCGCGATCATCTTCGTCTGCGGGTTCTGGGAGTCGTATCCCTCGGTCACGCAGATGATGCGCTTGCCGTTCTCGCTTCCCCAGTCGAGGAGTTGGTTGAAGTGGAGCGCCCGGCGGGTGAGGCGGTCCACCTTCAGAGCGATGATCCCGTCGAACTCGTCGGCCCGCCGCGTCAGCCATGTGCCGAACTGCGGACGCTTGAACGGAGACAGCCCTCCGGACACGTCCGTGTCCTCCGCCCAGCCGACGATGCTTCCGGAGAAGTGGGGAGCGTTGACGTGGTACTCGATGCCCTCTCGCTGGCCTTGGATCGACGTGGAGGTGTCCTTGTCCTGGGAAAGCCTCAGAACGCCGAGGTAGCGGCAGTGTGTGGTCACATCGCGACGCTAACAAGAAGTTGTGTACAGGCGCCTTGTTTATCTAATTCGATGGGCATCTGAACATGTCTTGAAGACACACCGCCCCCCCTTGACCGATGTTGATCATTCTTGGTCGCATCCGACCGGGGGCGACATCGCAATCGCCCCCGGACCCGCCCAGAAAAGGTGCGGGTCCGGTTGACCTGACCGAGCTGTCAGTCCAGCCCCAGCTCGTCCTTCGAGAAGGCGAACAGATAGGGAACCCCCGCGCCCTCCTGAATCTTCTCGGCGGCACCGGTGGCCCGGTCGACGATCGTCGCGACACCGACGACTTCGGCACCGGCCTCCCGCACGGCCTCGACGGCGGTGAGCGGGGACCCGCCGGTGGTGGAGGTGTCCTCGACGACCAACACCCGACGCCCCGCGATCTCCGGGCCCTCGACCCGCCGCTGCATGCCATGAGCCTTGGCGGCCTTGCGCACGACAAAGGCGTCGAGCTTCTGCCCCCGCGAGGCGGCCGCGTGCAGCATGGCGCCGGCGACGGGGTCGGCACCCATCGTGAGCCCGCCCACCGCGTCGAAGTCAAGGTCCGCGGTCAGGTCCAGGAGCACCTGCCCGACCAGCGGGGCGGCCTCGCCGTCGAGGGTGACGCGGCGGAGGTCGACGTAGTAGTCCGCCTCCAGCCCCGAGGAGAGGGTCACCTTGCCGTGCACTACGGCCTTGTCCTTGATCTGCTGCAGCAGCGCGTCACGCACGTCCGTCGTCGTCATGCTGCCAGCTTAGACAGCTCCCAGCCGCCGCCAAGTCCACGTGGTGGTGGCCTCCAGCGGCTCGATGGGCGTGACGAGCCGGGGCAGGCTGTTGAGCCCGTCGGGCGGCCCGGTCTGCGGTTCCACGCATACGGCGGCCTCCTGCTCGTCGTACACGACAACCCACTCCTCCGGGCTCGCCACCTTCAGCTCCAGCTCCCCAGGCCAGGTGAGCGTCACATCGACACTGCCGGGCATCCCGAAGCAGTCGTCCCAGGGCCCGGGCTTGGGCTCGACCCGGTTCCCGGTGGGCAGGTGATCATCACCGCGCTCCTCCTGCCAGGAGGGTTCGAAGGAGAGCCGTACGTCCTCACCCCCGAGAGCTCCGAGGTTCCGGTTGAACCACGGATGCCAGCCGATCTGCGCCGGAAACGAAGACTCGTGCGCCTCTACGGCCATGGTGAGCGTGAGGGAGTCCGCGGTGAGGCGGACGACCTGGGTAACGCGGCCAGGGTAGGGCCAGGGGTCGACCAGGTCGTACGTGATGACGGCCTCGTCGGCCGTCCTGCGGGCGACGCGCCAGGCGCCGTCGCGGACGGTGCCGTGGATGGCGTGGGGTGGGGAGTTGAGCGGCAGTTGCCGCACTGTGCCGCCGTCGAGGAACCGGCCGTCCCGGATGCGGCCGCACCAAGGAACCATCGGAAAGCACCCGAACCGCTCGCCCTGCCGCAACAGCTCGACACCGCCGACCCGCAGCCCACCGACCCGCCCACCGTTCCCCGGCTGCAGGGTCACTTCCGCGTCACCCGCGCCCAAGCTGAAGTCATCACTACTCACACCCCGACCCTACCGGCCACTTCTTCGCCCCCGCCGCCCCTACCCATTCCCATCCCTGGGGGCTGCGCCCCCAGACCCCCTTTGTCCTCAAACGCCGGACGGGCTAAAAGATCAAGCCCCGGCCGGCACCACATCCAGCCTGTCCGGCGTTTGAGGACGAGCGCGTTCAGCGCGATATGGGGGTCTGGGGGCGCAGCCCCCAGGGATGGGACGGGTAGGGGCGGCGGGGGCGAAACAAACCCCACCGATTCAGCGCCGCTTCCGCAGCACCCGCCCCGCGACAATCACCGACGCCACCACCAACGCCGCAGCCGGCGCAGCCCACCGCAACGTCACACTCCCAGACACCTGCTCCGGCGGCGGCACAGGCGCATACCGCCCCCGCGGAGGCGCATGATCAACCTCCTCCGCACTACGCCCGATCATCGTCCGCCGCGCATGAGCCGCCTCCGCCGGCGGCTCCCCCGCATCCACGAACCCCTCGGAAACCTGCTCACCCTCGTCAAAAACATCGTCGTCAAGCACACCAGGCTCATCAGGCTCATCAGAAAGTTCGGCGTCGGAATCCTCGACGTCCGCAACGACCGTAGGTACCCCAGCCGCAGCCTCCTCAGAGGCCTCCCCCGCAACCTCCCCCAGGTTCTCCCCGAACCGCCGCACCAACCGCACCCCCGCAGCGGCAACGGCATCCGCCGGAAGCTCCCCGACCCGCCCGTCGGCGCTCACCGTCCCCCCGAACACCAACGCCGAGCCACCCTCGACACCCCGTACCCGCAAGGTGAGCGCCAGCTTCACGGCCCCACCGCCCCGCACCTCGACGGCATCGCCCTCCACCACGTACGCGTCCTCCCCCGCATCCACGACAGAGACCCGCAACGACCCGCGATACGTGATCGTGTGCCCCCCGACCCGCACCTTCAGCCGCCCCGCGACCCCGGACACGGCAGGCTCGGTGCCCGCGTCCTGCTGGAGTCCGGGCACCGCCCGGGCGATGCGTACGGGGTCGGCGAGCACGTCCCTCAGCCGCTCTGCCGGAACCGGAACGAACACCTCATGCTCCATGACAGCCGAGCGTACCCAGCACGACCGGCCCCGCACCCGCGCATCCGGGGATTCCCCCGGGATCCACACCCACGCGGCCCCACTCCCCCGAACCCACCACCACCGCCGCCACCGCCGCCACCACCACCAGCACCGCCGCCACCACCACCAGCACCAGCACCAGCACCAGCACCAGCAGCAGCAGCACCGTCACCGCCGTCGCCGCACCCGCACCGTCGTCGCCAGCACCAGACACCCGCGCCAGACACCCGCACCCACACCCACACCACCCACGACACTCAGTACCGCGGATGCACCAACGTAGAAGCCCGCACCCCCACCACCCGCATCCGCTCCGCAGCCCGCGCATCCGCCTCCAACCCCGCCTGCCCAAGCGTCCACAACCGAGGCCCACCACCCCCGCCCACCCTCAGCCGGGGCGCCGCCCCCTCGGCCGAGGCCAGCACGAACCCCCAGTCGTGCGGCGCCCGCGCCGCCCCCGACGCCGTACGGTCCGGCCCCGCCGCGAAGCCCGCGTCCCGCCCGCCCACGCGGTACGGCACCGTGCGCAACCCCGCCGCCCGGACCGTCGCCTCGACGGTCCAGAACACGCGCGGCCGGGAGGAGACCGGCCCGCCGTGCACGACCAGCCGGCCCCCGTCGGTCAGCACCTGGCGCGCCAGCCCGTAGAACTCCTGCGAGTACAGCTTCGTACTGGCCGTGATCCCCGGATCGGGCAGATCCGAGACGACCACGTCGTACGCGGCCCGCGCCCCCCGCAGCAGCCGGAAGGCGTCCGCCGTGGTCACATGGACGCGCGGATCGTCGAACGCGTGTGCGTTCAGAGCGGCCAGGGCCGGATCCGTGCGCGCCAGCCGCACCACCCCCGCGTCGAGTTCGACGACGTCCACCCGCCGTACGCCCGGATAGCGCAGCACTTCCCGCGCCGCCAGCCCGTCGCCACCGCCGAGGACGAGCACGCGCGCGTGCGGCCCGTTCATCGCGGGATGGACGAGCGCCTCGTGGTAGCGCCGCTCGTCGCGCCCGCTGACCCGCAGCCGCCCGTCCAGGAAAAGGCCCAGCGGACGGCCGTCGGTGCCCCCGGTGAGGACCACCTCCTGTACGTCCGTCCGCAGCGCCACCCGTACGTCGTTGCCGTACACCGCCTGCCGGGCGGCCCGTTCGAAGTCGTCGACGAGCACGGCCGCCGCGGCCAGCAGCCCGATCACGGTCACGTTGGCCACCACCAGCAGCCAGCGCCCCCGCCGGGTCAGGTCCCGCCGGAACAGGCCGAGGACGAGCGCCCCGCCGACCAGCGCGTTGACCGTCCCGGTGAGCAGCGCACCCGTGAGCTGCCCCAGCCAGGGGAGGAGGAGAAACGGGAACGCCAGGCCTCCCACCAGCGCGCCCACATAATCCGCGGCGAACAGGTCGGCGACCGCGCCGCCCGCGTCCTGGCGGCGGATGCGCTGGATCAGCTCCATCAGCAGCGGCACCTCGGCGCCGATCAGCAGCCCGATGGCGAGGGAGAAGGTGACGAGGAGGACGCGGGGGCCCTGCGCCCACAGGCCGCCCCAGTCGCCGGTCCACGCGAAGACCGCGTACAGGGCCATCGCGCTGCAGCCGCCGACCAGCGCGAGCGCCGCCTCGACCGCGCCGAAGCCGGCGGCGGCACGGCAGCGCAGGCGTTTCGCGGCGAGCGAGCCGATGCCCATGGCGAAGACCATCACGGAGAGCACGACGGACGCCTGGGTGACCGAGTCGCCGATCAAGTACGAGGCGAGCGCGACGAGTTCGAGTTCGTACACCAGTCCACAGGCCGCACAGACGAAGACCCCGGCGAGGACCAGGAACCGGCCGGTGCCGGGCCGGACGGGCAGCCGCGCGGGAGCACCCCAGGGCGGGGGGCTGCCCGGCGGGGCCGGCACGTGCGGTTCGATCACGCTGGGAACGCTACGTCACACCCTCGGTGCGCTTCGTCACCCACACGTGTGGTCTCTGTTTACGCGGGGGATGTCGGTGTGAAGCCCGCCCGGGCCCCTCACGCCCCTCCCCGCGATCCCTCACAGAGCCGCGGTCACCCGCACTCCGACCCGTGTCCTGGTCGCCACCAGCTGCCCGTCCTGCGGATAGGCGTGCCAGGTCCGCCAGTGGACCTGCCCCTCGTGCCGCTGGGCCAGCATCGCGGTGAAGGCGTGCGGGCTGCCGGGGAAGACACCGGCCAGGCCGTTCGGGTGGTCGGCGACCAGGGCCAGCAGCTCCTGGGCGCGCCCGGCGAACGACCCAGGCGACAGGACCTCCACCCGCGCCGCGAACTCGTACTCCCAGTCGCCGACCCGCTTGGCCACGCCGAGCGGGAGGGGGGTGCTGGATCCCGGGATGCACGCCACCGTCTCCGAACAGATGCCCTGTTCCTCCTCCAGGAGCACCTGGTGGGAGGCGCCGAGGAGTCTCAACTGGAGCTTCGCGTCCGCGAGTTCGAGGTCGAGGGTGGCGAGGGCGGGCAGCGCTTCCCGGCCCAGGGTCCAGGCGAGGTCGGCCGCGCGCGTGTCGGTGTAGGCGGTGTTCAGGGTCGTGAGCATGGATCGGCTCCGCTAGCACGCAAAGGGAGGTGAGGTGTGGACGAGCGAGGTGTGGGTCCGGCGCGCTCCGGTCGACACGGGGCGACACCGGGAGATCAGCCCAGTCATGAGGAACATCCAGGGGCAGGGGACGTCCGAGGGGCTGTGTTGGTGTTTTAGAGGGAATCATGAACGGTGGCGCCGTCACAGCGTTTTTACCCAACTTCGTGGGGTTTCCATCCCTCAGAGGGCTCCACAGCTCAACTGTTCAACCGCGGCGTACGCCCGAGCGTGCGAAGAACCCCCGCGAGCGGGGCGACGCCGGGGTGGCATCGGGGCGACATCGGGGTCACGTCACGAACGTACGAGCGCCCGCCGGGACGACGAATACGATCGTCCTCCCGGCGGGCGCTCACCCCGCGGTCCGGATGCGGTTCCCCCTTCCGGAGCTCAGCTGCCCCGTGTCAGCTGCCTCCGCCGCATCCGCCCCCGCCTCCCCCGCAGGACGACCCACCGCCGCAGGACGAGCCTCCTCCGCAGGAGGAACCCGTGCCGCACGACGTACTGCTGCCGGAGTGCCCGGATCCGCTGGAGCCCGCCGCTCCGCCGGCCCACCAGCTGTTCCTGCTCCTGCGCTGACGGAGCCGGGCGGCCCGGACCGTCACGGTCACGACGATGAACAGGCTCGCCAGCATGACAAGGGCGATGATGGCCACGGCCATGGCGTCACCCTCCTTTCGTTCCCCCGAGGCGGCCCCCCGTGGGCGCCTCGCCGTCTTGCGTGACGTGGGGATGCCCGCCTGTCTCACCTGCCAAAGCAGAGTTGAGGAAGTCCAGAGCTTCGGCGCAGGATGACGACCATGACCAGCAGCGCACGCCCCTTCCTCAATCGCCGGCTCGCCGAGTTCGGGACGACGATCTTCGCCGAGATGTCGGCGCTCGCCGTCGCCACCGGCTCGATCAACCTCGGCCAGGGCTTCCCGGACACCGACGGCCCGGAGGAGATCCGCGAGGCGGCCGTACGGGCGCTGCGCGACGGCCGCGGCAACCAGTACCCGCCGGGCCCGGGCGTCCCCGAACTGCGCACGGCGATCGCGGCGCACCAGCAGCGCCGGTACGCCCTCTCCTACGACCCCGACCGCGAGGTCCTGGTGACGGCGGGCGCGACGGAGGCGATCGCGGCGACCCTGCTGGCGCTGCTGGAGCCGGGCGACGAGGTGATCGCCTTCGAGCCCTACTACGACTCCTACGCGGCGTGCATCGCGATGGCGGGGGGCACGCGCGTACCGGTCACACTGCGCCCGCACGAAGGCTCGTTCCGCCTGGACCTGGACGAACTCCGAGCAGCGGTGACCCCCCGCACCCGCCTGCTCCTGATCAACACCCCGCACAACCCCACCGGCACGGTCCTGACCCGGGACGAACTGACCGCGATCGCGCAGCTCGCCGTGGAACGCGACCTCCTGGTGGTCACCGACGAGGTGTACGAACACCTGGTCTTCGACGACGCCGGCCATCTGCCGCTGGCCTCCTTCCCGGGCATGCGCGAACGAACGGTCTCTATCGGGAGCGCCGGGAAGACGTTTTCGTTCACCGGATGGAAGGTGGGCTGGGTCACATCGACCCCAAACCTGGTGACGGCGGTCCGCTCGGCGAAGCAGTTCCTGACGTACGTGGCGTCGGGCCCGTTCCAGTACGCGGTGGCGGAGGCCCTCACCCTCCCGGACTCGTACTTCGAGGCGTTCCGGGCGGACATGCTCGCCAAGCGGGACCTGCTGTCGGCGGGCCTGCGGGACGCGGGCTTCGAGGTCTTCACCCCCTCGGGCACGTACTTCATCACCACCGACATCCGCCCCCTCGGCGAGACGGACGGCTTCGCCTTCTGCCGATCCCTCCCGGAACGAGCGGGAGTGGTGGCGATCCCGAACGCGGTCTTCTACGACCACCGCGAGGAGGGCGCGCCGTTCGTACGGTTCGCGTTCTGCAAGCGGACCGAGGTACTGACGGACGCGACGGAGAGGCTCCGCAAGGCGTTCGCGCACCGGTAGTCCTTATCGCCCCTTGGGACAAGTCGTGAATTTCTTGACACGCAATCGGGGCCCGTCCAAGATCTTCACACCGCCGCCGAGGCGGCCACCCACTCCCCATCTCCTCCTGAGCCAGGGAGCAGGCGCAGGAGGAGAGACGTGGGTATATCCCGATCCGTGAGATCACTCGCCGTTGCCGCGAGTGCCGTCATGCTGTGCGCCGTCGTACCCGCGTCGGCCGCGGTCGCCGACGACACCGGTGCCGTGATCACGTTCGACGGCATCTCCTCGGCCGCCGGAGGCGACGGCACGGTCAGCGCCGGGCAGACGATCACCGGCACGACGGATGTCACCTTCACGGTGCACGCGGACCCGGACGACGAGCCGACCGCGGCCGTGGTCAGCATCACCGGCAGCAACATGAACCAGGGCACCGGCACCGTCAAGCAACGCTTCGATCTGAACCCTGGCGACTGCCTGCCCTCCTGCACCCTGCACGCGACCCTGGACACCACCGCCACCCAGCAGTTCGGCGGCGCCAACGGGGTGGCCGCGCCGCTGGTGAGCGACGGCGCGACCACCGTCCACATCGACGTGGACAGCCCCCGCCCGCGAACCGTCATGGCCGACACCGCCGTCACCGTCGACAACGGACGGCCGGTCGTCACCCTGCCCGATCTGCCCGGCGCGGACGCCTGGACGGACCACAAGCCCGTGGGCCTGTCCGCGGACGCCGAGCTGGCCCTGCGCGCCACCGCGACCGGGACCAACGGCGTCTCGCGCGTACGGTTCTTCAGCCACCTCAGAACCTGGCCCGCCACCGACCTGACCTCCCCGGCGAGCGGCGCGACGTGGACCACCACACTGGACACGAGCGCGGTCCCGGCCGGGCTGTACGCCGGGGACCTCTACGTCGTGGCCTACGACAAGGACGGCCTCGCGGGTTCCCCGGTCCGGGCCGACACCCTGGTCGACCACGGCTTCACCATCACGCCGAAGCTCGACACCGTCATCCGCCCGGTCGAGACGTCGGTGTACGTGACGTACGCCTACCCGTCGGCGCTCAACAAGACGTTCCCGGCCAACCTCATCTACGCCTACCCGGTCAGCACCACCGTGTCGCTCGATGGCAAGGCGCAGGCGACGACACCGGTCGGCGCCTACACCTACGAGGGCAACACCAACGGCTTCGTCGCCGACCTCGGCCAGCTCCCTTACGGCGCCCACACGCTGACGTTCGACTCCGTCGACAACCGTGGCGCCCACGGCCGGGTGGACCTGCCGGTCAGGGTGGTGTCCGAGGTCACGCCGACCTGGACGGACGGCTTCGAGGACTTCGTCGTGGCGGGCGGCAGCCGGAAGTTCGCCGCCACGACCTCCGCCGACGACGGCGTCAGCCGGGCCGAGCACTGGACACTCGACGTCGACGGCACGACGTTCGCCACCGGCAGCTACCCCGCGCGGCCCTCCGGCACCTGGAAGGCCACGACCATCGGGGTGCACGACGTCACGCTGACCATCGTCTCCCAGTACGGCGACACCACCGTCAGCAGCTGGCCGGTCCGCGTCGTGGCCGCCACGACGACCCGGCTGACCGGTCCGGCCACCAGTACCTACGGCAGCAAGGCGACCTTCACGGCCACCGTGACCCAGACCGGCGCCAAGCCCGCGGCGGGCGCCAAGGTCGCCTTCCAGTACAAGCGGACGGGAACCACCGCCTGGAAGACCCAGGCGACCGTCACCGCGGACAGCACCGGCAAGGCCACCTACACCGCGACCGCCAAGTACAACGGCGTCTGGCGTGCCGTCACCGCGGCGAAGAACCTGACGTGGACGTCCTCGACCAGCAAGACCCTGACCTCGGGTGTCAGGGCCGTGCTCACGGTCACCAAGCCGGCCACCACCGCGGTCCACGGCAAGCCCGTGTCCTACACGGCGCACAGCTCCCCCTACGTCCAGGGGACCGGGATGCTCTTCCAGGCCCGCCAGACGAACGGCACGTGGGCGACCCTCACCAGGGCCACCCTCTCCACCAGCGGCAGCGCCACGACGAAGATCACCTTCTCGCGCAAGGGCACATGGACGCTTCGGGTCTACCGCCCGGCCACCGCCGGTCTGGTGACCACGTACTCCTCGACCTGGACGGTCAAGGTCGGCTGATCCGCACGAGGGCGGACACACCGCCCGGAAACGGCGAGAGCCCGGCCTCCCGGCCGGGCTCCTCCGCGTACAGGCGTACAGGAACGACTACTCTTCGTCGTCCTCGGGCTTCTCCGCCTCGTCGATCTCCTGCTCAAGGCCGAGCTGCTCGACCAGCCACTTGTCGAACTCGATCGCGGCCCGCACCCAGCTCACCGTCGACGACACGAAGTGCTCCAGGCTGACCCCCGTCCCGATCAGCATCTGCGCCTCGCCGATCAGGCGGACGGTGCCGTCGTCGTGGGTGTGGCTGTACACCTTGGGCCACAGGGTCCGCCGGTTCCAGTCGTCGATCGACTCGAGAAGCAGGGGCTTCTCCTCGATCTGGTGGGGCCGGTCGTAGAACGTCCGCACCGAGAAGACCTGCTGGTCACCCTCACCACGGAACATGAAGTACGTGCGGAACTGCTCCCACGGCGCCGCGAGGTCACCCTCGTCGTCGACGACGTACTTCAGCTCCATCTGTTCGAGGAGCTGCTTGACAAGGTCCTGATCCGGGACGACGGGGCCCGCCGGACCTTGCGGCTGCGGCTCGGGCTGGCCCCCGAAGTTCGGAATCGAGGACGGGTCGATGGTCACCGTGAATTTCCCTTCGTACGGATTCCGCCATCCTCTCCCATCCGGGGCGGGGGGTGGCAACCCCCGCCCCCGACGGTTCACCGATGGTTGGCGAAATTCAGCTCAGAGCGTCTTTCCGCTCGCGCCGCCGCCCGTGTCTCCGGTCGCCGGCCCCACGATCAGCCCCTCCCCGAACGCGTCCACCCGTACCGTGTCCCCGTCCTTGACCTCGCCCGCCAGGATCTCCTTGGCGAGGCGGTCGCCGATCGCCGTCTGGATCAGGCGGCGGAGGGGGCGGGCGCCGTACGCGGGGTCGTTGCCCTCGTCCGCCAGCCAGGCCAGGGCGGCCGGGG
Organism: Streptomyces sp. NPDC002680; assembly: GCF_042889145.1. Classification (NCBI taxonomy): domain Bacteria; kingdom Bacillati; phylum Actinomycetota; class Actinomycetes; order Kitasatosporales; family Streptomycetaceae; genus Streptomyces; species Streptomyces sp. NPDC002680. The sequence goes on from NZ_JBIAQP010000029.1 coordinate 75,259, forward strand.
TGACGTCCAGGGTCAGGCGGCGTTCGGCCAGGCGCTTGGCGAGGCGGCCGATCTGGAGGGCCGCGATGCGCTCCAGCTCCGCCCTGTTCAGGGCCGAGAAGACCACCAGGTCGTCCAGGCGGTTCAGGAACTCCGGCTTGAAGGACGCCCTGACCACTTCCAGCACCTGCTGCTTCTTCTCCTCCTCCGACGTCATCGGCTCCACCAGGAACTGGCTGCCCAGGTTCGACGTCAGGATCAGGATCGTGTTGCGGAAGTCGACCGTGCGGCCCTGGCCGTCCGTGAGGCGGCCGTCGTCGAGGACCTGGAGCAGGATGTCGAAGACCTCCGGGTGGGCCTTCTCGACCTCGTCCAGGAGCACCACGCTGTACGGCCGGCGGCGCACCGCCTCGGTCAGCTGGCCGCCCTCCTCGTAGCCGACGTAGCCGGGCGGGGCGCCGACCAGACGAGCCACGCTGTGCTTCTCGCCGTACTCCGACATGTCGATGCGGACCATCGCCCGCTCGTCGTCGAAGAGGAAGTCGGCCAACGCCTTCGCCAGTTCCGTCTTGCCGACGCCTGTCGGGCCGAGGAAGAGGAAGGAGCCGGTGGGACGGTCCGGGTCCGCGATGCCGGCCCTCGTCCTCCGTACCGCGTCGGAGACCGCCTGTACGGCCTCGCTCTGGCCGATCAGGCGGCGGCCCAACTCCTCCTCCATGCGCAGGAGTTTCTGGGTCTCGCCCTCCAGGAGACGGCCGGCCGGGATGCCGGTCCACGCGCCGACGACGTCCGCGATGTCGTCGGGGCCGACCTCCTCCTTGACCATGGTGTCCCGGGAGGCCTCCTCCTCTTCCTCCGAGGCTTCCTCCAAGTCCCGTTCCAGGGTGGGGATCTCGCCGTAGAGCAGCTTGGAAGCGGTGTCGAAGTCGCCGTCGCGCTGGGCCCGTTCGGCCTGGCCGCGGAGTTCGTCGAGCCTCTCCTTCAGCTCGCCGACCCGGTTGAGGGACTGCTTCTCCTTCTCCCAACGGGCCGTCAGACCGCGCAACTCCTCCTCCTTGTCGGCGAGATCGCGGCGCAGCCGTTCCAGTCGCTCGCGCGAGGCCGGGTCGGTCTCCTTCTCCAGCGCGAGTTCCTCCATCTTCAACCGGTCCACCGCGCGCTGGAGTTCGTCGATCTCCAGGGGGGAGCTGTCGATCTCCATGCGGAGGCGGGAGGCCGCCTCGTCCACCAGGTCGATCGCCTTGTCCGGGAGGAAGCGGGACGTGATGTAACGGTCGGAGAGGGTCGCCGCCGCCACCAGCGCGCTGTCGGCGATGACCACCTTGTGGTGGGCCTCGTACCGGCCCTTCAAGCCGCGCAGGATCGCGATCGTGTCCTCGACGCTCGGCTCCGCCACCAGGACCTGCTGGAAGCGGCGCTCCAACGCCGGGTCCTTCTCGATGCGTTCGCGGTACTCGTCGAGCGTCGTCGCGCCGACCATCCGCAGCTCACCGCGCGCCAGCATCGGCTTCAGCATGTTGCCGGCGTCCATCGAGGAGTCGCCGCCGGCGCCCGCGCCGACGACCGTGTGGAGTTCGTCGATGAAGGTGATGATCTGGCCGTCGGAGTCCTTGATCTCCGCGAGGACCGTCTTCAGGCGCTCCTCGAACTCACCGCGGTACTTCGCCCCGGCGACCATCGCACCGAGGTCCAGCGACACCAGCCGCTTGTTCTTCAGGGACTCCGGGACGTCGCCCTTGACGATCCGCTGCGCGAGGCCCTCGACGACGGCCGTCTTGCCGACGCCGGGCTCCCCGATGAGGACCGGGTTGTTCTTCGTACGCCGGGACAGCACCTGGACGACCCGGCGGATCTCCTGGTCGCGGCCGATGACCGGATCGAGCTTGCCCTCCCGCGCGGCGGCCGTGAAGTCCGTACCGAACTTCTCCAGGGCCTTGTACTGGCCCTCGGGGTCGGCTGTGGTCACGCGACGCCCTCCCCTGCTCTTCTGGAACGCGTCCAGCAGCTTCTTCGCGCCGGCGCCCTGCTGGGAGAGTACGTCCCCGGCGGCGCCGCCCTTCGCGGCGATGCCGATGAGGAGATGCTCGGTGGAGAGGTACTCGTCGCCCAGCTCCTTCGCCCGTTCGGCCGCATCGGCGATGACCGAAAGAAGTTCCCGGTTCGGTTGTGGAGGTGCGACAGTCGCGCCGGTCACGCTCGGCAGCGAGGCCAGTACGCGTTCGGCGCCCGAGCGTACGGCCGCCTGGTCGGCGTCGACGGCGGCCAGCAGGTCGGTGATGTTCTCGTTGTCCTGGCCGCTGAGCAGCGCCAGCAGCAGATGCGCCGGGGTCAGATCCGCGTGCCCCCCGGACACGGCCTTGCTGCTGGCCGCGTTGATCGCGTCCCGGCTCCTGTTGGTCAGCTCGGCGTCCACGGTCGCTGTCTCCTCTCCACGGCTCTCCCTGCACGACTGACACAACCAGCGTACACAAAGTTGAGTCTATTCCGCTCAAGGTGCGGGCTGGGGGCGGACAGGCCGAAAAGCCGCCCATCCTGAATGACGGATGGACGGCCGAGAACACCGAGAGGGAGGCGCGGGAGCGATCACTTTCAGCCAAGCGAGCGCTTGCCGTACCCATGGCGGGATCCGGCCAAACCCGGATATTTCCCGTAAAACTGCAGCGGCGTCACCGTGTTCAGGTCACGGTGACGCCGCTGCGGGGGGAAGCACCTGAGCGATCTACTGCGACGGGGGAATCGCGTCAGGCACTGCGGGGGGTGGCTGAGATGGTATGTACGTCCTGGATATCGGGGATATCCGGGATGTCGGGGTGGTCCAGCCGATGGTCGCGCTGATCCAGGTTCACAAAGATCATTCCGTACCGGATGGCACACCGTACGGGCTGCGGCGCCCCCCGAGGCCGCCGCAGACACCGGTACGCCCGTACGTCCTCGTCGTCGTCCCGCGTCACGACAACCGGCTCTCCGAACACGGTCACCATCAGCGAGTCACCGCTGTGGGGGATGGCGGTGACCAAGTCGATGAAGTGCCAGCCGGAGCGGTAGGCCGTGGCCATTTCGCGACGGAACGAGCGATCGTCGGGTGGAGTTGTCATCGGTCAGCCCCAGGTGCTGTCGGCCGGGAAGGCCGACGCGTCGCCGACAACCTCGTCGGCCACATACTGGACGCCACCGGTGCTGTGTGCGTCGCTGCTCACACCGGAGAGGCCGGCCAGTGCTCCGAAGGCCACAACGGCGGAGAAGGCGGCGACAAGCACCGAGCGAAGCATTCTGTTACGCATAGTCGGCTTCGTCCTCACTCGAATGTCCCCTTCTTCCCCCGTCGGATACGACGATGGCTCATTCAGGCACGTCATGGCCACACAATCGATGCATCATGTTCCTGCATGTTCAGGACCCTGGGGGGTGGAGATTTGGTGATGGAACGGACTAATGCGACACATCCCCACACGGTGACGGACCTGTGCGAGGAGGGCAGCCGCCTCTACGCGCTTGCTCTCCGTGCGGGGCGCATATCCCGCACGGAGGTGGAACCCGCACCGTGTCTGATGGAGTTCGCCCTGCTTCACCCGGATCCCGACGACCCGAACTGGCTCCGTCCCCTGCCCCCGTCGGTCGCCCTGGCGCAACGGCTCAACCCCATCGAGCGCGAGATCACCGAGCGCAGACAGCTGTCGATCGAACTGGCCGATTCTTTCGAGCCGTTCATGGCCCTCACCGCCCAGGCGACCGCCCCCACACACGCGATCACGGTGCTGGAGGGCCTCGACCGGATCAACGCGGCACTCGACCTGGCCACGACCGAGTGCCGGTCCGAGATGCTCACCGTGCAGCCGAGCGGTCGGCGTCTCGAACACACCCTCTCCCAGGGGCTGGAGCGCGACAGGCCGCTGATCGAGCGCGGTGTGACGATCCGGACCCTCTACCAGCACACGGCCCGCTACAGCCCGGAGACGCTCGCCTACGTGGACCAGTTCACGGACGGCAAGGTGGAGTACCGCACCATCGACGAACTCGTCGAGCGGCTCATCATCTGCGACGAGACCGTCGCCTTCATCCCCACCCGGGACGACCGGCAGGTCGCCCTGGAGCTGCGCCACCCCGGCCTCGTCCGCTACCTGGTCAAGGTGTTCGAGTTCATGTGGGGCCGAGCCGTGCCGCTCAACGCCGGTGCCCCCTACGAAACCGCCCCGGACGGCCTCACGGAGATCCAGCACTCCATAGCCAAGCTCCTCGTCGAAGGCCACGTGGATGAAGCCATCGCCCGCCGGCTCGGGATGAACGTCCGCACCTGCCGCGCCCACATAGCCAAGCTCGCCACCGCCCTGGGCAGTGGCAGCCGCGCCCAGCTGGGCTATCTCATCGCGCAGTCCGGGCTCCTGGACCAGGAACGCTGAGGAGAGAACCGCCCAGTGACCCCGTCCACCCATCGCGACCACAGCGGGGACGACCTGTGCGAAGCGGGTTCGGCGCTCTACGCGCGCGCCCTGCGCGAGGGTCACGTACGGGCCGCCGACACCGGCGACGCCCCCTGTCTGGTCGACCTCGGGCTGCTGCAGCCGACCGTCGACGACCTGGACCGGCTGGAGCCCGTAGCCCCTCCGGTCGCCCTGCACCGCCTGCTGCGCGGCACGGCGGAGCGCATCGCGGCCGAGCGGCGGCGTGAGGAACGGCTCGCGGAGCTGTTCGCACCGCTGCTGCGCGTCGAGACACCGGCCGTACGGACGGACACCCCGACGATCAGCGTCCTGCTGGGCAACGAGCGGATCAACCAGGCCATCACCGAGGCCACCGCCACCGCTTCCCGGGAACTCCTCTGTATCCAGCCGAACAGCGACTACGGCAGGGTCAACGCGCGCGTGCACGCCATCGCCATGGCACGCGACCAGGCCGTGCTCGACCGGGGCTCCCGTATCCGCACCCTCTACCAGGCCACGGCACGCCACCAGCCGTCCTTCTTCGACCGCTACGACAAGCTGCGCGGGGACTCGGAGGCGCGCTTCCTCGACGAGGTCACCGACCGGATGATCATCGTCGACCGGACCGTCGCCTTCGTGCCCGACCGGACGGGCACGCCGGACTCCGCCGTCGCCCTCGAAGTCCGCCACCCGGCCCTCGTCGCGTACTTCGTGACCGCCTTCGAGCGGCTGTGGCAGCTGGCCACTCCGATGCGTCCGCAGGCCGTCGGGGACCCGTCGTTCCACGGCATCACGCCCCGCCAGCGAGCCATCGCCGCCCTCCTCGTCGAAGGCCACACCGACGCCGTCATCGCCACCCGCCTCGGCATGAACGTCCGTACCGCCCGCGTCCACATCGCCAAGCTCGCCGCCACCCTCGGCAGCGACAGCCGGGCCCAGCTCGGTTATCTCATCGGGCGGTCGGGGATTCTGGAGCCGGAGTCGGGGCCGGAGCAGCCTCCTGGCAGGCCGCAGCGGGCTCCGGAGGGGGCATCGGCGCCGGAAGGCTGACCGCGCCGCCCTCCGGGTCCGCCGGGCCCCTCGGCCCGTCCAGCCCCGCCTGAGCGATCCGTACCCCCAGCTGTGTCCGGCTCGCCGCCCCCAGCGTCTCCGAGAGGCGGGCGATGTGCGCCCGGCAGGTCCGTACGCTGATGCCCAGCCGTTCCGCGACCACCGCGTCCTGGTGGCCCTCGGCGAGGAGCGCGGCGATCGAGCGTTCGCGGTGCGAGATGCCCTCGATGCCGGTGTCGGGGAGCGGGGCCGTGAGCGGGACCGCGAAGCGCCAGAGCCGCTCGAAGACCGTCACCAGGTACTGCACCAGCGCCGGGTGCCGGATCTCCAGCGCGACCGTCCGCTCCGCGTTCGCGGGGATGAATGCCACCGTGCGGTCGAAGAGGATCAGCCGCTCGATCACCTCGTCGAGCGTGCGGGCCTGGACCGTGTCGCCCATCAGTTCGAGGTAGTTCAGCAGGCCCTGGCCGTGCCGGGCCACATGGTTGTAGAGGTCCCGCATCCGTACTCCGCGCCTGCGGAGCTCGAGTGCCCGGTGCAGGCCCTCCGAGAGTTCGTACTCGCGGCGGATGCCGCCGGGCTGCACGGTCAGCACCTCGGTCGTGCACGCGTCCGTCGCCTCGTCCATCGCGGCCTGGATCCGGGCGAGACCGTCCAGGACGCGCAGGGCAGTGCCCTCGCCCGCGCCCGGGGACTGGATCTGCCCGCCCAGGGCCGCGTACCACTCGAAGGCCGCGACCGCCGAGCCCACGCGCCGCTGGCTCACACTGACCTCGTCGTAGACACCGCGCAGCAGCCGGGTCATGACCTCCTGAGGGGAGGTCGGCACCAGCCAGGCCATGTCGTCGGGGTCGGGGTGCAGCAGGGCGAGTTCGAGCAGGCACGGCACCGACTCCGCGTCGAGGCGCCGCACACGGCCCCGCCGTACGGCCCGGGAATACACGCGATCCCCGGCCTCGCACAGTCGGTCAGCACCGTGTGGATGCTCGTCCGTCCCGTGCCCGGCCATCGCCCATCCCACCCCTGCGTCCAGCCCTGTTTGCAGCGCAACTATGCGCGGCCCGGACGTGGTCCGCAACACGGCTCCGCCCGTCACGCGCCCCCGATCCCCCTACTATGTCCGACTTTCGACCCTCCTCCGCCCGTGTCCCTGCAACAAGCTGACGGTGGTGGGGCGTTGTTCGTGAGGGCATTGTGGAAGGCGCTTCCCATGGACGTAACGGGGGCGCCCACCGGCGCACGGGGGAACGTCCGAAGCCGCCCCGGCAGGGTGCCCCCATCCGGCCGGGGCATCAGGCTGCCCAGAACCGCGCGCCGCAAACCCCGGAGAAAGCGCGTTCCACACCTTTCGCGCAAGCTGCCGGAAACCACTCGGAGATCGTCCCGTTACGTCCCGCCCCTACCGTCAGGCCATGGCGGACATATTTGACGCATACGCGTTGGCCGACGCGTGGGACGAGATGTTTGTGCGGCCGGGTGAGGTCAGGACCGCCTATGAGCCGGTACTGGCGGCACTCCAGCCCATCGAACCGACCGAACTGCGCTTCCGCGCCGACCAGATGGCCCGGGCCTTCACCGACCGCGGGGTGACCTACGCCTTCGCGGGCGAGGAAAGACCCTGGCCGCTGGACCTCGTACCGAGGATCCTGGACGCGCTGGAGTGGGACCTCATCCAGCGCGGGGTCGCCCAGCGGGTGCGGGCCCTGGAGGCCTATCTCGCGGACGCGTACGGGCCCTGCCGGGCCTTCGAGGACGGGGTCGTGCCCTGGCGGCTGCTGCTCGGCTCGGACCACTTCCACCGGGCCGCCCATGGCATCGAGCCACCGGGCGGGGTACGCATCCATGTCGCCGGGATCGATCTCGTCCGCGACGAGGCCGGGGACTTCCGGGTCCTGGAGGACAACGTCCGGGTGCCGTCCGGGGTGTCGTACGTCATCGAGAACCGGCGGGCGATGACCCGCATCTTCCCGTCCCTCTTCGCCGAGCAGCACGTCGTCCCCGTCGACGGCTACGCGCAGCGCCTGCTGGCCGCCCTGCGCGCCGCCGCGCCCGACGGTGCCGCCGACCCGCGGGTGGTCGTCCTGACCCCGGGTCCGAACAACGCCGCCTACTTCGAACACGCCCTGCTGGCACGGCTGATGGGCGTGCAGCTGGTCGAGGGACACGATCTGGTGTGCCGCAACAACCGGGTGTGGATGCGGACCACGCGCGGTGAGGTACCCGTCCATGTCGTATACCGACGGCTGGACGACGACTTCCTCGACCCGCTCCATTTCCGGCCCGATTCGGTGATCGGCTGCCCGGGCATCCTGAGCGCCGCCCAGGCGGGCACCGTCACCCTCGCCAACGCGGTCGGCAACGGCATCGCCGACGACAAGCTCCTGTACACGTACGTACCCGATCTGATCCGGTACTACCTCTCTGAGGAACCGATTCTTCCGAACGTGGAGTCCTTCCGTCCGGACGAGCCGGGGCAGTTGGACGCCGTGCTCGACCAGATCGACCAGCTGGTCATCAAGCCCGTCGACGGCGCCGGCGGCCAGGGCATCGTCATCGGGCCCAAGGCCGACCGGGAGACCCTGGAGGAGTGCCGGCGGGCGGTGGCCGCCGATCCGCGCGGCTGGATCGCCCAGCGGCCCGTCGCGCTCTCCACGTCCCCCACCCTGGCCGGCGAGCGGATGGCACCGCGCCACATCGACCTGCGCCCCTTCGCCGTGAACGACGGCAGCGACATCTGGGTCCTGCCGGGCGGGCTCACGCGCGTCGCCCTCCAGGAGGGCAACCTGATCGTCAACTCCAGCCAGGGCGGCGGCTCCAAGGACACCTGGGTGCTCGCCGAGGGCCCCACCGAGAGCCCGGACCCCGAACCGGCCGGCGCACTCCCCGAGGTCGCCCCGCGCCAGCACGGCCCCGACGGCAACCTCACCCTCGTACAGGAAGGGGCGCAGCAGCAGTGAACGACGTGATCCTCTCCCGGATAGCCGAGGCCCTGACCTGGACGGGCCGTTACGTGGAGCGGGCCGACGCCACGGGCCGCATCCTGGACGCCTATCTGCACCGCCTCCTGGAGGACCCCTGGCGCGACGAGGACGCGGCCTGCCGCTCCCTGTACGCCATCCTCGGCGTCGACGCGGGCGCCCAACCCGTGGACATGCAGCAGGTGTTGGACCAGCTCGCCTTCGACGCGCGGTCCACGTGCTCGATCGAGGGGGCGCTGGGGGCCGCCCGGTTGAACGCCCGCAGTGCGCGTGAGGCCGTCTCCTCCGAGATGTGGGAGTGCCTCAACTCCACCTGGCACGCGCTCGCCGACCAGCGGCTCGCGGCCCGACGCACGGGCCCCTACGCCTACTTGGAGCTGGTACGGCGTCGCGCGGCCCTCTTCTTCGGGCTCGCGGACTCCACGATGAGCCGGGACGACAGCTGGCGTTTCGTGGTCCTTGGTCGCAGCCTTGAGCGGGTGGACATGACCGTACGGCTGTTGTCCGTACGGGTGTTGGACGCCGCCCACGCTCCGGACTGGCCGACGCTGCTGAGCGCGAGCGGCGCGGACGAGGCGTACGCGCGGGTGTACGGCGGTTTCGGCGACACCCCGAGAGTGGCCGAATTCCTGCTGCTCGACCGGGACTTCCCGCGCTCGGCGCTGCACGCCCTCACCACCGCCGAGGAGTGCCTCGCCGCCCTTGGCCGTCCGCGTCAGGACCCGGCCCGGCGACCGATCGGACGGCTGCGGACCAGACTCGAGTATCTGGACTCGCAGGCCATGGAGGACCAACTCCCTTCACTGCTGAGGGACTTGCAGACCGCCTGTATGGCATCGGCGGAGGCGGTCGCCGAGAGGTTCTTCCCGTACCAAGGGCCCGTGGAGTGGGCCCAGGAAGGAGCGCGCGCAGTATGAGCAGCAACGGGACAAGCATCATGTCGACGAGCGCGCCGATGACCCGCCGGCTCCGTATTCGGCACATCACCCATGTCGCGTACGCGCAGGCCGCGGTCTCCTCGCACAACGAGGTCCGGATGACCCCGCTGACGCTCCCCGGCCAGACGACGCTGGACGCCCGGGTCACCGTGAACCCGACGACGCCGACCTGGTCGTACTGGGACTACTGGGGCACGCAGGTCACCGGTTTCGACCTGATGGACCCGCACGCCGACCTCACGATCACCGCCCAGAGCCTGGTCGAGACGGCCCCGCCGGGTCCCCTGGACCCCGCGCCGAGCTGGGCCGAGGTGGCCGAACGGACCGCGAACTCCCGCCTGTTGGAGTACGCGACGACCACGACACGTACGACGGTGCCGCCCGAGTTGGTCGAGCGGGCGCGGGAGGTGGCGGCGGGCCTCGATCCGCACGGGACGGCGACCGCGGTGTCGGCGCTGGTCGCGGACCGGGTGTCGTACCTGCCCGGGACGACGGGCGTGAACACGTCGGCGGCGGAGGCGTGGGAGCAGGGCGCGGGCGTCTGCCAGGACATCGCCCACGTCACGATCGCGCTGCTGCGGGGGATCGGCCTGCCCACCCGCTATGTCTCCGGCTACCTCCACCCCGAGCGGGAGGCGGAGCTGCACCGCCCGGTGGAGGGCCAGTCGCACGCCTGGGTCGAGTACTGGGCGGGCGACTGGTGCGGCTACGACCCGACGAACCGGACGCGCGCCGACGAGTCCCATGTGGTGGTCGGCCGGGGGCGCGACTACGACGACGTGACGCCGCACAAAGGCGTGTACCGGGGTGTGGCCGGGGGGCCGCCGGAGGTGACGGTGGAGTTCACGCGGGTGGCGTGAGGCGTGAGGCATGCGTGACCCTGGGGCAGCGAACTGCCCCAGGGGACGCCCCGCTTCAGGCCGATAGCTGCTTAAGGCCGGTGGCTGCTTAAGGCCGGTGGCTGCTTAAGGCCGGTGGCTGCTTAAGGCCGGTGGCTGCTTAAGGCCGGTGGCTACTTGAGGCCGATGGCCTCGCACTCGTCCTCGTACTTGGCCGTGCAGATGTCGGACACCTTGTAGATGCCGTCCTCGATGACCGTGGTCTTGATGTTGGCCTTGGTCAGGGCGACGACACTCACGAGCTGGGACGGGACGTCCTTGTTGGTCGGGCTGTCGACCTTGTCCCGGGTGAGGGCGTCGAACTGGATGTCGCGGCCCTGGATGCGGGCGACGGCCATCTCGGCCGCCGTCTCGGCCTCCTGCGGGTACGACTTGTAGACGCTCATGTACTGCTCGCCGGCGACGATCCGCTGTACGGCGGCCAGTTCGGCGTCCTGCCCGGTGATCGGCGGCAGCTTGGTGACGCCCGCGGCCTCCAGGGCCTCGATGATGCCGCCCGCCATGCCGTCGTTGGCGGAGTAGACACCGGCGATGTTGTCCTTGCCGATGGAGTCGATCGCCCTCGTCATGTTCGACTTGGCGTTCTCGGGCTTCCAGTCCTTGGTGTCGAAGGACTGGGCGATCGTCACCTTGCCCTCCAGCTCGGAGAGGGCGCCCTCCTTGAACTGCGCGGCGTTGGGGTCGGTCACCGACCCGTTCATCATGACGATCTTCTCGGTGGGGTCGACGTCACCGCCGAGGGCCTCCAGGAGGGAACGTCCCTGCACCTCGCCGACGAGTTCGTTGTCGAAGGAGATGTACGCGTCGATGGGGCCCTCGGCCAGCCTGTCGTACGCGATGACGGGAATCCCGGCTTCCTTGGCCTTCTTGACGGTCGGCGCGATGGCGTGCGCGTCCACGGCGTCCAGGAGCAGGACGTCGACCTTGTCGTCGATCATCTTCTGGAGCTGCTGGGCCTGCTTGTCGGCGTCCGCTCCGGCGTTGGCGTAGTCGACCCGGCCCTGGCCGTTGGTGAGCGACGCGACCTTGTTCTTGATGATCGGGTAGTCGAACTTGTCGTACCGGGTGTTCTCGGTCTCCGGGAGCAGCAGCCCGACCGTGATGTCGTTGCCCTTGGTCGGGGTCGCCTCGGTGGTCTCCCCGCCGGCGTCGAGTACTCCGCAGCCCGCGGCGAGGGAGACCATCGCCGTGGAGGCGGCCACGGCTATGGAAATACGACGCATTCGGGGTGTTCTGGGCATTCGGGCGCTCACTTCAGGCGTTTCGGGACGAGGACGCAGCAGTGCGACCCATGTGGCTGAAAGCCAACGTTGGCGAGCCCCCGGACGTCAAGCGGAACTACTTAACGAGATGGCAACATCACACTCCGCTGTGCTGTGGAGAAGTAGAGAATGTCTGCACAAACAGCCGCCGCACAGCCTCCACTCAATGTCCGGTACGAGCGCGCGGAGCGTGACCCAAGATCCGTACAACCAAGCGCATTCCTCGTGAGTCGTGATCATCGACGGCTCAATTCCGCTGTTCACGACACGGACACGATGGATGCGAAGGACCGAATGATCTCAGCCAGACGTACGACGGCCAGGGCCACCGTGAGGGCCGCCTCCGCGAGCGCGGTCGTACTCGCCACCGCCGGCGGACTGCTCACCGCGGTCGCCGCCGCACCCGCCTCGGCGGCGACGGTGACGTGCGACTCCCCTGTCTTCAAGCGGCAGTTCTTCGGCAACGCGACCTTCTCCGGCACCGCGAAGCGGACCGACTGCGACGCGGCGATCGACTCGAACTGGGGCGCGAAGGCCCCCGCGGCCGGTCTCCCGAAGGACAACTTCTCCGTCCGCTGGACGGTGACGCGCGACTTCGGGTCCGGGGGGCCGTTCGCCTTCACCGCCGCCGCGCAGGACGGCGTCCGCGTCTACGTCGACGGCGTACGCAGGATCGACCTGTGGAAGAACGTCACGGCGACCCGGACCAAGGCGGTGAACCTCGCGATCCCGTCCGGCAAGCACACGCTGCGCGTCGACTACGCGGCCTGGACGGGCAACGCGAACGTCAAGTTCGTCTACGCGCCCAGGACTTCGGCGAGCGTCGACAAGGTCAAGCCCCTCGCTCCGACGGCCCCGACCGTCACGTACGACAAGACGACGGGCAAGGCGAGACTCGCCTGGGCGAAGAACAAGGAGATGGATCTCGCGGGGTATCGGGTCTACCGCGCCCTGAAGGGCAGCCAGTTCGGCGCCACCCCACTCACGACGACCACGGCCACGACGTACACGGACTCCACCGTCCCGAAGACCGGTGAGACGTACGTGTATGAGGTGCGCGCGGTCGACAAGGCCGGCAACTTGTCGGCGGGCAGTGCCGACGTGAGCGTGGCGACGGTCGACAAGACACCGCCGGCGCAGGTCACCGGGGTCAAGGTGACCGTGGGGGCGTCCACGCTGCGGCTCGACTGGAACGCGGCCGACGACGCGTTCTCGTACAGCGTCTACCGTGCGAGCGCGCCGGAGGGCCCGTACACGCGGATCGTGTGGGCGGTCGGCGACACCTACTACACGGACGTCACGGCGGACATCAAGCAGCGCGCGTACTACCGGGTCACGGCCGTCGACAAGTACGACAACGAGTCCGTCCCGTCGGCGACGGTCGATCCCGGCGAGCCGGACACGACGGCGCCCGACCAGGTCACGGGCCTGACGGCGAAGGGAACCACGGCGGGCAACGCGGTCCGCTGGCAGGCGTCGTCGGCGGACGTGGAGCACTACCAGGTGTGGGCGGTCCCGGCCGGCCAGTCGTCCGACCCGGACGGCCCGGACATCGTGACGGGGACGTCGTACAACGACATGCGGGCGGAGGAGGGCGCGGCGGTCACGTACAGCGTCCAGGCGGTCGACGCGTACGGGAACATCTCACCGGTGTCGGAGACGGTGACGGCGACCCGGCCGGCGCCCGGCGAGTCGGCGGCGCCGACGGGCCTGACGGGCACGCTGCGCGACAGCGACACCGAACTGACCTGGGACTACTCGGCGGACAGCACGCGGTACGGCTACCGGATCTACCGCCGGATCGGTACGTCCGACGCGTGGACCAGGATCAGCGAGGACGACTACACGTCACTCGTGTACGACGACACCGCGGCCCCGGCCGGCCCCGCCCAGTACTACGTGACCGTGAACGACCAGTACGGCAACGAGTCGGCCCCCACGGGAATCGTCACGGTGGACCGGGCGACCCCGGCGACACCGACCGCGCCGGCGCCGCCGACGATCGCGCTGTCCGCCCCGTACACGGAGTGCACGGCGAACGACTGCGTGGCGCACGGCGGTTCGGGGACCCCGCTCACGGTGACGCTGACTCCGCCCTCGGACCGTCTGATCTGGGGCTACGAGTACAGGTTCAGCGGCGACACGGGCTACACGAGGACGCCCGACCCGACGGTGACGTGGACGCCTCCCGCTTCGGGCACGTACACGTTCGAGGTGCGGACGGTGGACTACTACGGGGGCCGGACGGGGGCGGCGGCGAAGATCCAGTTCAAGGTGGGCTGAGCCGTGCGGCCGGGTCAGCCTCCTGATCAAAAATAATCACAACAGCCATACAACCAATCCACATCCTCACGAGTCCTGATCGTCAACGGCCCATTTCTCGCCGTTGACGATCAGGACTCGAAGGACCGCATTGAACCCAGCCAGACGCACGACGCAGGCAGCCACCACCGCCCTCGTGCTCGCCACCGCCGGCACCCTGCTCAGCACCGCGGCTCCGGCCGCCTCCGCCGCGACGACGTGTACTTCGCCCGTCTACAAGCGCCAGTTCTTCGCGAACACCGCCTTCTCCGGCACCCCGAAGCGGACGGACTGCGACGCGGCCGTCGCCGAGAACTGGGGCGGCAAGGCCCCCGCCACCGGTCTCCCGAAGGACAACTTCGGGGTGCGCTGGACGGTGACGCGGGACTTCGGATCAGGCGGTCCCTTCGCGTTCACGGCCGCCGCCCAGGACGGCATCCGCGTCTACGTGGACGGCAAGATCAAGGTCAACGTCTGGAAGAACGTGACGTCGACGGCGAAGAAGACCGTCAACCTCACGATCCCGTCCGGCAAGCACACGCTGCGCGTCGATTACGCCAACTGGACGGGCAACGCGAACGTCAACTTCGCGTACGCGCCGAGGACTTCGGCGGCCGTGGACAAGGTCAAGCCGCTGGTCCCGACGGCACCGACCGTCACGTACGACAAGGCGACCGGCAAGGCGAAGCTCACCTGGGCGAAGAACAAGGAGATGGACCTCGCCGGGTACAAGGTCTACCGCCGCCTCGACGGGGCCTCCTTCGGCACCAGACCCCTCGCGACGACCGCCTCCACCTCGTACACGGATCCGGCCGTCCCGAAGGCAGGCAAGACGTTCTACGAGGTCCGCGCCTACGACAAGGCCGGCAATCAGTCCGCCGGCACCGCCGATCTGGCCGTGACGACCGAGGACCTCACCCCGCCGCCCGCCGTGACCGGCCTCACGGCCACCCCGACCGAGTACGGTTTCCGGCTGCGCTGGAACCCGAACCCGGCCCCCGACCTGTTCCGGTACGTCGTCTACGGCGGCTACCTGCTGCGCGGCGACGAGGGGGAGCAGGTCTGTTCCGTCGGCCCGGTGGAGTGGCTGGGCACGGGGACCACCTCGTACTCGTACGTCGTCGACCCGGACGGCGAAGAGCGGTGCTTCTTCATCGACGCTGTCGACGACCAGGGCAACTCCCACTACGAGTGGACCCGTTCACCCAACCTCGTGATCGCCACGGAACTCGACTCCACACCGAGCGTGCCGACACCCGAGGGTTCCCCGCTGTACGTCACCGTGTCCGGGGCCGAGGACGACGAGGGCAACGAGGTGAGATGGAGCGGCCTGGACGCCAACTCCCCTGAGGCCGCAGGCGGTTACCACGTGTACCGCTGGAACCCGGCGGCTTCGACGTACGAGAAGATCGCCGCCCTCGCCAACACGGCTTCCGTTTACGTCGACACCGGTGCCAGACGCGGCACCACGTCCTACTACTGGGTGACCGCTGTCGCGGCGGACGGCACCGAGTCCGTACCGGCGGGCGACTGGACGGTCACCGCACCCGCGAACTGACGGCGCACGAGACACCGAAAGAGCAGACGAAGAAGCGTATGAAGATCGCCAGACGCACGACCACGTCGGCCGCGACGGCCGTTGTCCTCGCCACGGCGGGCGGCCTCCTCACGGCGGTCGCCGCCACGCCCGCCTCGGCGGCCACGGTGAGCTGCAACTCCCCCACCTATAAACGCCAGTTCTTCACGAACACCGCCTTCTCCGGCACTCCGAAGAAGACCGACTGTGACGGGACGATCAGCGAGAACTGGGGTGCGAAAGCCCCCGCCCCCGGCCTCCCGAAGGACAACTTCGGTGTCCGCTGGACGGTGACTCGGGACTTCGGCTCCGGCGGCCCCTTCGCCCTGACCGCCGCCACGCAGGACGGCATCCGCGTCTACGTCGACGGCAAGGTGAAGGTCAACCTCTGGAAGAACGTCACGGCGACCCGCACCAAGACGGTCAACGTGACGATCCCGTCCGGCAGACACACCGTGCGCGTCGACTACGCCAACTTCACCGGCAGCGCGAACGTCAACTTCGGGTACACGCCCAGGACTTCGGCGGCCGTGGACAAGGTCAAGCCGCTGGTCCCGACGGCGCCCACCGTCACGTACGACAAGTCGACGGGCAAGGCCAAGCTCACCTGGGCGAAGAACAAGGAACTGGACCTCGCCGGCTACCGCATCTACCGCCGCCTGAACGGGAGTTCGTTCGGCGGCACCCCCCTGGCGACGACCGCCTCAACCTCGTACACGGACACCACCCTCCCGGTCACAGGCGCGAGTTACTACTACGAGGTCCGCGCGTACGACAAGGCGGGCAACGAGTCGACCGGTACGGCGGACAAGGGCGTCGTCACCGTCGACCGCGTCGCTCCGGCCGCGCCCGAGGCGCCGACGACCGTCAACGAGTCGGCGGCGAACGGGCTGCGGGTCAGCTGGAGCGCGGTCGAGGGCGCGGCGTCGTACCGCGTGTACCGGGCGATCGGAGCGCAGGGCAGGTTCTTCGAGATGGGCCGCACGAACACGGTCTCCTACCTGGACACCTCGGTCATCGAGGACATCCCCTACCGCTACCGCGTCTCGGCGGTCGACGCGACGGGCAACGAGTCCGGGGCTTCGGCCGTCGTCGACAGCACGTACGACGACGACACCGCACCGCCCGCCGTGACCGGCCTGAAGGTCACGCCGACCGAGTACGGCTTCCAGCTGAACTGGAACGCGAACCAGGCCCCCGACCTCGGGCGATACGCCGTCTACGTGGGCGAGTTGGTCGAGGACAAGGCGACCGGCGAGAAGGTGTGCTCGGCGGACAGCCCGGTGAAGTACGTAAGGGCCGACACCACCTCGTACTCCTACCTGACCCGCCCCGACGGCGAGCAGGCGTGCTTCTTCGTCGACGCCCTCGACCGTGCCTGGAACTCCGTGTACACGGAGACCGGCACCGCCCCGACGGTCGTGGCCACGGAACTGAACACCACCCCGAGCGTGGCGACCCCGCCGGGCTCACCCCTCTACCTGACGGCGAACTCGGCCGAAGGTGCCAGTGCCAGTGCCAACCAGCTCTCCTGGAGCGGCCTGGACGCCAACTCCCCGCAGGCGACGGGCGGTTACCGCGTCTACCGCTGGAACGCGGCCACTTCGGCGTACGAGAAGATCGCCACCGTGGCCAACACGGCTTCCGTGTACGTCGACGCGGGCGCGAAGCCCGGCACGACGTCCTACTACTGGGTGACGGCGGTGGCGGCGGACGGCACGGAGTCGCTCCCGGCGGGGGACTGGGCGATCAACGCCCCCGTGAACTGACGGCATACACGACACACAGAAAGAGCAGCCGCAGAACCGTATGAACATCACCCGACGGACAACCGCCACGACCGCGACCGCCGTTGCGCTCGCCACCGCCGGCGGCCTCCTCACCGTGGTCACCGCCCCAACCGCCTCGGCGGCCACGGTGACCTGCAACTCCCCTGTCTACAAACGGCAGTTCTTCGCGAACACCGCCTTCTCCGGCACGCCGAAGCGGACGGACTGCGACGCGGCGATCGCCGAGAACTGGGGCGCGAAGGCCCCCGCCACCGGCCTCCCGAAGGACAACTTCGGCGTCCGCTGGACGGTGACGAGGGACTTCGGATCCGGCGGGCCGTTCGCCTTCACGGCCGCCGCCCAGGACGGCATCCGCGTCTACGTGGACGGCAAGATCAAGGTCAACGTCTGGAAGAACGTGACGTCGACGGCTAAGAAGACCGCCAACCTCACGATCCCGTCCGGCAAGCACACCCTGCGCATCGACTACGCCAACTGGACAGGCAACGCGAACGTCAACTTTGCCTATGCGCCCAGGACTTCGGCGAGCGTGGACAAGGTCAAGCCCCTCGCTCCGACGGCACCGACCGTCACGTACGACAAGACGACGGGCAAGGCCAAGCTCACCTGGGCGAAGAACAAGGAGATGGACCTCGCGGACTACCGTGTCTACCGCGCCCTGAAGGGCAGCCAGTTCGGCAGCACCCCACTCACGACGACCACGGCCACGACGTACACGGACTCCACGCTTCCGAAGACCGGCGAGACGTACGCCTACGAGGTCCGTGCCCGCGACAAGGCCGGCAACCAGTCGGCGGGCAGCGCGGATGTGACCGCGACGACGGTCGACAAGACAGCGCCGACGCAGGTCACCGGGGTGTCGGGGCAGGGCACCACGGCGGGCAACTTCCTCACCTGGGCGGCCTCTTCGAAGGACGTACACCACTACGACCTGTGGGCCGCCCCGGTGGGCCAGAGCGACCCGGACGGACCGCAGCCGGTGTTCGGAACGTCCTGGGCGGACCAGCTCGTGGACGCGGGAACGCCGTACACGTACAAGGTCCAGGCCGTCGACGGCGCCGGGAACATCTCCCCGGTCTCCGAGCCCGTGACGGTGACGCGCCCCGTGGCGTCGGCCACGCCCGCCCCGACCGCCCTGGAGGGCACGCCCGCCGACGCCTCCACCCGTCTCTCGTGGATACCGTCGGAGGACGGCACGGTGACCGGATTCCACGTCTACCGCCGCACCTCCGCCAACGGAGTCGGGGTCCTCGTGGGCGGTGTCGACGGCTCGACAGCCTCGTCGTACGACGACACCTCGGCCCCCAAGGGCACCGCGTACTACTACGTCACCGCCGTCGACGGCACGGGCGCCGAGTCCGTGCCCTCGGCGCAGATCAGCGTCAGCCGCCTCACCCCGGCCACGGCGACCGGCCCGGCGGCCCCGAAGCTGACCGTGGTCTCCACGGGCGGCACTCGCTCCCCGATCATCGTCGAGGTCAAGCCCGGCACGGGCGACGAGAGCCGCCTGCTGAAGGGCTACTCCTGGGACTTCGACGGATACGGCTCCCCCAGCGGCCAGCAGCTGACGACGACGGGCCGCATCGAGTTCCAGCCCCAGTACACCGGCGGCTACACGGTGACCGTACGGACCGTTGACATCTACGGCCGCGAGAGCGCGGAGGCGTCCACGGCAGAGGTCCTGGTTCTCCGCTAGGGGCTCCGCGACAAGCCGGCGGCGCATGCAGCACGAGGGGGTCGGGAGGCAGCTGCCCTCCCGACCCCCTCCACGACACTTCTCAACTTCGCTTCGGACCCGTGATCGCCTCACCGATGACGAAACCCTTGGCAGGGCCCTCCGGGACGACGGCCTCGGTGCCGTACGGCACGCGGTGCTCGTCCTCGTAACGGGCGTGCTCAGGCACGGGAGCAGTAAGGATGCTCACCGATCCGTGGTTGTCGTAGTCGTCGACGATCACATACACGGGGATTCCGGCCCGGGCGTACTCGCGGCGCTTGCGGACCCGGTCTCGGTCCTGGTTTCGCTTACCGGGAGAGACGACTTCGATCACCAAGTGCACCGCTGAAGCGTTGATACCGAGGCCGTCCTCCGCCTCGATCGGTTCACCGTCCCGGGGGGCCACGAACCCGTCCGGTACCCACGCCCTGAGCGGATGGATCACATTCGTGTCGTTCCAGGCGCCGTACTCACTGTCCTGGAGAAAGATCGCCAGCGCATCGCGCAGGCGACTGACAACCTGGGCGTGCGAAAAACGTCCAGTGGGCGACACCTCGATGGCTCCCTCGATGATCTCAGCGCGGTAGCCCTCGGGGAGTTCCATGGCCTTCCATGCCTGCCACACGACCTCGTCCAGGTTGGGTTCGTTCGCGAATTCAGCCTGGGACTCGGACATGGTCTCGGGCCTCTCGTGCGCAAGAGCGGTCATGGCGGCACCTCCTCCTCAAGTGTGGGCTTGGCGTCCTTGGGGCACAAGCAACACGATCACGCTAGGTACGATTGTTTTGCTGACCAGGGGATTCGTCTCCGTATCACCCGACGGAGTGAGGACGGAACGATCCACCGTCCCGCCATTGCTGCCGCCGTCACGGCGTACCCTCTTCGGGCAGTCGCAGAAGCGCCCATACGACCTTGCCAACCGTGTCGCGCGGTTCGGTGCCCCACGCATCGGCGAGTGCCTCCAGCAGTGCCAGGCCCCGCCCCGACTCGTCGTCGCCCGAACCTGGCCTTCGGCACCCAGACTTGGACCGCGTTCATGACGGCGCTGAAGGCCGACGAACTCCCCTCGGCCTGAGCAGCAGCCTGCCTCGCCCCTCTCGAACCTTCACGCAACACCCGTACAACCAAGCCCCGTCCTCACGAGTCCTGATGGTCAACGGCTCCCCCCTGCCGTCGACCATCAGGACCGAAGGACCGCATTGAACCCAGCCAGACGCACGACACCCGCGGCCACCACCGCGACCGCCGTCGTGCTCGCCACCGCCGGTGCCCTGCTCGGCACCGCCGCCCCGGTCGCCTCCGCCGCGACCACGTGCAACTCCCCGGTCTACAAGCGCCAGTTCTTCGCGAACACCGCCTTCTCCGGCACGCCGAAGCGAACCGACTGCGACACGGCCATCGCCGAGAACTGGGGCGCCAAGGCCCCCGCCACCGGCCTCCCGAAGGACAACTTCGGCGTCCGCTGGACCGTCACCCGCGACTTCGGCTCCGGCGGGCCCTTCGCCCTCACCGTCGCCGCGCAGGACGGCATCCGCGTGTACCTGGACGGCAAGGTCAAGGTCAACCTCTGGAAGAACGTCACCACGACCCAGAAGAAGACCGTCAACCTCGCCATCCCCTCCGGCAAACACACCCTCCGCGTCGACTACGCCAACTGGTCCGGCAACGCCAACGTCAACTTCGCCTACACGCCCAGGACTTCGGCGACCGTCGACAAGGTCAAACCGCTCGCGCCCACCGGAGCGTCCGCGACGTACGACAAGACCGCCGACAAGGTGAAGGTCAGCTGGGCGAAGAACAAGGAGATGGACCTCTCCGGCTACCGCGTCTACCGGCAGGTGCAAGGCAGAACCGGCTGGGCCAAGATCAGCGGCACGGCAAATCTCTCCGGGACCTCGTTCACCCAGCCGGTGGTGCCGACCGGCACCGCCTTCCTCTACGAGGTGCGGGCCGTGGACAAGGCGGGACACGAGTCGGCGGGCAGTGCCGACCAACTGGTCACCACCGTCGACCGGACCCCGCCGACCGTCACCGATCTGAAGGTCCTCAGCGAGACCGCCCTGGACGGATTGACCCTCTGGTGGATGTCCGACGGGGGGCCAATGACGTACCAGTTGCTGAGATCCAGTGCCGCCGACGGGCCGTTCGAGGTGATCGCAAGCAATCTGGGCAACTCCGCAGGCGATGAGACCGCCCCGTACGGGGAGACCTCGTACTACAAGGTCGCGGCGACCGACGCGGCGGGCAACACGGGGTACTCGTCAGTGGTGTCTTTCGCCCGGCCTCTCGCCGTGCCCCACCTGGTCAACAGCGTCAACCGGCCGGAAGACGGTGGCGGCGTCGATCTGACCTGGTGGATGTCGCCGTACGCGCCGGCGGAGTTCCGGGTGTACCGCCATGACGACACCGCCGGGACGCAGCTCGTGTCCTGCGACCCCGAGCTGACCGACACCACGTACGGACTCCGCTTCACCTACTCGTGCACCGACACCACCCCGGTGCCCAGTACGGCATACAGGTACTGGGTGACCTCCGTCGACGCCCTCGGGCGTGAGTCGAAGCCCTCACAACGCATCGGCAAGTTCTACAGGGATGCCACCGCCCCGCTAGCCGTCACCGGGTTCACGGCCACCGCCACCGAGTACGGCACGGTCCTGGACTGGGAGGACAGCCCAGCGGCCGACCTCGCCGAGTACAACGTCTTCCGGGTCAGCACGGAGAACGACGGCACCGACTACACCTGGGTGGGGCAGGCCGAGCCGGGAACCACCCGGTTCGTCGACACAGACCTCCAGGACGGTGAGACCCAGACATACTTCGTGGACGCCGTGGACACGTCCTCCAACTCGATCCACAACTCAGCAGGCGACCCCTACGAGACGACGCACACCACCGTCACCGAGCACGACCTGCGCCCCACCGTCGAGACCCCCGCAGACGGGCTGGTCAGCCTGAACGCCCAGGTCGCCGATGGCGCGACCGCGGTCGATCTCACGTGGGACCTGGACACCTCGTACTACGGGACGGACATCACCGGGTACCGGGTCTACCGATGGAACCCGGCCACCGCCGCGTACGAGCCCCTGACCGCCGCCCCGGTCACCGGTATGTCGTACACCGACACCACAGCCGCTGTCGGCACCACCCACTTCTACTGGGTGACCGCTCTCCACGCCGACGGCACGGAATCCGCCCCCGGTGACGCTTGGGTGGCCCTGGCACCCTGAGCACGTGAAGGGGCCCGGAGGTTCAACCGAACCTCCGGGCCCCTTCACACATGGACTTGGGACTACTGCCTAGTCCTTCGCCTTCTTCGGCCGCCAGACCACCAACGCACTGGTCTGCTGAACCTCCTGGTACGGCACCAGATCCCGCCGATAAGAAGCATGCACCGCCGCCTCCCGCTGCTGCATAGCCGCAGCGGCGCCGTCCAGCGCAGCCTCCATCTCCGCCACCCGTGACTGCAACGCAGCCACCTGGTTCTCCAGTTCGATGATCCGCTTGATGCCGGCCAGGTTGATGCCCTCGTCCTGCGACAGTGCCTGCACCGCGCGGAGCAGTTCGATGTCGCGGGCCGAGTAGCGGCGGCCCCGGCCGGCGGTGCGGTCGGGGGAGACCAGGCCCAGGCGGTCGTACTGGCGCAGGGTCTGGGGGTGCAGGCCCGAGAGCTGGGCCGCCACCGAGATGACGTAGACCGGGGTCTCTTGGGTCAGTTCATATGGGTTGCGTCGACGGCCGTCCATCTCGGTCAAGCTCCCTTCGCTGCCTCGAACAGCTCCGCCCGCGGATCCTCGTCCGCGGTCGCCTCGCGATACGCCTCCAGTGCGTCACGAGCCTTCCCCGTCAGCTCCGTCGGGACACTCACCTCGACGGTGACCAGCAGATCGCCCCGGGTGCCGTCCTTGCGGACCGCGCCCTTGCCCCGCGCGCGCATCGTGCGCCCGTTGGGCGTGCCCGGCGGCAGCTTCAGGGTGACCGGCGGGCCGCCCAGGGTCGGGACCCTGACCTCGCCGCCGAGTGCCGCCTCGACGAACGTCACCGGCACCGTCACCGTCAGGTTGTCTTCCTTGCGGCCGAAGACCGGGTGGGCGTCGACATGCACGGTGACGTACAGGTCGCCCGCCGGGCCGCCTCGCTCGCCCGGTGCTCCCTTGCCGCGCAGGCGGATGCGCTGGCCGTCGGCCACGCCCGCCGGGATGCGCACCTGCATCGTCCGGGAGGACTTGGCGCGTCCGCTGCCGTTGCAGACCAGGCACGCGTGCTCCGCGATCAGGCCCCGGCCCTTGCAGTCCGGGCAGGGGTCGGTCAACGAAAAGCCGCCGCCCGACCCCCTCGCCACCTGGCCAGTCCCCACGCACGTCGGACACACCCTCGGCGTGCCGTTCTTGTCGCCCGTCCCGGAACACGCCTTGCACGGTGACTGGGACGTCATGCGCAGCGGGACCGTCGCGCCGTCCACCGCCTCCGTGAAGCTCAGCGTGACCTCGGTGTCGATGTCCTGGCCGCGCCGGGGCTGCGTACGGGTGGTCCCGCCGCCGCCCCGGTTGAACAGGCCGCCGAAGACGTCCCCGATGCCACCGCCGAAGCCGCCCGGACCGGAGCCCGAGCCGGCCCCGCCCTGGGGGCCGCCGCCGAAGAGGTCGCCCAGGTCGAAGTTGAACGAACCGCCGCCCGCGCCCGGCCCGGGGCGGAAGCCGCCGTTACCGAAGAGGGCGCGGGCCTCGTCGTACTCCTTGCGCTTCTTGGGGTCGCCGAGGACGTCGTTCGCCTCGGAGATCTCCTTGAAGCGCTCCTCGGCCTTGGCGTTGCCCTTGTTGGCGTCCGGGTGGAACTCGCGGGCGAGTTTCCGGTACGCCTTCTTGATCTCGGCCTCGGTGGCGTCCTTGGGGACGCCGAGGACCTTGTAGAAGTCCTTCTCGATGAAGTCCTTGGTGCTCATCCCCGACGTCCCTCCTCTCCGGAGTCCCCCACCTCAGTGCTCACGTCAGCCCTCTTCCGGGCCACCGTTCTCCTTGCCGTCCGCCGACTCCGGGGAGTCGCCCTTGTCGGCCTGCGTCGCCCCGGGCTGGGGCTCGGCCACCGCGACCCGCGCGGGACGCAGGTTGCGCTCGCCGAAGCGGTAGCCCGGCTGCAGGATCGCCACGCAGGTCGTCTCCGTGACGTCCGGCGCGTACGAGTGCATCAGGGCCTCGTGGATCATCGGGTCGAAGGGCTCGCCCTCCTTGCCGAACTGCTGCAGGCCCATCTTGGCGGCGACGGTCTCCAGCGACTCGGCGACGGACTTGAACCCGCCGACCAGTTCGCCGTGTTCCCTCGCGCGGCCGATGTCGTCGAGCACGGGCAGGAGCTCGCTCAGGAGGCTCGCGATGGCGATCTCCTTGACCGTGATCCGGTCCCGCTCGACCCGGCGGCGGTAGTTCTGATACTCGGCCTGGAGCCGCTGGAGGTCCGCCGTGCGCTCACCGAGCGCCGTACGTACCTGGTCCAGCTGGGCCGTCAGACCGGCGACCTGTGCTGCTGCTGCGTCCCCGGCCGGGGCCGCCCCCTCCGAAGAGGGGGCGGCCTTCGGCTCGGCGTCGTCGGGGGTGGCGCCGGAAGGGACGTCGGGCTTCTCGTCGAAGCCCGGAGTCTCCTCCGTCACGCGGCACCGTCCTTGCGCTCGTCGTCGACGATCTCGGCGTCGACCACGTCGTCGTCGGCCTTCGGGGCGTCGGCGCCGGGCGCCGCGTCACCGGCGCCGGCGGCCTGACCCGCCTGGGCGTCGGCGTACATCGCCTGGCCCAGCTTCTGCGAGACGGCCGCGACCTTCTCGGTGGCGGTGCGGATCTCGGCCGTGTTGTCGCCCTCGGCGGCCTCGCCCTTGAGCGCGGTCTTCAGCTCCTCGATCGAGGCCTCGACCTCGGTCTTGATGTCGCCGGGGACCTTGTCCTCGTTGTCCTTGAGGAACTTCTCCGTCTGGTAGACGAGCTGCTCGCCCTGGTTGCGGGTCTCGGCGGCCTCGCGGCGACGGTGGTCCTCGTCCGCGTACTGCTCGGCCTCCTGGCGCATGCGGTCGACCTCGTCCTTCGGCAGCGAGGAGCCGCCGGTGACGGTCATCTTCTGCTCCTTGCCCGTGCCGAGGTCCTTCGCGGTCACGTGCATGATGCCGTTGGCGTCGATGTCGAAGGACACCTCGATCTGCGGGACACCGCGCGGGGCCGGCGGCAGACCCGTCAGCTCGAACATTCCGAGCTTCTTGTTGTACGCCGCGATCTCGCGCTCGCCCTGGTAGACCTGGATCTGCACGGAGGGCTGGTTGTCCTCGGCGGTGGTGAAGATCTCGGACCGCTTGGTCGGGATCGTCGTGTTCCGCTCGATGAGCTTGGTCATGATGCCGCCCTTGGTCTCGATACCCAGGGACAGCGGGGTGACGTCGAGGAGCAGTACGTCCTTGACCTCGCCCTTCAGGACACCGGCCTGGAGCGAGGCGCCGATGGCGACGACCTCGTCCGGGTTGACGCCCTTGTTGGCCTCGCGACCGCCGGTCAGCTCCTTGACCAGCTCGGCGACGGCGGGCATACGGGTCGAGCCACCGACGAGAACGACGTGGTCGATCTCGGAGAGAGCGATGCCCGCGTCCTTGATGACGTTGTGGAACGGCGTCTTGCAGCGCTCAAGGAGGTCGGCCGTCAGCTGCTGGAACTGGGCGCGCGTGAGCTTCTCGTCCAGGTGCAGCGGGCCCTCGGCGGACGCCGTGATGTAGGGCAGGTTGATCGAGGTCTCGGTGGACGAGGACAGCTCGATCTTGGCCTTCTCGGCGGCCTCGCGGAGGCGCTGGAGGGCCATCTTGTCCTTGCCGAGGTCCACGCCGTGGCCGGTGCGGAACTGCTGCACCAGGTAGTCCATGACGCGCTGGTCCCAGTCGTCACCACCGAGGTGGTTGTCACCGTTGGTGGCCTTCACCTCGACGACGCCGTCGCCGATCTCCAGGAGGGACACGTCGAAGGTGCCGCCACCGAGGTCGAAGACGAGGATCGTCTGGTCGTCCTTGTCGAGGCCGTACGCGAGCGCGGCCGCGGTGGGCTCGTTGACGATACGAAGGACGTTCAGGCCCGCGATCTCGCCGGCCTCCTTCGTCGCCTGGCGCTCGGAGTCGTTGAAGTAGGCCGGGACGGTGATGACCGCGTCCATGACCTTCTCGCCCAGGTACGCCTCGGCGTCGCGCTTCAGCTTCTGCAGGATGAAGGCGCTCATCTGCTGCGGGTTGAAGTTCTTGCCGTCGACCTCGATCTTCCAGTCGGTGCCCATGTGGCGCTTGACCGACCGGATGGTCCTGTCGACGTTGGTGACCGCCTGGCGCTTCGCCACCTCGCCGACCAGCACCTCACCGTTCTTCGCGAAGGCGACGACGGACGGCGTGGTCCTGGCACCCTCGGCGTTGGTGATGACGGTGGGCTCGCCGCCCTCCAGAACGCTGACGACGGAGTTAGTCGTGCCCAGGTCGATGCCGACCGCACGTGCCATTTCAATTCCTCCAGGGGAATGACGAAGTATGACTTGAGTGGAACGGACTCAAGTGTGCATCACTCCCGTCGCGCGGTCAACAGAGCTGAGTCGACCCCGCTCAACTCTTATCCGTTCCTTACGCGCAATGCCGCCCTGACCTGCGCCGACTGTACGGCCGGCGCCCGCCGCAGCCCGTACACGGGAACCCTCAGCAGCCCCAGTACGACCATCCCCACCACCCCCACCACCCACCAGAGCCCCGATCCCGCGACCCACCCGCCATGCGCGAGCACCCCCACCAGCACCGCCCCGAAGGCCCCCGCCCCGAGCAGCACGGCCGCCCCGCGCGGGGTGAGCCCCAGCCGCCGCAGCCGGTGCGCGAGATGGTCCGGGCCCCCGCGCGACAACGGCCGCCGCGCCACCCGCCGCGACACGACCACGAGCACCACGTCCGCGCCGGCCACGGCGGTGAGCGCGAACAACACCCCCGCGCTGGGCGCCAGTTCGTGCCCGGTCCGTACGACCACCGCCGCCGAGGCCAGCACGAACCCGGTGAACAGGGACCCGCACGCGCCGAACGCGATCCGCGCGGGATGCCAGTTGTGCATGAGGAACCCGGTGAGCGCGGCGGCCAGCACACTCAGCAGCACGGCGAGCCCGTCGAACACCTCGACGGCGGCACAGGCGCTCACCCCGAAGGCGGTCAGCACCCCGACCGTGCCCACGAGTCCGTCGGCGTGGTCCAGGGCCCGGAAGGCGACGGCGACGAACACGATCCAGCCGACGGCGAGCAGCCCGGCCCCGAACCCCAGCTCCCGGTACGGCACCACGAACGCGGCGGCGACGGCCGTACCGGCGACCAGGAACCGCGCCTTCACCCGCCGTACGTCGGCGACGAGCCCGAGCGCGCCGACGCCCGCCCCGGCGAGCAGCAGCGCACCGATCCCGTCCCCCAGAGGGGCGTACCCGGTCCACTCGCCCACCCCCGCGACCAGCCCGGTCGCGAGCACGACCGCGAGCCCGCCGAGCAGCGGCAGGGGCCGGGCCCGGCGCCGGTCGAGAACGCCGAGGCGCAGGGCGAGGGTCCGCAGGAGGGCGGTGAGGACGGCGGCGAGGAGGAGGGCTGAGCTGGCGGCGAGGATCCCGTAGAGCACGGGTTCACGTTAGATGGAAACGTAACAATTCTGTACGAATAACACGATCTACGACGATCGGCTTCGACCGGCAGGTCAGATGCCTACTCAGGTAAGCCTCAGCGACTCAGATCACTCCGCCGCTGACTACAGTGCGAGCCAAGATATGAGTAGTCTCTGACAGACTGCCTAAGTTACCGCTTAGTAATACCGCTTAACGTCAGTCATTACGTGCGCAGGCCTGAGGAGCCCCGACATGCAACTCGCCGCGATCATCGTGTCGCTGGTCCTGACCGTGGTCGGCGTCGCGCTGCTCGCACGCGCCATCGGTCAGTTCGTCCGGTACTTCAAACTCGGCCAGCCGGTCCCGGCCGGTGTCCGGACGGACAACCCCTACCAGCGCAGTGTGACGCTGGTGAAGGAGTTCCTCGGCCATACGCGCATGAACCGCTGGGGCATCGTCGGCTTCGCGCACTGGTTCGTCGCGGTCGGCTTCCTGACCCTGCCGCCGACCCTCGCCCAGGCCTTCGGCCAGCTGTTCTCGGCGGACTGGACGCTCCCGGTCATCGGCGGCTTCCTGCCGTTCGAGATGTACATCGAGTTCATCGGCGTGATGACGATCCTCGGCATCGCCGTACTGATCGTGATCCGCCTGCTGAACCTGCCCTCGCGCCCCGGCCGCAAGTCCCGCTTCGCGGGCTCCAAGGCGGGCCAGGCGTACTTCGTCGAGTACGTCATCCTCACCATCGGCCTCGCGATCTACGTACTGCGCGGCCTCGAGGGCGCGATCCACCACGTCGAGCACTACGAGGCCGGGTACTTCGCCTCGTACCCCCTCGTCCTCGCCTTCAAGGGCCTGAGCGTCGGCACGCTCCAGAACCTCATCTACCTCACCGCGATGGTGAAGATCAGCACGTCGTTCATCTGGATGATCGTCGTCTCGCTCAACACCAACATGGGTGTGGCCTGGCACCGCTTCCTCGCCTTCCCGAACATCTGGTTCAAGCGCGAGGCGACCGGCGGCACGGCCCTGGGCGCCCTCCAGCCGATGACCTCCGGCGGCAAGCCCATCGACTTCACGGACCCCGGCGACGACGACGTCTTCGGCGTCAGCCAGGTGGAGCAGTTCTCCTGGAAGGGCCTGCTCGACTTCTCCACGTGTACGGAGTGCGGTCGCTGCCAGTCGCAGTGCCCGGCCTGGAACACCGGCAAGCCCCTCTCCCCCAAGCTCCTGATCATGTCGCTGCGGGACCACGCCCACGCCAAGGCCCCGTACCTGCTGGCGGGCGGCGGCAAGACGATGGAGGGCGAGGAGAAGGCGTCCGAGGAGCAGCTGAAGGACGTCCCCGCCGCCGCCCTCGCCGAGGCCGAGCGCCCGCTGATCGGCACCCTCGAAGAGAACGGCGTCATCGACCCGGACGTCCTGTGGTCCTGCACGACCTGCGGTGCCTGCGTCGAGCAGTGCCCGGTGGACATCGAGCACGTCGACCACATCGTCGACATGCGCCGCTACCAGGTGATGATCGAGAGCGCGTTCCCCTCCGAGGCGGGCACGATGCTCAAGAACCTGGAGAAGAAGGGCAACCCCTGGGGCCTGGCGAAGAAGCAGCGCCTCGAATGGCTCAAGGAACTCGACTTCGAGGTCCCGGTCGTCGGCCAGGACATCGAGGACCTGACCGAGGTCGAGTACCTGTACTGGGTCGGCTGCGCGGGTTCCCTGGAAGACCGCGCCAAGAAGACCACCAAGGCGTTCGCCGAACTCCTCCACATCGCGGGCGTCAAGTTCGCGATCATGGGCGGCGACGAGAAGTGCACCGGTGACTCGGCACGGCGTCTCGGCAACGAGCCGCTGTTCCAGGAGCTGGGCATGGAGAACGTGGCCGCGCTGAACATGGCCTTCGGCGAGGACGACGAGGACGAGTCGACCAAGAAGCCGCGCTCGGCGAAGAAGATCGTCGCCACCTGCCCGCACTGCCTGAACACCATCGGCAACGAGTACCCGCAGCTCGGCGGCGACTACGAGACCATCCACCACACCCAGCTGCTCCAGCACCTCATCGACGAGGGCAAGCTACTCCCGGTGACCCCGGTCGACGGCCTCATCACCTACCACGACCCCTGCTACCTGGGCCGCCACAACAAGATCTACACGCCCCCGCGCGAGATCATGTCGGCCGTCCCGGGCCTGCGCCAGCAGGAGATGCACCGCCACAAGGAACGCGGCTTCTGCTGTGGCGCGGGCGGCGCGCGGATGTGGATGGAGGAGCGGATCGGCAAGCGCATCAACAACGAGCGCGTCGACGAGGCCCTGTCCCTGAACCCGGACATCGTCTCGACGGCCTGCCCGTTCTGCCTGGTCATGCTGACCGACTCGGTCAACGGCAAGAAGAACGAGGGCAAGGCGAAGGAGTCCATCACGGTGGTGGACGTCGCCCAGCTGCTCCTGGAGTCCGTGAAGACCCCGGTCGACCCGGAGGGCACCGCGGAGGCCGAGAACGCGCCGGAACCGGAGTCGGTGAAGTAGGTCCGAGGACAGGTTCGAGAGCAGATCCGGGCGGGGCCGGCGCCGATGGCGTCGGCCCCGCCCGCGTTCGCCCTCACATTCACCGAACTCCCGTACAACCATTGCCACTTGCCGTAAGTCTCCTCATCGCCCCGGTGATCGCCGCGACCTTGGAGACCTCTTGCGTTCCCGTGCCTCCCTCCTGACAACAGCCCTCCTCGCCGCCACCTTGAGTCCGATCGCCCTCGGCGCCCCGGCCTCGGCCGCCCCGGCGAAGCACGTGGACGACTTCAACGGCGACGGCCACCGCGACCTGCTCCTCGGCGACGACTCCGCCACCGTGGCCGGGAAGGGGGACGCGGGCGCCGTCGTCGTCATCTGGGGCTCGGCGACGGGGCTGAACCCCGCCAAGCGCTCGGTGATCACGCAGAACAGCCCCGGCATCGCGGGCGTGGCCGAGACGAAGGACTACTTCGGCGCGAAGGTCACCTCGGCCGACCTGAACAAGGACGGCTACGCGGACGTCGTCGCCAGCTCCCCCGGCGAACTGCACGCCGGCCGCCACGGCACGCTCACCGTCCTGTGGGGCTCCAAGTCGGGCCTGACCAAGGGCAGCATCTACGCGTCCCCGGGCAGCAAGGCGGAGCCCTTCGGCCTGGACGCCGCCATCGGCGACTTCAACGCCGACGGCCACCTCGACATCGTGTCCGTGGACGGCGAGTTCGTCTGGTTCCTGCGCGGCCCGTTCACCAAGGCCGGCGGACGCGGCAAGGCCACCAACCTCGACCCGTGGGACGGCGAGGACATCAGGCCCGAGATGGTGGTCGCCGGCAAGGTCACCAAGGACGCCACCGCCGACTTCGCGGTCATCGGCTACGACCTGGACACCAACAGCAAGCGGCTCTGGTTCTACAAGGGCGGCAGGAACGGCCCCGCCAAGCCCTGGAAGCGCACCGTGCCCGCCGCCTTCGACTCCATCGGCTCCAGCGCCGTGATCGCCGACTTCAACCGCGACGGCTACGGCGACCTCGCGCTCGGCGTCTCCCGCTCGGGCCGGGGCGGCGCGGTCCACGTCCTGCCCGGCACGGCCACCGGACCGGCCGGCAGAATGCTCACCCTCACCCAGAACACCGCGGGCGTCCCCGGCAGCGTGGAGGACAGCGACTACTTCGGGTACGACGTCTCGGCGGCCGACACCAACGGTGACGGCTACCCGGACCTGGCCGTCGGCGCCCCCTACGAGGCGATCGGCACCAGCCCCTGGGCCGACGGCTCGATCACCGTCCTGCGCGGCGGCTCCACCGGCCTCACCGGCCGGAACTCGCGCCAGTACGACCGCACCACCCCCGGCCTGCCGAACGTCTCCCCCGACAACGCCTGGCTCGGCGCCTCCCTCCTCCTGCGCGACTTCAACGGCGACGGCCGCGCCGAGCTGATCGCCACGGCCAACGAGGG
Organism: Streptomyces sp. NPDC002680; assembly: GCF_042889145.1. Lineage (NCBI taxonomy): Bacteria > Bacillati > Actinomycetota > Actinomycetes > Kitasatosporales > Streptomycetaceae > Streptomyces > Streptomyces sp. NPDC002680. The sequence goes on from NZ_JBIAQP010000029.1 coordinate 106,743, forward strand.
GGGCCGTCTCCACATCCTCCCCGGCACCTCGGCCGGCCCGACGGGCACCGGCTCCCGCACGCTCACCGTCCCCCAACTGGGCCTGGGAGCACGGGCGTTCATGGCGGCGGAACTGGCGGACTGACCGCCGTACTGATCGAGCACCCCTGTGTCGTGTTCCGCACCGGCACAGGGGTGTCTTCACATCTCGAACACGTGCATCATTACTGAGTAGTTGCCAATGGGGTCAACGGTCAGGACGAGGTGCATGGTGCGCGTGCGAAGAGGCGGTCGGGGTACGGCGGTCACCGGCGGGTTGGCGGCCATCGGCGCCCTGGTGGCACTCACCGCGTGCGGTCCCGCGACAGGGGACACCGACGCCGCCGCCCAGACCCCGATCCAGGCCGCCAAGGCCCCCGCCCAGCGCCCGATACCGCAGGGCGACGGCAGCAAGGTCGCCGACGACTTCAACGGTGACGGTCACCGCGACCTGGTCCTCAACGACCTCGTCAAGGACCAGCTCCACACGGACGACGCCGGAATCGGCATCGTCTACGGCTCACCGACCGGACTCGTCCCCGGCGCCCGGCAGTTGCTGAGTCCGGCCCGTCAAGCGGCCCGTACGAAGGGCCAGTTGCCGGCGGTCTTCGACGCGGAGGCAAGCTGCGACCTCGACGGCGACGGCTTCACCGACCTGGTCGTGTCGACCGACCCGCCGTACGACGGCCAGGGCCAGCCCCCGGTGCCCCTCCAGCTCCTCTTCGGCTCCCCTGACGGCCTCACCGGCCGCGCGGTCGCCCTCACGATCCCGGCGGGCGCCCGCGCCGGCAACGACTGGCCCGACCAGCCGGTGTGCGGCGACTTCGACGGGGACGGCGCCCAGGACCTGGTCGTCCACGCCTCCGACGAGCAACTCAGCTATCTGCGCGGCCCGTTCACCCGCAAGGGCGCCCCGAGCAAGGCCGGTGCGCCGATCACCGCCCCCGGCAACGTCCCGACGGGCCCGGCGGCCGACGTGAACCATGACGGATACGACGACCTGGCCGTCCGTACGACGGAGGGCACCTCCAAGTCGGCGGTCGTCCTCGGCGGCCCGGACGGTCCCACCCGCACGGGTACGGCGCTGCCCGAGGGCATCGACGTCGCCCTCGGCCGCTTCGGCAAGGGGCGCGACCTGGACGCGGCGGTGGGCGCGATGGGCGAAACGTCCCTGCGGTACGACCTCCCCGACGCGACCTCCGGCACCCTCGCCTCCCCCGGCTCGATGCTCGACACCGGCGACTTCGACGGCGACGGCCGCGACGAACTCGTCTCCAGCGGCTCCCGGTTGAGGGTCTTCCGGGCCCAGAGCGCGGCGGCCGGCATCTCGGCGAAGGGCATGGTGACCGTCGCGCCACCGGCGAGGGGGACGACGCGCGTCCTGACGGTCGGCGACTTCGACGGCGACGGACGGGCCGACCTGGCGGTACGGACGTACCGGGGAGAGACCTGGGACGAGGTGGCCGTGTACGCCGGGGTCAAGGGCGACCTGGTGGCGGCGGAGCCGTCGGTGACGTTCTCCAGCTCGGAGTTCCTGTAGGAAGTAGGAAGTAGGAAATGGAGTGTCGTACTCCCGTCACACGTGTCGTGCTCCCGTAACACCTGTCGTGAAGAGCCGTACTCCGCACAACCATCGGCCACAAGCGCGGGTCTTCCACGTGCTCGCGGCTGACCACCGCGCGGATCAACCGATGTAACCGATGTAACCGATGTAGACGAACCGCACGAAGCAGACGAAGCAAACGGGGAGATCAACCATGCGCAGACGCACCATCACCGCGGCCGTAGCCACCGCCCTGCTCGCCACCGGCCTGGCGCCGCTGGCCCTGAGCACCCCCGCCACGGCCGCCGCCGCCAAGTACGCCGACGACTTCAACGGCGACGGCTACCGGGACTACGCCGAGTACTCCTACGGCGCCGAGTACGAGTTCCCGGGCGGCGCCGTCAAGGTCACCTTCGGCACGGCGAACGGGCCGGGCACCAAGGTCCAGTACGTCAGCCAGAACAGCGCCGGTGTCCCCGGCTCCGACGAGGCCGACGACTACTTCGGCGAGGTCAGGGCCGCCGCCGACTTCAACGCCGACGGGTACGGCGACCTGGCCGTCGCCGCCACCGGCGAGGACCTCGCCGGACGGGTCAACGAGGGCACGGTCACCATCCTGTGGGGCAGCAGGACCGGCCTGTCCGGCGGTACGAACCTCCCGGCGCGCACGCACACCTCGTACGGCCGGATGGGCGCGGACCTCGCGGTCGGCGACTTCAACGGGGACGGCAAGAAGGACCTGGCGCTCGTCGCGGGCGGCAAGGCGTGGGTCTACCTGGGCACCATCTCCCGTACGGGCGTGGCCGGTTCGATCACCTCCTACGACCGGGACAACATCTACTTCGAGGTCACCTCACTCGTCGCGGGCAATGTGACCGGCGACAAGAAGACCGACCTCGTCGCCATCGGCGACGTAGTGGGCGAGAACTACATCGGCTCGGACGCCTGGTTCCTCAAGGGCGGCAGCAGCAAGCTGACCCCCGGCCGCACGCTCCGCTTGGAGGGCAAAAACAGCGCCGGCGGCGAGAGCGAGCGCGGCGGCGACGGCGTCATCGCCGACTTCAACAAGGACGGCAAGGGCGACATCGCCATCGGCACGCCTCTCTTCTCGTCCTACCGGGGCGAGGTCAGCGTCTGGTACGGCGCCGCCGCCGGCCCCGCCAAGTCCGCCCGCTTCACCCAGAACACGGCCGGCATCGCGGACACCGCGGAGACGTACGACAACTTCGGCGCGAGCATCGCCGCCGGCGACATCAACGGCGACGGCTACCGCGACCTCGCGATCGGCTCGTACGGCGAACGGATCGCCGGCAAGCCGTACGCGGGCGGGTTCCACGTCCTGTACGGCCGCGCCGGGGGCCTGACGACCGCCGGCTCGCAGTGGCTCGCCCGCAGCTCGGCGGGCATCCCGGGCGATGTCGCCGAGAGCGACATGTTCGGCGCGAAGCTCCGCCTGCGCGACAGCAACGGCGACGGCAAGGCCGACCTGTACGTCTCGGGCAGCACGGGTTCGGTACGGCTGCTCGGCTCGGCGACGGGGATCAGGACGACGGGGGCCACGTCGGTGCCGGAGAGTGTGATCGACGGGATGCTCCCGTAGGGGAACCGGGCAGGTGCTCCCCTAGGGAAAGGGCGCGGGCCCCCTTAAGGGATGTCACAGGTCGGCAGCAAAGGGGGGCCCGGAACCCCGGGCCCCACACGCCACTCGTCAGGACCAGGTACGTTCGATGACGTGGCTGGATTCAGGATCGGACGCGGCGGCCGGGACAACCGCCCCCCGCAAGCGCGACCGCAACAAAACCCGCGGCAGCAGCCGTACGGCCAGCAGCCCCCGCAGGGCGGCCCGTCGTACGGCTACCCGTCCGCGCCTCAGCAACCGTACGGCGGCGGACAGCCGTCGTACGGCGGCCAGGGCGGCGCCGGACGGCAGTGGCCCCCGCAGGCGACCGCGGGCAGCGGCGGTTACAACGGACCCGGGGGACACGGCGAGCCGGAGTACTTCGGCGACGACGGACACGGCGGTCAGCACGGGCACGGCCCCCAAGGCCACCCCAATCACCCCGTGGACCCGTACGCGGCCAACAACCCTGGTCACACACAGGCGTTCACGGTCGGCGACGACGGGTACCACCAGGGCGACACCTACCGCGCCGGCGCCGCCTCGGCCCCGCCGGCCGGTCCGCGACTGCGCTGGAAGGAACTGCTGAGGGGCATCGTCACCGCCCCCGACCGCACGTTCCTCCAGATGCGCGACTACCAGGTGTGGGCACCCGCCCTCGTCGTCACGTTCCTGTACGGCCTGATCGCCGTCTTCGGGTTCGACGACACGCGCGAGGACACGATAAACGCCACCCTCAACAACGCGATCCCGATCGTGCTGACGACGGGCGTGGCGATGGTCCTGAGCGCCTTCGTGCTGGGCGTGGTCACCCACACCCTGGCCCGCCAGCTCGGCGGCGACGGCGCCTGGCAGCCGACGGTGGGCCTGTCGATGCTGATCATGTCGATCACGGACGCCCCCCGCCTGCTCGTCGCGATGTTCGCGGGCGGCGACGCACCCTTCGTACAGATCCTGGGCTGGGCGACGTGGGTGGCGGCGGGAGTCCTGCTGACCCTGATGGTCCGCCGCTCCCACGACCTGCCGTGGCCGAAGGCACTGGGGGCGTCGGCGATCCAGCTGATCGCGCTGCTTTCGATCGTGAAGCTGGGGACGTTCTAGGGGCGTCCCTGATGGGGCTCCCCGTCGGTGCCGGGAGCCCCTCGTGCATCACGTATCACTGATAGGTGAACGTGGCACTTGGGCCTGTGATCAATCTCGAAGAACACGGCATCGTCGCTGATCGCGAACGTGATCGATACCACGTAGGGCACTGTCAGCACCGGCAGTCGCCAAGTGTGCGACCGGCGACGATGCGAACCTCGTACGAGCATCGGCAGAAGCGAGTCTCACGTGGTCACCGTGTCCGGATGGGCAGGCGACGACGGCGCGCGTCCAACTCGATCACGGGCTAGGCCCAGGTTCGACGATCGCGAGCGACGGCGTAGACGAACTCGATCTCTTCCGGCCCCAGTACCCCCTCTTGCCGCCGGAACCGCGAGATCTCTCGATCCTTGACCACTTTGACGTCGTCAAGGGACTCGGTGACCGTGATGTCGGCCGCAGAGACGAAGACGAGCACTGGAACCACCTTCACCGGGAAGCCGCAAGCCCTGGTCAGCACCGCTGACGTCCGACTGCCTTCATGGCGACTGTTGCGGACGTACGGGTGCCCTCGACCACCGTTCACCTTCACCGCGCTGTCGCCCACCCAGATTCGGGCGTTGCGAAGGTACTTGGTGTTGAGGCAGAAGACGCCACCAGGTCCGATCAGCAGGTGATCGATGTCCGCCCCGCTCGGCAGGGGAATGGAGTGGAGCGGATGCCAGCCCCGCCTCTTGAGCCGATCGAGCTTGGCGCCGACGATCCGTTCCCCAGCGATTCCCTTCCGCCAAGAGTCGCGGTCATCGTTCTGACGCCACAGGCGCATCACTTGCCTGGTCATCCAGGTTGGCGCTCCCTCCAGTTGCGGCAGGAGAGAATCGCCAGGCCGGTTCACGGCAAGATCATCGGCCACGGACAGGGGAGGCGGGGCGGCCGACGACAGTGGCGCACCGGAAGCGCGAGTGGAGATGGCGACCAGGTGAGGCGCCAAGGCATCCAACGCTTGATCCCGGTACGACGCCTGACGCAGTTCCAGATGCCCAGAAGCGCAGTCGTACCAGGCAACGGTCTCGCCACCTTCAGTGGCCACGTAGAGCCGATCGTGCCCATGACGCCTCCACCGCTTGACCACTAAGCCGGACATTCCCACCTCGCTGGACGACGACGCATCCCCGTGATGGCACCAACTCCCGCGCCGAACCGCAAGAAGGCGTCCAGTCATCAACTCGCAGGCAGGCCTGAGCTGTTACAGGTCTCTCTACCTCATCAAGGCCGTTCGTACAGTGGCGCGCTACAGTGCCGGTTCCTGGAGGGGCGGCGATGACTGAGAAACCTGGAAAGCGCAGGCTGTATGGCCTCTGGATCACGATGATGATCTATATCTCCGGCAGGGTCACCGTGTGGCCCTATCTGGAAGGACACCGGTTCGCTCAGGAGATAGCCATCTTTGGGCTCATGACGCTTGCCTACCTGCTCGGCTTCGCGGGTGGATGCTCACGCGGGAGCACCACTCCCGGCCGTGAGAAGCCTCAAGCAGACCACTGATCTCCTACATCACTGGCTGACACAAACAGCCACGAACAGGGGCAGTCAGGCTGCAAGGTCCCGCATGCATGTCCATAGAGCATCGCGCTCAAGAGCATTCGACATGCACCACCCATATGAGCCAGAAGCATCAGCCCGTTTTGCCTATAGTGCCCCGGAATAGGGGTGTCTCATCTTTGTACGATGCACTGGACCACCTTCTTAGCCGCAGCAGTGGGAGCCATTGCGGGCGCACTCGGCACCGGGATAGCCGATCGCTTCCGCTGGCATCGAGACGTATCGGAACGGGAGCGACAGGCATTACAGGACGCCTATGCGGAGTTCCTGGATTCAGCCAAACGAACAGGCAGCGCAATAAGCCAAGTAGCCCACGACCCAGCGCTGTCGCTCGAAGATCGCGCCAAGCAGGCCAGACTCGCCATGGATCAGCACGGCTTGTATGAGAAGCAGGCTCACGTCGAACTCTGTGCACCGGAATCGATCTTCCCTCTGCTCAAAGATCTGGTGCGCGACCTCCTCTCGCTTCGGGATGAAGTCTCCCGAGGAGGTGAGCCAAGTGCCCCGAACTACGAAGACGTGTGGTTGAGCATTCACCGCGACTCCGTGAACCTACGCGGGGCCATGCGCACCACACTCGCCAGGAAGTAGCTCAGCCTTCCGCTCACTCCGTCCAGCCCGCGAAAGCCCGCCTCTCAACCGCGTACAGCAACGCCAGGTCAGAGCGCTTCCTTGGACGGAGTGATCGGCTCCCCCGACTTACGTACTACAGGCAAGACACTCCACGGGAAGTTGATCCACTCGTCGGTGCGCTTCCACACGTACTCGCACTTCACAAGGGACTGCGTCTTCTCGTAGATGACGGCGCTGCGCACCTCGGCGACGGCGTCCAGACAGAAATCCCGCACCAGCTTGAGCGTCTTGCCGGTGTCGGCGACGTCGTCGGTAATGAGGACCTTCTTGTCGGAGAAGTCGATGGCGTTGGGAACAGGCGCGAGCATGACGGGCATGGGGAGTGTGGTCCCGACGCCGGTATAGAACTCCACGTTTACAAGATGGATGTTTTTGCAGTCAAGGGCATAGGCAAGCCCCCCGGCCACGAACACACCCCCACGCGCGATGCTGAGCACGACGTCGGGCTCGTACCCGTCGTCGGCGATGGTCTGCGCGAGTTCACGAACAGCGACGCCGAACACCTCGTAGGTCAGGTTCTCCCGTATGTCACTCATGGCGCTCAGACCTGCGTCCGGTGGAAGTTGAGGAAGGACCGGGAGGCGGTGGGTCCGCGCTGCCCCTGGTACCGGGAGCCGTAGCGCTCGCTGCCGTACGGGAACTCGGCGGGCGAGGTCAGCCGGAAGAGACACAGCTGGCCGATCTTCATACCGGGCCAGAGCTTGATGGGGAGGGTGGCGAGGTTGGAGAGTTCGAGGGTGACGTGCCCGGAGAACCCGGGGTCGATGAACCCGGCGGTGGAATGGGTGACGAGTCCGAGCCGCCCGAGCGAACTCTTGCCTTCGAGACGGGAGGCGAGGTCGTCGGGGAGGCTGACAACCTCGTAGGTCGAAGCGAGCACGAACTCCCCGGGGTGGAGGATGAACGGCTCGTCGCCCTCGGGCTCGACGAGCCGCGTGAGGTCCGCCTGTTCGATCGACGGATCGATGTGGGGGTAGCGGTGGTTCTCGAACACCCGGAAGAAGCGGTCGAGGCGCACGTCCACGCTCGACGGCTGAACCATGGATTCGTCGTAGGGATCGATCCGTACTCGCCCGGCGTCGATCTCGGCCCGGATGTCCTTGTCTGAGAGAAGCACGCCCCGAGGATACGCAAGGCGCGCGGACCCGCCACAATCGGACGGCCCCGCGCGCCTACAACTGCTCTTGCTTGACTACGTACTGCTACTTGCTGCTACCGCTGCGATGCGGCTGATGCTGCTGCTGCTCCAACGTCACCGGCACCACACTGCGCAGCCGCGCGCAGCGGGGACACCGGACCAGCCGGCCAGGGCCGAGCCGCTCGGCCTGCTGCATCGGGAACGAAGCGGTGCTGAACACGTGCCCTTCGGCACAACGGACGACGGTGCGCTCGATCAAGTCCTCAGAGTCCCTTCCCCAAGAGCCGTCGCCGGTCACTGTCGAGACCAACGAGGAAAGCCACATTACGGGACGAAAAGGGCGGCCTCCAGGCGGCACTCCGGTCCCGCCCGACCCCTCTTCCGCGCCCCCACCGTACGCCCCAACTCCGGCCGCCCGCAGCCCGGCCACCCCGCGAAAACCCACTCGGCCCGCACTTGGAACACACCCGGAATCAGCCGGAAACGGGGGCGGGCCCCACGGCTCGGCGCCGGGGGCCTGGCATGAGGTAGAGTGACTGAGCGTTCCGACACCGGCTCAGACCGGCGTCTTACGCGGGTGTAGTTTAGTGGTAGAACATCAGCTTCCCAAGCTGAGAGTGCGAGTTCGATTCTCGTCACCCGCTCCATACTCCATCGCAAAGGCCCAGGTCAGTGACCGGGGCCTTTTTGGGTGTCCGCCTTCTTGCGGCACAACCGGAACTTCCTGGCGAGCCTTGCGTACAGTCACGTCGAGACCAGCGGCAACTTCCTGCCTACCGTGCCTGTTTGGCGTGTACGAGCCTGGAGAAGCAGCCCCGCGCACCACCCCACCCCCGTCATGCGCTCACGTTGCCGGGAGCTGGTACGACAGCACGTACGCGTCCGCCGCCATCACGGTGTCGCAGACCTCCACGGCTCGCCCCTCGGTGTCGTACGCGGTACGGATCAGGTGGATCACGGGCACGCCGGGGGCCAGCCGCAGCGTCTTGACTTCTGCGGGCGCGGGCATGCGGGCGCGAATCTCTTCCTCGAAGTGGTCGAGCCGGTGCCCGAGTTCCTCAAGGCGAGCATAGATACCGCCGGGTCCGGGGTTGGGCTCGGCGATCGGCGTACCGCGAGCGATGTCGAGCGGGAGGTAGGAGGCGGCGAACTCGACCGGCTTCCCGTCGAGGAGATACCGCCGCCGACGAACCAGCACACGCCGTACGGAACCGAGCCGGGCGGAGATGTCCTGACTGGCCTTCTCTTCCTTGACCTCAAGACTGTCGACCTGGGGGTGACTGCCGGCCGCGTCGGCCTCCACGATGAACGCGGACTTCCCCTGCCTCTGTGCCGCCGCGCGAACCGGTCGGAGGCGAGCCGCCGCACAGGCGGCCGGGGCCGCACGAACACGCCCTTCCCGTGCTCGGCATGCACGAGTCCCTCCCCCTGGAGGACGGAAAGGGAGTTGCGGACGGTCATCCGGGAAACCCCGTAGTGCTCGACGAGCTCAGCTTCGGAGGGCAGCTTGTCACCCTCCGCAAATCGCCCCCGACCGATGGCCTCGCGCAGCTGATCGGCGATCTGCCGGAAGACCGCACGATCGCTCGTGGGGTCGAGATCACCAAGCAGACCGGCGTACGGGAGTGAACTCACACGTACTCCTTTAGATATCTAGACGAGTGGGTGAGTGCTGTTGCTACGGTGGAGAGCCTAGCCACCTGAGAGGGCCGAGGAACGTGAGCACTGACCGTCCGCACTCCGTGAGCGTTGCCGGAGTCATCGTCGACGACCAGGGCCGCGCTCTGTTGATCCAGCGCCGCGACAACGGCCAGTGGGAACCCCCGGGTGGCGTCCTCGAACGTGAGGAAACCATCCCCGAGGCCCTGCAACGCGAGGTCCTCGAAGAAACCGGCATCAAGATCGCAGTCCCGGCGACCCTCACCGGCGTCTACAAAAACATGACGGGCCTGATCGTCTCGCTGGTCTTCCGCTGCGAGGCCGACAAGGGCACCCCCACCACCGGAACCGAGACCCGCGCGCTGCGTTGGGCCACCCGTGAAGAAGTCTCCGAGCTTGCCGACGAGGCGTACGCGATCCGCGTCCTGGACGCACTCGACGCCACTTCCCCGCCGGCCGTCCGCGCCCATGACGGCGTGAAACTCGTCTAGCCCGAACCCGCTGCACATGGCGGCCTACCAGCACGAAGGAACTTGTATGCACGAGTATACGAGCACAGCGCGGGTCTGGGGACTCACCTGCCCAGGTTTCCCAGAAGAGATCAGCCGGGCCCGCCGCTGGACCCGCGACATCCTTCGCGACTCCCCCATGGCCAACGACGCCGAACTGATCGTGAGCGAACTGAGCACGAACGCCGTCCTCCACACGGCCAGCGGCCTGGAGGCCGGAAGCTTCCATCTGGCGCTCGCGGTGTCGGCGCAGGTGATCGCGCTGTCGGTCACGGACGACGGGGGCACAGGCACGGCCCCGAAAGTCGAGCACCGGGACCAGGATGCGGAGCACGGCCGGGGCCTGGGCATGGTGAACGCACTCGCCCACCGGGTCGTGGTCCACGACAGCCAGGGCGGCTACACGGTGACCGCGGAACTCTTCACCGCCACCCGCCCGGGAGACCACCCGTGCTGACCAACTGGCCCCGCCGGGGCTTCTGGTGCGAGTGCTGGACCGAAGACCTCACCGAGGCGGAGCCACCTGTACTCCGGGGATCCTTCGACGCCTACTCGCCACCCCAGGCAGACAGATGGATCGCCATCGCGCTGCGCACCATCTCACCGGCACTCGACTCGGACGCCTCCGACGAGACATGGGCCTGGCTCTACGAAGGACGCATCGAAACGAGGAGAGCCCTCCTGCATGCGAGGCCCTGCACGGTGTCAGTCACCCACGCCGATACCCGCATCACTTGGACCGTCCGACCGGCGCTCTTCCTACCCCTGGCACACCGCTACGGAGCCGAACTCCCAGCGTGCACACACGACTTCAAAGCCCCCACCAGCCATAGAACCGAACCCCAGCAGGCCGACTGAGTTACAACTTTCTCTACTGGTTCAAGGCGGCTCGCTCCGCTCCCCGCACGCGGCCCGGCCCCCGGCCGGGCCTGCACTCCTGTCTCCGCCCCGCTCCAGCCCGCCCGGCGCCCATGCCGCGCTCTCGGCGGTCAGCTACCTGATGTCAGAAAAGGGGCATGCCGCAACTGGGGCAGTCGGCTCCACAGCTTCGACCACCTCCCCGATCAGGGTCCCGCGTCGAGCATGGCCAGGGGCACTCGCACTAACAACGGCTAACACAAAGAGGTGGATCGGCGCTGACGGCCGCGTCCAGGGCGGGAGTTGAGCGTTCCGTCTGGTGTGGGGATGTCGCCGTGGA
>NZ_JBIAQP010000030.1:0-107230 GCF_042889145.1 Streptomyces sp. NPDC002680
GGTCGTTGTGGGGGTGGTCACCCCCCCCCGGGCCCCCCCCGGGCGCCCCCCCCCCCCCCGGGCCCCCGCCGGGGGGGGGGGGGGGGGGGGGGCGGGGGGGGGGGGGGGGGGGGGGGGGGGGGGCCCCCCCCCCCCGAGGATGGGACGGGTAGGGGCGGCGGGGGCGAGAAAAAGGCCCCCCGCCTCCCCCTCTGGAGCCCCCATGCCCCACCCCCGCAAGCCCGCCCGCCCGGAACGACACGACGTACCGACACCGCCCCTCGGGTTCAGAACCAGCCGCTGGCTGGCCGCCGGCGTCCCCTGGTTCGCCCCCTTCACCGCGATCGCGGCGACGATGACCGTGCTCGCCCTCGCCATCTCGGGCCCGGACCTCACCGACACCGCCGACCGGATCCTGGCCGCCGCCGACTGGACCCAGCCCCACACCTGGGCCGCGCTGCTCCTCAAGCTCGGTGCCAGCGGGCTGAGTTTCCTGCCCGTGGCCGTGGCCGGCCACCTCGCCTACGGCATGGCCGGCAGACCGGCGCTGGTTCCCGGCCTCCTCGGCGGCATGGCAGCACTGGGCGTCCAGGGTGGCATCCTCACCGGACTGCTCGCCGGCCTCCTCGCGGGCGCGGCGACCATGGCGCTCCAGCGGATTCCGGTGCCGTCGGCGCTGCGCGACCTCGCCTCGACCGCGCTGATCCCCCTGCTGGCCACCCTCCTCACCGCAGCGGTGATCATCGCGTTCGCCGGGGAGCAGCTGACCGCCCTGACCGGGTGGCTGCACGGGAAACTGGTGTGGCTGGAGTTCCACCACCTTGTCCTGGCCGGCGTGGTTCTAGGAGTGATGGTCTGCTGCGACCTCGGCGGCGCGATCGGCAAGTCGGCCATCGCCTTCGGCACCGTGGGCGTGAGCGGGTTCGACCCCTCGAAGTTCAACCCGACCGACATGACCATGATGGCTGCCGTGGTCGCCGCCGGCATGGTGCCCCCGCTCGGCCTGAGCCTCGCCACCCTCGTCCGACGCAAGGTCTTCACCGGGTCGGAACGGGCCTACGGCAAGGTCGCCTGGCTGTTCGGCGCCGCCTTCATACCCGAGGGCGCCGTCCCCTTCGCGGTGGCCGACCCCCTGCGGGTGATCCCGGCGGGCATGGCCGGCGGAGCCGTCACAGGCGCCCTGGTCATGGCCTTCGGTACGACGATCACCGTCCCGTACGGCGGTTTCCTCGCCCTCGGTGACATGGGCAGGCCGCTGCTCTTCGCGCTCGCCGTCGCCGCCGGGGTTCTGGTGACCGCCGCGACGGCCGTCGCCCTCAAGACCCTCGGCGGGCAGCTTGCCCCGAGCCCCGCGCGCCCCGCGGTGACGGTCCGCCGGAAGGTGTCCGTCGCCGGCTGAACCCCGTACGACCCCGAAAGAGCGGCCCCGAAGACGCGGGGCCGCTCTTTCGCGTCGGCGTTCCGCATCCCTGTAACAGCAGTACGTCGTTTCCGGCGGCCATGTGTGATCCGGCCGCCGGACCACCGAGACGTTCGCCCGGTCTTCTTGGGCCCAGCCAGGGGCGTACCGCCCCGGCGGACACCCGAGAACAGACCAGGGAGCCACCATGTCCCCAACTTCCGGGCGGAGCCTGTCGGCCCGCCTCCGCGCCCACGCCCGCAAGGTCGCCGTCCCGGCCGTGCTGCTCGGCCTCACCGTCGGTGGCGTCGGCGTGTCGGCCACCGCGCACGCCGCCGAGGGGCCCAGCTGCGCCAGCGTCCCGGGCCAGACCTGCCCCGCCCCGGGCCCGGCCGCGGACCCTCTGCCGTCGCGCGGCTCGCAGCCCGCCGGTGTCTCCACCCAGCAGTGGCGGGGCGCGACCACCGCGGCCACCTTCTGGAGCAACGAGGGGATCAGTACGGCGTCCGGCGACCGCAACCACCTCGTGATGCGCGGCCAGACCGGCTACCCCGGACAGGGCTGGCCCGGCAACACGAGCGCGAGCGCCCGTGCCTGGTACCACTTCGAGACCGGCAGCAGCTGGCGCCCGGAGCACCACTACATCGTCTACGGCGGTGTGTTCCAGGACCGCGACCACCGGATCGAGAACCTGGAGGAGTCCCACCACGTCACGCAGAACAACGCGAGCGGCTCGAACACCGTCTACCGCGAGTACGACGTCAACTCCTGGAGCACCACCACCGCCAGCCGGGGCAGGGAGCGCATCGTCCGCAACGTCCGCAACGGCCACGTCTACGCGACGTTCGACCACTACGGCTCCTTCCACTACCTCGGCCGCTGGTAGGAGGACGTCATGTCGGAGGGCCCCGAGGTCCGCGGCAGCTACTGCCGCACCACCCTCGACCTGTTCGCCGAATGGGCCGAAGCGCTCGGTTTCCCGGAGTACTTCGGGCACAACTGGGACGCCTTCGAGGAGTGCCTCCTCACGGTGACCGGTTCGGCCGACGGCCCCCTCACGGTTCTCGTCCGGGACGCCGGTCTGCTCCTCGTGGACGAGGACCCGCGGCAGCTGGCGACGTTCCTGGCGATCGTCGACACCGTCACCCAGGAGGCCGGTCTCACGCTCAGGTCCGATCAGGCAGCGTGAATACCGCCTCCGCCCCGCCCTCCGGATGGTTGCGGAAGGCCAGCCCGGCGCCCAGCAGCCGGGCCTGGCCGACCGCGATCGTCAGTCCCAGGCCGGTTCCGGTGCCCGGCGCGGTCGTACGGAAGCGCTGGGGCCCGGAGGTGTGCAGGACCGCGAACAGGTCGGGCGGGAAGCCGGGTCCGTGGTCGCGGATCCGCACCACCGGGCCGTCCACCTCGACCTCGACCGGCGGGGCTCCGTGCCGCAGCGCGTTGGAGGCCAGATTGGCGAGGACGCGTTCGACGCGGCGCGGGTCGGTCGTCACGACCGTGTCCCGGACCACCCGGACCTCCACCTCCGCCAGTCCCGCCACCGCCCGCCGGGCCATCGCGCTGACCTGCCGCTGCTCGGTCTCCAACACCGCGACCTGCGCGTCCATGCGGGCCACCTCCAGTACGTCCTCGACCAGCCCGCGCAGGTTCTTCACGGACCGCCCGATCAGGTCCGTGGCGGGGCCCGGCGGCAGCAGCCCGACCGCGGTCGCCATGCCCGCGACGGGGGTGCGCAGTTCGTGCGCGATGTCGGCGGTCACCCGGCGCTCTGCTTCCAGCCGGGCGCCGAGCGCGTCCGCCATCGTGTCGACGGCGGCGGACAGCCGCGCGATCTCGTCCCGGCCGTCGGGGCGGACCCGGGCGTCGAGGTCGCCGTTCGCGATGCGTTCCGCGGTGCGGGCGGCGGCCGTGGCCCGGCGGCCCATCCGCACCCCGAGGAACAGGCCCGCCAGGGACACCAGGACGGTGGCCGCCGAGCCCACGGCGGCCAGCGTCCGGTCCAGCGTGGCCAGCGACCGCGCCTCGGGGACGTACGACCGCGACAGCGTGAGCACCTCACTGTCCGACACCCGGGTCGCCGCCCACAGCACCGGGCGCGTCCCGTCCCGCAGATAGGTCACCCGGACCCCGTCCCGCACGGCCTTCGCCACCGGGGCGGGCAGGTCCGGCGGGTCGATCCGCGCCGGGGACTTGCGGGCGGCCGCGTAGTCGTACGCGGCACTCATCAGCTGCCGGTCCAACTCCTTGCGGGCCGTGGCGAGTTGGTCGGCGGCGGTGAGACGGTGGACCAGGACGCCGACCACGGACGCCACCGCCAGGGCCGCGGCGGCCACGGCGAGGGCGACCTTCGTACCGACGTGCACACCGGGCGGCCGTCTCATGCGCGCAGCTTGTAGCCGAAGCCGCGCACCGTCTCGATGCGCTCCCGGCCGATCTTCGCGCGCAGCCGCTGCACATGGACGTCCACGACCCGGGTGTCGCCGGACCAGGCGTAGTCCCACACCCGCTCCAGGAGCAGGTCCCGGGTGAGCACGGTGCCGGGCGAGGCGGTGAACTCCCGCAGCAGCTTCAGCTCGGTCGTGGTCAGGGCGAGGAGCCGCCCGTCCCGCCGTACGTCCAGGGTCACCGGGCAGAACGCCAGGTCGCCGAAGTGCTGGGCCGACGACGTCTCCGGCCGCCCGGGCGACGGCTCGGCCGGTGCCGCGCGCCGCAGCAGCGAGCGGATCCGGGCGACCAGGACCGGGCCGTCGAACGGCTTGGTCACGTAGTCGTCGGCACCCGCCTCCAGGCCCATCACCACGTCCACCGGGTCGTTGCGCGCGGAGATCAGCAGCACCGGCACACCGGACTCCTCGCGGATACGGCCGGCCAGGCTCACCCCGTTGAGCCCCGGCAGCATGATGTCGAGCACCGCCACGTCGGGCCGGCGCTCCCGGAACAGGGCGAGCCCGGTGACGCCGTCGGCCGCCGTACGGACCTGGTACTCGTGCCCCTCCAATATGAGCCGGGTGGCCTCGCGGATCATCTCGTCGTCCTCGACGAGCAGGATGTCGGGCATGGGGCGTCCCTCCGGGATGGGCGAGGTGGTCGGGGTCTCGGTTCTCGGTTCTCGGTTTGTCAGGGCTTCGGCACATGCAGTCGGACACGGCTGGTGTCCTCCGCCCAGCCCGGCGCCGGCTGCCGGACCGGGGTGACGGACGCCCGGCTGTAGTACGCCGCGTACTGGCGCTCCACCAGTCCGCTGAAGGCGATCGAGACGGGGAAGCTCTTGTAGTCGTGGTGGGGGCAGCCGCCTGCGCAGGCGAAGTCGACCACCGTGGCCGTCGCGGTGGCCCGGGGGAAGCCCCAGCCGTGCCACTCCACGCCGTACAGCACGGTGCGGCCGGTCAGGTCCATCACGTCCGGGTGCTGCCAGGCGAGGGACTTCCAGTCCAGCACGTACACCGGCCCCGACCAGGGGATCCGGGACGGGGCCGGTCCCTCGACACGTAGCCCGCCGTCCGCCGCGCCGCATCCGGCGAGGCAGGCCAGCAGACAGGCGGTGAGCGAGGCGCCCAGCACCGAACGACGACGAGCCATGGACGTCTCTCCCCGTGCGATGAGTGGTCCACCTGGAATAGTGCATGTCCGTACATGAACGATTGGTCAAAACCACCCGTGATGTCCGCAACAGCGCCCGGCGCAACCTTCGGCGGGGATACGGCGTCGAGCGACCGGCTGGCGACTGGCTGTCCGGCTGACTAGTGGCCGAGGTAGACGCGGACGGCCGTACCGCCGGAGCCGGTGTGGATACGGACCAGGTCCGTGACCGTGTGCACCAGCAGCAGGCCGCGGCCGCCCCGCTGGTCCCGCGCGGCCGGTCGGCGCCCGGCGAGCGGATCGGTCAGTTGCCCGCTGTCGCGGACCTCGCACACCACCTGGGCGTCCTCGGCCCAGATCCGCAGGGTGCCGGAGCCGCCGCCGTGCACCACGCTGTTGGTGGTCAACTCGGCCACCGCCAGGGCGAGATCGTCCAGGCGTACGCCGGACAGGCCCAGCCGCGCGGCCCGCGAGACGGCGTAGTGCCTGACGACCGGCAGCTCGTCGACGCCGAAGAACTGGGGCTCGGCCGAGGCGGGAGCCGCCGGGAACGGCCGGTTGTAGTGGGCGATGACCTCCCCCGGCGCGTACGAGGAACTGGGCTGCCGGGTTCCGCTTCCGCCGGAGACGGTCACCGGGTGGGTGGCGTAGGCGTCGGCGAGCACATGCTCATCGAGGCGCTCGGCGTCGTACGGGCACAGGATGGTCACGTCCCGGCCCTGGAAGGCCAGGTTGATCAGCGCCTCGTGCTGCACGCACGCCGGGTACTCGACGCCGCTGCGGCCGGGCCAGATCGGCTCGCCGATGATCCGTACGTGGGTCCGGGGGTGGGCGTCGGCGAAGGCGCGCAGCACCCTCGGGATGATCCGGCCCGGGTTGCGGCCCGCCTCGGTCATGTCGACGAAGTACACGGACGCGGCGTCCCCGTCCAGGCTCTGCCTGAGCAGGTCCAGCTGCCGTCCGGGCACGGCGACCGCGACCGGCTGCCCCGCCTTCAGCCCCTCACGGACGAAGGGGACCGTGCCGTCGAGGTACTCCTCCTCGCCCCGGTAGAACAGGGCGGGATGGACGAACGGCTCGGCGGTCGGCGTGCCGGTCATCGGGCCACCACCTCGGTCAACGGACACAGCAGCGACGGGCTCTCCGCCGCAGCAGGAGCAGGCACCGACGCCGAGGCATCCAACTGCCGCACACTGTCCACGCACCCACCCCCCCCCGTACGCCGGTGGGACCTCCCGTGTCCCACCCCAGTATTACGCTGCCGCTCCCACCCCAGTATCACGGTGCCGCGCCGCCAGCGGAGGGTGGGCACGGACGGGAAACCGGCCCCGCATCTCCACACCGGATCCGGAGTAGGCCGTACCGGACGGGGAAGGAGCCAGAGCACAACGGCCGCGGGCTACACCAGAGTCGCGCAGTGCAGCACGGCGCGGACCCCGACAACGCATCTGGATCCAGACCCGAGGTGAGTACATGTCAGCCCTGACCGTCAGCCCACTCTTACTGTCCGGCGCCGAGGGGCCGTTGACGATCCGCACCGAGACGCGTGGCAGCACCGCGGTCCTGATACCGGGCGGGGAGATCGTCCACGGCTGCACCACGGTGCTCGACCCCGTCCTGGGCAAGCTCCCCGCCGGGACGGACCGACTGGTCCTGGACATGGCCGAGGTCACCTTCATGGACACCGCCGGACTGCAGTTCCTGGAGCGCCTGGAGGACTACAGCGACCTCGCCGGCATCTCCCTGCGGACCGTCAACTGGACCGGCCAGCCCCGCCGCATCCTGGAGATCACCGGCCTGTCGGTCCCGGCGGCCGACCCCGCGGGACCGGATTCCGCGCCCCCGGACACCGGCCAACTGCTCGCCTCCCTGCGCTCCGACCAGGGACTGTCGGCGGTGGCCGCGGAACGGGCGGAACAGGTGGAGAGACTCCAGGAGCAGGTCCAGCAACTGGAGCAGGCCATCGCGTCCCGCCCGGTCATCGACCAGGCCCGGGGCATCCTCATGGCCGTCGAATCCTGCACCGCCGACCAGGCCTGGGACACCCTGCGAGACGCCTCCCAACACGCGAACACCAAACTCCGCACCGTCGCCGAGGCCCTCGTGATGGTGAGTACCGGCGGCCCCGCCCCCACGGAACCCGTACGCACGGCACTGCGGGACGCGGTGGAACGGCAGCAGCGGCGCGTGCCCTGACCGGAATGCCAAAGGGTGCCGCCCAGGTCAGTCCTTGGTCAGTCCTTGTAGTCGGGGGCGACCCGCTCGACCAGGCGGAGCAGGGCCGACCAGGCGAGGGCGTAGGCCTGGTCGTCCTGGAGGTCCGAGGTGTCGTCCTCGCCCGTGAGCTGGCGGGCGGTGAGTTCGCAGATGTCGGGGGTGGGGGTGATGAGCCTCGTGCCTGCGGCAGCGGCTGTGGTCTGGATCTCGCAGGCCTTGTCCAGGTAGTACATGCGCAGGAACGCCTGGGCCGGGGTCTCGCCGACCGTGAGCAGGCCGTGGTTGCGCAGGATCATCGCGGGGTGGCCGCCGAGATCGGCGACGAGGCGTTTCTGTTCGGCGAGGTTGAGGGCGACGCCCTCGTAGTCGTGGTAGCCGAGCCTGCCGTAGAACTCCATGGAGATCTGGTTCAGGGGGAGCAGACCGTGCTCCTGGGCCGCGACGGCGCAGCCGGCCCTGGTGTGGGTGTGCAGGACACAGTGGGCGTCGGACCGGGCCGCGTGGATCGCGCCGTGGATGACGAAGCCGGCGGGGTTGACCGGGTGGGGGCTCTCGCCGACGGGGTGGCCGTCCAGGCCGATCCTGACGAGGTTCGACGCGGTGATCTCCTCGAAGAGCAGACCGTACGGGTTGATCAGGAAGTGCTGCTCCGGGCCGGGGAGCCGGACGGAGATGTGCGTGAAGATCAGGTCGGTCATCCGGAAGTGCGCCACGAGGCGGTAGACCGCGGCGAGTTCGCGGCGCAGCCGCAGTTCTTCCGGGGAGACGGCGGGGGCGGACATGGGGGCCTTTCGCTGAGGTACGGCACGTGCGGGTGCGGGTGTGTTTTTAGGGGGAGGCTTCCGGTAAGGCCGGTCAGGCCACGCTCAACTCCGGTGCGGCCGGGGCCGGTTCGCCCGCCAGACGGCGGTGCCATGCCTCGACGACCGCTTCCTCGGTCGGCTCGGTCAGGAGGCTGACGGCCACGTAGGCGACGAGGCCGGCCAACAGGCCGTAGTAGATCGGCTCGTTGGCGAGGAGACCGTCGGTCACCATGAAGGCGATGACCGTCGTACCGCCCGCGACCATCGAGGCCATCGCGCCCTGCAGGTTCCCGCGCTTCCAGAGCAGCCCGCCGAGGATGGGCACGAGCAGCCCGCCCACGAGCAGGTTGTAGGCGACGGTGAGCGCTTCGATGACATCGCTGAGGACCACGGCGATGGCCATGGCGGCGATTCCGAGGACGACGATGGCGAGCCGGTTGGAGCTGATCTCGTCGTGGTCCCTCGGTGCCGTACGTCGGCTCAGCCGCGCCCAGATGTCGTTGTTGGCGACGGTCGCGGAGGCGATCAGCGCACCGCTCGCCGTGGACATCATCGCGGAGAGCGCGGCGGCCAGGACCAGGCCCCGGACACCGGTGGGCAGGGCGTGCTGGACGATCGTGGCGAACGCCTGGTCGGCGGCGGCGAGGCTCGGGTACAGGGTCTTGGTGGCCATGCCGATGACGGCTCCGGCCAGGGCGTAGACCAGACAGTAGACGCCGGCGACGGTACCGCCCCATGCGGCGACCCTGTCGGAGCGGGCGGTGAAGACCCGCTGCCAGATGTCCTGCCCGATGAGCATGCCGAAGGTATAGATCAGGACGAACGTGAAGATGGTCTGCCCGCCGATGGAGGTCGGGGAGAGGAAGCCGTCCGGCAGCTTGTCGGCCATGGCGGAGAAGCCGCCCGCCTTGACGACGGCGATCGGCAGCAGCAGGACGAGCACCCCGAGACTCTTGACCACGAACTGCACCATGTCGGTGAGCGTGATGGACCACATCCCGCCGAGCGCCGAGTAGCCGACGACGATCGTCCCGCCGATGAGCACCGCGACCCAGCTCGGCACGTCGAACAGGACGTCGAAGACACTGGCGTACGCGATCGTGGAGGTCACGACCAGCATGAGCGTGTAGATCCACATCACGACACCGGAGATCACGGCGGCGGTGTCGCCGTAGCGCAGGGAGAGCATCTCGGCGACGGTGTAGACCTTGAGCCGCGCGATGCGGGCGGAGAAGAAGACGCTCAGGGCCAGCAGTCCGAGCCCGATGGCGAAGACCATGGCGGCGCCGGATATCCCGTACGTGTAGCCGAGCCGTACGCCACCGATGGTGGAGGCGCCGCCGAGGACGACGGCGGCCATCGTGCCGGTGTACATGAGCGGCCCCAGCCGCCGGCCGGCGACGAGGAAGTCGCTCTTGGAGGCGGCACGTTTCTTGCCCCACCAGCCGACACCGACGATGCCGAGCAGGTATGCGGCCATGACGAGGTAGTCGACGGTCATCAGATCCTCCGGGGAACGAGGGAGAGGGGAGGGGATGTCGGCGACCGGGTGCGGGCCGGGCCGGAGAAGGGAGATGCGCGCGCGGGGGTGCGAGGGCGGGGATGTTGCCCTGTGGGTGCCTCTGGGTGCCTGCGGGTGGCACGACGATAGCGGCGGACCGCACTGGTGCCGAAGTGGCGGATTCCTCCAATATGGAGAATCCCATTGGACGATTCCGGCACTCGCACGGGAGACTCGCACGGAGAGAGGACGTCTCCTGATGACCGAGCCCGAACGGCCGTCCGAACAGCCGTCCGTACCGCTGAGCGCACTGCTCGCCGATCCCGCCCTGGGCCTGCGCCAGATCGCGGGCCCCGCCGAGGACCGCCGCGTGAGCACGGTCGGCACGACGGAGATCGAGAACCCGGCACCGTATCTGGTGGGCGGCGAACTGTTCCTCACCGCGGGCGTACGGCTGCCTCGCGACGCGGACGGCATCGACACGTACGTACGACAGGTCGCCGCCGTCGGGGTGAGCGCGCTCGGATTCGGGGTGGCACCCGTGTACGAGGAGGTGCCGCCCGACCTGGTCGCCGCCTGCGACCGCCACGGCCTCCCACTCCTGCGCATCCCGCCGGCCACCCCGTTCGTGGCGGTCGGTCAGGCCACGTACACGGCGATCGCCGAGGTCCGCACCCGCGAACTGCGCGAGATCTCCCGGGCACAGTCGGCGCTGGCCACGGCAGCGGCCAGGCCGGACGCGCTACGGGCCGTCCTCGACCGGCTCGCCGCACACGCCGGCGCCTGGGCGGTCCTCTACGACGCCCACGGCAACGAACTCTTCAGCGCGGGCCCCCGCCCCGCGTCCCCCACCCCGGAACGCCTGCGCGACCTGGCCGTACGCACACGCGGTGCCGCCCGGTCCGCGGCGGCCGACCACCGGACCGGAACCCACCTGACGGTCCACACCCTCCCCGGCCCGGACGGCACGACCACGACGCTCACCCTCGGCCAGGCCACGACCGTGGCCCCGACCCCGGTCCACCGCCAGATCACCAGCACGGCAACGGTCCTGCTGGCCCTGCTGACCAGCCCGCGCCACGCCCTGGGCACCGACACGCGTGGCGCGGGCGCGCTGGTACGGCTGATGCTGGGAGCGACCCCGGCGGAGGTAGCGCCCGCCCTCGATGCCGACCACTGGACAGTGGTCCACGGCCACCACGCACGCTCAGTCTCCCCGGGCGAGGACCCGGCCCAACTGGCCACCCTGGGAACGGCCTTGGGTACGCCTTACCTGTACGTGGACGGCCCCGACCTGAAGGCCCTGATCCCCGGCACACCGGACGCGCGCCCCGAGGCTCCCGCACAAGTGGCCGAGTTGGGCTGGACGTTGGGCTTCAGCACGCCCGTACCTGCCTCGAACCTCCCCCAGGCCGACCGCCAGGCGGAACGAGCCCTGCGACGCGCACTGGCCGCGCAGCTACCGGCCGCCGTCCACACGGAGGACCCGCTGACGGTCCACGCCCTGGTCCCCCCGTCCGACGCCCGTGACCTGGCCCGCACCCGTTTCGCCCCACTGGACGAGGCGGGCACCCCGGGCTCCGCGATCCTCCTGAACACCCTCCACACCTGGCTGACCCTCCACGGCAGCTGGGACCGCACGGCCGCAGCTCTCCAGGTGCACCGCAACACGGTCCGCCACCGCCTGGCGAGGGTGGGCGAGGCGCTCGGGGTCGACCTTCAGGATCCCGGGGTGCGGATGGAACTGTGGTTCGCCTTGCAGTGGTTGGAGACCGAACGAGGTGCCGGTCCCGGCCGGGCTGCTGGCCCTGATCGGCAGCGTGAACGGCCCAGAGGATCTGGCTGAACGGCACGACGACTACATCCGTGAGCGGATGCGCGGGCGCTTCGGCGACTCGGCGTGATCGCCACGGTCCTGGACACCGGACCCCTGGCTGCGGCGTTCAACGCGGCCGACCGGCGTCACCCGGAGTGTGCCTCCCTGCTGACGTCGCTGACCGGCCGCCGTCTGCTGCCCAGCCCGGTCATGACCGAGGTCTGCTGGAGCGCTGGCCCCAGGTCGAAGCGGCGTTCCTCGCCGAGGTCGCACGGGGAACATTCGAGCTGGTCCACCTCACTCCCGCCGACCATTCAGCGTCGTCAAGCCCGCCCACGTCCCCGAGCTGACACTCCTGCCGTAGGCCGACCAGCGGTCTACACCCCTGACGGCAGCGCTGACGGCAACAAGCACGGACTCCAGTTGCGGACCTGCCAGCACATTCAACGTGCCTGAGCAGCCAGGTGTTTACACCATTCACCTCAACGACGGCACCAAGTACGTGGGAATGTCCACGACGAACATGCGGCGCGCAGCCACTGGCCGAGCAGGCACTACAGATCGACGAAGCCCATGTACGGGTCGTCCGGCCCGTACATGGGCTTCGCCCCCCCCGCACCGCCGACAGACCCTTCCCCACAGCCCGTACGCCCGTGTCGAGAACGTTCGTGGCCCGCGGAGCCGGTGGGGCAGTGCCGGGGTCAACAGGCCGCGGTTGCTCCGCCGTCGTCGAGGTTGTCGTCGGAGAACCAGCCCTCGGTGCTGGTGCCGGAGATACGCGCGTACGTCCAGGTGTTGCCGTAGTCGTTGACGACGTAGCAGTGGTAGTAGAGGTAGGTCCCGGCGTACGTCTGGCCGGTGTTGCCGCAAGCGGCGTAGGGGCCGGTCTTCAGGGCGTACGTGCCCTTGGAGTAACCCGCGCCGGAGTCGTTGTTGCTGTGGCCCCAGCCGCTGCAGCTGATCGCCGCGGCGGCGCTGCCCGGGGTCGCCGTGGCCAGGTTGGCGCCGGCCGCCAGACCGAGGGCGGCGAGGGAAACGCCCAGCGTGCGACGTACCTTGCGGGAAACTCTGGAACTTGCCATCAGGCGTCCTCCTGAGAACACGGGGAGCTGATCTCCCCGCTCCTCGGCCATCCTGTGCGGCGCAGCCCGGAAGGTCGTTAGCGATCGGCGCCCAGTGCCTAGCGTTGCGTGCCGGGTGTCATGTGGCTCGGGGTACCGGTGGGGAGCGCGAGGGCGCGGTAGTCGCTGGGCGGCATTCCGTACGCGGCGCGGAAGGAGCGGGTGAAGTCGGCGGGGCGGCGGAAACCCCACCGTGCGGCGATGGAGTGGATGGTGCGGGAGACGAGTGACGGGTCGGCCAGGTCGTGGCAGCAGCGCTCCAGGCGTTGCCGCCTGATCAACGCGCCCACTGTCGTGTCCTGTTGCTCGAAGAGTCGGTGCAACTGGCGCAGGGAGATCTGATGGGCCGCGGCGACAAGTCCGGGGCTGAGCTCCGGATCGGCCAGGTGATGCCGAATGAACGCCTGGATGCGCAGGACCAATACGCGCTGGTGGCTCTCCGGCAACAGGGCGCGTCCGGCGTCGAGTTCGTGCGCGAGGGTCGCGGACAGCAGGTCGACCAGAACGGTGGCCAGTCGGGGTCCGTCCGTCGGCCGGAACTGGTCGGCGTCCTGGGACAGCCGCAGCATGAACTGCGCCAGCAGCGCCGCCACACCGCGCTGCGTGGTCAGCGAAACGGCGGTGAGGCCGAGGACGCGGTTCATGGGCAGGGCGAGCAGGGATCTGGGGATCTGGACGACGAGGTTCCCGGCGAGACCCTCGCCGTTGGACACCCAGCCCTGGTGGGGGTGGGAGGTGTCGTAGAGGACCAGGTCGTACAGGCCGGGCAGGGCGTCACGGCCGTGCTGGGACAGTGCCTGCCTGCCGCTGAGGATGAGCCCGGCACAGAGCTGTTCGGGGTCGCTCTCGCGGATCAGCCTCGGGGTCCGTTGGAACCGCATGGTCGACAACGACAGGTGACTCACCTGCACGGTGCCCAGATCCAGGAATCTCATCGACGCCCGGAAATCGTTCGGACGGTGGACGTAGAGGTCGGACGCCGCGAGTGAACGACTCATGTGGTCGTGCCAGTGTGGCACCCGCTCTGCGGCGGGCAGCGCACCGTTGTCGTAGGCCGTCACCATCATGGTCTCCCCCTTGATCCGAACCGGAGGGAATGCTGCGCTCGCTTGCGTACGGCCACAATGGATCGGCGCGCCAACAATCAGGCCACTTCAGCCACTTCGGCCACAGCCACTTCCGCTCTGAGTCGTATCGGGGCGCTACAGGTCGAAGACGGCGCGAAGCCCGATCCCGACGGCCTCCATGACCCGTTCGCTCCAACGTGGTGTCCTCGGTTTCGGCGGGTTCCGCAGCGCTGGTCATGAATCCGGCCTCGGCCCGCACCCGCGCGGATTTTTCCAGCTCCTCGGAGAGCATCTGGCGGCGCAGTATCCGGGCGGTGTACGCGGAGGCGTTTCCCCGCATCATGTTGACCCATGCCGCGCAACCGGATCGTCGTCCGGCGGGAGGTGGGTCGTGCCCGGGTTGCTCGCGTCCGCCTCGCTGGTCCGGGTGGCCGGGCGCTCCGCGACGTCGCCGAAGCGATCGTCGCCGTGAGCACCGGCGGCCCGCATCCGGCCGAGCCCGTGCGCGTGGCGCTACGGGATGCGGGCCGCCGACACGCGCGTGATCACGCGCGCTGACGGTTGTTGCGCGGTGTTGCACGGGTTCATCCGAGCGAGTCCGCGGCTTCCGGCCGGGGTCTTCGACACCTCGGTGCTCACGCAGGACATCACCGCGGAGCTGAAGCGGGGCATCCCGTCCTCGATCCTTGCCGGGATGCACCACGGGACCGTTGGGCGGGTTCGGTGGCGTGCTGCGCGTTCCGTCTCCGTGCGCTGTCAGGCGGCCTGGGTGAGTTCGGCGCGGCCGAACAGCAGGGCGTAGCCGGAGGGGAGTTGGGCGAGGATACGGCTGAGGAGGTCCTCGCCGGCGAGCTGGGCCACGATGCGCAGGACGGTTCCGGTGTCCCAGCGGGTGGTGGCCGGGCTGCCGCCGGTGTGGGTCGCCAGGTCCTTCACGAAGGCCCAGCCTGTGACAGGTTCGGTGGCGGGGATCTGGGAGGTGAGGGTGACGGCGGCCCAATGCGGATCTGGCGCGGTCGCACCTCGTACGAGCCGACCTGAGGCGGATCCAGGCGGCCGGAGCGCACTTCGACGACACGCATCCGACCAGGGCCGAAATGGAGGACGCCCGTCTGCGGCGGGCCAGCCTCATCCGGGCCAGTCTGCCGGGCGCGGTCCTGCGCGGAGCGGACTTGAGGGAGGCCGATCTCCGTGACGCGGACTTCACCGGAGCGGACCTTACCGGCGCCGACTTCACCGGCGCGAGGAACCTGTTGACAGCCGGTTTCAATGGTGCGGTCCTCAAGAACACCCGAGGGTTGCCTTCCTGACCGCAGCCCGACCTCCTCACCTCGACGAATTGTGTTGGCCGTTCTCACCAGGGCACCAGGTCCGTTGCTCGCAGGGAACCGGACAGTGCGCCCAGGACACTGTCCACTCCCTTCACTTGTTCTCCCTTCACTTCTTCTTTCACTCCCCCAGATCCACCCGCACCGTAAGCAGATTCGTCCCCATGGTCCGTACGCCCACGCTGTTGCCCCGAGGCAGCGTCCGCAGACGCGCGATCGGATCGTCGTCCGGCAGGAGGTGGGCCGTGCCCACGTGCCAGCGGCCGCCGACTCGCACCCGTACGCGCGGGTTCGCCTTGATGTTCCGTACGTACTGGGACTTCTCGCCGAACTCCGAGACCAGCCAGAACTCGTTGCCGATGCGACGGCCGCCCAGCGGGGTGACGCGGGGGAGGCCGGACGTGCGGCCCGTGGTCTCCAGGAGGGTCTGGAAGGGGAGGCGGCGCGTGACGGGGTTGCCGATGCGGCGCTGGAAGGTGGTGGCGGCCTTGAATCTGAACTCTGTGAAGCGGGACATGTTGGTCTTGTTCCTCCTGCTCTCGTGCCGCTGCTGTCGCGTGCTCTTGAATGGTCTCCCAGAGGGGCAAGAGCTGGGTGAAATGGGTGGGCGGTGGCGAGTATGCGCGTGGTGACCTGGAACCTGTGGTGGCGGTTCGGGCCCTGGGAAGCGCGGCGGAAGGCGATTCTGTCCGTGTTGCGGGATCTGCGGCCGGATGTCGTCGGGCTGCAGGAGGTCTGGGAAGCCGACGGGGAGAACATGGCCGCCTGGCTCGCCGAAGAGCTTGGGCTGCACTGGACCTGGGCCCCTTCCGATGTCCCCGAGCGCTGGCGGCGGCGTATCGGGGGCGCGAAGGTCGACGTCGGGAACGCGGTGCTGAGCCGCTGGCCCGTCGTCGAGAGCGAGGCGATGCGGTTGTCGGCGCCGGAGGAGTTGGACGACGGACGGCTCGCGCTGTACGCGCGGCTCGCCGCCCCCGGCCATCACGTGCCCTTCTTCACCACCCACCTCACCTCCGCGCCCCACGCCTCGGCGGTCCGGTGCCAACAGGTCACCGCCCTCGCGGAGTTCGTCGCGAAACGGCGTGACGGCACCGCCTTCCCGCCCGTCATCACCGGCGACCTCAACGCCTGGCCCGACTCCGACGAGATCCGGCTGCTCGGCGGCTACAAGACGGCCCCGGCCGTTCCGGGGCAGGTCTTTCTCGACGCCTGGGAACTGGCCGATCCGGCGGCCCCCGCCGCTACTTGGGACGCCGCCAATCCGTATGTCGCCGCCGGGTTCGGGCCGAGCGTGCGGATCGACTACGTCTTCGTCGGGCCTCCGGGGCGGGGCGGGCTCGGGCATGTACGCAAGGTGGAGCGGGCCGGGCACGGGGCCGTGGACGGCATCTGGCCGTCCGATCACGCGGCGGTGGTGGCGGATCTGGCGTCCGCCTGAGCCGTGAGCTGAGCGGCGGGTGGCGTCCCGCTACAACCATCGGGGCGCCACAGCGGTCACACCGGTGACAGAAGAACTTGCGCGACGACGTGCGCTTCGCGCTGCCAACTTCCTTTCACCGGGGGCCACTTCATGAGATCTCGCCGTGCTTTGGCGCGCCCTGCCGCAGCGGTCGCCGCCGCGCTGATCCCGGCGGCGCTGCTGTCCGGGACGGTCGCGACGACCGCCGCGTACGCCACGGAGTCGCCGAGTCCGTCCGCGTCGGCCTCGCTCCCGGCGACGAGTGAATCCGCGTCGCCGTCCGCGTCACCGTCTCCGTCCGGCTCCGCGTCCGAGTCGCCCTCGGCGAGCGCGTCTCCGTCGGCGTCCGTCTCCCCGTCACCGTCGTCGGGGCCCACCGATCCTGTGGCCTGCACCGGTGACAAGCAGGACGAGAGTCTGGCTGTCACCATCTCCGGCGACACCAAGAGGATGGCACCGGACGGGAGTTGGTACGACGTCACGGTCAAGGTGGAGAACCGTGCCGACACCGCGTTCAAGGGCGTCGAGATGAGCCTGCACAAGATCGCTTACCTGGACGGGCCCGACGCCCTCCTGGAGATACAGGAGTACATCAACATCCAGCGGCGGGACGCGAAGACCCGTACCTGGGTGGACGTCCCGTTCGAGGACTTCGCGATGACCGGCTATCTGCCTGACCTCGACCTGGCCGCACGCAAGACCGTGACCCTCGATCTCCGTATGAGTGTCGACGAGGACATTCGCATGCCCAATCCCTTCCCCGGCTCGGCCTACGTGGAATCCGGCTTCGTCGGGGACGGTGACCTCTGGCCCCGCACCAAACGCCCCGGCGACGACGGCGTGTGCCTGTATGCCGAGGGGAAGAAAATGGACTTCAACATCTACAAGACCGGAACCGACACCGGCGAAGGCGGCGGCACCAAGCCGCCGAGCAGCAGTGAGCCCACTCCGCAGGCCGGTACGACCGCCCCCGCCGACCCGTCGTCCTCCGCGACCACCACCCCCACCGGCGACCTCGCCCACACCGGTTCCTCCTCCGCCCTCCCGGTGATCGCCGGCGTGGGCGCCGTCGCCGTGGGTCTCGGCGCTGGCGCCGTGTACGTCGTACGGCGCCGTAAGTCCGGCACCGAGGTCTCCTGACCTGACCTGACCTGACCCAGCCTGGCCCGACCCTGCTACCGGCCCAGGAAGATCGGGTTCGTGAACGCCGCCAACGCCCCGGGCAGAGGTGCGAGCACTGCCTCGTGCCGCACCTCCGCCCGGACGTACGCCGCGTACTGAGCCGTCGTACGCCACTCCACGACACCCTCGCCCGCCACCGGCAGCACCGCGCTCGTGAACAGCACGCCCTGGTCCGTCACGAGGCGGACCGTGCAGCGCGGGGCGCCGGACACCTCCAGGCAGACCGTCACCGGGGCGTCCTTCGCGACCTTCAACCGGCCCCCGATGTCCGCGTGTTCGCCCTTCGGGCCGGACGCCGTGAAGGAGAGGGTGATTGATTTGGACTCGGCTACGTAGGAACGTCCTGCCTTCAGGCCCTCCTGGATCGCCTCCCGGGTCAGGTCGTCGGCCAGGACCACCGTCTGCGGGACGCCCACCGGGTCGGGGTCGCGGTGGGCGTCGCTGTTGCCCATGGCCGGAATCCAGCCGCGCGAGCCCGAGGAGCCCTCCCGTTCCCGTACAGAGGCGACCAGCATGCCGTCCCAGTCCGCCAGCGCCACCTCGTCCTCGGGCGAGTAGGAGCCGTTCCACACCTCCACCGCGTCCGCCTCGTTGAAGCCGAACTTCCAGTTGCAGCCCACGCAGGTGGCGTGCGGGTGGGCCGGGACGACCAGGCCGCCCGCGCGGCGGATCTGGCGCGCGTACTTGCCGAAGCGGTTGTCACGGGCGCGGTAGCGCCAGTCCACGAAGGTGCCGGGGTCGATGCCGAGCGCGACGACGTGACCGTTGCGGGTCGTCACCTCCTCGCCCAGCAGGATCAGCAGGTCGTCGCCGGCCTCGTCGGCCCAATGGGCGTGTGCCGACTGGGTGTTGTGCTCCGACGAGTTGATGAAGTCCAGGCCCGCCGCCCGGGCGAGAGCCGCGAGTTCCGCCGGGGTGCGGCGGCCGTCCGAGTACCAGGAGTGCAGGTGGCAGTCTCCCCGGTACCAGGCCCGGCCCCTGCCCTTCGCGCGCTCCGGCGGGTAGACCGGGGCGACGACCTCGCCGGGCTCGCCGTAGGTCAGCGTGATGGTGATCTCGTACGAGAGACCCTGGGGGGAGACCGTGTACGGGCCCAGCGCGATGTGCCAGGTGCCCGGCTTCACCGGGCCGGGGATGTAGCCGGGGGTGGCGTCGTCCGCGCGGACGAAGAACTCCGTGCGCGCCCCGCCCGACCAGCCCCGGAAGCCCTTGCCGCCCAGTTCCGTGCCGCGCTGGTCGAAGACACCGATGTCGAGCGCGTTGCCCGCGGTGCCGGCCGGGACGGAAGGGCGGTCGTAGCTGTACGCGACCTTCAACTCCCGTACGCCCGCGGGGATTTCGACGGGGAGATAGACGAAGTCGGGGGAGCCGGTGGGCAGCGTGCCCCGTACCGTCTTCGTCTCGGTGCCGGGGGTCGCGGCCGCCGGGTTGCCATCGGAGAAGGTCACGCTTCCCAACGTAAGCGCGGCGGCGGCTCCCGTCACGAAGAGGGCGCGTCTGCCGAGTCCGGTTCCGTGGTCGTCTTCGCACATGCTGCTGCTCCCAGAGTGTCGGGGTATGACGGTGGCGATGTGACGTGGGTGACGCAGTGGTGGCGTGTAGCACATTCATAGCCACTCTCGGGTCCGGGAGTGAACGCCCGTACAAGACAGGGGAATCGCGGTCTTTCGAGCGCGCAGCGCACACCTCACGGCGACAGCGTGCTTTTGTTGATGCCGACTGGTCGGTATGGACAGACGACGTGTCGCCCGGTACAGATATGGACATGCGCCTAGCCGTCACGATCTTCCTCACCGACGAGACGATCACCCCGACCCGCCTCGCCCGTGAGCTGGAACAGCGCGGGTTCGCCGGGCTGTATCTGCCCGAGCACACGCACATCCCGGTCGAGCGGACCAGCCCGTACCCGGCGGGCGGCGACCTGCCGCCGGAGTACGGCCGTACGCTCGACCCCTTCGTCGCGCTCGGTCAGGCCGCCGCCGTCACCGAGCGGCTCGCCCTCGGCACGGGCATCACGCTCGTCGCCCAGCACGACCCGATCGACCTCGCCAAGCAGATCGCGACCCTCGACCACCTCTCCGGCGGCCGTTTCACCCTCGGCCTCGGCTACGGCTGGAACGTCGAGGAGGCCGCCGACCATGGTGTCGAGTGGCCTACGCGGCGCGCGCTGATCCGGGACCGGATGGCGCTGATGCGCGCCCTGTGGTCGGACGAACCGACCGCGTACGAGGGCGAGTTCGAGAGTGTGCGGGCGAGTACGGCGTATCCGAAGCCCGTGCAGAAGGCCCGCGGGCCGGTGATCGGCCCCCGCACCCTCATCGGCGGCTCTGCGGGGCCGAAACTGTTCGCGCACATCAGCGAGTACGCCGACGGCTGGCTGCCGATCGGTGGGCGCGGTCTGACCGAGTCGCTGCCCGTGCTGCGGTCGGTATGGGCCGACGCGGGCCGCGACCCGGCCGCCCTCCAGGTCGTCCCGTACGCCATCCAGCCGACCCCGGGCAAGCTCGCGCACTACGCCGACCTCGGGATCGAGGAGGCCGTGGTGCAGCTGCCGCCGGTCGGCGAGGCGGAGGCGCTGAGCCTCTTGGACGCGTACGCCCCGTATCTGTAGCTCAGCGGGCCACGGCTGCCAGTGCCGCCCTGTAACGTTCGGTCGCCCGAACGGACAGGGCGGTCCCTGCAAGACCTGATCACATCGATCGTATGCTCGAAGGATGACGACTCCCGAGACCTCCGGAACCGGCCCCACCGAGCGCCACGGCGCCTCCGGCCCGACCGAGAACTCCATGCGTCGCGCCCTCAAACGCGCCCGTGACGGCGTCGCCCTCGACGTCAACGAGGCGGCCGTACTGCTCCAGGCCCGTGGCGAGGCCCTCGACGACCTCACCGCGTCCGCCGCCCGCGTCCGGAACGCCGGCCTGGAGGCGGCCGGCCGCCCCGGCGTCATCACGTACTCGAAGAGCGTCTTCATCCCCCTCACCCGCCTCTGCCGTGACAAATGCCACTACTGCACCTTCGTGACCGTGCCCGGCAAGCTCCGCCGCGCCGGACACGGCATGTTCATGTCCCCGGACGAGGTCCTCGACATCGCGCGCAAGGGCGCCGCCCTCGGCTGCAAGGAAGCGCTGATCACCCTCGGCGACAAGCCCGAGGACCGCTGGCCCGAGGCGCGCGAGTGGCTCGACGCGCACGGCTACGACGACACGATCGCGTACGTCCGCGCCATCTCGATCCGCATCCTGGAGGAGACGGGCCTGCTGCCCCACCTCAACCCCGGGGTGATGTCCTGGACGGACTTCCAGCGCCTCAAGCCCGTCGCCCCCAGCATGGGCATGATGCTCGAAACGACCGCCACCCGCCTCTGGTCCGAGCCGGGCGGCCCGCACTACGGCTCCCCGGACAAGGAACCCGCCGTACGGCTACGGGTGTTGGAGGACGCGGGCCGTTCGTCCGTCCCCTTCACTTCCGGGATCCTGATCGGCATCGGTGAGACGTACGAGGAGCGCGCGGAGTCGCTCTTCGCCCTCCGTCGCGTGTCCCGCGCCTACCACTCCATCCAGGAACTGATCATCCAGAACTTCCGCGCCAAGCCGGACACCGCGATGCGCGGAATGCCGGACGCGGAACTGGACGAGCTGGTCGCGACGGTGGCGGTGGCGAGGCTGTTGCTGGGCCCGAGCGCGTGCCTCCAGGCCCCACCCAACCTCGTCGACTCCGAGTACGAGCGGCTGATCGGCGCCGGTATCGACGACTGGGGCGGCGTCTCCCCGCTCACCATCGACCACGTCAACCCGGAACGCCCCTGGCCCCAGATCGAGGAACTGGCCGCGAAATCGGCGGCAGTCGGCTTCGAGCTCCGCGAACGCCTCTGCGTCTACCCGGAGTTCGTCCAGCGCGGCGAGCCCTGGCTGGACCCGCGCCTGCTCCCGCACGTACGGGCGCTCGCCGACCCGGAGACGGGCCTCGCGCGCGAGGACGCGGTTGTCGAGGGGCACCCCTGGCAGGAGCCGGAGGAGGTGTTCGTGGCGTCGGGCCGTACGGATCTGCACTCCACGATCGACACCGACGGCCGTACGTCCGACCGGCGCGACGACTTCGACGAGGTGTACGGCGACTGGGGCGCCCTGCGGGAGGCGGCGGCGCCCGGAATGGTGCCGGAGCGCATCGACACGGACGTACGGGCGGCGCTGGCGACGGCGGCCGATGACCCCACGCGCCTGACCGACGAAGAGGCACTGGCCCTCTTCCACGCGGACGGCCCTGCGCTGGACGCACTGTGCCAAATCGCCGACGACGTACGGAAGTCGGCGGTCGGGGACGACGTCACCTACATCGTCACGCGGAACATCAACTTCACCAACGTCTGCTACACCGGCTGCCGTTTCTGCGCCTTCGCCCAGCGCCGCACGGACGCCGACGCGTACACGCTGTCGCTGGACCAGGTGGCGGACCGCGCCCAACAGGCCTGGGAGGTGGGGGCAGTTGAGGTCTGCATGCAGGGCGGCATCCACCCCGACCTGCCGGGCACGGCGTACTTCGACATCGCGCGCGCGGTGAAGGAGAAGGTCCCCGGCATGCACGTACACGCCTTCTCGCCGATGGAGGTCGTCAACGGTGCGACCCGCACCGGGATGTCGATCCGCGAGTGGCTGACGGCCGCGAAGGAAGCGGGCCTCGACACGATCCCCGGCACGGCGGCGGAGATCCTCGACGACGAGGTCCGTTGGGTCCTGACCAAGGGCAAGCTGCCGACGGCGACCTGGATCGAAGTCGTCACGACGGCCCACGAGCTGGGCATCCGCTCGTCCTCGACGATGATGTACGGCCACGTGGACCAGCCCCGGCACTGGCTGGGCCACTTCCGCACGCTGGCCCGTATCCAGCAACAGACGGGCGGCTTCACGGAGTTCGTCACCCTCCCCTTCATCCACACCAACGCGCCGGTGTATCTGGCCGGCATCGCCCGCCCCGGCCCGACGATGCGCGACAACCGGGCGGTCATCGCGATGGCCCGCCTCCTCCTGCACACCCACATCCCCAACATCCAGACCAGCTGGGTGAAGTTGGGGACGGAGGGTGCGGCGGAGATGCTCCGCTCGGGCGCGAACGACCTGGGCGGCACGCTGATGGAGGAGACGATCTCGCGGATGGCGGGGTCGTCGTACGGCTCGTACAAGTCGGTCAAGGATCTGATCGGGGTGGCGGAGGCGGCGGGGCGGCCTGCTCGGCCCCGGACCACCCTCTACGGGGAGGTGCCGGAGGAGCGGCAGCGGGCGGCGGCTGTTTCGGACGGGCATCTGCCGGAGCTGTTGCCTGTGCTGGAGTGAAGGAGCGTGTGAATCCGGGCGCGACGGGGGACCGTCTGGGGTGACTGTGATGACTCGGCTGCCGTGCGGGGCGGTCGGCGTCATCGTCATCGGCATCGGCATGGTCATCGTCATCGGCATCGGGCGAGGAGAAGCGTGTGGATTCGAGCAGGCGTCGGTTCCTGGGCCGGTGGGGAAGCGCGGCGGCGGGGGTGGCCGCGGTGCCGTTCGCGGTTCCGCGCCCCGAGGTTCCGCGCCCCGAGGTTCCTCGCCCCGAGGTAGCTCGCTCCGAGCTTCCGGAGAGCCGGGTCCGCCCGGATGAGCGGTTCACGCATGAGCGGTACATGCGGCTGGCCATCGAGCAGGCCCGGAAGAACGCCTACTGGCCGTTCGGCGCGGTGATCGTCGGCACCCGTAGCGGCGAGGTGCTGGGGAGCGGGGTCAACACCGGGGCGGACAACCCGATGTTCCACGGCGAGGTGGTCGCCATGAACGACTACGTACGCCGGAACGGCAACCAGGGCTGGGCCGACACCACCCTCTACACCACCGGTGAGCCCTGCTCGATGTGCATGAGCGCGATGGCGTGGGCGAATCTGCGGCGCGTCGTCTGGGCCAGCTCGATCGACGAGATCCGCCGCACCGACATCAGCCAGATCGCCCTGACCGCAAGAGAGGTGGCCGCGGCCGCGCGGTCCCTCTACACCCCGGAACTGCTGCTGGGCGGGGTGCTGGCCGGCCGCACGAACGCCCTGTTCGAGGAGGCGCAACGCCTGCGCGAGCAGCTTCCGGCCGCGCCCTCGGCGAACGTGTCCTGATGACCATGGTCCGGCCGAGGGCGGGAACCGTTCCTCCTACCGTTCCTAGGTGAGGCCTATCGGTCCTTGGTGAGGTCTACCGGTCCTTGGCGAGGCGGAGGAGTTCCGCGAAGAGACCGTCGGCGTGGACGAGATCCTCGTACGCGCCCTGTTCGGTCACCCGTCCGTGTTCCAGCACGACCACGCGGTCGGCGATCTTCGTGTTCTCCAGCTGGTGGGTCACGACGATGGTGATGCGGTCGGCGGCGACGCGCTTGATCTCCTCGAAGATCCGGTGTTCCCCACGCGGGTCCATCTGCGAGGTCGGTTCGTCCAGGATCAGGAGTTCCGGCAGGCGGTACAGGGCCCGCGAGCAGGCCAGCCGCTGCCACTGACCGCCGGACAGTTCCGCGCCGCCGAACACCTCCCGGGCGAGCAGGGTCTCCATCCCGTTCGGGAGATCCTCGACGGCTTCGCGCATGCCAACGGCGTCGACGGCCTCCCACACGGGAGTGTCGTCCTCGGAGCGGGGCTGGCCGAGGGTCACGTTCTCCCGTACGCGCAGGGGCCACTGCGCGAAGAGCTGCGGGACCAGGCCGGTGCGCGCCCACACCGCGTCCTGGTCCACCGCTGCCAGATCCGCCCCGTTCCAGGTCACCTTCCCCTTGTCCGCCAGGTAGATCCCGGTGATCAGGCGGAGCAGGGTCGACTTGCCCGAGCCGTTCTCGCCGACGACGGCGACGATCTCGCCCCGGCGGAAGGTGAGGGACACCCCGTCGACGGCGGGGCGCTCCTTGCCCGGGTACTGGTAGACCGCTTCGTCGAGACGGATCTCCTCGACCGGGAGGCCGACCCCCAACTCGCCGCGCTGAGGGGCACGTTGGGCCGCGTCGTCGAGGAAGGCCTGCATGTCGGTCAGGTAGAGGCTGGTGTGGAAGAGGGCGGCGCCGTTGATGACGACCTGGGACAGCGCGGCCAGGGTGGTCTGCACGGCGACGACGGCCAGGGCGGCGACGGCGAGTTCGATCCGCCCCGTCACGGCCAGCCAGGCGAGCGCCATCCAGGTCAGTACGAGGAAGAGCCCGCCGACCAGGGAGGACACCAGCGCGATGCCCAGGGTGCGCGGGGCGACGGCCCGCATCCGGCGGTCGATACGTTCGGACAGCGCGCGGTACCAGAACAGCAGGTAGCCGGTCATGCCGTTGGCGCGGACCTCGTCACCGTGCTTGGGCGTCGTGGCCCACCAGCGCATCATGTGCCGGACGTTGCGGTCGGCGACGTTCGCGTAGTGCATCTCGTAGTCGACGCGGGCGGAGAGCACGGCGCCGACGCCCGCGGGCAGCACGGCCAGGACGAGCAGCGGCACCAGCAGCGGATGCAGCACCGACAGCACCCCGCTGGCCGCGACCATCCTGATCAGGGCCGACATGAACCGCTGGGCGTCATTGACCATGACGTGCGTACGCACCACCCCCATCTCCGCCGCTTCCTGCCGGTCGGCGAAGCCGTCCTGCGCGTACGCGGCGGCCTCGACCCGGCAGACGGCCTCGACCAGGGCCGTGTCGGCGCGCGTCGTGAGCGGCGGTGTGATCCTCCGGTCGGCGTACGAGGACACCGCGCCGGCGACCCGGCCGCAGGCCGCCGCACCCGCCACCACGAGCAGCGCGGGCACGGCCTGGTGGAGGCGGTCCGAAACGGCGCCGCCGCTCAGGATGGGTTGCATCGCACGGCCGGTGGCGGCCAGCAGGACCGCCGCGGCCACACCCGTGACCACCTGACAGAGCAGCAGCAGGACCACGGCGGTCCGGTCGAGCTGCCAGGCCATCCGCGCGATGCCCCGCAGCACGGACGGCAGCTTGGCGCACAACTGCCGGAAGGACACATTGCCCAGCGGGTTGACCGAGTGCTCGCCGCTGTAGACGATCTCTGCCGGTGGCGGTGGGGGAATTTCGGTTCGGGTGTTCTTGGCGTCCTCGTCAACGGATGTCAACTGCACTCCCCTGCACGGTCGTTGCGAACGAACTGACGACGCACGGGTCAACGAGAGTCACCGAGATATCGAACACACGTATTTGAGACGGAGCGGATTCCGCACGATCGCGCGACGCGGGTGTCCTGGCCCATGCATCGACCCTTGGGGCGTACGGATCGACCCCGGGTCCGGGGATGGCCGAAACGCCGGGGTCGATGTGCGTGGGGGCAGATGGACAGGTGGGTCTCAGTCGAGGCAGAACTCGTTGCCCTCGACGTCGAGCATCACGAGGCACGACTCGTTGTACTCGTCGGCGATCAGCAGCCGCTCACGTGTCGCCCCGAGCGGGATCAGTCGCGCGCACTCGCCTTCGAGCGCGGCCAGACGCTCCTCACCGACCAGCCCGGTGCCGACCCGCACATCGAGATGCACCCGGTTCTTGACGACCTTGCCCTCGGGGACGCGCTGGAAATACAGTCGCGGGCCGACGCCCGTGGGATCACTGCAGACGAACCCCGCACCCTGCCGCTCGGGAGGCAGGGAGAGTTCGTACTCGGCCCAAGTCGCAAATCCCTCCGGGACCGGCGGTACGACGTACCCCAGCACCTCGCACCAGAATCGGGCGACGCGCTCGGGTTCCGCGCAGTCGAAGGTGACTTGGATCTTCCTGATCGATGGCATCGGCGCACCTTAGCAAGGGGGTTCGCAGGGGGATTTTGTCGTGCCTGGGCTCTCGGCCGGGCCGGGGTGACCATGGCGGTCATTGCATCGACCACCGTCGCCGACAGGCAACCGACTATCCGCTGGTCCGCCGATGGATGTCGGTCCTGGTGGCTGGTTCAGGCGATTGGTTCAGGCGGCTGGTTCAGGTGGGCGGCCAGTTCCGCAGTGCCATGTCGGCCACCCGCTGGAGGTCGTCGCGGCCGGCGCCGCCGGCGGCTTGGACGGCGATGCCGTTCCCCACGGTCATGAGGTAGCGGGCGAGCAGTCCGGGATCGGTGTCCGGGGGCAGGTCGCCTTCGTCGACGGCCTGTTGGAACCGGTGCCGGAGGCTGGAGACGGCCTCGTCGCGCCAGGCGCTGAGGGTGTCGCGCGCGCCGCGTCCCGGTTCGCCGACCGCGAGGGCGCCCTGGACGCCGAGGCATCCGGTGGGGCAGCCGGGGCGGGTGCTGGCCCGGACGGCGCCGTTCAGGAAGGCCGTCGCCACCTGCCGGGCGGTCGCCTCTTGCAGGGCGCGGGCCGCGTACGAGGCGGGGCCGTCGGTGTAGCGGTCCAGCGCCTTGCGGAACAGTTCCTCCTTGTTGCCGAAGGCCGCGTACATGCTGGTGCGGGTGATACCCATGGCGTTGGTCAGGTCGGTGAGGCTGGCGCCTTCGTAGCCCTGTTCCCAGAAGACGTGCACGGCGCGTTCGAGGGCTTCGTCGGCGTCGAAGCCCCTGGGGCGACCGATCGGCGCCTTCCGCTGGTTCTCCATGCGATCCACCCTACCTCTTCTGTACTGGTCGGTTCGAAAGTCGCCCCGAAGGTGCTACGGTCTCATTCGTCGGCAATCAGTACCGATCGGTACTGAACTTTGTGGAGGTCATTGGCGTGGGCAGCATGGGCAGCATGAGCAGCACGGGACAGCTTGAGGGCAAGACCGCCGTGGTCACCGGTGGCGGCACCGGGATCGGCCTGGCCACCGCCTTACGGCTGGCGGCGGAGGGTGCGCACGTGTTCGTCACCGGCCGGCGCAAGACCGAGCTGGACGCGGCCGTCGCGGCCATCGGCCCGGCACGGGCCACCGCGGTGCCGGGGGACATCTCGGACCTGGCGGATCTTGACCGGCTGTACGACGCGGTCCGCGCCCGGGGGCGGGGTCTGGACGTGGTCTTCGCGAACGCGGCGAGCTTCTCGTTCGCGAGTCTGGAACAGACCACCGAGGACCATGTCGACCAGATCTTCGGCGTCAACGTGCGGGGCACCCTGTTCACCGTCCAGAAGGCACTGCCACTGCTCAACGACGGCGCCTCGGTGATCCTGAACGCCTCCACCGCCGCCGACAACGGCACGGAGGCGTTCGGCGCGTACGCGGCGTCGAAGGCCGCCGTCCGGTCCTACGCGCGGACCTGGGCCAATGAACTCAAGGGCCGTGGCATCCGGGTCAACGCGGTCTCACCGGGCCCGGTCGACACCCCCGGAATCACGACCGTCTTCGGCGAGGAGAACGCGGCCGACGCCAAGGTGAGCCTCGCCGCGAGCGTGGCGATGGGCCGGATGGGCCGCCCGGAGGAAGTGGCGGCGGTGGTGGCGTTCCTGGCCTCCGAGCAGAGCAGTTACGTCCTCGGGGCCAACCTGTACGTCGACGGGGGCGAGAACCAGATCTGACGGTGGTTCCGTCAGCAGCCGACTGGCATTCAGCCGGGGGAAAGGAGGCCCTCCAGTGTCCGTGGCAGCGGGTAGACGCGCTCTGCGGGCAGCAGCCGCTGCGCCTTGGCGGCATGCCCGGTCTGCATCAGTGCCGCGGTCTTGCGGACCTGGGGGGTGAGGTCGGTGAGGCTGACGATCCAGTCGTCGGTGAAGGTACGGATCAGCCGGCGGCCGACGCCGACCTGGATGCTGTAGTGGTTCAGTGCCGCTCCGCGGGAGGAGCGTTCCGGGTCCCACTGGACATGCACGGCTGCCTGAGCCATGGCTGAGGGGTCGGCGGTGGTCAACACGGCCTGGGACAGGGCTTCCTCCCAGCCCTCCCGGGTCATCCGCACGGCGATCACACGCTCTTGACCGGGTTTGCGGCCCCAGTTGCTGCGGTGCATCAGCCACAGGAACGAGGGCTTGATCCAGGTCATCCGGTGAAACGAGAACGGCACGACGAAGCGGCCCGCTTGCAGTGCCGCGTCGGCGATGGCAGGTGCGTATGCCTGGTAGACCACGATCGTCTGGGCGTCGTAGTCGGCGCGGATCTGGTATTGGGGTGCTGCCATGCGGGGCACCTTGTCATCGGCTCGGGGTGCGTCGCGAACGCTTTTCCCGGGGCGATCGAACGGCTGCCGATGGCTCGCCCGCCCGCCGTCATACGACGACACGGCCCCGCAGGATGATCCGGCGCGGGTGGGCCAGCGCGGCAGCATCCCGCGTGGGGTCGGTGTCGTACGCGACGAGGTCGGCGGGGGCTCCGTCGGTCAGGCCTGGCAGGCCGAGCCAGGAGCGGGCCGACCAGGACGCCGAGCCCAATGCCGCCTCGGCCGGCATACCGGCCCTCACCAGCCACTCCACTTCCGAGGCGACGGTGCCGCACGGGAAGCTGTCGGTACCGGCCAGGACGGTGACACCGGCCTCGTAGGCCGCCCGGACGCTGGGCAGCATGCCGTCCCATCCGGCCAGCCACCAGTCCCGGGCACCGCTCGGCTCGGCGGCCCGCCGTCGCTCGGCACCGGCGCCGAAGACGCTGAGCGTCGGGACGAGCGCGGTTCCCTGGGCGGCCATGCGGTCGATCAGGCCGAGGTCCAGATGCATGCCGTGCTCCAGGCTGTCGACCCCGGCGAGTACGGCGTTGCGGCAGCCGTCGGCGGTCTGGCAGTGCGCGGCGACCTTGCCGCCGACGGCGTGCACGGCCTCGACCACGGCGCTGAGGATCTCCAGCGGCAGCGCGGGCTCGTAGTACTTCCAGTCCCCGATGACCTTGCACCACCCCGAGGACGCCTTGGCCTCCTCGACGGCGGCGTCCACCAGATCGGCCTCGCTGACGTCCCGCCCGAACCCGGGAAAGAACCGCCCGGGCGTGGCCAGCCAACGCCCGGCGGAACGAACCCGCGGCAGATCGGGATCGTCGTCCACCCAGCTCGGGATACGGGCGGCGGACCCCGGCGTACGCACGAGCAGGACGCCGGCGTCGCGGTGATCGGTGAGATGCCGGCGCAGGGCCTCGTCGGTGAACGAGTCGTCGACGCTCTCGGCGCCGGGGTGGGTGTGGGCATCGACGAGCCCGGGCAGCAACCAGCCTCCATCGACGACGAGTTCGGCGTCCGCGCCCGTGTCTGGGACGGGCTCGGTCCATAGTCGGCCATGGTGGATCCAGAGGGTCCGGTGCTCGCGCTCGGGTAGGACGATGCCTTGCACCTTGAGCACCATGGCCGACGGCCCCTTCCTGATCGGTAGCGTCATGTGGAATGTAGCGGCCTGGTGCTTGGCGGACGTCGAGATCGAGTCGCCGCCGCAGGATGCGGCCCCTTGTGGCGGCCAGCGCGGTAGGGGCCATCCCCGCGGGTGCGGGGAGCAGGTCTCGTCCTCCAGCGCGCCGAACGCGACGCCGGGACCATCCCCGCGGGTGCGGGGAGCAGCCGTGGGACTGGGGATCAGAAGGTGTTGACCTGGGACCATCCCCGCGGGTGCGGGGAGCAGGCCTGGGCTTCGGGGCCGAGCCGGGCGTAACGGGGACCATCCCCGCGGGTGCGGGGAGCAGTTCGGCGGCGGCGTGCCAGGCGGCTGCGTAGCGGGACCATCCCCGCGGGTGCGGGGAGCAGGACGTTGTGCAGCGCGGCCTCCCACGCGGCGAGGGACCATCCCCGCGGGTGCGGGGAGCAGTGAGCCGCTCCCGACGGTGACCACGGTGGACCGGGACCATCCCCGCGGGTGCGGGGAGCAGAGCATCGCCCGCTTCCCCGCCCACAGAGCGACGGGACCATCCCCGCGGGTGCGGGGAGCAGCAGCTCGGTGCGCCGGGCGTCGGCGTCCGCGCGGACCGGGACCATCCCCGCGGGTGCGGGGAGCAGGAACCTTGCCACGAATCCTCCATGGATACGGTGGGACCATCCCCGCGGGTGCGGGGAGCAGCGCGGCGAGCGCGTCCAGCCCGGCCGCCATTGGGGACCATCCCCGCGGGTGCGGGGAGCAGGAGTGGACGCACGCGATGGAGACCTACGACGCGGGACCATCCCCGCGGGTGCGGGGAGCAGCTGGAAGCTGTACGTGCTGAACCGTTTCGGGGACCATCCCCGCGGGTGCGGGGAGCAGAGCACCGACTGCGCCGACCGCGACACGGAGCAGGGACCATCCCCGCGGGTGCGGGGAGCAGCGCATGCGGGAGGAGCCTCCCGAGTCAGCATTGGGACCATCCCCGCGGGTGCGGGGAGCAGACTGGCTGAGCTGCCGGTTTATCGCTCTGTGGGCAGGGTTTCGCACACTTTCGCCGATTCCGGCAAATGGGGTATCTGGCGCCTGCCTCTCTCGGAGTGGCGCCGTCCGGCAGCAATCAATTAATCGTATGCGTCCAGCATGTCCGTAGGACACCGTATGGCTGCGGACGCACACTGCGCCCGGCGTGGGGAATTCGGCGGTCAGGACGGCGACCATGCCGCCCGCGTCTCGGGTCGCGATCTCGGAGGCGTCGCGCAGAGCCTCCGGCCGGGATGCGTCGGTCATGGCCCGGAAGTCGTAGCTCTCTGCTTCGGCAGCCAGGCGATGAACGACGCGCAGCGCTACTACCACCCGTGTTCCTCAAGGAGGTTGGTGCCGTTCAAGTAGCCGAGCAAGCCGGCCTTGGGGTACTCGATGATGTCGTCGGGCAGTTCGTCCACACGGAACCATTCGAGGGCGAGGCACTTCTCGGGTTCCTGGTTGTGGGGTACGCCCTCCCACTTGGTGGCCTCGAAGAAGAAGCCGATCCGTTCGCCCTCCCCGTTCTGATGGTGATGTACGACGTGTACGAGGCGAAGGTCAGCGGGGGCGACGGTGACGTCCGTTTCCTCATACAGCTCTCGTGCGGCGCCGACGCTCAAGGGCTCGCCCCTGTCGAGCTTGCCCGAGGGCATGTGCCAGCGGTAGCGGCCGTAGGGGCTGCCCCGCTGCGACATGAGGATCTTGTCGCCGTCGCGGAGGATGACGTGGGTGTCGATGATGGGTTGTGCGGGTGGGGTACTCATGGTTCCTGGGGGAGGAGAGTGCCAGGCGAGGAGGGGAACCAGGGCAATGTGTATGTCAGGTTCGACGGTGACGGCCGCGACCGGGGCCGAGCCCGGGGTGCGACGGTCGGGCCTCCGCGTCGCAGGCCGGAGCAGGCTGCGGGTAGTGACCGAGGAACTCCCGGGCGTCGTCGGAGTTTTGGGCTACGCCGACCGTTGTCCAGGCGGCACCGTCCCACTCCAGCAGCAGCCTTGGGGCGTCCGGGGTGACGTGAGCGGCGCGTGCGCCTTCGGCGAGTGGGATCACGCGGCGGGCGCCGGTGATCTCACGCTCTGCCGCTCGTCGCCGGTCACGCCGGGCAGCCCATTCCTCCAAGGGTTCGTTTGAAGGGTCAGTCACGGTCGGTCTCCTGTCCAGTCAGGTAACGGCGATCTGTTGGGCGAGCAGCAGTGCCAGTGGGCCCCCTTGCAGCAGAAAGCGCCCCTCGGTGGCGGCCCGGATCGTGTCGGGCATCGGCCACCACATGAGCTTGAAGTCCGCTTCGCTGGGCGTGAGTTGCTGCGGGCCGCAGGTGAGGCCTTCGGCCAAGAAGAGGTGGACGCGGGCGGCGGAGTTCAAGGTGATGGCGTACGAGCCGAGGGACTGCCAGGTCCGGGCGGTGACGCCGGCCTCCTCGCGCAGCTCGCGCCGAGCGCACTCCTCCGGTGTCTCGCCGTGCTCCCTGCGTCCCCCGGGCAGGAACACGTACTCGCCGCCGTGCAGGGGGAACTCGGCGGCCAGGACGGCGACCGTGCCGTCCGCGTCTCGGGCCACGATCACGGAGGCGTCGCGCACAGCCTCCGGCTGGGATGTGTCGGTCATGGCCCGGGAGCGTAGCCGCCTACTCGGACAGCCAGGCCGCGAACGGCACGTTCAGCACGGCCGGGTGAGCGATGCCGCGGCCGTGATAGCCGTCCTCGCCGAAGGCGTCTCCGTGGTCGGCGCACATGATGATCAGCCAGCGCTTCTTGCCGGTGAGCCCGTCGACCAGGCGACCTAGGTGTGCGTCGGCGTATGCGAGTGCGGCGGCTTGGGACTGCCAGGAGTCGACGCTGTTACCGGTGTAGTGACCGTGGGGGACGTGGGTGGCGGAGACGTTGACGAACAGGAGCAGCGGCCGGTCGGCGTACTGCTCGGCGGCGGCCAGTGCGTGGTCGACCTGGTGGCGCGTGGAGTCGGGCTCGGGGGAGCAGAACTCGGGCCGCCAGTGATCCTCGTCGAACATGTCGGGCAGTACCGACCCGAGCGGTGTCTCCCGCGAGAAGTAGGTCACGCCGCCGATGCACACGGTGCGGTATCCATGCTGGGAGAGTCCGGTGAGGAGGTTCGGCGCGTCGAAGACGAACGTGCCCGGATCGACAGTCTTGAAGGTGGGCGGGCGGCACTCCCACAGCCGTGGCGGCTGCACGGGCTGCGGGAGTTTGGGGAGGAAGCCGGAGAAGAAGGCGATGTGGGCGGGGAGGGTGAAGGTGCCGGGGGTACGGCGTTCCTCCCACACCCCGCCCGGCAGGACCTTGGCCAGATGCGGCGTTTGACCGGCGTACAGGGTTGCGCGGGCGACATCGTGACGCAGGGAGTCCAAGGTGACGAGCAGGATGCTGGTGCCGCTTCGGATGACCTCGGTCGCGTCGATCACAGTGCCTCCACCAAGTCGCGGCGTTCGGTGACGTTGCCCTTGGCCTGGTCGTTGACTGGGATGGGAACCCGATCGGAGG
The DNA here is from genome assembly GCF_042889145.1 of Streptomyces sp. NPDC002680. Classification (NCBI taxonomy): domain Bacteria; kingdom Bacillati; phylum Actinomycetota; class Actinomycetes; order Kitasatosporales; family Streptomycetaceae; genus Streptomyces; species Streptomyces sp. NPDC002680. Next base: position 33,161 of record NZ_JBIAQP010000030.1, read on the forward strand.
CGATCATCCTTCGCACCCTGGCCAGACCGGTCTCCTCGGTGACCGGCCGGCCGTCCGCGTCGTAGAGGCGGATCGTGATCGTCTGCCGGTCGCCACTGTCGGTCGTGGTCAGCAAGGCTCCGGGGACGCCCCCGAGTTCCTTCATGGCGTACAGGAGTTGCGCTTCGTCGGCCGTGCCGAGGCTGGAGACCTGGCAACCCCAGTGCTCGGCGTTGATGGCCCCCCGGCAGAAGCGCTGGTGGAACTCGGCCGTGGCGGGGTGCTCGTCGTGGGCCACGGCCAGCTGCCGGGCCTGGCTGATCACGACGAAGCAGGCGGCGACCCACCACGCCACGCCCTCGTGAATCTCGTCCGGGAACGCGCCGGAGATGCGACCGTCGCGGATGACGGCATCGCTGTCGATCGGGTTAAGCACGCCCGGCCTCCAGGTGCTTGACGATGATGTCGGCCAGGTCGGCCGGGCTGCGGCCGTCGGTGGGGAGCGTGACTGCGGTGGGGTCCCCGTCAGCCACCGCTCGGAAGTTCTCCCGGAGCCTGGCGAGGCGGCCGGGGACGTCGAACAGGTCGGTGTCGTCCTGCTTTACGTCCGTCTTGGTGCCCACCCGCTCCTTCAATGAACTGTCGGAGCCGACCAGGTAGAAGGTGGCGTCCGGTGCCACGAGGTACGGCAGGAACGGGGCCGTCAGTTCTTGCACCTGCCCCAGGCCGACGCGGTTGACGGCGGCATGGCAGGCCATGACCGAGGCGACGTACCGGTCCGCGACCACTGGCCCCACCCTGAGGGCCTGCCGTACGACGTCGGCGACATGCAGGAGACCGGAGAGATAGAACGTGAACTGCGGAAGCGGCCGCAACTCCCGGTTGACCGTGCCGGACCAGCCGGTGTGCGGATCGGTGAGGGTGTGGATCACCGTGGCGCCGAGCTGCTTGGCCAACAAGCGGGCGAGCGTCGACTTCCCGACCCCTGAGACGCCTTCCAGGACCACGAACGGCCCCTGGCATCCCTCGGTCCCGGGCGTGTACGGGCCGCGCAGGAGAGTCACAGGGTGCCCTCGGTGAAGGCGGAGACGTGCTGGGCCACGATCGCGGGGATCTGCTCCGGGTCAGCCAGCAGCGGCCGGATGTCGATGCGGAGGTCGTCCCGCAGCAGGCAGGGCTGTACTCCGCCGGCGTGGTCGACGCGAAGGGACCAGAACCCTTCCACGCACTTGGACTTGACGGGACAGGTGCCGCACTGGCCGACGTGGTGGCGCCCGAGTTCACGGTGGATGACGTCGATCTCGATACCGTCGATGCGGAAGATACGCCGCCCCTGCCCGACCCCGGAGACTTCGACCTCCTCGTCGGTGGTCAGCGTACGCAGGTGATCGATGATGCCTTTGGCGCCGATCGCGGAGCCCTTCCGGCCGGTGTTGAAGTCGGTGTCCACCAGCTCGATGAACTGCACGGGCAGGCGCCGGTCGAGAGCGAAGGCGAGGATGTCGGGCAGCTCGTGTTCGTTCTCCCGCTGTACGAGCGTGTTCAGCTCCACTCGCTCGAACATCTCGCGGGCCGCCTCGATCCCGTCGAGGATGGTCGCGATACCGATGCGCGTATTCGCGATGGCCTTGAGCGACTCGTCCGAGAAGTAGTGGAGGGAGACCTTCACCTTGTCCAGGGCGGTCGTGGAGAGCCATTCCTGATGCGTACGGACCAGGGTGCCGTTCGTGATCAGGGTGTACGTCGTGTCCGGGCCGTGCGCAGGAAGTTGGGTGAGGACGGGCCGGGCCAAGGGGGACAAGAGAGGCTCCCCGCCGGTGAAGTACACCCGCTTGAGCCCCGCGTTCATCAGACCGCCCAGGACGTTCAGGAAGTCCTCGGCGGTCATCTCGCGCTCGCGGGGAAGCACATCGCGGTACAGGTGCGTGAAGGGTGGTGGGACGTCTCCCTCGTTGTGGCAGAACCAGCATTTCTCGTTGCATTTCGGGGTCAGGGAGACCCTGAGCTGGCCGCGCAGCATGGCGAAGTTCCGCAGCGCGGTCCAGTCCACGGCCGTCTTCGGGAGCGGGATGGTCATGACTTTGGGTTCCTTCCGTAGGCGCGCTTCTGGCTGTTGGTGCACTTGTGGTTTGGTGGCGGCTGCCCGGCCGGCTCCGACGCTGCAGGGAGAGGCGGGAGCGCCGAGGGCAGTACGGTCATCCGTCGGCCCCGGTGAGGAGTTCGGCCCACACTTCTTTGCCCCATGGGCGCCTGCCGGAGCCCCGCAGGTCGTAGCCCCAGCGGTCCGCGATTTCGTCGACCAGGAGCAGGCCGCGGCCGGACTCTGCGCCGCCATCGGCCGAGCCGAGCACCGGCAGGCGCGAGGGCGCCCGGTCCACGACGCCGACGCGTACCCGTGCCGTACTCGGCCGTCGGACGAGCAGGCGGATCGAGTGGCACGGTGTGTGTCTGGAGGCGTTCGCGATCAGCTCCGAGATGATCAGCGCGGCGGGGTCGGCGAGGCCGTTCAGGTGCCATACGGCGAGGGCGTCACGGACGAGCTTGCGGCCTATCGCGGCCGTCCTCGGCTCGCACGGGAAGGTCTGGCTGTAGGCCGGTGGCCCGATCGGGGCGGCCTGAACTGGCGTACTGAGACTCGTCATTGGTGGAGCCCTCGTTGTTGTCTCGGCGCCCAGCTCGCTCCCTCGGCGGACTCAGGGGCAGGCCGGGCCGTCAACAGCCGCCCGCACGGAGGTGACGGGCGACCAGTGACCAGACAACTCCCGTTCGCAGCAAGCCGGTTAGGGCGGTCAGGTGGGTGTCCGACGAAGAGACCTAGGGCGTTTTGACCTCGCCTTTACCTGACGGAGGGAGGGGTGGGCGGCTACCGTGCGTACATGGGCATCACGCGCAACACCGTTCTTGAGGCGTGGATGAACGAGCACGGATACAGCTCCAACTCCCTTGCCGACGCGGTGAATGCAGCCGTCGAGCGGCTGACAGGGCGGACCGGAGGCCTGGACGGATCATCGATCCGCTCCTGGAAAGCAGGCCGGGTGCGATGGCCCAAATCGGCTACCCGCAAGGCTCTTGAGGACGTCACCGGCCTGCCCGCCACGGCTTTAGGGTTCGTGCCACGGGGCCGGACTCCGTCCACCCCAGCCCCACGGCAGCAGGAGGACCTCGACATGAAGCGCCGCACCCTCGTCGGCGGCATCGCCGCTGCCGCCGCAGCAGCAGCAGCCGTCCCCGGCACCGCAGGACCCCGCCGTATCGGCATGGGCGACGTCGACCGTCTGCAGCACCGGTTCGGCGAGATCATCGCCAGCGACCACCGCCACGGCGGCCAACTCGGCATCGAGCAGCGGGCCGCCGCGCTCGCCGACGAGGCGCTGAACCTCCAGAACGCCGGCAGCGCCAGCCAGCGCGTACGCGGCAACTTGTATGCCTGCGCGGCCTCGTTCCGCTCCTCGGCGATGTGGGCGGCGATCGACGGCCGCCGCTACGACGACGCGAAGATGCACATGCGCGAGGCACAGGCCCTCGCCGAGATGTCCGGCGACCAGGCGATCAAGTTCCGCATCTGGAGTCATGCGGGGACGATGTACCGGCACATGGGGCGCCCTGCTGATGCGCTCGCTGCGAACGATGTCGCCCGCAACCTGCACCTCACGCGCCGCGACCCCTTGTTCGCGTCCCTCGGTCTGGCCCGGCAGGCGGCCATTCATGGGGCCGCGCAGGACCGCACCGGCACCCGCCGTGCGTTCGAGCAGGCCCAGGACGCCATGCTGCGCGCCGACCCCGCCGACTACCGCCCGGTGTGGATGCTCGCTTTCTACGACCAGGCTGAGCTGGACGCCCTGGCCCTGTCGGCGTACTTGGCGCTCGGTGACCACCCGACCGCCGAGTTCCATGCCCACCGCTGCCTGTCCGCACTCCGGCCCCACATGATCCGCTCCCGGGCCATCACGACCACCCGGCTGGCACACGCCCAGCTTGCCCAGGGTGACGCGGACACCGCCACGGCCACAGCGATGAAGGTCTCCGCCGACGCCGCCACTCAACATGCTCGGGTAGCGCGCATGCTGCAGGAATTCGGGGCCGCGCTACGCGCCACCGCACCGGGCACCACCACCGTGCAGACCTGGACCGAGCACGCCGCCACCTGGAGGATGACCGCATGACCACGGCGCCCCCCATCGAACTGCGCACGTTCACCACCCTCGACACCGCCCGCGGCGACCTCCTCGACGTATACGCCGACGTACGCGCCCCACTGCTCCACCTGCCGAACTACGCGGCCACCGCATTCGGCGAGCGCCTGGACCGGCACGCCACCGAGCCGGGTTTCACGGCCGTCCTCGCGTACGCGGGCGGGCATCCGGTCGGCTACGTCTACGGCAACACGATCGAGCACGGGGACCGGTACTGGCAGCGCACGGAACCGGCTCCGGCGGACGAATACACCGAACGCCCGGCTGCGGCCCTGAAGGAGATCGGCGTACGCACCCAGTGGCGGGGCACGGGGACCGCCCGGCGCCTCCACGACGCCTTCCTCGCCACACGCGACGAGCCGTACGTGACGCTCATGGTCAACTCGGCAGCGGGGGACGGGAAGGTGCACGCGCTCTATCGGTCATGGGGATACGAGGACTTGGGGGAGAGCCAGCCGTCGGCGGCTTCGCCGGTTCTTACGGTGATGATTCGGGTTGCTGGCTGAGCAATACGCCCTCGCGGGTGCGGGGAGCAACCGCTGAAGCGGCACGGTCGGCGCGAGCGGCAGAGGCGATCCCCGTAGATGCGGGGAGCAGGAGTACGAAACCGCTGGGCATATGGCACCCTCGGGATCATGCTCCGGCTGCGGGGAGCAGCAGCTGAAGCGGGACATGCTCGCCCACCGCGCGGGACCATCCCCGCGGGTGCGGGGAGCAGGTCACTGGCACCCGCGAGGACAAGTTCCAGCAGGGACCATCCCCGCGGGTGCGGGGAGCAGCCCCCGTCCATCGACGAGGCCGCAGGCGTCGCGGGACCATCCCCGCGGGTGCGGGGAGCAGTCGGCGTGGTGTGGGCCGTACGAGTGCAGGTGGGGACCATCCCTGCGGGTGCGGGGAGCAGCCGGAGGATCAGCCGCTTGAGCTGACGGCCCAGGGACCATCCCCGCGGGTGCGGGGAGCAGTCCATGAACACTTCGCGGGTGCGGAAGAACCGGGGACCATCCCCGCGGGTGCGGGGAGCAGGACGACAGCGCGTCGTAGAAGTCGTTCATCTGGGGACCATCCCCGCGGGTGCGGGGAGCAGGGAGCCATTTTGATCATGGCCAGGGCTGCGGAGGGACCATCCCCGCGGGTGCGGGGAGCAGCCAGCGAGATCGAGCGGAAGTTCGTCACCGAGGGGACCATCCCCGCGGGTGCGGGGAGCAGAACCTGGCCAAGACCAACCCCCGCATCCGCGCGGGACCATCCCCGCGGGTGCGGGGAGCAGGCCTTCGGGATCGCGGGGACCGATCCGGAGGAGGGACCATCCCCGCGGGTGCGGGGAGCAGAGCAGATGTGCGGGAAGCATGACCACGGCGCGGGGACCATCCCCGCGGGTGCGGGGAGCAGGATGTATTCGACAATGTCGATGAAATGCCGGAGGGACCATCCCCGCGGGTGCGGGGAGCAGACTGGCTGAGCTGTGGTTCTATCGCTCTGGGGGCAAGGTTTCACACACTTTCCCTAACTCCGGCAAATAGGGCATCCGATGTCTACCTCCCTCAGAGCGGCGCCGCCTGGCGGCAAACAAGCCATCGTAAAACTCCAGCCTGCCCATAGCGCCCCGTACAGCCGCATCGGGCGCACATCACGCCCGATTCCTCCAATCCACTCACCAACCCCCCGACCTGCGTGTAGGCATCTCATATGACGCGTAGGGAAGTTCCCCGCGCCGACCTGCTTTCGCGGCTCCACGCCCCCGCGCGGTCGGTGTGGGCGAAGCATGATCGGGATACCGACGGCTGGTTACCGTTGTGGCGGCACATGGAGGATGCCGCTGCTGTCGCCGGTCTCCTGTGGGACCAGTGGCTGCCCGCGAGCGTGCGGCGCCTTGTTGGTGAAGCCTTGCCCCGTGGTGAGGCGGACGGGCGCATCCTTGCCGTTTGGCTTGCCGGGGTGCACGACATCGGTAAAGCCACCCCCGCCTTCGCCTGCCAGGTCGATCAACTCGCCGATGCCATGCGGGAGAAGGGGCTGGAGATGCGGTCCCGTCAGACCATGGGGCCGGATCGGCGGCTGGCGCCGCATGGGCTGGCCGGGCAGGTGCTGCTCGGTGAGTGGCTGGAGGAGCGGTACGGGTGGCTGCCGAAGCAGACCGGGCAGTTCACGGTCGCCGTGGGCGGACATCATGGGGTGCCGCCGGAGAACGGACAGATCAAGGCCCTCTACGGGCATGACGAGTTGCTGCGCACCCCAGGGCCGAGCAACGCGGTGTGGCGGCGCGTCCAGGCGGAGTTGCTCGATGGCTGTGCCGAGCGCTTTGGGGCGATGGAGAGGCTGGACGCGTGGCGGGCAGTCAAGTTGCCGCAGCCCGCACAGGTGTTGCTCACCGCTCTCGTCATCGTCTCCGACTGGATCGCCAGCAATCCTGCTCTCTTCCCGTACTTCCCGGATGCTGCATCTCATAGCAGCGAGGAACGGCTCGCCGCCGCTTGGCGCGGGCTCGATCTGCCGGCGCCTTGGCGCGCGGAGGAGCCGGGTGGGGATGTCGACGAGCTGTTCGCCGGGCGGTTCGGGCTTCCCGTGGAGGCCAAGGTGCGGCCTGTTCAGGAGGCCGCCGTGGACTTCGCCCGGGAGATGGATGCGCCCGGGCTGATGGTCATCGAGGCGCCGATGGGGGAGGGGAAGACCGAGGCGGCACTGGCCGTGGCCGAGGTCTTCGCGGCCCGTTCGGGAGCCGGCGGGGTGTTCTTCGCGTTGCCGACCATGGCAACCGGCAACGCCATGTTCCCCAGACTCCTGGAGTGGTTGGAGCGGTTGCCGTTCGGTCGGGGTTCGCGGCACTCCGTTTACCTGGCCCACTCCAAGGCCGCTCTCAACGAGGACTTCGCGGGGCTGCTGGCCAGTGGTGGTCGGGTCGCGGCCGTCGATGTCGATGCCCCCGCAGCGATGATGCCCCGGCGGCCGGGGACAGACGTGTCGTTCGCGGGCGCCGAGTTGGTGGCACACGCCTGGCTGCGTGGTCGTAAGAAAGCGATGCTGGCGTCCTTTGTCGTCGGCACCGTCGACCAACTGCTCTTCGCCGGACTCAAAAGCCGTCACCTTGCCCTTCGTCATCTGGCCGTCGCGGGCAAGGTCGTCGTGATCGACGAGGCGCACGCCTACGACACCTACATGAGCGTCTACCTCGACCGGGTGCTCGCCTGGCTGGGCGCTTACCGGGTTCCTGTGGTCGTGCTGTCCGCGACGCTCCCCGCCACGCGTCGGCGCCAACTGGTCGAGGCATACTCCGGGAAGGGCGGCACACAGACCGACAGTTCGCCGGATGGGGCGTATCCGCTGCTCACCGCTGTCGTGCCCGGCGGCACACCCGTCGCGCGTGCGCCCGCTGCCTCGGGCCGTACGACGGACGTCCGCCTGGAGCGTCTTGCGGACAGCCCGGACGCGCTGGCCGACCGGCTCGAAGCCGAGCTGGTGGACGGTGGGTGCGTGCTCGTCGTACGGAACACCGTCAAGCGCGTGCTGGAGACCGCCCGCGTGCTGCGGGAGAGGTTCGGCGACGAGGACGTCACCGTCGCCCACTCCTGCTTCGTCGACGTCGACCGGGCGGCCAAGGACCGTGATCTGCTGCGGCGGTTCGGTCCGCCGGGCAAGGCCACGGGGAGGCCTGAGCGTCGGCACATCGTGGTGGCCAGCCAGGTCGCCGAGCAGTCGCTGGACGTCGACTTCGACCTCCTCGTGAGTGATCTGTGCCCGGTGGACCTGTTGTTGCAGCGCATGGGACGACTGCATCGGCACCAGCGTGGCGAGCGGCCCAAACGGTTGCGGGCAGCCCGATGCCTGCTTACCGGTGCCGACTGGGACGCGGACGTGCCCGCTCCCGTACGCGGGTCGGTCGCCGTGTACGGGGCGTACGCGCTGCTGCGCTCGGCTGCCGTCCTGCTGCCGCATCTCGACCGTGGGCCACAACGCCCCGTACTGCTGCCCGACGACATCAGCCCGCTGGTGCAGGGCGCGTACGCCGAGACACCTGTCGTGCCCGAGCACTGGGCGTCCGCGCTGGAGGACGCGCGCGTGCGGTTCGAACGGCACCGGGGTGATCAGGCCGAGCGGGCGGCCGTGTTCCGGCTCGGCGAAGTCCAACGGCCCGGGCGGCCGTTGTTCGGGTGGGTGGCGGCCGGGGTCGGGGATGCCGACGACACCCGGGCCGGGCGGGCCCAGGTCCGTGACAGCCGCGAAAGCCTGGAGGTCGTCGTCGTACAACGGCGGGCCGACGGTGCGCTCGTCACCCTGCCGTGGTTGGAGGTGGACCGGAAGGGACGGCCGCGCGGTGGGCTCGAACTGCCGCAGGAGCAGGCGCCCACGTCGTACGCGGCCCGTGCGGCGGCGAGTTGCGGGCTGCGGCTGCCCATCCAGTTCTCGTACGCCGAGACCCTCGACAACGCCATCGCCGAACTGGAGCAGCTGTATATGCCCGCCTGGCAGGGCAAGGACAGCCCTTGGCTCGCTGACCAGCTGATTCTTGCGCTCGATGAGGATTGTCAGACCCACCTGGCAGGCTTTGAACTCCGCTACAGCCGATCCGACGGTCTGGAGGTGACCCGTGAACGAAATGAATGAACTGCGCCTCGGCAGCGCTGCCGAGGTTCCATGCGCTCCGTGCGTTCCTTCGTTCGACCTTACGGACGAGCCGTGGATCGGGGTCCTTCTGCGCGACGGCTCGGAGCAGGAGCTGTCGCTGCGGCAGGTCTTCGCCGAGGCCGGTCAACTGCGGCGCGTGGCAGGGGACTTGGCCACCCAGGAGTTCGCCCTCTTACGCCTGCTGCTGGCCGTCGCCCACGACGCCCTCGACGGCCCCCCTGACATCGAGACCTGGGGCGAACTCTGGGCCGACCCGGAGTGCTTCGCGCCGGTCGGGGCCTATCTCGACACGTACCGCGAGCGCTTCGACCTGCTCCACCCGGCCACCCCGTTCTTCCAGACCGCCGGACTGCGGACGGCGAAGGACGAGGTCTTCTCGCTCAACCGGATCGTGGCCGACGTACCCAATGGCGAGCCCTTCTTCACCGCCCGGATGCCCACCGTCGAACGGCTCACCTTCGCCGAGGCCGCCCGCTGGGTCGTCCACGCCCACGCCTACGACACCTCCGGCATCAAGTCCGGCGCCGTGGGCGACGACCGGGTCAAGAGCGGCAAGGTGTATCCGCTCGGCACGGGGTGGGCCGGCGGCCTCGGCGGTGTCTTCGCGGAAGGGGAGACCCTCCGGGAGACGTTGCTGCTGAATCTGGTGGCCGCCGACACCGACGCCTTCGATTTCACGGCGGACGACCGGCCGGCCTGGCGCCGCGAACCGAGCCCGCCTGGCGGAGCAGAACGCGCGCCCACCGGACTGCGCGACCTGTACACCTGGCAGACGCGCCGACTGCGCCTCCATCACGACCTCCGCCACGACGAGGACGACGAGAACGACGAGGGCACCGTCACGGGCGTCGTCCTCGGCTACGGCGACCCGCTGGCCTCCCGGAACATGCACCGCCGCGAGCCGATGACTGCATGGCGGCGCAGCCCGGCCCAGGAGAAGAAGCTGCGCCGGTCACCGGTCTACCTGCCCCGGGAGCACGACCCGGCACGCTCGGCCTGGCGGGGCATCGCCTCCCTCGTCGCCGACCGGTCCGAGACCGGCCAGGGCACGGAGGCTGCTTCCTACCTGCGTCCCGGAATCCTGGAGTGGGTCGCCCGCCTGGTCACCGAGGGGGAACTGCCGCGAGACTTCCTCATCCGGGCCCGTGTCATCGGCGCCAAGTACGGGACCCAGCAGTCGGTCATCGACGAGATCGCCGACGACCGGCTCACCATGCCCGTCGTGCTGCTTCACTGCCAGGACCGTACGTGTGCGCAGCAGGCGATCGGTGCGGCCGAGGACGCGGACCTCGCTGTACGGGCGTTGGGCGACCTCGCCACCGATCTGGCCCGTGCCACCGGCTCCGAGGGGGAAGGGGCGCGCTCCGCGGCACGTGAACTCGGGTTCACCGCACTGGAACACCCGTACCGCACTTGGGTCGCCGCCCTGGCTGGCGCCGATGACCCGTTCGAGCGGCGCAGCGCGTGGCAGCGCGACGTCCACGGCATCATCGGCGGCCTCGGGGACCGTCTCGTCGCGGAGGCGGGCGACGCCGCCTGGCAGGGCATGACCGTCACCGACAAAAAGGGTGCGCTTTGGCTCAACGCCGACCTGGCCGACAAATGGTTCCGCGCGCGCCTGTTCAAGGTCTTGGGCCATCCCTTCGACCGCGGTGAGCGCGACGCCGTGGACCTGTCTCGGCCAGACCTGTTCCGGCCGGGTCCGCCCAGCAGCGAAGAAGACAGCGTCTCTTCCACGACCGGCACGGAGGCACCCGTATGACCACCACCACAGCCCCGTCCACGGTCGGTTCGGTCCGCACTCGGGTCGCCGAGCTGGCCGCGACGCGGATCACGCCCTGGCAGAACGGCTATCTGCGGGACAACTCCAAGGACGTCGCCGCGCTCGCCCGGCTGCGCCGCGGTGCGGGCCGGGACGCCGGTGACCTGCCCGACCTGTGGGCGCTGGTCGACACCTCACCGCTGCACGCCCGCGTCGAAGGCGTCCGGCCGCTCGGCGAGGAGGAACTTGTCCGCGCGGAGGACGCCCTGCACGCGGCCCTCACCCTCTGGGCGCTGCACCAGCAGTCCCGAGGCGTACGCATGCACCGACCGCACACCTACCAGCGACCGACCGGACTGGGCGCGGCCGTACGGCGCCTGATGCTGCCGGACACGATCGACGAACCCGTCCTCAAGCGACTGGTCCGTGCCGGCACCGCACCCGACCTGACCGCCCTGTCCCAACGGCTGCGTGACCTGGTCGTCCTGCTGCGCCGCGCGGACATCCCCCTCGACTACGGCCTGCTCGCCGGACAGCTCTACCAGTGGCAGTGGCCCGACGGAGCCGCCGTCGTCCGCCGCGAGTGGGGCCGCTCCTTCCACGCCTTCCACTCAGGGCAGGAACAGACCGCACAAGTCCCCGGCCGGAGCGCCGCAGACAACGACACCGCCGCCACCACCGGCCCCGACGACAGCGACAAGGACGCCCCGTGAACCGCATCTTTCTGGACGTACACGCTCTGCAGACCGTCCCGCCCAGCAACCTGAACCGCGACGACACGGGCGCACCGAAGACGGCCGTGTACGGTGGCGTGCCGCGCGCCAGGATCTCCAGCCAGGCGTGGAAACGAGCCACCCGCACGTACTTCGGCGACGAGTACCTGCTCGAACCGAGCGAACTCGGCGTGCGGACCAAGAAGGTTGTGGAGGTCGTCGCCGAGCGGATCGCCGCGCTCGATCCGGCTCTCAGCCGCGAGACGACGCTCATGCTCGCCGACGAGACGGTGAAGGCCACCGGGCTGAAGACCGAGGTGCCCAAGCGGAAGGCCGACGCGGCCAAGGAGTCCGCCGCAGACGCTCCGGCGCCCGAGGCGAAGTATCTGGTCTTCCTCAGCGCCCGCCAACTCGATGGCCTGGCCCGCCTCGCCCTCGACGGCGCCGCCGACATTGCGGCGTTCCTCAAGGAGAAGGCGAACAAGGACAAGGCTAAGGAGATCGCGGACAGCCGCCACTCCGTCGACATCGCCCTCTTCGGCCGGATGGTGGCCGACGCCGCCGACTTCAACGTCGACGCGGCGGTGCAGGTCGCCCATGCCATCAGCGTCCACCGGGTGGAGAACGAGTCCGACTACTACACAGCCGTCGACGACGAGAACACCGAGGAGGAGACCGGCGCCGGAATGATCGGCACCGTCGACTTCAACTCCGCCACCCTCTACCGCTACGCCGCCCTCGGCGTCCACCAGCTCGCCGCCAACCTCGGCCAAGGGCTGCGGGACGACGAGCCTAGGACCGAACCGGTGCGCCGGGCGGTCGAGGCGTTCGTGCACAGCTTCGTCGCCTCCCTCCCCACCGGAAAGATCAACACCTTCGGCCACCACACCCTGCCCGACGCTGTCGTCGTCAAGCTCCGTACCACCCGCCCGATCAGCTTCGTCGCCGCCTTCGAGGAACCCGTCCGCGGCGACCAGGGCGGCCATGTACGGGAGGCATCCGACCGGCTCGCCGCCTACGTCCCGGACATCGAACGCGCCTACGGGGAACGGGAATCCACCCTCACCTGGGTGCTGCGGGTCGGCCCCAACACCCTCAAACTCGCCGACCTCGGTACGGAGTCCGACACCCTGGGCGAGCTGGTCACGGCGGTGGGACGCGCCGTCACCGAACGGCTGGAGAAGCCCGCGTGAGCAGCGGCATCGTGGGCAACAGCGTGCTCGCCCTGCGGCTGGCGGGCCCCCTCCAGTCCTGGGGGGCCTCCTCCCGCTTCACCCGCCGTACGACCGAGTCCGCCCCCACCAAGAGCGGCGTCATCGGCCTGCTCGCCGCCGCCGCGGGGATCGAGCGCGGCGACGACAACGCGCTCGCGCCGCTGGCCGCCCTGCGGTTCGGCGTACGCATCGACCAACCCGGCACCCGCATAAGGGACTTCCAGACCGCGCATCACGGCGTCACCGGCAAGTCGATGCCGCTGTCGGAGCGTTACTACCTCGCGGACGCCGTTTTCGTCGCGGCGGTCGAGGGCGAGGACGCATTGCTCGCGCAGCTGCACGAGGCGCTCAGGTCCCCGGCGTACCCGCCCTTCCTCGGCCGCCGCTCCTGCCCGCCCGCCGAACGGATCGAGTTGGGTCTGTACGAGGGCACACGGCTGGAGGACGTGCTCCAGGAGGTGCCGTGGCAGGCGTCGGCTTGGTATCGCAGACGGCACCGCTCTCGTACGGGGGAGCCGCTGACCGTATTGCGGGAGGCGGCAGCCGACGACGAGCACACCGCCGCCGACACCCTGCGCGACCAGCCGCTCAGCTTCGCCGCCGCACATCGCCGCCACGCCCTGCGCACCGTCGTCACCACCACGGTGCCCGTACCGGTGCCCCCGGTGCCGCGCGTCCCGCCGGGTGTCACGCGGCACGACCCGTTCGACGCCCTGCCCGATGCTCTGGAGGAGGAGAGCAGTTGATGTTCCTCACCCGCTTCCGCGTGAACACCGCGCGGCCAGGTTCCCGCCGTCTGCTGTCCTCGCCGCAGGCACTGCACGCGGCCGTCATGTCCTCGTTCCCCGCCTTGCTGCCCACCGACGCGCCCACCCCGGGCGCACCGCGGGTGCTGTGGCGCCTGGACCACAACGCCCGCGCCGAGGTACTGCTGTACGTCGTCAGCCCCGACCGCCCCGACCTGACCCACCTGGTCGAACAGGCCGGCTGGCCCGCGGCGGCGGCAGCCGATCCCCAGACACCCGGCTGGCAGACCAGGCCTTACGGGCCGCTCCTCGACAAGCTGTCCCCGGGAGACCGCTGGGCGTTCCGGCTCACCGCCAACCCGGTTCACACCATCCGCCGCAACTCCGCCGAGCCTCGGAAAATCACCGCCCATCTCACCCCCGTACACCAGATGGGCTGGCTGCTGGAACGCCAGGAACAGTGCGGCTTCCGCATCCTGGAGAAGACCGACGGCAAGCGGCTGCTGCCCGGCGGTACGACGCACCAGGGCAAGCACGAGCACCACGGCGACCGGTACGAGCTGTCCGTCCGCGATCACAAGGGTCTCTCCTTCGACAAGTCGAGGGGTACGGACGGGCAACGGAAGGGCCGGTCGGTCACCCTCGTCGCCGTCACCTTCGACGGACGGCTCGAAGTCACCGACCCCGATGCTCTGCGCCGCACGCTCACCCAAGGCATCGGCCGTGCCAAGGCGTACGGCTGCGGCCTCCTCACCCTGGCACCCCTCACCCCACGCCAGACGCCATGACCACGATCTCCCAGCGCGCGGCCCTGACCCCGCGCCAACTCACCCGCGTCGCGGACCGTGTTTCCTTCATCTACCTGGAACGGTGCACCGTCCACCGGGACGCGAACGCCATCACCGCCCAGGACGCCGAAGGCACCACCCACATCCCGTCGGCGACCATCGGCACGCTGCTGCTCGGCCCGGGCACGCGCATCACCCACCAGGCGATGAGCGTCCTCGGCGAAACAGGGGCGGCCGTCTGTTGGGTCGGCGAGCGCGGCGTGCGCTACTACGCGGCCGGCCGCGCCCTGAGCCGCTCGTCGGCCCTCATGGAGGCGCAGGCACGACAGTGGGCCAACACGCGCAGCCGCCTTGCCGTGGCCCGAGCGATGTACCGGCTCCGCTTCCCCGACGAGGACCCGGCCGGTCTGACCCGCCATGAACTCCTGGGCCGCGAGGGACGCCGGGTCAAGGACTGCTACCGCGCCCAGGCCGCCCGCACGGGCGTTCCCTGGCGCGGCCGCCAGTACACCCCCGGCGACTTCACCACCGGAGACGCCGTCAACCAGGGCATCACCGCGGCAGCGCAGTGCATGTACGGCATCGCCCACGCCGTCGTCACATCACTGGGCTGCAGCCCGGCTCTCGGCTTCGTCCACTCCGGCCATGAACTGTCCTTCGTCCTGGACATCGCGGACCTCTACAAGACGGAGATCGGCATCCCACTGGCCTTCGACGTCGCAGCACAGGACGAGGAGGACGTGGGCCCACGCACGCGCCGAGCGTTGCGTGACCGCATCAACGAGACCTCGCTGCTGGAGCGGTGCGTGGAGGACATCAAGCACTTGTTGCTGCCGGAAGAGGACGGGGCCACGGACACGGGCGCCGACCGGGACGTGGTCACGCTTCAGAGCGACGGTGGCCACGAAGTCCCGTCCGGCTTCAACTACGGCGGCTCATCATCGGACGACTATGAACGGGTGAGCTGGTGACCGTCATAGTCCTCACGAATTGCCCCGCGGGGCTGCGTGGCTTCCTCACGCGTTGGTTGCTGGAAATCTCGGCGGGCGTGTTCGTGGGCAATCCGTCGGCTCGCATCCGAGATGTGCTGTGGCAGGAAGTCCAGCAGTACGCAGACCAGGGACGCGCTCTGCTGGCCCACACCACCAACAATGAGCAGGGATTCACTTTCCTGACCCACGATCACGCGTGGCACCCCATCGACTACGACGGGGCAACACTGATCCACCGCCCCAATCCGAAACCTCCGTCGGCGGAGGCGAGCCGACCGACTTCTGCGCCTTCGGGGTGGAGTGGGGCGGCTAGACGTCGTCGGTTTGGTCGAGGGTGAGGTGTATTCATGGACTTTCAGGCCTCTTGTCAGAGTCGGCAAAAGTACTTCGAAATCCAGCACACCTGAGACAAACGACCAGCTCAAAGAGTCTGCTCCCCGCACCCGCAGGGATGGTCCCTACCCCGTCCAGCAGCCGGCCGCCCACATTGGCTGCTCCCCGCACCCGCAGGGATGGTCCCTGGTCGGCGGCCTGCTCGTCGGTCACGCTGAACTGCTCCCCGCACCCGCAGGGATGGTCCTAGCTACGTCGACCCCGACCGCCTCGTTCCCGGCTGCTCCCCGCACCTGCGGGGATGCTTCCCAGGCATGCGACGACCGAGGCCGCGAGTCACGCTGCTCCCGGCACCTGCGGGGCCCCAGAAGCCGTGCGGATGCCGGAGTTGCCGGTGCAGGAGAAGCGCTCCGGCACCGGCAAAGGAGCTGGCCCCGGGGGGGGAAAGAAAAGCCTTCCCGCCTCAGTACCCCACCCGAAACGTAGCGTCCTGCCGCTCAGTAGCCGTAGACACCGGATCGATCCGCAGCACGTAATTCGAGTGCCGTATGTACCGCGTCGGGTTGTTGTACGACCGGAAGGACGACCACGTACTGTCCGCCAACCCCGCCGTCCGGTAAAACGTCGCGTCCCCCGCGAACGTCGACGTGCCGTCGTTCACGTCGAGTTGGAGGGCGTAGTTGTAGTGCCGGAGGTAGCGGGTCGGGTAGTTGACCGACTGGAACGAGACCCCGGCCGTGTCCGCCAGGCCCGGGACGAGCTTCCACTCCGAGTCGGTGTACAGGTCGAAGGGGTACTCGTCGATCCGGCCGACGAAGTTCGCGTGGCGGACGTAACGCGCCGGGTAGTTGTACGACTTGAGGCGGTTCCAGGCCGGGGAGCCCCACTTCGTCAGCAGGTTGTTGTACTCCGTCGTCGTGATCGTCGCGATGCCGCAGTGCTTGGAGTTGACCGGCTGCGTGTACGTCTTCTGGTCCAGCACCGTCCAGGTGCCCGACGCCAGGTCGGAACTCTGCCACGCGTAGAAGACGCCGTTCGGCGTGTACGTGTCGCCCCACAGGTACCACGTGTTCGACGTCAGTGACTTGAAGACGGTCGGCGCCTCCGTACCCCCGTGCGCCACCCCCGCGCTGTACTCCGTGAAGCTCCCCGGGTTGAGGGACGTCGAGCGGGCCGAGACCAGCGTCTGGTTCTTCTTGTAGAACAGGTAGGAGTAGCCGTTGACCCCTACCGCCATGTTGCCGTCGATCACGTCGTAGCCCGGGTCGAAGAACACCTGCGGTGCCGACGCCGTCACGAAGTCGCTCGTGTAGTTCACCATGATCACGTTGTGGCCGCTGGAGTTGACCGACGAGTAGATCACCGCGTACTGGCCCCGCCCCGCGTCCCAGAACGCCTCGGGTGCCCAGCTGTGGGTCGTCATGTCGTGCAGTTTCAGGCGACGGTAGCCGGTGAAGGTGCGCAGGTCGGCCGAGTCCCAGACGTGGATGTACTGGCTGTTGTACGACCAGTCCGTGCCCTTGAGGTCGGTGGCGAGGACGACGAACGTGCCGTCCTGCTTCCGCATGAGGAACGGGTCCCGCAGGCCGAGCGCGCCCGCGGTGGGAGTGACCACGGGGTCGTTCTGGTTCAGCGGTGTCCAGTTCAGTGAATCTGTGCTGACGGCCAGGTGGAGGCCGTAGTCCGTGCCGAGCCCGAGGCTCGTCGACTCGGTGAAGTAGCACATCACGTACGCCGAGTCCGCGGCGTGGGCGGTGCCGGCGCCCAGGGTCAGTACGCCGGACATGGCCAGGGGGGTTGTTGCTGCCATGCCGAGGAAGAGACGGCGGGACGGCTGGGGTCTTGCGCTCATCTTTGTCTCCAAGCGGGTGCGGGGACTTGAAGTACGTAGCCAGGCTGGCTAATTGGCGCTGGCTATTGGCCGAGATTTCGAACGCGGTTCGGAAAGTCGATCAGAAGGTAGATCGCACCACCCTGCTCGTCAATCACTCCGGCAACGCTGTGAGGATTCTTTGCGCACAACCCTCCGTGCTCGTCGCGAGTCACCTAGGCGTCTTGCAATTCGCCTGCTCCTCATGAAGGTTGTGCAATGCCCTCTCGCTCCGTAAGCCGCAAAGTGCTCCGCACCGCCTCGGCCCTGACCCTGGCCGTCACCACCGGACTGACCGCCCTGGTCGCCCTGCCCGCCACCGCCGGTGCTGCGGAACCGGCGGCCAGCGTGACGAAAGCTCCTGACGGCCGGTCCTTGATCTACACGGCGGCGCAGGGCCAGGCCAACAAGGTGAAGGTCAGTGTGGTGAGCGACGGCGGCATGTCAGTCGTCTTCTTCTACTCCATCGACGACGTGGTCCCGATCGACGGCCCGGGGGACTTCTGCAGCCACCCCGACCCCGCGGACCGCACCAAAATCTCCTGCGAGCTGTACCTCGGGGATGACGCCCAGGAGCACGTAGCACTGACCATGAAACTCGGCGACGGCAACGACGACGTCACCTACGACGACCGCCCCAGTCTGTACAGCTACCCGGCGATGATCGACCTGGGCGCCGGAAAGGACACGTCGACCCACACCGGCGACCTCGACGCCAACCTGGTCTACGGCGGCCCCGGCAACGACAACATCACCGTGCACGGCAAGGGGCGCGCCTGGGGCCAGGACGGCAACGACACGATCCAGGCCGACGGTGAGGGAAGCCGCGTGGACGGCGGCACCGGCAACGACCTCCTCTACGGAGGCGCGGGCCGGCAGACCCTGACTGGCGGCGACGGCAGCGACACGGTCCGCGGCGGCACCGGCAACGACCTGATCTACGGCAGCCCGGGCAACGACATCCTCTACGGCAACAGCGGCAACGACACGATCCAGGGCAACAGCGGCAACGACAAGCTGTACGGCGGCCCCGGCAAGGACACCCTCAGCGGCGGCCCCGGCCGCAACGTCGTCCACCAGGACTGACGCCCGACCCCACTCTCTCGGCCACCCGTCCCCGGCACCCTTCCGGCCGGGGACGGACCCCGTATCGGAGTACGATGATCCGACCCCCGGCGGAGTACCCGGCGGCGGGTTCCGGAGCTGAGGAGATGCGTGACCGTGGCTGCCCGACGGCTTCCCTCATCGGTCTGGGTCACCGGTCTGACCTTGGGCGCGGTCGCCGTCGTCGCCGCCCTGGCCGTGAAGGCCGAACAGGGTCCGCAGCCCCACGCCACCGCCGCCGCCAGGCCCAGCGCGTCCGCCTCCGCGCAGCCCTCCGCCAAGCCCAGCCAGGCCGCCGCGCCGGTCGTGCCGGACGGGTCGGGGACCGGGCGGCGGGTCGTCTACTCGCTCGGGCAGAAGCGGGTCTGGCTGATCGACGCGAGCGAGCAGACCCGGCGTACGTTCGTGGTGTGGCCGGGCTCGGTGAGCCCGGAGCCGGGGACGTACTCGGTGGGCCAGCGGGACGAGGCCCGCACCGGCTCCGACGGCGTCGCCATCGAGCACGTCATGTTCTTCGCCACCAGCTCCGGACTCTCCATCGCCTTCTCCAACGCCGTCGACGGCGCCTCACCGCAGCCCGCGTCCGGCGTCCAGACGGGCGGCATCCGCATGTCCAAGGCGGACGGCACCGCCCTGTGGGCCTTCGGGGACGCGGGGACCGCGGTGACGGTCGTCAAGTAGTGCCCCTGCCTATTCCTCGGACTTGCCCTCGGCCACGGTCGCCCCACCCACCGGCAGATGAATCACCAGCAGCACCAGCCCGCTCAGCAGGAACACCCGCGTCGCCGCGTCCAGCCCGTTCCAGTCGCCCGACTGCCACATCGCGAACCACTCGCCGCCGATCGCGATGAAACCGGCGCCGAACAGCAGCATCAGCATCAGCAGGCCGTACGTCGAGACGCGCCGCGCCCGTTCGAGGTCGCGGCGGACCCACAGCCACGTACCGGCGATGAGCACGAGCGCCGCGACTGTCTCCCACGCGATGATCGCCACGTACGCCGTGTCCGCGAGGCCCTTCGACGTGATGGCTCTCCACATCAGGTCGTCGTCCTTGAACGTGGTGTCCATCGCGAGGACATGACGCACGAACTGCTGGTTCGAGTCGAAGTCGGTGATGTTCCCGAGTGCCACCAGGGCTATGTAGAGCGCGACCGTCGCCGTCAGCAGGGTCGAGGCGAGGGTGAGCGCGGTGTGGGTGGAGGGGGAGGTACGGGTGGGGTGGGGGGTACCTGTTGTGGTCATGAGGCAACTCTATGGATCGGCCCGCACGCCGTCTCCCCGTTCCCTCCCCGGTTGACCTCCCGTTCACCGTCCGGGAGTTGGGCCAGACTGGTGTACGCGCCAACGGACAGTACCGATACGAGGGGACCCACGGATGGCTCAGGCCTCGCGGCCGTCGATGCGGCAGCTGATCGAGCAGCGCAGACGCGCCGGATTCGTCGGCCGGGGTGCCGAACGGGCCGCGTTCCGGGCCAACTTCGAGCTGCCGCCGGACGACGAACGCCACCGCTTCCGCTTCCATGTGCACGGCAACGCCGGAGTCGGAAAGACCTTCCTCGTACGGGAGTTGGAGCAGCAGGCCAAGGAACGCGGCGCGCTCACCGCGTACGTCGACGAGGGCGTCGGCAGTGTGCCGGAGGCGCTCGCGGTGATGTGCCGTCAATTTGCTGCCCAGGGACGGCGGTTCAAGGAGCTGGAGCGGCTCCTCGCGGCCCATCGGGAGCGGCGGCACGAGGCCGAGTCCGCCGTCGCGAGCCTCGAAAGCCTTGAACCGCAGCCCCAGGGGCCCTCCGCCGGGAGTCTCACGGCGGCCCGGATGGGGCTCGTCGGCGCCGGACTCATCCCGGTCGTCGGACCGTTCGCCGGCGCCCTCGACGCCGACCGGATCGCCCAGGGTGCCGACCGGGTGCGGGCCGGGATCGCCGCCCGGCTGCGCAACCAGGACGACGTCCAGCTCGTCCTCGCGCCCGAACGCGTCCTCACCCCGGTACTGCTCGCCGAACTGGACGGCATCTGCACGGCCGTGCCCTGGATCGTCCTGTTCCTCGACACGTACGAGCGCACCGGACCGTTCCTCGACGGCTGGCTGCACGACATCATGACCACCGACCGCTACGGCGACCTCTCCTTCCCCTCCAACCTCGTCCTCGTCACCGCGGGTCAGCGGCCCTTCGACACCGGACGCTGGGGCGGCTTCGCCGACTTCGTCACCGAGGTGCCGCTCGGGCCGTTCACGGAGGCCGAGGCGCGCGGACTGCTCGCCGACAAGGGCGTGACGGCCGAGCCGGTCGTGGAGGAGGTGCTGCGGCTCACCGGCGGGCTGCCGGTGCTGGTGTCGACCCTCGCCGAGGCCCGCCCCGCCGACCCGGACGATGTCGGTGATCCCAGTGCGACCGCCGTGGGGCGGTTCCTGAAGTGGGAGACCGACCCGGTACGCCAGGCCGCCGCCCTCGCCTGCGCGCTGCCCCGCCGGCTGGACGCGGACATCTTCCGGGCCGCTCTCCCGGCCCCCGTACTGCCGGGCGACGAGACCGAACTCGACCTGCTCTTCGGGTGGTTGAGGTCGCTGCCGTTCGTGAGCGACCGGGGGGACCGGATCCAGTACCACGATGTCGTCCGGGCGCCCATGCTCCGACTCCAGCGTCGGCGCTCCCCGCGCCGCTGGGCCGAGCAGCACACCGGTCTCGCCGACACCTTCGCCCGCTGGCGCGCCGAGGCCGAAGTGCCGCTCCCCGCCGACGAGTTGTGGGCGACGGAGGAGTGGCGGGAGCTGCGGCTCGCGGAGTCGTACCACCTGCTGTGCGCGTCCCCGCGTACCGCGCTGCCCGTCGTCCTGCGGGACGTCGTCGACGCCTGCGACCACGGGGAGGTGGTAGCCCGGCGCTGGGCGCACGTGCTGGTCGAGGCGGGTGACGACAACGAGGCGCCGATCGTGGGTGGTTGGGGGCGCGACCTGCTCGCCGCCCTCTCCGTGCCTGCCGCGAACGAGGCCGACGACTCCACTGAGGCCAACGACTCCACCGGGGCCGACGACTCCGACGAGGCGGGCGGGGAAGGGAACGCGCGCAGGCAGGTCGGCGCGAGCGCCTACGGAGCCGACGGAGGCGGATACGGCGGCGACGGCGGAGTGCTCGGCGCACTGGCGCTGCTCCTCAACCGGGGCGGGCTCGACGCGCACGGCCAGGCCGTCGCACGCATGCTGCGCGGGCGCGAACTGCGAATGGGCCGGGAGTACGAGAAGGCCCTCGGCGAGTACGAACAGGCCGTCGCCCTCGATCCCGCGCTGGAGCGCGCCTACTACGGCCGGGGCGTCACCCGCGCCGAACAGCGCGACTACGCCGC
Source organism: Streptomyces sp. NPDC002680 (assembly GCF_042889145.1). NCBI lineage: Bacteria > Bacillati > Actinomycetota > Actinomycetes > Kitasatosporales > Streptomycetaceae > Streptomyces > Streptomyces sp. NPDC002680. Next base: position 54,817 of record NZ_JBIAQP010000030.1, read on the forward strand.
CGCCATCGCCGACCTCGACCGCGCCGACGAACTCGCCCCCGACACCGCCCGCATCCTCTTCGTACGCGGCGACTACCACCGCATCCTCGGCCACCACGAGGAAGCCGTCCGAGACCTGGACCGGGCGGTTGTCCTCGGCCCCGACCTGGCCGGCGCCTGGGCCTCCCGCGGGGTCACCCGGCACGGCACCGGCGACACCGAGCACGCCCTCGCCGACCTCGACCGGGCCCTCGAACTGGACCCCGAGCACGTGTGGGCGCTGGTCCGGCGGGCCCGGGTGCACCGCTCGCGCGGGGACCGGGACGGTCAACTCGCCGATCTGGACCGGGCGGTGGCCCTCGGCCCCGAGCTGGCCTGGGTCGCGTGCGAGCGCGGTGACGCGCTCCGGGTCGCCGACCGCGACGCCGACGCCCTCGCCGACTACGACCGCGCCCTCGAACTCGATCCGGCCTACGCGTCGGCGTACGCCAGCCGGGGTGTCTCCCGCAGTCGACTCGGGCTCAACGAAGGGGCGTTGGGGGACCTGGACAAGGCGCTGGAGCTGTATCCGTCGTACGCGTGGGCGCTCGTGCAGCGGTCGGTGGTGCACCGGCGGGTCGACGGCTACGAGGCGTCGTACGAAGACGCCGACCGGGCAGTGGAGTTGGAGCCGGAGAGCGCGTGGGCGCTGTGGAACCGGGGCGAGGCGCTGCGCTGTCTGGGCCGCTTCGAGGAGGCGCGCGCCGACCTCGACCGGGCGCTGGCACTCGCCCCGGACAGCGTGTGGGCGATCGGCTGCCGGGGCGCCGTGCTGCACGAACTGCGGTTGTACGGCGAGGCGTTGGCGGATCTGGACCGGGCGGTCGCGCTCGATCCGGACGGGGCCTGGCATCTGATGCGCCGGATCATGACCCTGCTGGCGGTGGGCCGCCCCGAGGACGCCCGTACCGACCTCGCCCGCTTCCTGGTGATCGGCGACGACCTGGCCTGGGCGCACCACACCCTCGCGCAGATCCACCTCCTGGACGGGCGCCCCGAGGAAGCGGCGGCGGCGCTCGCTCAGGCCGCGCGGCACGGTCTTGTGGAACCGGCAGGGATGGAGGAGCTGGCCCGCACCCAGCGCAAGGCGGGCCGATGGGCGGCCGCCCGGGAGACGGCGGACCGTATGCGCGCCCTGCACGAGGCGGGCGGCGCCTTCTGTCTCGCCCTCGCGGTCGGCGGGGAACGGGGCACGGAGGCCGCCCGCCCGGTCTGGCGCGAGGCGCACCGGCTGGCCTCCGGCTGGGACCTGACCGAGGGCGCCTCCGACTTCCTGCACGCGGTGATCGCGGCGGGCCTCGGTGACTGGGCGGACCTGGACGAGCGCCTCGCCAGTCTGCTCACGGGGACGCGGGAGTGGGCCGACGTGGCATGGCTGGCGGACCTGCTGGGCGAGCTGGCGGCGGCACCGGGCGTACCGGCGGCGGACGGCGCTCGGATCGCCGTACGGCTGGAACGGGTCCGGGAGGCGAGGGAGCGGATCAGGAGGCGATATGCGGAGTGAGGGCGACGTAAAGCAGATATGGAGGATTTGCGGGGAGGGTGTGGGGGCTGTCGAACGGCTGTCGAATTGGTGATCAGTCGGGATCACTAGTGCGCTCTCATGCCCACTCATGTCACATTCCGCATACCAATCAGGCCCCTGAACAGACCGTTCCCGGTCGATTACAGTGCTGAGCTGTCGATCGTACGAACGTGCTGTGAGGGAGGCCCGAGGTGGGCGTGATGACATCCGGGGGTATGACCGGTGCCGCGTCCGGCGCCATCTGGGGCCGCTCGGAACAGCAGGACTTCCGCAGCCGGGTGCGCGGCACCCTGCTCGGCGCGGCCCTCGGCGACGCCCTTGGCAGCCCGCTCGACGGACTCACCCTCGACTCCATCCACGAGGCGTACGGCGCGGAGGGCCTCGCCGATCTGGCCTTCACGTACGGCAGACGCGGCGCCATCACCGACCTCACCCAGCTCACCCTCTTCACCCTGGACGGCCTGATCCGCGCCCAGGTGCGCCGCGACACCGGCGCCTGGCACCCGCCGACCGACCTGCACCGCGCCTACCGCCGCTGGGCGGCCACCCAGAGCGACTGGGGCCCCGACGAGCGCCGCAAGGAGGACGGCTGGTTGGCCCACGAGGAGTGGCTCTACGCCCGCCGCGACCCGTCGCTGGCCTGCCTGCTCGGCCTCGGCGACGAGACGATGGGCACCCTGGACGCGCCCAAGAACCCCGGCGAGGCGGGCGCGGAGGCGGCGGCCAGGTCGGGCCCGTTCGGGCTCCTGGTGGGCTGGGAGCCGCAGCTGGTGATGCAGCTGGCGGTGGAGTGCGCCGCGCAGACCCACGGCCACCCGATCGGCTACCTCGCGGCGGGCGCGTACGCCGTGATCGTGCACGGGCTGGCACGCGGCGAGGGCATGGACGCGGCCGTGCAGCGGTCCCTCGCCCTGCTGTCGGCCAGACCGGGCCACCAACCGGTGGCGGAGGCCCTCCAGCGTGCCCTGGGCGCCGTACGCCAGGGCATCCCGACCCCCGCGCGGGTTGACGACCTGGCCGGCGCCGGCACGGCGGAGGGCCTCCTGTCAGTGGCGGTGTACTGCGCGCTGGTCGGCGAGGACGTCCGCCACGGCCTCGCCCTCTCCGTCAACCACAGCGGCCAGTCGGCCGTGACGGGCGCCCTGACCGGCGGCCTGCTGGGCGCCCTGCACGGCGAGACGGCCCTGCCGCCCGCCTGGCTGGCGGAGCTGGAGGGCCGCCCGACGATGCTGGTCCTCGCGGACGACTTCGCGATGGAGATGACCCAGGGGCCGGCCCTGCACGGTCCGGCGGGGTCCTCCCCGGGGTGGCTCACGCGGTATCCACGGGCCTGAGGCCGCGGATCAGAAGCCGCAGGAGTAGTTGGAGCCGTTGCCAGGGAGCAGGGAGTCGCTCACCCATCCGTACTTGTTGTCGTTGGCGTCCCAGAGGTACGTCCAGGTCGACCCGCTGGAGTTACGGGTGTAGCAGTAGTAGAGCAGGGTGTCCTGGTTGTCGGCGTAGCCCCTGACCCCGCAGCTCGTGCTCGAGCCGGTGCGTATGTTCGCGGCGACACCCGCGGTCTGATCCACGATGGTGCCGTCCTTGTAGGGCCCGACCGCGCCGCAGGCCGCCGCCGCGGACGCGGGACCCGCCGTTCCGACCAGGGCCGCCGGCACGGCGAGTGCCACCGCTGCCACGGACGCGAGCCCGTATCTCGCGGACCTGGACCTGAAGTTCGTGAACACGTTTCCTCCTGGGTGTGGGGAATGTGTGATGGCGTATGCGAACAGTCGCAGCGGGACCCCGGGTGCAACCAGGAATGCCGCACGCAGCTGACCCGCAACTCACCGGCAATTCGGCCAGGCAAGTGGCCGAATGCGGTCTCACCCGATGGGTGCGGAGGAGTGGGAAGGTGGGGTGACCGTGCAGCGGGGGCCAGGGGGGTTGCCGATGCTGGGCGAGGTGCTGCGTGACCACCGGCGCCGACTGGGGCTCACGCAGGAGGAGTTGGCGGAGCGGTCGGGTGTCAGCGTGCGCACGATCTGCCATGTCGAGACGGGCCGTATCGAACGCCCGAGGCCGGCCACCGTACGCCGGCTGGCCGACGCGCTGGCCCTGACGGGAACGGACCTCGACGAGTTCCGGCAGGCGGCGACCGGCCTCCCGGACGCGCCCCGCCCGCCGCGGCCGCCGTACCCGGCGACGAAGTCCGCCCCGGCCCAACTGCCGCCCGCCCACCCGGGTTTCAGCGGACGCACCGAGCAACTCGGCGCGCTGGACGCCCTGCTGGACGGCGGAAAGGATCAACTGCCCACGACCGGCGCCGTCGTCATCTCCGCCATCGCGGGCACCGCGGGCGTCGGCAAGACGGCCCTCGCGTTGCACTGGGCGTCACGGGTGGCCGCCCGCTTCCCCGACGGGCAGCTGTACGTGAACTTGCGCGGGTTCCATCCGAGCGGCGCGGTGATGACCTCGGCGGAGGCGGTACGGGTTTTCCTGGACGCCTTCGAGGTACCCGCCGAGCGTGTCCCGGCGGGCGCCGAGGCACAGGTCGGCCTGTACCGGAGCCTGTGCGCGGGCAAACGCGTACTCGTCCTGCTGGACAACGCCCGCGACGCCGAGCAGGTCAGACCGCTGCTGCCCGGCGCCTCCGGCTGTCTCGCCCTGGTCACCAGCCGCAACCAGCTCACCGGCCTCGTCGCCTCCGACGGCGCCCACCCGCTCCGCGTCGACCTGCTGACCATGGCCGAGGCCAGGGAACTGCTCGCCCACCGGCTCGGCCCCGCCCGCCTTGCCGAGGACCCCCAGGCGGTCACGGAGATCATCGACCGCTGCGCCCGACTTCCCCTCGCCCTGTCGATCGTGGCCGCCCGCGCGGCCACCGACCCGCACTTCCGGCTGACGCGGTTCGCCGGCGAACTGCGCGCCACGGGCGCCGGCGCCGGCCTCGACGCCTTCACCGACGACGACCCCGCGACGGATGTACGGGCCGTCTTCTCCTGGTCGTACCACCGGCTGAGCCCCGCGGCCGCCCGTCTCTTCCGCCTCCTCGGCCTGCACCCCGGCCCCGACATCACCGCCCCGGCCGCGGCCGCCCTGACCGGCCTGAGACCCGAGCGGGTACGCCCGCACCTGGCCGAACTCACCCGGGCGCACCTGATCGACCAGCACACGCCCGGCCGCTACACCCTCCACGACCTGCTCCGCGCCTACGCCACCGAACTGACCCACGAGCACGACCCGGAACCCGGCAGGCACGCGGCACTCCACCGCCTCCTCGACCACTACCTCCATACGGCGACCACGGCGTCCGAGAACCTCAGCTGGTACCGAGACCCGATCCAGCCCATGGACCCTCTGCCGAACTCGACACCGGAACAACTGACCGGCCCCGCACACGCGTTGGCCTGGTTCACCGCCGAACTCCCCAATCTGACGGCGGCGGTACGCAGGGCGGCCAGGGCCGGCTTCGAGACCCACGCCTGGCAACTGGCCTGGACGATGGTCGCCTTCTTCGACCTCGCCGGCCACTGGCCGGAGTGGGTCGCCACGCACCAGCAGGCGCTGGACGCGACCAGACGCTCCGGCGACACCGTCGGCGAGGCCCGCACCCGGCGCAACCTCGCCCGGGTCCGCTCCCGGCAGGGCCGCCACCAGGACGCCCTCGTCCATCTGCGCCGCTCGCTGGGGCTCGGGCGTGAACTCGGCGATCCGGTCGCGCAGGCGCAGGCGCTGCGCAACATGAGTACGGTGCTCGGCCGTATGACGGCGGTGCCGGGGGGCCGTGACCGGCACGCGGAGGCGCTGGACCTCGCCCGGCAGGCGCTGGGCCTGTTCCGGGCCGCCGGACACCGTATCGGCGAGGGCCGGGTCCTGAACCAGATCGGCTGGCACCTGTCCTTCCTGGGCGAGCACCGGCGGGCCGTAGACCACAGCGTCCAGTCCCTGCGCATCCTCCAGGAACTGGGCGACCGCGACGGCGAGGGCGCCACCTGGGACACGTTGGCCCGCGCCCACCACCACCTGGGCGCCCACCAGGAGGCGATCACCTGCTACACGCACTCCCTGCGGCTGCGCCGGGAGCGGGGCGACCTGGCCGAGATCGCGGAGACCCTGGACCACCTGGCGGAGTCCCACCTGTCCCTCGGCACCCGCGAGGCGGCGGCGGCCTGCTGGCGGGAGGCCGTGGAACTCCTGGAGCAACTGGGCCACAGAGACGCGGAACGCGTCCGCGAACGGTTACGGGCGGCCCAGCCGTCCGGGGTGTGAGGGGACTTTCCTCGCCCCCGCCGCCCCTACCCATTCCCGTCCCCTGGGGGCTGCGCCCCCAGACCCCCGCTACGGCCCTGAAGGGGCCTTGTCCTCAAACGCCGGACGGGCTGACATACCAGCCCGTCCGGCGTTTGAGGACAAAGGGGGTCTGGGGGCGCAGCCCCCAGAAGGATGGGAACGGGTAGGGGCGGCGGGGGCGAGAACAGCTAGTCCTTCACCCAGCCCTTCGCCGGCACCACATCCGCCGGCTCCGGCACAGGCACCCGCACAGCCGTGCTGTCGTCCCCGTCCGTGTTCACGGTCTCGATGATCGCCAGCCGCTCAGGCGTGTCCTCCGGACGCAGGAACCCGATCAGGATGTACAGCACCAGCGACACGGCCAGCGGGATCGACACCTGGTACTGGAGCGGCACCCCGCCCTCCACGTTCCAGTTGATCGGGTAGTTCACCAGCCAGAAGGCCAGCAGCCCCATCGACCAGCTCCCCAGCGCCGCCGTCGGCCCCGACCGCCGGAACGGCCGCAACAGCCCCAGCATCATCGGAATCGCCATCGGCCCCATCAACCCGGCCACCCACTTGATGACGACGGTGATGATGTCCTTGAACGCGGGCGAATTGACCTGCGTCGCCGCCGCCATCGACAGCCCGAGGAAGACCACCGTCGTCACGCGCGCGGCCACCAGCCCGGACGAGTCCGTCCACGCCCGCGCCCGCTTCCAGATCACCGGCGCACAGTCCCGGGTGAAGACGGCGGCGATGGCGTTCGCGTCGGACGAGCACATGGCCATCGTGTGGGAGAAGAACCCGACGATGACGAGCCCCAACAGACCGTGCGGAAGCAGCTGTTCGGTCATCAGGGCGTAGGAGTCGGAACCGTCCGGCTTCTGCGACTCCACCAGCAGCGGAGACATCCACATGGGGAAGAACAGCACCAACGGCCAGACCAGCCACAGGATCGCCGACAGACGAGCCGACCGCTCGGCTTCCCTCGGACTGGCCGTCGCCATGTACCGCTGGGCCTGGTTGAGCATGCCGCCGTTGTACTCGAACAGCTTGATGAAGAGGAACGCGAGCAGGAACACCGTGCCGTAGGGGCCCACCAGCGGCTTGCCGTGCCCTTGCAGCGCGGGCTCGTCCCAGACCCCGAAGAACCCTCCGTGGTCGTCGAGTTTGGCCACCACGGCGATGAACATCGCGATACCGGCGAGGAGTTGGATGACGAACTGCCCCAACTCCGTTAGCGCGTCCGCCCACAGCCCGCCGATCGTGCAGTACACGGCGGTGATCGCACCGGTGATGAGGATGCCCTGGTTGAGGGAGAGGCCGGTGAAGACGGACAACAGGGTCGCGATCGCGGCCCACTTGGCACCGACGTCCACGATCTTCAGCAGCATCCCGGACCAGGCCAGCGCCTGTTGCGTCTTCAGGTCGTACCGGTTCTTCAGGTACTCCAGCGGGGACGACACATGGAGCCGCGAGCGCAACCGGTTGATGCGCGGCGCGAACAGCTTGGAGCCGATCGCGATGCCGAGTGCGATGGGAAAGGACCAGGTGACGAAGGACGTGACGCCGTACGTGTAGGCGATGCCCGCGTAGCCGGTGAACATCACCGCGCTGTAGCCGGACATGTGGTGGGAGATGCCGGACAGCCACCAGGGCATCTTTCCGCCCGCGGTGAAGAAGTCACTGACGTTGTCCACCCGTTTGTGGGACCAGACACCGATCGCGACCATCACACCGAAGTAAGCGATGAGCACGGCCCAGTCGAGACCGTTCATGTGCTCCCTCCCAGGGGCGTCGAGCAAGTCGAGCGGGGGTGTCGAGCGCCCGCTCATCGTCGATTCGCTGACATGGCAGCGACAACAGCCCGGTGAGTCAAGAGGGAGTAAAAAAGTTCGCGGAACTGACCTCCGTTCATGTCCATGAATAAACCGCGAACGTCGAAGAATGGCGGAATTACGGCTACCGCATCAGCTCACCCGCGTTCACCAGCAACGACTGTCCGGTGATGGCCCGCGCCCGCTCCGACGCCAGAAACACCACCGCGTCCGCGACATCCCCGTCCGTGGCCAGCTCGGGCAGTGCCATCCGCTCCGCGAGCCGCCGCCGCACCTCGTCCTCCGGCACCCCTTCCCCCTGCGCCGTGAACCGCACGTACGCCTCCACCGGCGGCCCCCACATCCACCCCGGCAGCACGGTGTTGACCCGTATCCGATGCGGCCCGAGCTCCCGCGCCAGCGAGTACATCGCGCTCGTCAGCGCCCCCTTCGAGGCGGCGTACGCGGCCTGCCGCACCTGCGAGGGGGCGGCCACGGCGGACTGCGTGCCGATGAACACCACACTCCCGCCCCGCTCCTTGAGGGCCGGCAGGCAGGCCCGCGTCATCCGCAGGGTGCCCAGCAGATTCACGTCCACGACCCCCGCCCAGCTCTCGAAGTCCGCGTCCTCGATCCCCCCGAAGTAGCTGTCCCAGGCGGCGACATGGACGACCCCGTCGATCCGCCCGAACCGCTCGCACGCCAGCTCGGCCAGCGCCCGGCACTGCGCCTCGTCGGTGATGTCGGTCGCCCGGTACGCCGTACGCGCCCCGTCCGGATCCAGCTCGGCGGCGGTCTTCACGAGGTGCGCCTCGGTACGCGCCCCCAGCACGGCGTTCCCCCCGTCCCGCACGACGGCCGCCGCGACCTGAAGCCCCAGCCCGGCACCGACCCCCGAGACCACCACGGTCTTCCCTGTGAGCAGCGACATCGAAGCCCTCCCCGACACTGGCGGATTATCTGACGGAGCGTCAGAGTATGGGCGTCCGAAGGAGGAAGGAAGAGAAAGAAGAGAGCGAGAGGGGAAGGCAATGAGCGAAGAGACCCGCAGCGAAGAGACCCGCAGCGAAGAGACCCGCAGTGAGGACACCCGTAGCGAGGTGTACGCCCAACTCGCGGCCGTAGGACCGTACGGAGTCCGCCCCGGCCATGCGCTCATCACCATGGTCGAACCGCACCCGGGCCACGAGTACGCGTACAACCGCTGGTACGAAGACGATCATTTCATCTCTGGCGCGATGGCCATGCCCTGGATGTTCTCCGGCCGCCGCTGGGTCGCGACCCGGGACCTCCAACTCCTGCGCTACCCCGAGAAGTCGGCGATCGCGCAGCCGGTCACGGCAGGGTGCTATCTCTCGACCTACTGGATCACGGACGGCCGCTACGCCGACCACATGCGCTGGACCGTGGGCATCAACAAGCGCCTCAACCGCGACGCCCGCGTCTATCACGACCGTACGCACGTCTTCACCGCGTTCCAGGACCACCGGGCGACGGTCTACCGGGACGGTGCCGCCGGCCCCCGTGACTTCCACGCGCTGGACCACCCGTACGCGGGGCTGGTGTTGCAGGTGATCGACGCCGAAAGTGCGGAAGGGCGGGCGGAGTTGCTGGAGTGGCTGCGTGCTCGCCATCTGCCCAAGCGGCTCGCCGGCTCGCCCGCCGCGATGGTCACCGTCTTCCGGCCTACACCGCTGCCCGGTGACCGTATGACGTACGTGAAGCAGGTCGAGGGCGTGGACGTACGGCTGACACTGCTGTGGTTCCTGGAGGTGGATCCACGGGACTGCTGGGAGGCGCATTTCGCGGGGCTGGGGGAGGCGGTCCGCGAATCGGGGCTGGGGCGGGTGGAGTTGGTGGCGCCGTTCGTTCCCACCGTGCCGGGGACGGACCGGTACGTCGACAAGTTGCGCTCCTGAGGCAAAGGCCGAGCCCCCTCGGCTAGGACGGCGGGCCAGTCGAGAGGGCTCTTCGGTGGAGCTTGTGAAGTTGTTCTACTGCGTGGCGATCGTGGTGAGTGGTGTTACTTCACCGACGTCACGAACGAGTTCCACGCGGCTGCGGGGAACGAGAGGGTCGGACCCTCGGTGACCTTCGAGTCGCGGACGGCGAGCGCCGAGACGGTGGGCGACTTGACCTCGACGCACGCGCCGTTGTTGTTGGAGTACGAGGACTTCGTCCACATTTCCGTGGCGCCCTGAGGAATTGCCATTTCTGCTCCGGTAGTTCAGATGCCGAGTTGCTGTCGCCGCACCACGGCTGCCCCACGGGCACGCGGTGCGGTTTGCGCCAACCTTTGCTGATCGTTGGCGTGATCGACGCTACTCGTCGACGCTCTCGTTCGGAGCAGTCGTTCACTCGACCGGATGGCATATTCCGGAGAACCTTCCGACTGGCCTTATCGGAGTGTAAAATTCGGCCGTTTGTGTCGGGTCGGCTCAGCGCGCGTACTCCTTCGCCACATCCTGGATGAGGTGGAGGGAGTCGTCCACGTTCAGCGCCTGGGCCCGCAGATGCTCGTACATCACCGTGTATTTCTGTACCTCATGGGGCTTCTCCAGGTACAGGTCGCTGGTCACGCCCTCGATGTACACCACGCTCGAATCCGCGGCGTCGGCGAACTCCAGGATGGCGTACTGGCCGTTGATGCCGGGGTGCGCGCCGACCCCGAAAGGCAGTACCTGCACGGTGACGTGGGGGAGTTGGGACATCTCCGCGACGTGCTCCAGCTGCTCGCACATCACCCGCTTGTCCCCGACGACCCGGCGCAGGGAGGCCTCGTCCAGGACCACCCACAGCCGGAGCGGGTCCGTCTCGGCGGTGATGCGGTCCTGCCGCCGCAGGCGGACCTGGACGCGTTTCTCGGTCTCCTCCGTCGAACTCTCCGGTGACCCGCCCCGGATGATGGCCTCGGCGTACGGCCGGGTCTGCAACAGGCCCGTGATGATCTGGGGTTCGTAGACGCGCAGCGACTCCGCGTCCGTCTCCAGCCCGATGTACACGCTGTACGGGACATCCCCGAACGCGTGCCACCAGCCCTGCTGGCGCGAGTCCTTGGCCATCTCCATCAGGGAGTCGACCATCCGCTTGTCCTCGACCTCGTACACCCCGCACAGGTCGCGGACGTCACGCTGGCTGATGCTGCGCCGGCCGTTCTCCAGCCTGCTGATCTTCGACTGGGAGACCAGCAGCCGCTCGGCGACCTGCTCGGCCGTCATGTTCTTCTCCTCGCGGAGCCTGCGCAACTCCTGGCCCAGCCGGCGTCGCCTGACGGTGGGATTGACGTTGGACGCCATGGGACGTGCACCTCCGGCTGCGGGCCTGTTCGTGGCTTGCCACTTTCCGTATCTGCTGTTGAGCAGACTGCCACCAAGGTGTGTCGTACCGCTGGAAAACTGCGGATATCCGGTGGTCAGTCGGTGGATATGCGTCCGGTACAGGCCAGTTCGGCGGATTCCGCTTGTCCCCCGGCCGCTGCCCGGCTCCGGCGGCGTCCCGGATATGCCCGACGCCATGTGCCGAGGGGGCGTACCGGGCGTACCCCGAGCGCCGGCCGTCGACCGTCAGGTGCCGGACATGCGGCCGCGCGGGGCGGTGAGGGCCGTTTCGGTTGTCCTCTCGGACAGCCTTGTGGTCCTCACCGCCCCGCGCGGGCCAGCGGCTCCCGAACCGGTCTTGGGGACTGCGGTGCGGCGCTGTTGAGGTCCTGCGTCGTGCGGGGTGGTGCGGGTGCCTCGCGGATCGGGTGTTCGCCGTGGGACTGCGGCTCAGTGAGCCACGGCGCGCGCCATGGATCCGCGGTGCTGGTGCGGCTGCATCGGAACGCCGCGAGCGGGTTCCGGTGCGGACCTGGCTCCGGGGGCGGCCTGACGGCCGGCCGGTGCCGGGCTGCGGCGCGGCTGGGCCGCGACGCCGTTCTGCACGTCCATGACAGCGTGGGCCACCAGTCCGCCCATGGGGTCGTGCCGGATCAGGTCCCGCAGCCGGGAGCGGGACGAGCGTCCCTCATTACCCGGATACAGGTGCTTGCCGAGACCGACCGCATGGGCCAGCGCGGCGAGCGCGGCCGTCCGCGGGTCCGGCGGGACGCCGGTGCGGATGGCCGTGTCCAGTCGGGCTCTGATCTCCCGGCTGATCTCCGTGTCCGTCGCCTGATAGCGAGTCGTCGGAAGCACCCCGCACATCTGTCCCGCCACGGCATGCACCATGCCGCACCGCTCGAGATGCGAGAGGTAGGTCTGACGCAGCCCCAGGCGGGGCCCGCCAATCCAGTTCACTGCGCGTACGGGTGCTCCGCGTCGGCGAAGCAGTTCCAACGCACAGTCCAGTGTTGGATCTCCAGTCGGCCGTGGTACGACCACGGCGATACGATCCCCGTCCGGGGCTATCCGTCCGGCCAGCGCCAGCTCCACTAGCTGTGCTCCGGCCAGACCGAGGTCGAGCGACTGCGGCTGTGCGGTGGTGCCCGTGGCCGGGTCCAACGCCAGCAGAAGAAGCTCTTCCGGAATTGATCTGCGGCTCCTGCCCATCCATGCCTCCCCGCGTGGATGAATGACAGGGTGACCCCTCTCACATTCATCTGTCGAGAGGGCGTGACCGGTTCGTAGTGGAACCAGTAGGTATGTCGTTCTCGTCTACCGCAGGAGTCAAGGCTGCGCACAGGACACTGGTAGGCGGTTCGGACAGTGTCGTTCGGGCGGCGTTTTGACGGTTCACGGTTCGGTACACACGCACGGTGAGCGTGCGACGCATGGAGGAGGCATCGGTGGCGGGCGAGTTCCCCGACAGGTCGAAGCAGCGCGAGTCGTCGGAAGAACCGACGTCGGGGAGCGCGGGTCCGGTTCCCGGGGCCAGGGGTGAATCGGGCGCCGGGGCACGTGACCCACGGCTCGCGGTGGCCCGGGACCGGGAACCCGCGGCGCGAGGTGGCGTGGACACGGCGACCCGGGTGTTCTCCCGCCCGCCGCTCCCGGCGGACGACGCCGACGCGAGTACGGCGGACACGGCCCCGGAAGCAGAGGGCGAGCCTGAGGACGCCGCCCCGGCCGGCGGTGGCGCCGACGGCACCGACGGGACGGGCAGCACCCGGCTGCGTGCGGCGGTGGCCGCGTGGGTCGCCAGCGCGGACGAGGGCGAGGACGGGTCCGAAGGCGGGTCCGAAGGCGCCGAGGGTGCCGCCGAGAAGGCCGGCCCCGATGCGGACGCCGACCCGGACCCGGATACGGACGCGGCGGCCGAAGCCCCTGAGGGCGACGAGGAGCCCGTGGGGGACACCGCCGCCGACGCCGGACCCGCAGAGCCCTCCGAGGCCGCCGACGAGGCTCCTGTGGGCGCAGAGGGGGCCTCCGGCGACTCCGACGAGGACTCCTCTGAGCCGAAGAGCGCACAAGCGAGCGAACCGGCGCCCGGGACCGAACCGGAGCCCCGGCCCGAAACCGATGCGGAGCCCGAGAGCACGGCGGACCCGAAGCCGGCCGCTGAGCCCGAGGGCGCGGCCGGCTCGGACGCGGACGTGCTGGCCGGGTCGAAGTCCGAGGTGGCGGGCGTGGCCGACTCGGAGTCGAAGCCGGACCCGCGCGTGGTGGCCGAGCCGAAGCCGGCCGCAGACTTGTCGGCCGAGTCGACGTCCGACGCGGATGGCCTGGTCGACTCGAAGTCGAAGCCGGACGCGGAGTCCAAGGGTGCGGCCGAGTCGCAGTCGGACGCCGACGCGGCGGCCGAGCCGAAGTCGGACACTGACGGTGCGGCCGACTCGAAGGCCGAGCCGGACGCGTCCGAGCCGAAGTCGAAGCCGGGAGCGGAGCCCGAGGGTCCGGCCGACTCGGAGTCGAAGCCGGACGCAGCCGCCGACACCGACACCGACACCGAAGCCGACACCGAAGCCGACACCGAAGCCGACAGTGACGCCGATGGCGGCGCTGCTCCTGCCGCTGGCGTCGATGCCCCGGCTCCCAAGCAGCCCCCCGTCGACCAGCCCACCGCCATCTTCAAGGCCGTGCGCCCGCCCGCCGCACCCCCGGTCGACCAGCCGACGACGATGCTCAAGCTGGGCGATGTCGCGGCCGCAAAGGCCAAGGCGGCCGAGGCGGACGGCAAGGACGGCAAGGACGCCAACGGTGAGTCCGTTGCTGAGCGCACCAGCAAATTCGTAGCCCTCAGGCAGCTGGACGACCCGGCCACCCGGAAGCCGCCGAGCGCCGCGCCGCCCGCCGCCGAGACGGCCAACCCGCCCGCCGCCCAGTCGCCGAAGGCACCCGTCGCCGACGCCACCGCCGCGATCCCGCAGGTCGGGCCGGAGCGTACGACGCAGCAGCCGTTGCCTCCGTTGCCGCCGCTGGATCTGCTCGCGGAGCTGACGAACACTCCGCCGCCGCCGAACACCGCGGTGCGGACGATCGCGCGCCGGATCAAGATCTGGACGCCACTGGTCATTCTGTTGGCGATCGTCTTTGCAGTCGTACAGGCTGTGCGTCCGTTGCCGACCCCCGAGCTGACGCTGACCGCCGAGGACTCCTACACCTTCGAAGGGGCGGCCGCCGCACTGCCGTGGCCGTCAGAGGGTCAGGGCTGGATGGACGTCAACGGCATCGGGACCATGGGGAAGTTCGGCGAGCAGAAGCCCGTCGGCATCGGGTCCGTCGCCAAGGCCATGACCGCCTACATCGTCCTCAAGGACCACCCGCTGAAGTCCGGCGAGGACGGCCCGAAGATCACCGTGGACGCGCTCGCGGAGAAGGAGGCCGGCTACTGGAAGGACGGCGAGTCCACCCTCACCACCGCCAAGGCGGGTGACACCCTCACCCTGAAGCAGGCGATCTCGGCCATCATGATCCCGTCGGCGAACAACATCGCCCGCCTGCTGGCGCGTTGGGACGCGGGCACCGAGACGGCGTTCATCAAGAAGATGAACGACACCGCCAAGGAACTCGGGATGAAGAACACCAAGTACACCGACGCCTCCGGCCTCAAGGAGACCACCGTCTCCACCGCCGAGGACCAGGTGAAGCTGGGCAACGAGCTGGTGAAGATCCCGGCCTTCACGGACATCACCAAGCTGCCGGTCTGGTACGACCACACCGGCAAGAAGTGGGACAACTTCAACCGTCTCGTCCCCTACAACGGCGCCATCGGCATCAAGACCGGCACCACCACCGCGGCCGGCGGCAACCTGCTCTTCGCCGCCACCAAGGAGGTCGGCGGCGAGACCGTCATCGTCGTCGGCGCGATCCTCGGCCAGCACACCGCGCCGATCATCGACACCGTCAACGCGGTCAGCAAGACGGCGATGATCGCCGCCCGGGACGCGCTGCTCTCCTCGAAGATCCTGAAGAAGGGCGACGTCGTCGGGTACGTCGACGACGGGCTCGGCGGGCACACCCCGGTCGTGCTGTCGAAGGACGTCACGGCGGTCGGCTGGGCCGGGATGAAGGTCGAGCTGTCGTTCGCCGCGGCCGAGGACCTGCCGCACACCGCGAAGGCGGGCACCACCGTGGGCACCCTCACCGTGGGCGACGGCAGCGGCGGCGCGGTGAAGGTACCGGTGCAACTCCAGGCGGACCTGGTCGAGCCCGGCTTCGACAAGAAGCTGACCCGCGTCGGCTGACCCCGTACCGCGCACGCACCACCACGCACGCGCCCGGTGTTCCCGTCCACGCGAACGGAGACACCGGGCGTCGTCGTTGCGACCTTCCGCGTCGTGGACGAATCTCACCGACGAATGCTTTGATCACCCCGGCGGCACCGCGGTAGCTCACGGTTGCGGCCCGGACTGACCATCCGCTACGGGGAGGATCGACCATGCCTGAAAACATGGGCCTGAACGGCTGTTTTGGCTTAAAATCGAACATATTTGCCATATGTGTCGGCTGTAGCCCCGACCAGGGGGACTACACACGGTGACCGCCACAGAGTTGCACACCGCACTGCTGCCCAGAGAGGAACGGCTGGCCGCCTGGCGCCGCCACCTCGCCCGCGCCCTGGCCCCCGTCGACGTACGCACCCCGTACGAGACGGACTTCACGGCGACCCTGCGCCTCGTGGACCTCGGGATCCTGCGGATCGCGACCATGACCTCGCCCCCGCTGGAAGCCTCCCGCCGCGCCCGGCGCCAGGACGGCGGCGCACACCGTACGGCCGGGCACTACGCGCTGGTGCTCAACCGCTCCGGGGACATCGAGGTCGACGACGGACACGGCGGCGTCCACCTCGCCCCGGGCGAACTCACCTTCTGCGACGCCTCCCGGCCGTTCACCGTGCGGATGACCGGCCCGGACCGCGCGCCGCAGGCCGGGGCCGCCGCCCTGACCGCCCTGGTGCCACGGAAACTGATCCCGGTGCGCGCGGAGGGACCCGAGCCCCAGCTGCTGGCCCGGTTCCGGAGCGACGAGGCGATGGTGTCGATGCTCACCCGGCATCTGCACGACGTCGTACGGCACGCCGGTCGCTGGCGCGCGGCCGACCGCTCACGGCTGGCCGTCGTCACGGTGGACCTCATGGCCGCGCTGCTGACCCGGGCACCGGGCGCCGCCGAACCCGCGGTCCAGGAACCGGGGCGGCTGGCTCTGCAGAACCGTATCCACGCCTATGTCCAGGGCCGTCTGGGCGACCCCGGGCTCGGCCCGAGACAGGTGGCCGACGCGCACCGGATCTCCGTACGCCATCTCCACCAGCTCTTCCGGGAGCAGGGGCTGACCATCGCGGCCTGGATCCGCCGGTCCCGGCTGGAGCGCTGCTGCCGCGACCTGGCCGACCCCGGGCAGGCCGAGACCGCCATCCACACCATCGCCGCCCGCTGGGGCTTCCAGGACGCGGCGCACTTCAGCCGCGTCTTCCGCACCACGTACGGCATCCCGCCCAGCGAATACCGCAGAACCCATATGACGCACGCGTATCCAAGAGGCGCACACGCAACGTCAACGACTTCCTGAGCGCCGCGCGGAAGCATCGGAAGTGCACGGAAACCGGCCGACGACCGTCGGCCGGCACACCGCAACGGAGGATTGAAGAGTATGCGCAAGATCGCCATCGCGGTCGCGACCCTCGGCCTCGGCGCCGGCCTGATCGCCGTCTCCCCGGCGGCCACCGCCGCCCCGAGCGCGGACCGCCAGGTCCGGGCCGGCAGCATCACCCTCTTCGAGCACGACGACTTCGGGGGCCGCAAGGCCGCGTTCAGCGCCACGGACTGCAACCTGGCCAACAACAACTGGGCCGGCACCAGCGTCAACATGAACGACGAGACCAGTTCCATGTCCAACGGCCGTGACTCGTCCGTGTGGCTGTGGCAGGGCGCGGGCAAGACCGGCGAGCACTACCGGGCCGCCGCGAACAGCGCGGACGCGGACCTGAGCAACAACGACGTCGGTGACAACTCCGTGAGCTGCGTCGAGTTCTGACCGGCTGATCCACTGACTCACTGATCCACCGCGCCATCGACGGGGCGCCGCGCCGGTCGCGGCGCCCCTCTCGCGCGTACCGGCTACCCGTAAGGAGTTTCCCCATGTCCGGACGGCGGCTGAAGGGCATCGTCGTGCTGGGTCTCGTCGCGGCCGTGGCGGGGTGTGGTGACGGCGGTGGCGACGGGGGGCCGGACCCGTCGGCCGGGTCCTCCGTCCGGGCCGCGCCCGCCGGGCCCGCGGCGAGTGCGGAGGCCAGGGAACTGCTCCTGCCCTTCGACACGTACAAGATCTCCAAGGCGGACGACTATCTGATCGCGGCCGCCGAGGACGTGCTCATGCGGGACTGCATGAAGGACGCGGGCGTCGGCTGGACGCCCCGCGAGCCGGTGCCGGCCGCCGGGACGGACCCGCCGAACCGGCGCCGGTACGGCGTCATCGAGGCGGCCGTGGCCCGGCGGTACGGCTTCCACGCACCGCCGGACCCCGCCGCCGAGGTCCGCTTCACCACGGAACGGGACCGGCGCGCGAACTCCCTCGACGAGGAAGGGCAGTTCGCCGCGTATGGCGCGGACGGCACCGGAGGCTGCTGGAAGCGGGCACACGAGCGGCTGCTCGACGGGGTGCCCGAGTCCGACTACGGCATCCTCAACCGGTATGCCAAGCAGGCGTTCGAGGACGGGCGGCGCGACGGCGCGGTACGCGAGGTCTTCCGGGCGTGGAGCGCGTGCGTGAAGAAGGACGGCTTCCGCTACCCCGATCCACTCACCGCGGCGAACGACCCCGCCTGGGGCGGATCGACGACCCCGTCCGCCCGGGAGCTCCGGGCCGCCGAGTCCGATGTGCGCTGCAAGGAGAAGACGGGCCTGGTGACCGTCTGGTCGGCCGCCGAGACGAGGATCCAGCGGAACCTGACCGAGGAGCACACGGCGGCCTTCCGGGCGCTGCGGGCGACCAGGGAGGGGTATGTGGCGGCGGCTCGGCGTGTATTGGGGGACGCGGACGGGCGGTAAGGACGCGGGCCGGGTGGTAGGGAGCGGCCTGTTGGTAGGACGTGGACCGGGCGGTGGGGCGCGGCCTGTCGGTAGGGCGTGGACCGGGCGGTGGGACGTGGACCGGGCGGTAGGGCGCGGACCGGTGTCGGGCCTCGGGCCCGCTGTTCGGCTGCGGAGGACGCCGCCCTCTTACTCCCGCCTAGCTCCTCCCCCCACTCCCTCCTCCCTCACTCCCGCCCCGCTCCCTCAGTTGTTCTCCCCCTCCAGCTCCTCCTTCTGCCTCTCCTTCTCCTCCTTCTCCTTCTCGTGTGCCTTCTCCACCGCTTCGCACTCCATCGTCGTGTCCTGGGAAGGACCGCCGTACGCGGAGCTGATCCGGATGTCGCCGGGGCGCTCGACGGTCAGCCTGGTGAACTCGCCCTCGTCCGTCAGGCAGCCGTTCTCCGCCCACAGCCAGGGCGAGTACGCGATCCGTACGGTCACCTCGCCCGCCTTGGGCATCCGGACGACCAGGTTGGCGCCGTCGGCGCTGACCACGGAGGCGGGCTTGTCGACCAGCGGGGTCGCGTTCTTGACCCGGTAGATCTTCCAGTTGGCGTCCTCCCAGACCGGCTGGAGATAGCTCGGCCCGCTGGACACCAGCGCGTGCTCCAGCTTCGCCGGGCCGTCCGGTTCGCCGTTGACGAGGACGACGAAGCCCACCGCCCACTGGGAGAGCCAGGCCTTGTAGGAGGCGGCGGAGAAGCCGCCCTCGGGCTCCTCGGTGCCGCCGTGGCCCTCGTAGAAGAGCCGGCCCCGCTCGACGTCCGCCTGCCGGTTCCAGCCACGGGCCATGTTGATGTACGGCGCGAGGATGGCGGCCTCGCGGTGGTCGCGGGCCGGGACGACCTCGACGCGCGTCTCCTCGGCGCCCAGCCGCTTCAGCTCGTTCACGACACCGTCCGTCTTCACGGCCCACTCGGGCACCGTGGTGTTGGTGACGATGTCGGCGATCGTCTTGCCGGACAGCCAGCTCACGGCGACGGCCATGGCGAGCCCGAGCGCCACCATGCGCCGCCGGGCAGTGAACCAGGGAAGGGGGAGCGGCACCCGGTCCGTGAACCGGGGGAGGAGCGACAGCCGGGGGCCGACGGCCGGGACGGCACCCGCGTCCGCCTCCTCGTCCGCCCGCTGCTCCGTCCGGTACATCATGATCGCGAGCAGTGTCGCCGGGGCCGCCAGCTCCGAGAGCCGCTCGACGTTCGTACCGATCGGGGTCGGGATCAGATAGCAGAGGACCACACCGAGCGCGTACACCGCGGCGCCGAGCCGCAGGGTGCGCCACGCGCGCGGGGCCGTCAGGACGACGATCACGCACATCACGACCGGCGGCCATATACGGGCGAACGGCATCGGCTGCTCGCCCTCGAACGGGAAGAGCAGCGTCGTCACGCCCACGACGACCACCGGGGGCACCAGCAGGGCCGCGGCCCGGCCCCAGTCGCGGGACAGGAAGTAGGCGGCGCCGACGACGAGGACGAACAGACCGGCGACCGGGCTGCCCGTCGTGGCCAGCGTCGCGCACAGCGCGGCGACGCCGAGATGCCGGACGCCGCGCCCGCTGACCACCGCGAGCACGGCCGCCATACCGAAGGCGGTGCCCAGCACGAAGGTCGAGCGCCCCGAGATCACCTGGCACCACAGCGAGAAGCCGACCGCCATCGCCGGCCACATGGGCTTGCGCACGCCCGTGCGCGCGACGAGTTCCGCGCCGAGGACCGTGGCGGTGACCCCGGACAGCATGGTGGTCGCGACGACCCCTATGGCGGCCATCAGGTACGGGGACATCAGGCTGTAGTTGGCCGCGTGCAGACCGCCGTACCAGAACAGGTTGTATGCGGAGCCCGGATACATCTTCGCGAACTCCGCCCACGCCACCTGGGCGGCCAGATCGCCGCCGCCGGTCGCGAAGACCGCCCACCACACGAAGTACAGCGGCACCGCACAGACGGTCACCGTCAGGGCCACCCGGTGGCGCTCGTGCCACACCCCACGTGCCTGCGTGGGCTTGTCGGCGCGCATGGCAGGTCTGCGTGGGGTCAGCTCGGCAAAGGCCACTGCAATTCCGTTTCGGTTCGGCTCGGGCGCGCGCACGTGACTGGCGGGTGTCTGTCCTGTGGAGGTCTCTCCGAGGTAGACGCTAACCGTCCCCCAGGAGTTGGCTGACACGGCCCCATGTGACCAGGTGGTGACCGGGGCATGACGGAATAGAGCCCCATCAGCTTGAGACGGTTCCCGGGCGGGCGCGACCGGATAATTCCGGCCGCGCCCTTCAGGACATCTCCGACACTGTCCCCAGGGTCAGATGGGGAACGCGATGTCGCACACCGCGTCGTCCGGCCCCGCCGCCTCCCAGTCCGCGAAGTACACCTCGCGGCAGAGCCCCGTCGCCTCGATGCCCTCCCTCGACATCCACCGCTCCACCGCCTCGAACGCGGCGATGATCTGCGGGTGGGCGACCTGCGCCTTGCTGATCCGCGTGTACGCGAGCCGCCGGGCCGGTTCCACCCGTACCGCCGTCCCCCGGGCCCGCCCGTGCGTCTCGGCCCAGGCCCGCGCGGCGGCCTCGTCGGCGACCGGGACGCACGCCTCGGCCGGGCCGTCGCTCTCCATGGACACCTCGGAGTGGTAGACGACGAACGGCGCCGCCGTCACGCCTCCGCACTCCCGGGCGCCCGCCTCCAGCCGCCCGAGCGACGCCCCGATCCACGCGGGCAGCTCATCCGCGAGAGTGTGCCGCGTCTCCGTCAGCACCACCCGCTCGGGTACGTCCACCGTCTCGACCGCGAATTTTCCGTACAGCTCGTCCATCTCGTGGCTCCTCCCGGACAGTCGTCCACGGAGGTAGTCGGCGAGCGTGCGCCGGCTCGCGTGCCGCGCCTCGGCGTCCGCCCAGTAGGCGGCGAGCCGCCCGGAAGCGGCTGGTCCGTCCCGCTCGACCAGCTCCACCAGTTCGCCGATCAGGGCGAGCGGCATGTCCAGCTGCCGCAGCAGGGCCACCAGGCGGGCGCGTTCGGTCTGCGCCGCGCGGTAGTAGCGGTACCCGCTCACCTCGTCGACGTGCGCGGGGGCGAGCAGTCCCAGCCGGTCGTACAGCCGCAGGGCCTTGGCCGAGAGCCGGGCCCGCGCGGCGAACGCGCCGATGGTGAGCAGCTCGTCGTCCCCGTCCACGTCCACTCCGACATCCTCCGTCACCGGGCACGGTCGGCCCGGTGACACAGGACGCTCGTCCTTGCCCCAGGGGCAAGGTCAACCCAGGTGGACGGAGGAGGTCAGCCGAGGGCCTTCTCCAGGGCGCCCACCAGCTCCGCCGTCTCCGGCTCGGTCTGCGGGGAGAAGCGGGCGACGACCTGGCCGTCGCGGCCGATGAGGAACTTCTCGAAGTTCCAGCGGATGTCCCCGGTGTGGCCCTCGCCGTCGGCGAAGCCCACCAGGCGGTCGTAGAGGGTGTGTCGGGCGTCCCCGTTGACCTCGATCTTCTCGGTCATCGGGAAGGTCACGCCGTACGTCGCCGAGCAGAACTCGGCGATCTCCTCGGAGCTGCCGGGCTCCTGGCCCATGAACTGGTTGCAGGGCACCCCGAGCACGGTGAAGCCCTTCTCGGCGTACCGCTCCTGGAGCTTCTCCAGGCCCGCGTACTGCGGGGTCAGCCCGCACTTGGAGGCGACGTTGACGATGAGGACGGCCTGGCCCGCGTACTGGGCGAGGTCCGCGGAACCGCCCGTGAGGGCACCGATCTCGACATCGAGGGGGGAAGAACTGGCATCTGTGGTCATAAGCGGATGCTAGCTCCGCTAGTTGTCGGTCGAGGCTCCCGCCCCCGAAGCCGTGACCAAGACCTCACCGGCCGCCGTACGCGAGTACAGCACCGACCGCCCCGCCCGCCGCCGCTCCACCAGCCCCGCGTCCAACAGCACCCGCAGATGCCGCCCGACCGAGCCGAGCGCCTGCCCGGTCACGGCGGTCAGCTGGGTGGTGCTGTGGGGCGAGTCGAGGAGGACGAGCACGGTGCTTCGGGCCGGCCCGAGGAGTGCCCCGAGGGCAGCGGGCGGCGCCGTACGCCCGCCGTGCTCGGCCAGCGCCCCCGCGCAGGGGTAGATCACGGCGTACCGCTCCGGCTCCTCCCACGCCACCCACCCCGACTTCGGTGTCACGGGTACGAAGACCAGCTCGGCGCCGGCGATCTCGCGGGGCGGGTTCGCGTACAGGTTGATCTGGAGCCGGTCGCCACCGAGCCAGCGTGTGCCGGGCCGCAGCGCGTCCAGGACGGCGGCCCAGCCGACCTGACCGACGCGAGCGGTCCGCGCGACGACGTCGGCTTCGAGGATCCGGCGTCGGCGGTCCCAGTACGGGCGTACGGCGTCCTCCCACACGTACTCCATCAGGTCGGCGGCGAGTTCGGGCAGGTCGTCCCGGTCGGCGAGGGCGGCGGGGAGCGGGCCCAGGAGGGAGCGGGTGAGGTTGGCGTGGGCTTCCGTGGCGGTGGCGGTACGGATCCGCGCGACGCCCTCGGCGACGGTCTCCCGGTCCTTGGGGGTGGGGATGAGGAAGTCGGCGATCCAGTCCCGGCCGAGACCTGCGCGGAAGAGGAGGGCGGTCACGGGGTTGTCGGCGAGGTGGCGGCGGTACGCGGGCAGGTGGGCGTCCAGCCAGGCGCGCTCGCCGGGGTGGGCGGCCGTGGCGTAGTGCAGCAGTCTGAGGCTCGCGAAGGTCTCGGCGAGCGGGGAGATGACGAACCGGCTCCCGGCGAGGGTGTCGGCGTTGACCTTCCACCAGCCCAAGGCCCCCGCCCTTCCCCGTTGTCCCGCGGTTTCGCGCGTACGCGAAACAATAACGACCGCCCTGCGCGTCCTCGCAGACTCCGCGCATGCGCAGTTACTCCGTTCTCTTCCGCACGCCCGAATTCACCACGCTTTTCCTGTCCGCATCGTTGCGGCTGGCCGCGTCGACGGTCGGCGGCCTGGCCCGCGGAACTCTCACGTACCGCGCCACAGGCTCCCCGCTCCTCACCGCCCTGAGCATGTTCGGTCCCCAACTGGCCCAGGTGCTGGGCGCGACCACGCTCCTCTCGGCCGCCGACCGCCTGCCGCCGCGCGCGACGCTGACGGGCATCGCGCTGGGCTTCGCGATCGGTACGGCGGCGATGGCGATACCAGGGCTCCCGATCTGGGCGCTCTTCGGGATCGTCTTCCTCCTCGGCCTGATCGCGTCGCTGGGCGGCGGGGTCGGCTGGGGCCTGCTGAACGAGATCCTCGCCAAGAAGGGCGAAGGGAGCTATCTGCTGGGGCGTTCGGTCTTCAACATGGCGAACGGACTGATGCAGATCGCCGGTTACGCGACCGGCGGCATCCTGGTCGCGGCCTTCTCCCCACAGGTCACGCTCCTGCTCGCTGCGGCCCTCCACCTGGTCGCCGCCCTGGTCGCCGCCGTCGGCCTGACCCACCGGCCACCCCGTGCCTCCGGCCGCCCGTCCATCGCCCAAACCTGGCGCACGAACGCCCAGTTGTGGTCGGTACGCCCGCGCCGCCTCACCTACCTCGGCCTCTGGATCCCCAACGGCCTGGTCGTCGGCGTCGAGTCCCTGTACGTCTCCTACGACCCCGGCTCCGCCGGCACCCTCTTCGCCTGCGCGGCCCTCGGCATGCTGATCGGGGACGTGACGATCGGCCGGTTCGTGCCACCCCGGGTGCGGCGCCAACTGGCCGTGCCGCTCCTCCTGTTGCTGGCCGTGCCGAACCTGCTCTTCGCCTTCGGACCCGGGGCGTGGGTGGCCGCGCTGACGGTGTGCGTGGCCTCGGTCGGGTACGGCGCCAGCCTCGTCCAGCAGGAACGCCTGATGTCCCTCACCCCGCCCGAACTCTCCGGCCACGCCCTCGGGTTGCACTCCGCCGGGATGCTCACGATGCAGGGCGTGAGCGCGGCCCTGGCGGGCACGATCGCCCAACTCACGTCCCCTGGCGCGGCGATGACGGTGATGGCTGCGGGGTCGGTGTGCGTGACGGTGGGGCTGGTGGTGGCGGGGCGGCGAGCGGAGCGCGGCAGGCCCGGGAACGAGTGCGCCACGCCCGTGGCGCGGGAAGAACAGGGCGTGACCTATGCGCCTGGGCCGCGTGGGCGCGACTCGACCGGCTCGCCAAGGGGGACCCACCCGGATGACGACGCGTGACGAACGTACGAAGAAGGCGGAGCAGGCGACCGAGGGGGAGTCCGGCACTGACGACGGTGTCTCCGAGTCCGAACGGCTGTTGTTCGGAGGGCCGTTGCGGTACGACATGGGGTTCAACCAGCATCAGGGGTCGTTCCTGGAGCTGGGGCTGCGGACCATGGTCGCGCGGATGCCCCGGCTGATCGGCGCCACCATCCGGCTCGCCCACCGCGCCGACCCGCGCGCCCTGCGTACCGTCGCCGTCGCGGAGTTGGGCGGGGGAGTGGCGCAGGCCGTCGGGCTGGTGGCCGTCAACCGGGTGCTCGCCCAGCTGCTCGGCGGCGGGGCCACTACCGACCGGCTGCGGGACGCCGTACCGGCGCTGGTCGTCGTCGCGGTCACCTCGCTCGTCGGGGCGCTGCTGCGGTCCGCGTCCACCGCCGGTACCGGGCGCCTTGAGCCCAAGGTGTTCCGGGTGGCGACCGAGGAGTATCTGGAGCGGGTGGCCCGGGTGGAGCTGGCCGCCGTCGAGGACGAGGAGTTTCATAAACTGCTCGACTCCGCCCAGTGGGGCGCCGAGTCCGCGCGGCGCATGATCCGGTTCTGTACGTCCGTCATGACCGCGACCATCGCGCTGATCGCCGCCGCCGGTGTGCTCACCGTGCTGCATCCGGCCCTGCTGCCCCTCCTCGCGCTGATGACGCTGCCCAGCGCCTGGAGCGCGCTCACCATCGCCCGTCGGCGCTACGTCTCCTTCCACACCTGGGTTCAACACGCCCGCGCGGGGCAGCTGTTGGCGCGGCTGCTGATCGACACCGAGGCCGCGCCCGAGGTGCGGGTGCACAACATCGGGCCGTTCCTGCTGCGGCACTTCCGGACCATGGCCGAGACGGGGGAGCGGGAACAGACCCGGCTGGCCTCGCTGGCCGCCCGTACCGGGCTGATCGCCTCCGGGTGGACGGGGATCACGACCGCCGGTGCGTACGGCGTGCTCGGGCTGCTGCTGTGGACCGGGGCCATGGATCTGGCCGTCGCCGGTACGGCCGTCATCGCCATCCGGACCGGGTCCGCCAACCTGGAGGCGCTCGTCGTCCAGCTCAACTACCTCTACGAGGAAAGCCTGTTCGTGGCCGACCTGGAGCGGTTGTGCCAGGAGGCGGACCGGCGGCTCATCCCCGAGACGGGTGTCAAACTGCCCGCCCGCGTCGACGCCATCCGGTTCGAGAACGTCTCCTTCACCTACCCGGGCACGGCCACCGAACCCGCCCTCGACGCCGTGAACGTCACCATCCCCACCGGCCGGATCGTCGCGCTGGTCGGCAACAACGGCAGTGGGAAGTCGACCCTGGCCAAGCTGCTGTGCGGGCTGTACGCGCCCGACGCCGGCCGTATCCTCTGGGACGGGCTCGACTCCACCGAGCTGGACCGCACCGACCTCTTCGACCGGATCGCGGTCGTCGCCCAGGACTTCTACCGGTGGCCCTTCACGGCCCGCGTCAACATCGCGATCGGCCGCCCCGACGCCCCGCACGGGGACGAACTCCTGCGCGCCGCCGCCGAGTACGCGGGCGCCGACGAGACCATCGCCGCCCTGCCCCGGGGCTGGGACACCCTCCTCGCCCGGGGATACAAGGGCGGCCACCAGATCTCCGGCGGCCAGTGGCAGCGCCTCGGTATCGCCCGCGCCCGGCACCGCGACGCCCGCATCCTCGTCGTCGACGAACCGACCAGCGCCCTGGACGCGGAGACCGAGCAGCGCGTCTTCGACCAGATCCGCAGCCTCGCCGCGGCCGGCCAGACGATCATCCTGATCACCCACCGGCTGCACAGCGTCCGGCACGCGGACGAGATCTACGTCCTGGAACGGGGCCGGGTCGCCGAACACGGCACGTTCGACGACCTGATGAGGACCGAGGGCGAGGGGCCGGGGCTGTTCCGGCGGATGTATCTGGTGCAGTCGGAGCAGTACCGCCTCGACGGAGAACAGCGAGCCGGGGAGTGATCCACATCACTGGCGTGTGATGTGAAGAAAGTGAAGGAAGCGTGCCTCGCGGGGTGCGCGGTGCTGGCATGCTCATGCGTGGCTACTGAGGGGTAACCATTCGTGTTCCACCCCAACCCCCGTGCCCCGTCCCCCAGTTCGATCAACTCGATCCCGAGGACCCCCACGCGTGCACAAGCTCACCAGACATGCCCTGTTGGCGTCCGTCGCCGTCGCCGCCCTGCTCACCACCGGCTGCTCCGCAAGCTCGTCGACGGAGACCGACAACGCGGGCGCGGCTGCGGCCGAGACCCCCGCCGCCTCCTCCACACCGGATCAACTCGCCGTCGTACAGGCCCCGTTGGGCAAGTCGGCGCCGACCGCCCTGGCCACCCAGGACGCCACGGAGACCGGCGACGCGGCGCGGAAGTCGTCGCTCAAGGTCGCCTCGTACGACAAGAAGAGCGGGCGGGCGGTCATCGCCGCCAAGTCGGTGACTGCCCCGGCCGACGGCACCGCCACCCCGTCCTCGTCTCCCACGTCGGAGACGACCGCCCCCGTCGCCGTCGGTGACGTCATCGCCAGTGCGCCCGCTCCCGGTGCGCCCGACGGTCTGCTGGCCGAGGTGACGAAGGTCGTCGGCGAGGACGCGAGCGGCGGGACGGAGGTCATCACCAAGGCCGCCGAACTCAGCTCCGTACTCGGTGAGTCCAAGGCCGAGGGCGAGGTTCCGGTCGACCCGGCCGCCATCGAGGTCGAGCCGCTCGTCGAGGGCGTGAAGGTCTCCTGGGCGAAGACCGGCGACCTCACCTTCGGCCCCGAGGGCGCCAAGCTCCCGCTGGGGAGCCTGCGTATCGACGTGGGTGCCGCGATCGCCACGGCCGAGGGCGCTCCCGCCTCGGCGGCGGCCTCCGTGCAGGGCTTCGTGCAGCTCGCGCCCGAGGTCGCCTTCTCGTACGACGGTTCCGGCAGCGGGACCGGGGCCGCGCCCGGCGGTGCCTTCCTCGGGCTGACCGGTGACTGGGCCTCGCAGTGGTCGCTGAAGGGCCGCGCGGCCGGGACCACCACGACCGACGGCAAGCCGCTGCGCATCCCCTTCGCGGAGCTGCACGCCGACCCCGTCATCCAGGCGGGCCCGGTCCCGATCGTCGTCAACCTCGATCTGGTCTGCTACTTCCAGGTCGCCGCCGACGGCACGGTGACCGTCGACGTCGAGCAGGACCTCAAGGGCGACTTCCGCGTCGGCGGCAGCTTCTCCTGGAGCAAGGGCTGGACGCCGGTCAGCGAGTCCGCGATGACCGGCACGCCGCTGGACGTGAGCGTCACGGCGACCGGTGACGTCAAGGCGTCGCTGGGCGCGGAGGCGTCGATCGGTCTCTACGGCACCGTCGGTGTCAGCGCCGACCTCGCCCCGTATCTCCGGGTGGAGGCGGACGCGGCGGCCGAGGGGTCGAGCGACGGGACGGGATCGGCGAGCGGCTCTTGGGCGCTGTACGGGGGCGTGGATCTCTCCGGCGCCCTCCAGATCCAGCTGACCATCTTCGGTACGCCGATCTTCCAGCACCGGATTCCGCTGGGGGAGCTGCACCAGGAGTGGCCGTTGGCGAAGGGCGAGGCGACGACCGCGACCGGGTCGCCGACACCGGCCGCCTGACATACGACGAGGGGCCCTGTCCATCCGGCCGGATGGACAGGGCCCCTCGTCGTACTGCCGGCTGCTAGCCCAGTTGCCTCACCGTCGTCCACCCGTCCGCGTCCAGCGTGTCCGGGGACGCGTCGTTGGCGGTGGCGGTGCCCGCGAACAGGAGCAGAGCGCCGGCGGTGTTGGTCGCCAGCATGTCCGGGATGCCGTCGTCGGTGAGGTCCGGACTGCCGTACACCAGCGGGTAGTTGGCGACCGTGAACGAGGTGGCGCCGTAGGTGTCGTCGCCGTCCAGGCTGCCGCCCGAGGTGCCCAGGCTGCTGAGGACCGTGCTCACCCCGTCGCTGCCGAGGATGCCCTTGCGCAGGATGATGTTGCCCGCCGCGGTCCGGTACGTCATGTCCATCGCCTTGTCGCCGTTGTAGTCGGCGATGGCCACGAAGTCCCGGCCCTCCCAGGAGGTGGTGGTGTGCTGGGTGGCGGTGGTGAAGGCGCCGCCCGTGTAGCCGGACAGGATCCACAGCTCGGCGCCGTTGACGCCGCCCGCGACGAACAGCTCGGGCTGGCCGTCGCCCGTGAGGTCGCCGGCCGCCTTCATCTCGGACCAGGTGGACGGGGCCGGCATGTTGGCGGGCAGCCGTACCTCGACGCGCTCCCTGACGTTGATGGCGCCGTAGCCGTCACCCGGGTAGATGAAGAGCCGGTTGTCGGGGGTGCGGATCACCCAGTCGGTGACACCGTCGCCGGGCGCGAAGTCGCCGTTGTGGGTCACCAGCGAGTACGCGGGGGCCGCGCTGTCGCCGTTCCAGATGTGCGGGGCGGTGCCCGCGTCCCGCAGCAGCGTGCCGTTGTCGTGGGTGCCCCAGGAGCTGACGTTCCACTTGCCGGCCTGGTCCGTCGTGTTGATCCAGAGGTTCCCGGCGGCGGTGACGTGCCCGTAGTCGGGGGAGCCGTCGCCGTTGAGGTCGCCGGCCGCGTCGGCGGTCGGGCGCGGGGTGACGTAGAAGGTGTGCTTGTACGGGTTCGGCGAGATGTTGCCCGCCGAGTCGACGGCCTTGACGTAGAGGGTGTTGGGGCCGGCCGCGGGGGGCTGGAACCCGGTGTAGTTCTCCGTCGAGGTGATGGCGGTGGTGCAGGTCGCCGCGCCCGTGCCCTGCTTGGTGCCCGCGCAGGCGTAGTAGTTGTAGGTGGTGTTGTTGACGGAGAAGACGAACTTCACGATGTCGGAGTCGGCGCCCTTGGTGAAGGTGAAGTCACCGGCGGTACCGAACTTGACCGTGGACCAGACCTCGCCGTTGCTGTCGTTCTCGGTGTCGGCCGGGAACTGCGCCGAGGTGACCTTGGTGGGCGAGTCGGGCAGATCGCTGTCGTAGGCGAAGCGGCAAAGCCCGGCGCCGCTCGTGGGCGACCAGGCGCTGCTGACCTTCGCGTCCCAGGACCGCACCCGCCACACGTACTTGTAGCCGTTGGCCAGCGTGAACTTGGTGGAGTCGAGCTTGACCGAGGCGGTCTCGCCGTCGTCCACGGCGTCGGAGAAGTACTTGTGGGTGGCGTCGTACGACCCTTCGCGCCAGACCTCGAACTCCAGCTTGGCGAGGTCGCTGTCGGGGTCGGTGGCCTTGGCGCTGATCGTCGGGACGGTCTTGCCGAGGCTGATGTAGGGCGACGCGCTGGTGTCGCAGTAGCCGGGGCTCATGGTGACCGAGGTCGGCAGGCCGGGCTTGCGGTTGTAGGTGATGGCCACCGACGGCGAGCCCTCGCCCTCGGCCTTGAACTTCTTCCAGGAGTACGTGTCCGTCTCCAGGCTCGACGCCGAACCGGTCGGCGCGGAGGACGAAGTAGAGGCCACCAGACCGATGTTGAAGGAGGTCCAGCCGGCGTCCGCGGCCTCCTGGGCCAGCGAGGTGACGGTGAAGTTGACGTTCGTGTCGGGGCAGGAGCTGTTGGACTTCCAGCCGTACGCGAACGACTTCGAGGTGATTTTCCGGCTCCAACTGGGCTGCTTGTTCCAGGTGGTGGAGCTGGAGAAGGCGCCGGTGCGCCACACCTGCATCGTGCGCTTGCTGCACGACCAGGAGTGGGTCTCCAGGACCTTCAGGGTGGCGCTGGAGACGTCCGCGCCCTTGATGGCCTTCTGGAGCTTGAGCTTGAAGAACGACCGGGCGGTGCCCCAGGTGTCCCGCTCGAAGCCGACACGGGCTTCCTTGGTGTCCTGGTTGTAGTTGGCGCCGTCGTAGAAGCTGGAGCTGGGGAACTTCTTGTACGCGGTGGTCCAGTTGGACCGGGTCGCGGTGGTGGAGGGGTCCAGGAACAGCGGGTACACCGGGGCCTTGGCACCGGTCCCGTCGAGGTATCCGCTCGGCGGGTCGATGGTCAG
The DNA here is from genome assembly GCF_042889145.1 of Streptomyces sp. NPDC002680. Taxonomy (NCBI): domain Bacteria; kingdom Bacillati; phylum Actinomycetota; class Actinomycetes; order Kitasatosporales; family Streptomycetaceae; genus Streptomyces; species Streptomyces sp. NPDC002680. The sequence goes on from NZ_JBIAQP010000030.1 coordinate 85,002, forward strand.
GACGCGGCTGACCTGGTTCAGGGAGGCCCCCGCGGTGGTGGCGTGCGCGCCCTCGCCGGGCCCGTTCACGGCGGGCAGCGCGAGGGTCTCGTTCGCGGCGGCGGCCGGGAGCGCGTAGGCGGCGGGGTCGATGTCCGCGCCGGCGAGCTGGGAGTCGGAGTCGTCCGACGAACTCCCGGCGTTCTCCTCGGGGTTGGCCTCGGCGGACTCGTCCACCTCCGAGGTCCAGGCCTCTACGTCCTCGGTGTCCTCGTTGCTTCCGGTGGCGGCGTCCGGGTCGGCGGCCGGGGTGTCCGAGTCGTGCGTGCCCGCCGAGTCCCACAGGAACGGGGTGGGCGAGACGGCCACCTCGTTGCCGTCCTTGTCCTTGCCGTGCACGACGTCGGTGGACGGGTCGAGCGAGAAGGCGAGGGTGGGCGAGGTGAAGCGGTAGCGCGGCGGGTCGGCGGCCAGTGCGGCGGCGGCTTCCGGGGTGTGGATGACCAGGACGTGGGTGTACCCGGTGTCCCGCGCGGTCAGCATCAGGTCCACGTCGGGCAGCACGTTCTCGTACAGTGCCCTGTTGTCCTCGACGACCGGCTCGGGAAGCCCGCCGGGCCACTCGACCTGGATCTCGTGGCCCTCGGCGGACATCGTCAGGAGCGGGGTCCAGGTGTTCTCGGCGTCGTCGGCGACGGTGTCGGCGGAATGCGTGCCGTTCACCTGGAATTCACCTGAGGAGTTCGGGCCGTTTCCGTGGGTGGAGGTGGTGAAGGCGGCGTGATTGACCGTGGTTTTACCGGAAAAGCCCGCGTTATTTACCTTTGAGTTTCCTGTGGGAGGCGCGAAGTCCGAGTCCCCCGACGTGAAAGTCACGGGATACGGGCTGTTGACGGTGGACCAGCCGGCCTTTCCCTCCCGGAGCGAGACATCGACCGGCGCCCACTTCCCCTTGGCGTTCTTCGCCCGCACCGGCGCGACAGAGGCCGTATACGTGAACGAGCCGTCGGGATTGGCGAAGGTCTGGGAGAACTCGTCGGTCAGCGCGGCCACTTCGACCTTTTTGCCGGTCTTACGGGCCTTCTTCTGAGCCGTGTCCTCGGCGCCGGCCTCGCTCTTCGCCGCCTTGGCCTTCGCGCCTGCCGCGGGTGACTTCTCCGGGGCCGGCCCGTCGTCGCTCAGGGCCAGGACGGTGGCACCGCCGGCGAGCAGCGCGAGGGCGACCGCGGCGGCGACGCCGCGTCGAACTCCCCGTCTGTCAGGGGTTTCTGATGAAATGTCATGACTGTCGTGGTCGCTCAAGGGACCCTTCTCCCGTTGTCCTTGGGCCTCGCTTGAACGCACGACCCCCCGTTTTGGACGTGTGGAGTATGTGCAAGCCACCCCGGCGAGATCAACACCCCTGTGAAGCCGAGAAGTAGGAGGGGCGTAAGTGACTGTGGGGTATGGAGATTCTTTGCTGTTCTTTGTCTGATTTTGGCGCGTGACATAGCTAACACAAACTTATCTGGCCTTGACGCAGATCTTCACGACGCGTCAATTTCATCCCGTCATTGATCACCGTGTGCCATCACTCCGAACGTTTTCCGGATGGCCTGCGGCACACGGTGATACGGGGAAACGGGGAAAGGTCGTTCCGGCCATGCGTGGGGGTTTGTCGTGGTGCGGCAAAGGTTGGCTGACGGAGAGATCGCCACGTGATCGGCTGTTCCGCCGAAGAGCGCGACTAGGAGTCGTCGCCGCCGTTTTCCTCGCCCTCAACGTCGCCTCGTTGCAGGGCGCCGTGGCGTTCGGCCCCGACAACGACGCCCGTACGACGGTCGAGCTGGACGACTTGCAGGAGACGGACACCGTCCCGCTCGACGAGACCAAGACCGACAAGCTGGAGCAGCTCGAAGCGCCCGCGCTGGAGAAGCTGACGGACTACGCCCCGGCGGCCGTGGTCGAGGTCCCCGAGGCCGTCGACGTGACCGCCCCGGTCGCCGACGTGACCGCGGGCGGCACGCCCAAGCCGGTCGCCGCCTCCACCGACGGCACGCTGACCGTCGGTGTCACCGCACCCGACGGCGCGACACAGGCCCAGGCCGACTCCCTCGAAGGTGCCTGGAACGTCACGGTCGAGCCCGAGGCCGACGCGGTGGCCGCCGGTACGCAGGGTGTGCTGCTCCAGGTCGACGCCCCCGACACCGCCACCGGCAACGCGGTCATCCAGATCGACGCGACCCGCTTCGCCGAGACGTACAGCGCGCAGTGGCTGGACCGCCTGTCCTTCGCCCTGATGCCGGCCTGCTACGCGACCACGCCGGAGGAAGAGGCGTGCTCGACGGGCATCCCGGTGACCACCGAGGTCGAGCGCACCACCGACGAGGTGACCGTCTCGGTAGACGCGGGCGGCGACGACTCCGGCTCGGAGGCGGACCCAGGCGAGGACACCGCGACCGACGAAACCTCCGACTCCACGGCGACCACCAAGGACATCCAGGAGACCCTGCTCAACCTGACCGTCGACACCGCCGCCCTGGCCTCGGTGTCCACGGCCACGTCGACGAGCGCCTCCACGGCCGCGAGCACCGACGACGGATCGGTCGACTCGGCGGTATGGCGCGGTGAGAGCGCGACCGGCGTGCAGCAGGTGGCCGACTCCGCAGGCGGTCTGCTGGTCGGCACCTCCTACGGCGCCGGCTCGGGCGGCGACTTCGCCGCGACCCCGCTGTCCTCGGCGGGCACGTGGTCGCAGGGCGGCTCGTCCGGCGCGTTCACGTACGCGTACACGATGGCGGGCCCGCAGGTCCCGTCCGGCCCGTCCCCGAACGTGACGCTGAGCTACAACTCCCAGTCCTCGGACGGCCGTACGTCCGGCACCAACAACCAGGTCTCGTGGATCGGCGAAGGCTGGGACTACAACCCCGGCGCGATCACCCGCACCTTCGTGGGCTGCGCGGCGGACACGGCCGACGCGAACAACGACAAGCACTTCACGGGCGACCAGTGCTGGGGCTCGAACAACGCGGTCCTGACGCTGAACGGCACGACGACCGAGCTGGTGCGCGCCGACGCCGACGGAACGTGGAAGACCTCCCGCGGCGACAACACCCGCGTGGAACTGCTGACTTCGGCCGACTACACCCGTATCACCGGCATCGCCAGCTCCAACAACGGTGACAACAACGGGGAGTTCTGGCGGGTCACCACCAGCGACGGCACCCAGTACTACTTCGGCATGAACCGCCTGCCGGGCTGGACCTCCGGCAAGGAGGAGACCAAGTCGGTCCTGAACGTGCCGGTCGCCGGCAACCACAGCAGCGACCCGTGCCACGCCACCAAGTTCGAGGACTCCTTCTGCGACCAGGGCTGGCGCTTCCAGCTCGACTACGTCGTCGACCTCAACGGCAACGCGATGTCGCTGTGGTGGCACAAGGAGACCAACGCCTACGCCAAGAACAACAAGGAGGCGAAGGCGGTCGAGTACGACCGGGCCGGCTACCTCTCCCGCATCGACTACGGCCAGCGCGCGAACACCCTGTTCACCACTGAACCGCTCGGCCGGATGAAGTTCACGGCCCAGGAGCGCTGCTTCGAGAAGGACGGCGACAACACCTGGGACTGCTCGACCACGAGCTTCGACTCGAAGCAGTCGTACCTGACCCGCCCGTGGTTCGACACCCCGGCAGACCTGGCGTGCAAAACAGGTTCGAAGTGCTCGACGTACGCCCCCACGTTCTGGTCGCGCAAGCGCCTGGCGACGGTGACGGCGTGCGCCCAGCGCGAGCAGGGCGTGAAGCTGACGGAGTACAACTCCACGGACGACACGGGCGCCCGCAACGCCTGCGGCATCGACGACTCGACGTACGGCACGACCGCCCTCTCGAAGGTGGACTCCTGGAGCCTGGCCCAGTCGTTCCCGTGGGGCCTGACGGGCGAATACACGGCACTCTGGCTGGAGTCGATCACCCGCACCGGCTACGCGGTGGACGGTTCGACGGACCGCCTGAACCCGGTGATCTTCGGCCGCAACAAGCTGGTGTTGCCCAACCGCGTCAAGAAGGCAACGGGCGACACGGACCCCCTGTTCGGCCGCCTGCGCATCCAGGACGTGGTCTCGGAGTACGGAGGCCGGACGCACGTCACGTACAAGGCACCGGAGGGCGCCTGCGCGACAGGCGACAACTTCCCGGCGGTCGACAAGAACACCCTGCGCTGCTACCCGGCCTACTGGCACGCGGACGGCGAACTGACCGACAAGCGGATCTCGTGGTTCCACAAGTACGTGGTCGAGTCGATCACGGAGTACCCGCAGTTGGCTGACGCCACAGACGTCACGACGACATACGAGTACGACACCGACACGTCCAACAAGACGGTAGGCGCCCTCTGGGCCAAGAACCAGGCGGAGTTCTCCCGCCCGAAGACCCGCACCTGGGACGACTGGCGCGGCTACCCGGTGATCACGACGATCTCGGGCGTCCCGTCGGCACCGGACGGCAGCGTGGCGTCGAAGTCGGTGACGCGCTACTTCCGGGGCATGAGCGACGACGTCCTGGACGACAGCACGCCGAAGGACTCGAGCGACGACGTCAAGCGCTCGTTCGCGGTCCAGGACGTCACGGGCGCGGACATCGCGACCGACCGCAAGGCGTATGCGGGGATGGTCGCGGAGTCGTTGACTTATCCGGACTCGGGTGCGTCGACGGCGTCGGGGTGGCTGTCGCGGACGGTCAACTATCCGGATGCGCCGGTGCGGTTGGCTACGCGGGATCGCACGGACGGGCCGGACGTGGTCTCGGAGCGGGTGACTCTGGGTGCCGTCAAGACGGTGACCAAGTCGTCGGGTACGCGGCCGGGGGATTCGGCGACGCTGCGGACGGAACGGACGGAGACGGACTACGACTCGACGTACGGTCTGCCTACCGAGGTTCGAGAGTTCGGCGACGTGGCGAAGCCCAACGACGAGTCGTGCACGCGTACGTCGTACGTGCACAACAACTCCGGGGCCACGGACAGCGTCTATCTGGTCGGCCTGGTCAGCCAGACGCTCACCACGACCGGTACCTCGACCTGTTCGACCGACCTGTCGGCGGCGACGGCTTCGACGCTGCTCTCGGGTTCGCAGGTCTTCTACGACAGCGCCACAACCCTCACCGCCACCCCCTCCAAGGGGCAGATCACCAAGACGGTGACGCCGACGACGGCGGGTACGGTCTGGGATTCGGCCACCCCCGAGTCGCGCACGGAATACGACGAGTTCGGCCGAGTCGCGAAGGTCACCGACGCGACCGGGCTGGCGAACACCACGACCTACACGCCGTCCTCCGGCCAGGTCTACAAGATCACGACGGTTCAGGGAACCAAGGTCGTGGACAGCGTGGAGACGGGCCTCACCACGGTCACCACCGTGGAGCCCGGCCGTGGCGCCACCCTGACCTCGACCGACCCCAACGGCCGCGCCACGTCGTACACGTACGACCCGCTGGGCCGCACGACGGCAGCCTGGGACCCGACCCAGCCCGCTACGGACGACCCGACCGCGCGGTACACGTACAACACGGTCGAGGGCAAGCCCGTGTCCGTGGTCACCGAGTCGCTGAAGGACAACCCCAGCAGCGCGTCCGGCGACGGCGTGTACTCCACCTCCACCGCGATCTACGACGGCCTGGGCCGCGAACGGCAGTCCCAGACCCCGGCGGTGGGTGGCGGCAAGCTGATCACCGACACCTTCCACAACGCGGCCGGCCAGGTCAGTTTCACCCGCAACGCCTACTACATGGCGGGCGACCCCGGCACCGACCTGATCGTTCCCGTTTCCGAGTCGCAGGTTCCCAACGCGACCACCTACACGTACGACGGCCTGGGCCGCGTCCTCACGGTCACCCCCGTCCAGCACTCCTTCGCGCAGACCGGTGAACCGGCCGCGGACGGCAACACCACAGTGCCGACGACGGACCGCCGTACCCGCTACCAGTACGGCCTCGACTACACGATCGTCCGCCAGCCGAAGGGCACGCCCGGCTCCCGGGTGTGGACGGACGCGCTGGGCCGCACGGTGCAGCAGGACACGTACAGCGACACGGCGCTGACCGAGGCCGGGGCGATCTCCACCACGTACGAGTACGACCTGCGCGGCGACATGACCACGTCCACCGACGAGGTGGGCCACACCCGCACCTGGAAGTACGACGCGCTGGGCCGCGTCACCGACACGACCGACCCCGACACCGGCGCCACCCACACCACGTACGACGCCTACGGCCGGGTCGACACGGCGACGGACGCCCTCGGGCAGAAGGTCTCCTACAGCTACGAGCGCTACAACCGGGTGTCGGAGATCAAGTTCACCGCGGTGGGAGCCACTTCCGGCACGGCGGTCCAGTCCTATGTCTACGACTCCGCCCCCGGCGGCAAGGGCCAGCTCGCCTCGGCGACTCGCTACACCGACGGCAAGGCGTACACGTCCTCGGTCGCCGGCTACACGGCCGACTACCAGCCGACGTCGATGACAATGAAGATGCCGGACGGTACGACATCGGGCACGACGGCGGACGGCTTCAAGACCGAGTACACGTACAACTACACGTACAACGACGACGGTCAGCTGGAGAAGTACACCACCCCCGAGGTGGGCGGCCTGAGCGCCGAGTCCGTCATCACCCGCTACAACGAGGCCGGACTCCCCACCACGCTCTCCGGCCAGGACTGGTACGTCGCCGAGACGTCCTACTCGCCCTACGGCCAGGTCATGCGCTCCACGGTGGGCGAGGTCGGCCACCGGGTCTGGCAGGACAACTCCTTCGACGAGTCCACCGGCGAACTGCTCACCAGCAAGCTCGTCCGGGAGACCGCGACCGACACGGCCACCATCACCGGCAACACGGTGAGCAAGCGCGCCTACGCCTACGACCCCTCGGGCAACATCCTGTCCGTCTCGGACAAGATCGGCACGGGGACCACCGACCAGCAGTGCTTCACGTACGACGCACTCGGCCAGCTGACGACCGCGTGGACCACACCGGGCGGAGCGTCCTGCACCGCATCCGGCAAGTCGACGGCCGAGCCGGTGTACTCGGACGGCAAGGTCAACGTCTCGTCCAACAACGACGGTTACTGGCAGTCGTACACCTACGACGTGCTGGGCAACCGTGAGACGAAGACGGTCCACAAGGCCGACCCGACGGTCACCTCCGGGGTGGTCGACACCAAGAACGACGTCGTCACGGACTACAACTTCGGCACCAACAGCGATGACACGAAGAAGAACGACCAGCCGCACACCCTGACCACGTACGACACCACGTACAGGACGGCGGCCGGTGCCGAGGTCAAGGCCCGCTCCACGCAGACCTACGACGCGGCGGGCAACCTCAAGGAACGCGTCACGAGCGGCGACACGGCCCAGGCCCTGAAGTGGACCTGGGACGGGCAGATCGAGTCGGTGACGGGCTTCGGCCCCGACGGCTCCGGAGCCTGGGTGGGCGCGTCCGACATGTGTTTGGACCTGTCGGGCGGCCACCCCACGGCCGGCAACGTCCTTCAGATCTATGTGTGCAACGCGTCCAAGGCACAGAGCTTCCGTCTCAAGGCCGCCGACACCAACAACGACGGCACGGTCGAAGACCCCACGATCGGACAGTTCATCGCGGCGGGTGCCTGCGCACAGCCGAACGGCACGGCCGCGGGCGCGGCCGTCCTGGTCCAGGTGTGTGACAACGCCTCGACGGCGCAGCGCTGGCAGACCCTCAGCACCGGTCTGATCAAGCACGTCGCGACCGGCCTGTGCATGTCCGCCTCGGCGCTCACCAACAGCACCGACCTGACCCTGGCGACGTGTTCGGCGTCGGCGACGGGCCAGGTGTTCAAGCCGGCGTCACAGACGACGTACGTGTACGACGCCCTGGGCAACCGTCTGCTGGAGCGTTCGAGCGCCGGTGCGGTGCTGCACCTGCCTGACACGAGCGTCTCCCTGACGGCCACGGGCAAGCTCCGCTCCGCCGAGCGCTCCTACTCGCTCGGTGGCGCCCCGACGGTGACGCGCTACCGCGAGACCAGTTCCACGACCGGAGCCTCCGAGCAGGTGTTCGCCCAGGCGGTCGACCACAACGGCACCCCGCTCGCCGAGGTGCGGTTGGACGGCGGCCAGTCGGTCCGCATCACCAAGAAGGATCCGTGGGGCGTCGACCGCACCGCCGAGACGCCGGCCCGCTCGGACACGACGTTCGCCACCGGCGACGACGACAAGGCAGCGGGCCTGGTGCACCTGGGGGCGCGGGAGTACGACCCGTGGACCGGGCGTTTCATCACCGCGGACCCCGTGCTCGATTCGAGCGACCCGCTCCAGGCGAACGGCTACTCCTACGCGAACAACAACCCGGTCACGCACGCGGACCCGAGCGGTCTGACGTCGACGGCATCGAGCTTCGACGCGTCGATCGCGGCGCTGGACGCGAAGATCGCCGAATATCAGCGGACGTTGTCCCGTTCGATCGGCGACGTGATCCTGTCGGTCGGCTGGGCGGTGTTCAAGGAGTTCATCGGCTGGAACGACGTGGTCGGCTGCTTCTCGCAGGGCGACCTGTGGGCCTGCGGCAGCCTCCTGATGGACGCGATTCCGTGGACCAGCATCTTCTCCAAGGGCAAGAAGATGTGGCGGGCCTTCGAGGGCACGCTGAGCGCTGTGAAGGCGTGGCGCGCGGCGAAGGTGGCGGCGGAAGCCGGCATGAAGGTGGCCAAGGCCGCGAAGGCCGCGCTGATCAAGGCGAAGAAGGCGGCGGAGGCTGCCGCTGCGGAGGCCAAACGCAAGGCCAGGGAGGCGGCCAAGGCTGCGGCTGAGGCCGCGAAGAAGAAGGCCCATACCGGTTCCAAGGGCGCTCGGGGCAATACTCCGCAGGTCCAGGCCCGCAAGACCGCCCAGCAGAAGGGGTCGTCCGGCGGCGGGCGGGCCGAGTCCAAGTCGGGCGGGAAACGGGGCGATTCGGGCCGGGACGATTCCGGCAAGGACGATTCGGGTGGTGACTCCGACGGCGGGTCGGACTCCGGCTCCGGCGGCAGCTGCAAGGACGGCGACCCGACCAACAGCTTCACACCTGACACAGCGGTCCTGATGGCCGACGGTTCCACCAAGGCGATCAAGGACATCAAGGTCGGCGACCAGGTCATGGCCACCGACCCCGAAACGGGCGAGACCGAGGCCGAGGAGGTCACCGCCGAGATCAAGGGCGAGGGCATCAAGCACCTCGTCAAGGTCACCATCGACACCGATGGCGAAAAGGGCTCGAAGACCGCCGAGGTCACCGCGACCGACCATCACCCCTTCTGGGTGCCGGAACTGCGGGAATGGATCTACGCGACCGACCTGCAGGCCGGCGAGCAGCTCCGGACGACCACCGGTTCCCTGGTCCGCATCACCGCCGTCGAGCGGTGGACCACGCTGCAGGCCACTGTCCACAACCTCACTGTCAGCAACCTGCACACGTACTACGTGGTTGCCGGGTCCGAACCGGTTCTGGTCCACAACTGTCCTTCGGCCGGTGGTGGCAGCTCCAACGCCAAGCCGGAAGCGACCATCCGGATGCGGCACTACACGAACGCGGCCGGCAAGCGGGGCATCCTGGAGAGCAAGGTCATCAGGGCGAGCGACCAGAACAAGGTCTTCCTGCTTCCCGCGAAGGGCAAGCCGTACAGCCCGCGTGACGCGGTGGACAAACTGGGTATCCGCCAGGGCCGAGGCAACGTGGTCCTCGAGTTCGATGTCCCGGTCAGCAGGGTTCGTTCGCGGCACAATGCCAGGATGAACATCACTGAATGGGTCGCCGACGGTGATCTCGCAGTGGACAACATCAGGGTGGTGAGGGGGTGACCGACGTGGCGCGGACAGTTCAGGTCGAACTGGCGGGCTTCACCGATCTGTACCGAGATCTGGAGAGCTACGTGGTGTCTCTGGACCGGGTGCTGTCGAGGATCGGTGCGGGGGACGACCCCGGCATTCTTGTGGACTACGTGGTCGAGCACGGCCTTCCCGCGCGACTGGCACGGGATCGCAGATTCGTCATCGACTCCCTGGAAGGCGCCATCGGGGCAGAGGCGGTGGAGGAGATCGCCGAACAGGTCAAGGTGTACGGCGACCCCGATTAGGAACGCGGCCCCGTCGAGAGTCTGACGCGACATCGAAGAGCCAAGGGCTCACCAGCGGCAGCGCTGGTGAGCCCTTCGGGCGTTCAGGCGGTTGCCGTGGTTGTCCGTGCGTACGCCTCAGACGCGCTGAGGCACGTGAATCCCCGCACGTACCGGTACCCCACAATCCGTGCACTCCATCAGCAGACTGCGCCGGGGTCCGGGAGGGGGCGGTACGACGATCCGCTCGGGCGGCATCTTGTCGAGCAGCCGCCGCTGGACGAACGCCCGGGGTGAGTGGACGGGGTCCGGGAGTCCGGCGAGGAGGGCATGGGTGAGGTGCTCGCGCGTCGCACCCCGGGCCACCCACTCGGCGGCCAGCTGTTCCAGGGCCGCGCAGTCGGCGGCGGACAGGGCGAGGCGGGGTTCCTGGAGGCCGAGCCGGGCGAGGGTGTCGTACGCGGGGGAGGGGCTCGAACTCCGGTCGGGGCGCGGCGAGTTGGCGCCCCGGGCCGGTGGTACGGCGACGGAGGCTTCCGGGTCTTCGTCGGCGGCCGGGGGCTCCTGGACGTCTGTCTCCTCCGGGGTCGCCACGCCCGTCCCGGGGACCGCGTCACCTTTCCGGAAGAGTGCCCGCCAAAGACCGGCCTGTCGGCGCGCGGGTAAGAAGTGCTTGCGCCAAAGTCCCTCCACCCGCCCCCGCCGGCCCTGCGCAGCCGTCGGCTGTGCCGGGCCACCCCTGTCTCTTCTCTGCAAAAGTGCGCCCATGCCGACCGCAGGGCGACCTCCGACTCCTGGCGACCGTTTCATGGCGGATGACGGCAGAAGCAGCGGATGACGGCAGGAGCAATGGAGATCCGCGTGACTACCGTGGGACGCATGAAACTCTCGCCGCTCGTTGCCCGGCAACGTTTCATCGCGTCGTCCGTCGCCCGGCTGGCGACTGCCGACCGCCACGGGGTACCCCACGCGGTACCCGTGACCTTCGTCATCCTGGACGACATCCTGTACTTCGCCGTCGACCACAAGCCCAAAACCACGTGGGACCTGCGGCGGTTGCGCAACATCAGGGAGAACCCGTCGGTGTCGGTGCTGGTCGACCACTATGACGAGGACTGGTCACGGCTGTGGTGGGCGCGTGCCGACGGGCGCGGGGAACTCCTGGTGGACGGCGAGGAGCGGCTCCACGCGGTGGAGTCGCTGTGCGGGAAGTACGACCGGTACGGCCAGTACGGGGATTCTCCTCCCCAGGGCCCCGTGGTCGCCGTTCGGGTCGGGCAGTGGAGCGGCTGGGCTTTCTCATAGGCGTGCCGTGGCCTTGCCGCGGCCATGTCGGCCGGAGACGGCGATCGCCAGGACCGCCGTCCCGTGCAACCGGTCAGCCGGTCAGCCGGTGCCTCAGAGGATCCTGACCTTGTTGATGCTGACCCCGCCGGGGTGGTTCGGCCAGGTCATGACGGTCCACTTGTTGATCCCGGAAGCGGGCTGCCAGCTTCCGTCCCCGAGCCACTGGACGCGGTTGTTGCCCGTCGAGATCCGGGTGACCCACCAGTTCGTGGAGATCAGGTCGGCCTCTCCGGCGTTGGCGTAACACCGCATCTGCGAGCTCTCGCCGGGCCGGTGGATGGTGATCTGCAGGAAATCGGTCCTGCTGCACGTGCCCTCGTTGATCGCGAACGCGCTCGTCGCGCCGACGGTGAGCGAGGCCGTCACCGCGACGGACGTGAGCGCGGCCAGGACCGCGTTTTTGGCGATTTGCTTCATGGGGGGTTGTCCACCTTCCAGGAGCAGAGGCGGAGCGACCCTTCGGGACGAACTCGCCTCACGTGCCACTCCGTTGAGGCGATCCTCTTCCGCCGGCCCGGTCGCCGACCAGCCCGAGCAGGCAGAGCTGCCCGAAGATACGGGAGGTCTGCCTGGCGAGCCATCGGCTGCTGCCCGGGGCACGGCCTCCTTGAGGAGCCGCGTCTGCGCAGGACCGCGGGCAAGATGGTATCGACGGAGATAGTATCGCTATCGATACCATTGCCCACGGGAGTGTTCTCATGCGCCGCTTCATCGGCAGGGACCGCGAGCTGACCGTCCTCCGCACCGCCCTGCAAGCGGTCGGCGATGCCGCCGGGGCACCCAGACCAGGCCGGTGCGTCCTCATGCGAGGCAGGCGCCGAGTCGGTAAGTCCAGCCTCGTCGAGGAGTTCCTCCGGCGTACCGAGACGCCGTACCTCTTCTTCACCGCGGCCGGCGGTACGGCGGAGGACGAGCTGACGGAGCTGCTCGACGCCGTCGCCCGGTCCACGCTCCCCGACCGGGAGCTGTTCTCGGAGGAGACCCCGACGCAGTGGAACGCGGCCTTCAGGCTCCTCGCCGAGGCCCTGCCCGACGACCGCCCGAGCGTGGTCGTCATCGACGAGGTCCCGTATCTCATGGACCGCATCGACGCCTTCGAGGGGATGCTGCAGAGGGCCTGGGACCGGCTGCTCAGCCGCAAACCCGTACTCCTCCTCCTCGTCGGCTCCGACCTGTCCATGATGGAGGCGCTGAACAGCTACGACCGCCCCTTCCACCAGCGCGGGCGGGAGATGGTCGTGGGCCCGCTCAACCCCGCCGACATCGGCGAGATGCTCGACCTGGAACCGGCGGCCGCCTTCGATGCCGCCCTGATCACGGGCGGCCTCCCGCTGATCTGCGCGGAGTGGCGGCCCGGCGCGGACGTGTGGGACTTCCTTCGTGACTCCCTCGACAATCCCATCTCGGCACTGCTGGTCTCCGCCGAGCGTTCACTGGCCGCGGAGTTCCCGCCGCAGGCGATGAGCGGGGAAGTCCTACGGGCCATCGGTACCGGCGAGCGGACCTTCACCAACATCGCGCGCGCTGCCGGCGGCATCTCCCACACCACCCTCACCCGGGCCACGGACGTTCTGACCGGCAAAGGTGTCGTGGCGGCCGAGCTGCCCCTCTCCCTACGGCCGTCGAAGGAACGCCGCTACCGGGTCGCCGACCCCTACCTGCGGTTCTGGCTGGCGTTCCTGGACCCGCACATGGCGGAGATCGAACGCGGGCGAGGGGACCTCACCCTGAGCCGGATCAAGGAACGGTGGACGAGCTGGCGGGGCCGCGCGGTCGAGCCCCTGGTCCGGGAGTCCCTCGCCCGACTCCTGCCGGACGGCACCCTGCCCGCCACCCCGGCGATCGGCGGGTACTGGACCCGCAGCAACGACGTCGAGATCGACCTGGTGGGCGCCGACCGCCAGCCGGTGGCCAGGCACCTTCTCTTCCTCGGCTCCGTCAAGTGGCTGGAGAACTCCGCGTTCGACAGCCACGACCTGGCCGCCCTCCAGAAACACCGCGCGGCGATCACCGATGAGCCGGTACCGCTCGTGGCGGTCTCCCGCAACGGCGTCAGCTGTACCGGGCTCCAGGCGGCATACGGCCCCGAGGAACTCCTCGGCGCCTGGCGCAGGGCCTGACGGCCACCTACCGGAACAACTCGACCGAGATGTGCGCCGACAGAGCGCCCAGGAAATCCGCCGCCTCGAAAACCGCCCCCGCAGACACCACCCCCACCCCCCGACCCCGCCCCGCCAACACCCACCCCACCGCCTCCACCGCCAACGGCGCACTCACCGCGTAGATGTCCCGCCCCCGAGCCACCGCCCGCCGCTCCACCCCACCGGCGCGTACGACGACATCGACGACGAACGTCTGCGCGGACCGCCCGTCCTCGTCGACCGCGACCGGCGCCGGAGTGTCGGCTGCCGTCAGGTCGCGGGCCGCCTCGGCCGCCATGTAGCTGCGCACCTCGGGTACGTCAAGGTGGCTCGGGACGGTGACGACATCCGCCATCGAGAACTCGCCGATCACCTCCCGGGGGCCCATCGGGTCCGGGAACGGCCACTTCAGGGTCGGCAGCGCGTCTTCGTGGTACTCCAGCCGCCCTCCGCTGTAGCGGACCCGGCGGCCGCCCCGGCGCTCCCGGGAGACCGCGCCCGCGGTGCGCGTCCCGGCCGTGGGGTGCCAGCTGCTCAGGCCGTACGCGATGTGCGCCTCGTCGGCCGACGTCCAGTCGCCCATCGCCGCGGTGACCAGCAGGTCGCCGATGCCGCCGAAGAAGGCCATCGCCGGGATCACGACGGCGTTCGCGGCCCGGGCACGCTCCCCGAAGTGCGTGAACGTGTCGAGGTTGGCCTCGATCTCGGCCGCCACGTCCACATACGGGATCCCGGCCCGCAGCGCCGCCTCGATCACCGGCGCGGCCGTCACGGCGAAGGGCCCGGCGCAGTTGATCACGGCCGCGGCACCGGCCAGCGCGCGGTCCAGCGCCGCCGGGTCGTCGACCGGGGCCGGGCGGGCGTCGAGCCCCGGTTCGTACGACGCGGCCAGCGCCCGCAGCCGCTCCGGGTCCCGGCCGGAGACGATCGGGACGTACCCCCGTACCAGCAGCTCCGCCACCACGAAGCGCCCGGTGTGCCCGTACGCGCCGAACACCGCAACCGTCTGCCCCGACCCCGATACCGATCCCATGTCTTCTCCCCGTCGCGCTTCACGAATCGTTGCCAGTCGTCATCCTGGCCGCGACATCCGACCCGCACGAGTGTCCGGAACGACACACCCCGTACAGTTCCGGACATGGAAAAGGGCACCGGTACGGGCACCAGCACTGTCGCGCTCGCCCTCACCGACGGCATGCTCCACTTCGAACTCGCCATCGCCTACGAGGTGTTCGGCTCCGACCTCTCCCATGTGACCGCTCCCTGGTACGACGTCGCCCTCTGCGGCCCGGCCCCGGTCCGCGTCGGCCGGTTCCTCCTGGAACCCGACGCCGGCCTCGACCGACTTCCGTACGCCGACACGGTGATCGTCCCCGGCTGGGCCGACGTGGATCAGGCGCCGCCCGCCGAACTCGTCGACGCGGTGCGTGCCGCCCACGAGGCGGGAGCGCGTATCGCCTCGCTCTGCACCGGCGCTTTCGTGCTGGCCGCTGCCGGACTCCTGGACGGGCGGCGCGCGACCACGCACTGGGCGCACACCGACGTCCTCGCCGCCCGTCATCCCCTCGTCGAGGTCGATCCGGACGTGCTGTACGTCGACAACGGCAGCGTCCTCACCTCCGCCGGCAAGGCGGCCTCGATGGACCTGTGCCTGCACCTCGTACGCCTCGACCACGGCTCGGCGATCGCCAACACCGTCGCCCGCCGCCTGGTCGTACCCCCGCACCGGGCAGGCGGACAGGCGCAGTTCGTCACCGCGCCGGTGCCCGCGCGGGACGACCATCCGCTCGCCGAACTGTTCCCCTGGGCGATCGAACGGCTCGACCACCCGCTGACCGTCGAGGACCTGGCCCGCCGGGCGAACATGAGTTCGCGCAACCTCGGCCGCCACTTCCGGACGATCACCGGCACCACCCCACTCCAGTGGCTGCTGACCCAGCGCATCCGGCGCGCGCAGGAGCTGCTGGAGGCCACCGGCGACAGCGTCGACGCCATCGCCGAGGCCGTCGGCATGGGCACCGCCACCACCCTGCGCCGCCACTTCAACCGCACGATCGGAGTGCCCCCGGACACGTATCGCCGTACGTTCCGCAGCTCGCGATCCAGCGCTGGATGACGATCCGTCGGATCAGGACCAGGCGTTGATCAGGTCTTCGGGGGTGAAGCCGAGAACTCCTTCGGCGGTGCAGTTGCTGCGGGCGACGGCGACGAGTGGAGTGTCGTCGTCGGCTCCGGGGAGCTGGGAGCGGTGGGTGATGAGGCGGGCGAGGTCGCGGTGGTCGAAGGGCTTGTTCTCCAGCCACTTGATGGAGCCAACGAAGGTGATCTTCTTGGCGATGGGGGAGCGGTCGGCGCCGATGAGGTCGATCTCGGGGTTGTTGGTGCGGGTCCAGTAGCCGCCGATGGCGTTGGTGTCCTCGGGGAGGCGGTCGTCGGCCAGGCGCCAGAGCGCTTCCCGGATCACGGGTTCGATGGCCCGGCCGCGCCACGAGGTCCAGCTGGTGTGGATGGCATCCAGTACTCGGTCGCCGCGTCCGCGCTCGACGGCTGGGATACCGGAGCCGATGAACGAGAGCCAGAAGCGCAGGTAGGGGTCGTCGATGCGGTAGCGGGTCTCACGGCTCGGCCTGGTGGACAGGGGCAGCTCGGCGGCGACCATGCGGCGGCCGGTGAGAAAATCCAGGGAGCGGGTGACGGAGCCGGGGTTGAGGCCGCCGGCGGCCCGGCCGATGAGGGTGAAGGTGCGCTCGCCGTGTCCGATGACACCAAGGACGGTACGGGCCTGTGCCTCAGTGGGGAATTCAGCGGCAAGGGAGCGCTCGCCGCTGACGAGCAGGGCCGAGGTGGGCATACGGAGAGCCTGCCGCAAGTACCCCCAGAGGTCTGTGCCGTGCGGCCACTCCTCCAGGATCAAAGGGAGCCCGCCGGAGACGAGATAGGCGTCGAAGGCATCCGCGGGATGCAGATCGAGCATGGTGGCGACGTCGTGCGGGGTGAGCGGGGGGACGACCATCTCGGTGCCGCGCTGGTAGAAGGGGCGCCCGTAGGTGTTCAGCTTCTCCATCATGGCGATGTCGGAGCCGATGAGGACCAGCAGTACGGGCAACTTGGACAGGTTCCGGTCGAAGGCTTTCTGCAGGGCGCCCTCGAAGGCGGGGTCCTCGCGAACGAGGTAGGGCATCTCGTCGAGTACGACGACACTGTGCCTGTCGGTGGGCAGGGCCGTTGCGAGCAGACCTAGTGCCGCGTCCCAGGACTGAGGGGTTGCGAATTCTGCGAAACGGGCGGCTTCGGGGAGGCTGGATGCGGCCACCTCGGTAGCGAAACCTGCCAGATCTTCCTCGCGGGATCCGCCGACGGCCGTGAAGAAGACATGTGGAATCTCCGCGCGCTCAAGGAACTCCTCGACCAGCCGGGACTTGCCCACGCGGCGCCGCCCGCGGATCAGTACCGCCCGCCCTGGCCGTCCGCTGCGCCCGCCGGCTTGGACGGCGTGCGTCAGGGCGTCCAGCCGCGAGAGCTCGGTTCGGCGTCCGATGAACCCGTTCACGACGTACGACCTCGCATGGTCGGCTCCGTGCTGGGAGCGTTTCGGCAATGAAACTTTCTTTTATGCAAGTATAAGCCCGGGCCGCCTGTGCGTGCGCGACACCTTGACGTGTCCCTGTCGCGGTGGGTTCATGGGAGCGCTCCCACGTTTCCGCTGATGCTGAAGTTTCTTGGCGCTCACTTTCTGGAGTCGCAGTGAGAACAACGAGAAGCACCACGCGAAAGAGCCCATTAGCCGTCCTGCTGACCGCGCTGATCACCCTCCTCGGTCTCCTGGCACTCGCCCCAACTCCCGCCCGGGCAGAGGTATATGAGGCGGCCGAGCCGCTCCCCGCCACCCAGGCCACCGGCATCCACATCTCCAACGGCCGTCTCCTCGAAGGCAACGGCAACGATTTCGTGATGCGGGGCGTCAACCACGCCCACACCTGGTACCCGAACCAGACCCAATCCCTCAGGGACGTCAAGGCGTTGGGCGCCAACGCCGTCCGCGTCGTCCTCGCCGACGGTCACCGCTGGACCGCGAACACCGCCGCCGACGTCGCCGCTGTCGTCGCCCAGTGCAAGGCCAACCGGCTGATCTGCGTACTGGAGGTGCACGACACCACCGGCTACGGCGAGGACGCTGCCGCAGGCACGCTCGACCAGGCTGCCGACTACTGGATCGGTCTCAAGAGCGTGCTCGCGGGCCAGGAGAACTACGTCATCATCAACATCGGCAACGAGCCCTGGGGCAACACCGATCCAGCGGGCTGGACGGCCCCCACCATCGCCGCCGTACAGAAACTCCGCGCCGCCGGCTTCGAGCACACCATCATGGTGGACGCGCCCAACTGGGGCCAGGACTGGCAGGGCGTCATGCGCGCCAACGCCCAGGCCGTGTACGACGCGGACACCACCGGCAACCTGATCTTCTCGATCCACATGTACAGCGTGTTCGACACGGCGGCCGAGATCACCGACTATCTCAACGCCTTCGTCGCGGCCGAACTCCCCATCCTGATAGGTGAGTTCGGTGGCCCCGCCGACCAGTGGGGCGACCCGGACGAGGACACCATGATGGCCACGGCCGAGCAACTCGACCTCGGCTACCTGGCCTGGTCCTGGAGCGGCAACACGGACCCGATCCTCGACCTGTCGATCGGCTTCGACCCGACGCAGCTCAGCTCCTGGGGCCGGCGCATCTTCAACGGCGCCAACGGCATCGCACAGACGTCCAAGGAGGCCACGATCTACGGCGGTGGCACGGGCACCGACACCCAGGCCCCGACCGCCCCCGGCACCCCGGCCGCCTCCGCGACCACCGCCACCTCGACCACCCTGACCTGGACCGCCTCGACGGACAACGTCGGCGTCGCCGGCTACGACGTCGTACGAGTGGGCAGCGGCGGTACGGAGACCACGGTCGCCGCCTCCACCACCAGCACCGTCACGGTCACCGGCCTCACCGCGGCCACGGCGTACACCTTCGCCGTGTACGCCCGTGACGCGGCCGGCAACCGTTCGCCCCGCTCGGCCACGGTGAACGTCACCACGTCCCAGGGCGGCGGCACCCCCGGAGTCGGCTGCTCGGTCGCGTATCGGGTCGTCGGCGACTGGCCGGGCGGTTTCCAGGGCGACATCACCCTCCGCAACACGGGCACGGCCGCCCTCACCAACTGGACCCTGGGCTTCTCCTTCGCCAACGGCCAGACCATCAGCAACATGTGGGGCGGCACGCCCACCCAGACGGGCGCCGCCGTGAGCGTCGTACCCGCCTCCTACACGGCCACGATCCCGGCGGCGGGCTCGGTCACGGTCGGCTTCATCGGGGTGAAGGGGGCGACCAACGCGGCGCCGACCGCCTTCACCGTCAACGGCACCGCCTGCGCGACCAGTTGATCCGCGTCGGCGACACGGGGGGCGGCGTCCCGGTCACGGGACGCCGCCCCCCCCGCATTCCGTCATTCGAGCCCGTTCCCTATCCACAGATGGAGAAGGAGATCCACCCCTGGTGCGACGCGATCTCCACCCGCCGTCGGGGAGGCTGGATGCCATGACCGGCGAGAAGCGGGAAGACAGCATGGAAGCGATTGTGGAAGCGATCATCGAGCCCGACTGGAAGACCGTGGGCATCCTGGGGGCTGCTCGGGGCGGCGCGCTGGCGACCGACGGGGCGGCCATCGGCACCGAGCACCTTCTCGCCGCCATCACCACGACCAAAGGGCCCGCGCGTGAAGCTCTCGCCGACGAAGGGGCCACCCAGACCGCGCTGTTGGCGGTGATACGGGGCAGGATGGGTCGGGACGACGCGTGGCGCGGTACCGATGGCGTGGAAGGAAGCGTCGGCGCGCAGGACGTGCTGGGGGAGGACGGAGACCGGCGCGACCGCTTCACGGGCGCCGCGGCCGGGGCACTGACGGCGGCGATGGGGCAGGCGCGACGAGAGGGCGCGGCGAAGTTCGGCGCGGTTCATCTGCTGCGGGCGTTGCTGGAGGAGGACACCAGCACGGAGGACAGCCGCACGGAGGAGAACCGTGCGGTGGAGAACCGCGCGGTCGAGCTGCTGGGCGTCTGCGGGATCTCACCGCAAGCCGTACGCGACCGCCTCGACGGAGGCACCGGAGGCACCGGAGGCACCGGAGTCGCTGGCGGCCGGGAGGACGGCCTCGCACCCCAGCTGCACGCCACCCGCGACGTACTTCTCGGCCGCGCCCCCTACCGCCATCTGACCTTCTGGAAGCGGTGGCTGGTCAAGAGCGCCGGGACCAACCTGGCGTCGAAGCCTGCCTGGTGGGCCGCCATGGAGACCTACGAGCAGGCACACCGCCTCGGTAACCGCACGGTGGGCACCGAGCACGTCCTGCTGGCGGTCCTCGCCACCCACGAGGTCGCACTCCGGTACCCGCACCTGGCGAGGGAGAACGCTCCCGCTCCCGACACCCGGTACGCGGGCGGCGAGCGGCTGGCCCGCCTGGGCATCGACTACGCCTCGGTGTACAGCGCGCTGACCGGCGAGCGCGTCCCTCTGACGGCCGACGCCCGGCCCGTCCAGCAGTACCTCGACGAGGCCACGGGCCCGAGCGCGGTGAGTACGGCCGACTCCGGCGGCGAATCGCCGGCCGACCCGGGCACGGGCCCCCTGGTCGAGCTCCTCCTGAGCGAGGGGACACGCGCCCGGCAACTGGTCGACGCGCTGGCTGCCACTCCCGGCGACTGACATACGAGCGCAGGAAGAACGCTCTCGCGACTGCCGGGCGCGGGACGTCTGAAAGGACTTGTCCGGCGCGTCGCCCTGCCAGGATGATCGTCGATCATGCGCCTCGACGAACTCAACGCTCCAGAACGACAGTTGTGGGACTCCTTCGCCCAAGGGCGCACCGTCGACCTCCGGGACGCCACAGCGTCGGCGTCGACGGAAGAAGCGGAAGAAGCGGAGGAGGCGGAGGCTCCGGGCGACCGCCCCGCGCTGCGCCTGACCGGCGCGCGGGTCACCGGCCGCCTGGATCTCCGGTTCACCGAGATCGCCGTACCCGTCGTCCTGACCGACTGCCGCTTCGACGAGGCCCCGGACCTGCGGGGCGCCCGGACCCGCGAGCTGGTGATGACCGGCTGCGGCCTGCCGGGTCTGGTCGCCGACGCGGCGCAGATCGACGCCCGACTGGTGCTTTCCCACTGCCGGTTGACGGGTCCTCTCGTCCTCACCCGCGCTCAGATCGACGGCGACCTGGACCTGCGCGACACGACGATCACCGCTCCCGGCGGCGAGGCGATATCAGCCGTCCACGCCACGGTGGGCGGCGACGCACTGTGCGCCAACCTGACCGTCGACGGCGGGTTCCGTCTCTCCGGGGCGTCGATAGACGGCGAGTTCGATCTCGAAGGCGCCACCCTGCGCAACCCCGGCGGTCACGCCCTCGACGCCTACCACGTCCGGATCACCGAGGACGTCACCTTCCACCCGGGATTCAGCGCCGAGGGGCGGATCATCCTCTCCGGTGCCACGGTCGGAGCGGGCCTCGGTTTCTGCGGCGCCCGACTGACCAACTCCGGTGACATCGCCCTGGAAGCGATCGATGTCACGGTCAACCGCAACATCGACCTCGGCCGTGGCTTGACGGTCGAGGGCGGCATCGAACTCGACGGCACCCGCATCGGCACGGAACTCAGCTTCCGCGACGCCACCCTCACCCACCCCGACGCCACCGCTCTGTCCCTGCGCGCGACCCAGGCCAGGGAGACCGACCTGCGCACCCGGCGGCCCGTCGACGGCACGGTCGATGCCCGCAACGCCCACCTGGGCACGCTGTACGACGCCCCGGACACCTGGCCCGCCGACCTCCGCCTCGCCGAGACGACGTACGACGCCCTCGCGAACCCCCTCCCGGCCGCCGAGAGAGTCCGCTGGATCAGACGCACCGGCGACGGCTACCTGCCCCAGCCGTACGAGCAACTGGCCGCGGCCTACCGGAAACTGGGGCACGAGGACGAAGCGCGCACGGTACTGCTCGCCAGACAGCGCCACCGCCGTACGATCCTCGCCCCGCACGTCCGCGTCTGGGGGTACGTCCAGGACGCGGCCGTCGGTTACGGCTACCGCCCCCTCCGCGCCGGCCTCTGGCTGCTGGCCCTGCTCGTCGGCGGCGCGCTGTACTTCGGCCCGCATCCCCCGGCCCCACTCGAAGCGGGGAAGGCACCACAGTTCAACGCCGTCTTCTACACCCTCGACCTGCTGGTCCCGATCATCACCTTCGGCCAGGAATCCGCCTTCGCCCCCCGGAACACGGGCCAATGGCTGGCCTACACACTGATCGCGTCGGGCTGGATCCTGGCGACGACGGTCACGGCGGGAATCTCCCGGGCGATCAGCCGCCAGTGACCGGGCGGGCACCGACCGGGTCCCCGACAGCTCATGGGCCCTCCCGTCTGTCGGACGGAAGGGCCCTGAGCTGCGATTTCCGCTGTGCCCTCGGCAGGATTCGAACCTGCGACACCGGCTTTAGGAGAGCCGTGCTCTATCCCCTGAGCTACGAAGGCGGGGGCTTGTGGGAAACCTTGTCGGAAAATCCAGGACTCAGATCCTCGACCAGAACACAAACCCACTGGTCAGTGGTGGTGTCACGTTCTCTGCGT